>JBIQKA010000078.1:0-23729 GCA_044507075.1 Myxococcales bacterium
CACGTGCCGACGAGCCTGCTCTACGGACGCGTGGTGGAGCACGTGAGCGTGAGCGTGAAGGAATTTCAACGCGCGTTGTCGAGGCTCGTGGGGAACAGGGGGACGAGGGCAGAAGATTAGCGTGCCCGATGGAGGAGCTACCGGCGCGCTACGCTGGGCGCTGCGGTAATTGTACAGATTCTACTATCGCTCCTCGTGACGGGATGTGATACGAGCGACAGCCATTGCTTCGAGAGGATTTGACATGCGCTTGACGTTGTTGCTTGGCGCTCTCCTCGTGAGTTCGGTCGCCTGCGAGAGTGAAGTTCCTGCGCCGCCCAAACCAGGCGAGACTTGTTGGCCGCTCGTCAAAGAGGCGCGGGGCACGGAGTACTGTCCAGTCCAAAGCTGCTTCCAGCAGGCGCGTTCGTTCTCGGCAAGTGTGCCGGCCTCCGAACCGGGCTTCGTGTGTCGCAACGCACCGGACGGCCTCTGCCGCAAGCCCGATGCGGCCGATCCCGCGCGCGACTTTGCTGAGCACAAGTTGGACCTCCGCCTCGACGACGTCGAAGTTTCCCTTCGGTTCTCGAGTCAGCTCGTGTTGGACGGCTTTTCCATCGCGAACTTCGAGAAACACGTGCTCGGCGCTGGTGCTTGGTTCCTGCCTGCTCCGGGCTTCAATCAGTCGGGTGCGGGTACGATCTCCGTTCAGGACATCACCTTCGTGTCCTACGAAGACAACCTATTGCACGTCCGCTTCACCGCTCGCGCGTCGGAGGCCGTGACCATCATCACCGACACGCCGCCCCACCAATGTGCGTACGACAATGGGCGCCCGTTCGCGATCTGCACGACCGCGCGCTGCGTCTATGGCTCGCAAGACAACCCGCGGAACCCCGGCGACGGGTCCTCGATCGAAATGGTCGTCGACGTCACGGCGAGCATGCCAGGCATCGAGCCGTAGGGGCTTGGCGTTGATCACGGCCACGGGGTCGTTCCGGCTCACGAGCGCGGGCACGATCAGGGGGGCGAACCGGCTCACGACCACGTTCACAGACACGACTGCTTAGATTCGCTGGAACGCGATCTCTCGATAGTCCGTGATCGGCTCGTAGCCGATGCGCGGATAGATCCGGTTGGAGATCGGGTTGGCCAAGTCCGTAAATAGGCAGGCGTAGCGCTTGCCCGCGTCGAGCACGTACTGGCTGAGCGCGGACACGAGCGCCGTGGCATACCCTGCGCCCCTGCGCTCGGGTGGCGTGTACACGGGACCAATCGAGGCGCTGGTGACGAGCTCCCGCCCCAAGGCCGCCATGCACACGGGCCCCCCTCGGTCCCACACGAACACGCGGCCTTCGTCGAGCGCGCGTCGGGCGATGACGAACGGGTCCGCGCGATCACGCGGGAGAGCCTCACGGTGAAACGCCCGAAACCAGCGGATGACCAGCCGCTCATCGCGCGGCCTCGCGAGCCGCATCAGCCCCGGCACCCCGGGGCGCAGCTTGACCCGCCTGAGGGAGAAGAGGCGCAGCGCGAGCTCCGGATGAGCGCGCACGCGCTGCCGCTCGGACCAAGCGACCGCGAAATCCGCCGCACTGGTGGCCGGACCATGGACCCCGGAAAACCGCGTGTCGGCAGCCGACAGGAATTCCGCCAGGGCCGCCGCGGCGTCCCGCTTCAGGTCGGAGATCACGAGGTTACGGGGGGGCGTCTGCAGCGCGCAGCCGCGGACCTCGCCCCGAGATCGGATCACGGCGAACCAGGCTCCCGGGCACGCCTCTGGTTCGTGCGCGAGCAGGTTGGAGACTCCCAACTTGAGGCCACAGGTCAGCTCGCGATCGGCGAGGAAGCCGTGGGCGGCTGCGAGGAAATCTCGCGCGCTCGCGAGCCGCTCAATCTCGAGCATGGACGATCGCTTATCGCCAGCCGAATGCACCCGTCAAGCGCCAGTTCGGAGCCTGCATGGGGGGCCGTTCGCCCGGTCCGCGATCGAGACTGGCGCCCGCTGTCCCAAGGAGCGGTCGACTCGAACGCGCGTGCTGACCCTCGGCTCACTGATAGTGAATGATCTTTCATTGGGACTTTTTCACGTTGTTTCGCTGTTTTGGGCGGAGTTCAGGCTTGCCTGCGAAAGCTCAGGTGACTACACCGGCGCAAGGCTCAGGGGGAGGACAGGCAGAGATGCGGAGCAGCTACGACGTCGTGGTAGTCGGGGCGGGACCGGTGGGCTCAGTCGCAGCGGTGGCGGCCGCGCGCGCGGGTGCGCGGGTCCTCCTGCTTGAAGCCAACCCAGAGGCGGCGCGCCGCTTCGCGGGCGAGTGGCTGCACCCTCCCGGCGTGGCCGTGCTCGATCGCCTGCGCATCGGGCGGCTCGAGGGCGCCGATGCACGCACCGGCTACGGCTTCGTGGTCTTTCCGGACGATGGCAGCGAGCCCGTGGAGCTCGCCTATCCGAGCGGGCACGTCGCGCTCGCGTGCGAGCACTCGAGCATCGTGCAGGCCCTGCGCGATCGCGCCGCGTCGCTCGACGAGGTCGACTACGAGCCCTATGCGCGCGTCACGGCCATCGAAGGTCACCAGGTCACGTTCCGCACCCGTGAGGGAGAGCGCAGCGTCCACGCGGGTCGCGTGATCGGCGCCGATGGGCGCTCCTCGGTCGCGCGCAAGGCGCTCGGGCTCGCCTCGCATGGGGCCCCCGTCTCGTACATGGCCTCGGTCGAGCTGCGCGGCGTGGAGCTGCCGGTGGAGGGCTACGGCCACGTCGTGCTGGGGGGACCCGGTCCGGTCCTCATGTACCGTATCGCCCCCGATCTCATTCGAGGCTGCTTCGACGTCCCGCTCTCGTTCGACGCCAGCCGCCGCAACCCGACGTTCCTGTGGGACGGTTTCCAGGCGGTCTTGCCGGGCCGCCTCCGCCGCTCCTTCCGCGACGCGCTCGAGCGCGGCCCCGTGCACTGGGCCGTCAACCGCTTCGCCCCGCGCGGCTATTACGGCGAGGGCCCGGTCTGGCTCGCGGGCGACTCCGTGGGCCACTTCCACCCGCTCACGGCGGCGGGGATGACGCTCGGCTTCTTGGACGCCGAGCTCTCGGGCGAGAGCCGCTCGCTCCAGGCATACCAGCGCTCGCGTGAGCGCAACAGCTACGTGCCCGAGCTGCTCTCCAACGCGCTGTACCAGGTGCTCTCCCGCGAGGACGCGAGCGCGGCGCAGATCCGCGGCGCGGTCTACCGCGTGTGGCGCAAGAGCAGCTCGGAACGCGAGCGCACGATGCGCCTCTTGATGGGCGCCGAATCGAGCCGCTCCGCCTTCGGCGCTTCCTTCTCGCGCATGGCGCTCTCGGCGTTCAAGAGCACGATCAGTGAGCTCTCGCAGGCGGGCCGCTTCGACGCCCTCTTGCCCTCGCTCGCACCCTACCGCGAGTGGGTGCAGTGGCCCGCCGCTTCGCTCGCCCCCTCGCGCGGGCGCCGCGTCTACCGCATGAAGAGCACCTCCGAGCGCCCTTTGCCCTGGCGCCTCAAGCTGCTCAAGCCCGCGCATCCCGAGCCCCTCCCCGCGGTGCCGGTGATGGAGGCCGGCGCCGAAAAGGGCGAAGGTCCCACGCTGCAGGAGGCGCTGTCGCTCGCGGGCGACGCCTTGTTGCTCGAGCTCAAGCGCCTGCATGAGCGCATCGGACACGACCCGCACTGGGTGCTCATGCGCCGGGCCACCCGTATGGTGGCCGCCATCGACGCCTCGGATCTCGGCGTCAGCATGAACGCGCGCATGGGCCTGGCCAAGCGCCCGATGGCGCGCCTTGGCATCGCGAGCCTGCTCGACGCCTACGAGTCCGATCCACACGTGATCCGCGCGAGCGATTTCGCCTCGTTCATGCTGAGCCTGGTGCGCGCGGACGACACCTCCACCATCGATCGTCTCGACGACGGCGTGCGCCACTTGCTCGCCTGCCAACGTCCGAACGGCGGCTTCGCGCCCTGGCCAGAGCCCTCCGCTCAGCCCGATCTCGCGACCACCGAGCTCGCCTGCCGCGCGCTCGCGCGCTGCCGCGATCGCTACGGCGACGACGGCGCCTTCCGCTACACGGACGCCCTCTCACGGGCGCGCCGCTTCCTGCTTCAGAGCCAGGCCAAGGACGGGAGCTGGCCAGCGAGCGAACTCGAAGGAGCGCTCAGCAACACCGCCCACGCGATGCGCGCGCTCGCGGCCGTCGGCGAGCCCGCCGCCTCCCCGGTGCTGCGTCGCGCGGCGCGCTTTCTGTCCGCGGCCCAGGCCGAGGACGGCACCTTCCCCGCCCGCCCCGACGAGCGCGCCGGGGCCCCGGAGCTCACGGCCCGCGCCGTCAACGCCCTGCTCACCGTGCGCGGCCCGCACTGGGGCGTGATCCAGCGCGCGGTGCCCCACCTGATCGCCCGCCTCGCCGATACGATCTCGGTCGAGGTCCGCGAGGCCCGCAACGAAGAGGCCTGGGAGCGCTGCTGCGATCTCGTCGACGCCCTCACCTCGCTCGAGGCCCAGCGTCGCGCGCGCCCGCGCCCCGAGCTGTTCCGCGCGGAACAGTCGGGAGACGACTGGGCGTTCTGCAAGGAGAGCCTGGTCGCGGTCTCGCGCACCTTCTCCAAGCCCATCGCCATGCTGCCCGGGGATCTCGAGGTCGCGGTGACCTGCGGCTATCTGCTGTGCCGCATCGCCGACACCGTCGAGGATCACCCCGCGGTGCCGCGCGGACGAAAGGACGAGCTGTTCAACCTGTTCCTCGGTGTGATCGAGCAAGGCCACAGCGCACGCGAGTTCTCGCTCGCCTTCGAGACCATCGAGGGGGATGACGCGGAGCTCTCCCTGGCCCGCAAGCTCACGCGCGTGATGACGGTGTTCGGCTCATTGCCCGAGCGCATGCAGGCGGTGGTGGGGCGCTGGGTGGCCGAGATGGCCCGCGGCATGAGCCTCTACACGCACCGCGAGCCCGGCGACGACGGCTTCGTGGCGCTGTACACGGTCGAGGATCTCGAGCGGTACTGCTACTACGTCGCGGGCACCGTGGGCCACATGCTCACCGAGCTGTTCGCGGAGGCGATGGGCGATCAGGTCGACCCGCGCACGCTCGCGGACATGCGACGCCACTGCGAAGCCTTCGGTGCGGGCCTGCAGCTGGTCAACATCCTCAAGGACGTCACCGATGACCGCGGGCGCCATTGGTCGTTCGTCCCACGCGCCGCCTGTGAGCGCGTCGGGATCAGCATCGTGACGCTCACGGACGAAGAGGTGCGGGATCGGGCCCACCTGGCGGTCGCGCCGCTGTTCGAGCTCGCCAAGAACAAGCTCGAGCAGGCGCTCCAGTACGCGCTCTCGATCCCGGCGGATCAGAAGGGCGTGCGTCTCTTTTGCCTCCTGCCGTTGTGGATGGCCGCCCTCACGTTGGTGCACGCCCGCGGCAACGACGCGATGTTCTTGGTGGACGAAGAGGTCAAGATCTCGCGCCAGGCCGTGGAGCAGGTGATCGCCGATTGTCTTGCGCACGTGTCGGACGACGCGGCGCTCAAGGCGCGTTACCGCCAACTATGGGCGGCGCGCAATTTGCCAGAAGAACGCCACGCTTGATCGGAGGGGGCATCGTCATGGAAACGATGAGTTCGATGGGTCGACGCTCGAACCAAGACGCTGCTCCTGCGCCGACGAAAGCGTTGGACGCGCCGACGGACGCCCTCTCCCTGAAAGACGCGCTCGAGGGCGCGATCGATCGAGGCCTGTCGTTTCTCGCCTCCCACCAGCGTGAGGATGGCGCGTGGCCGGGAGACTACGGCGGCCCGATGTTCCTCGTGCCGATGTACCTCGGCAGCTGTTACGGCACCAACACCGAGATCCCGGCCGACGTACGCGCGGACATCCTGCGCTACCTTCAGAACACGCAGAACGAAGACGGTGGCTGGGGCCTGCACGTGGAGAGCCACAGCTACCTCTTCACGAGCACCATCATCTACGCCGCGATGCGCTTGTACGACGTGCCCGCGGACGATCCCGCCATGGTGCGCGCGCGCGCCTTCATCCACAAAAACGGCGGGCCCGAGCACGCGGCCATGTGGGGGAAGTTCTTCCTCTGCCTGCTCAACCTCTACGACTACCGCGGCATGAACCCGGTGCCGCCCGAGCTGTGGCTGTTGCCGAAGCAGCTGCCGATGCACCCGAGCAAGCTGTGGTGCCACTCGCGCATGGTGTCGCTGCCGATGTCGTTTCTCTACGGCAAGCGAGTGCAGATGCCGCTCAACGCGCGCGTGCTCGAGATCCGCGAGGAGCTCTACGCCCAGGGCTACGAGAACGTGAACTGGGAGCGCGCCCGCGACAGCGTGGCCAAGAGCGACGACTACACGCCGGTGCACGCGCTCATGAAGGCCGCCAACCGGGCCTTCTTGGCCTACGAGGAGTTGCCGAACAAGCCGCTGCGCCCGCGTGCGCTGGAAGTCACGCTCGAGCAGATCGACGCCGAGGACCAGAACACCAACTACGTGTGTATCGGCCCGGTCAACAAGGCCTTCCATTTGTGGGTCTGGCACCACGAGCGGCCCTACGGCATGGAGCTCAAGCGCCACCGCGAGCGTCTACCCGAGTACCTGTACCAGGCCAAGGACGGCACCAAGGTGCAGGGCTACCACTCCTCGCAGCTCTGGGACACTGCGTTCGCGGTCCAGGCGGTGCACGCGAGCGGCCGCGCAGATCAGCACCACGACCTTCTGGTGAGAGCCCATCAATTCATCGACGACAACCAGGTGCGCGAAGATCCGCCGCTGCGCGAGCTGGGCTTCCGCGACCGCACCAAGGGTGGCTGGTGTTTCTCGGCCAAAGACAACGGTTGGATCGTCAGCGACTGTACGGCGGAGGGCCTGCGCGCCGCCATGCTGCTCGCCCCACGCGTGAAGACGCCGCTCAGCAAGGAGCGTCTGCTCGACGCGGTGGACTATCTGCTGTGGAGCCAGACGCAGAGCGGCGGCTGGGCCAGCTACGAGCCCACGCGCGGCCCGCGCTGGCTCGAGAAGCTCAACCCCTCGAACTGCTTCGGCGACATCATGATCGACTACCCGTACGTGGAGTGCACGGCGGCCTCGATGCTCGCGTTGGAACAGTTTCGGGAGCGCTACCCGAACGACCGCGAGGCCGACATCGCGCGGGCGATCGCGCGCGGCAAGAGCTACCTCCTGCGCGAGCAGCGTCCGGACGGCTCCTTCGAGGGCTCCTGGGGCATCTGCTTCACCTACGGCACCTGGTTCGGCATCGAGGGCCTGAAGGCCGCTGGGCTCAGCGAGAAGAGCCCGCAGATCCGGCGGGCCTGCGAATTTTTGATCTCCAAGCAGCTGCCCGACGGAGGTTGGGGGGAGACGGCCGAGAGCAACCTCAAGCGCACCTATGTGCACGCCGAGCAGGGGCAGGCGGTGATGACCTCCTGGGCTCTGCTCGCGCTGATCGCCGGCGGCGAGGGCCGCTCACGCGCGGTCGAACAGGGCGTACGGTTCTTGATCACGAGGCAGCGCGAGGACGGAAGCTACCCCGCGGAGCGCATCGCCGGCATGTTCAACAAGAGCTGCGCCATCCACTACGACAACTACCTCAAGGTCTTCCCGCTCTGGGCCCTCGGCGAAGCACGCCGTGCGCTCAGCGGCAAGTGACCGCGGCGCCGCTTGCCGTGCGTATGGGTGTCGTCGGTCTTGAGCACGCTGGGGGCGATCGCCTCGCCTAGTTCGGGCCCCTCGTGGTCGAGCAGGGACGCCTCGTGGATGGCTTCATCGGTCAGGTCCACCTCGTCCCAGGCGTGACTCGATTGTTCGCCGTCGAACTCGCGCGACAGGGTCCGCTCCACGCGCAGAGGTCGCCCGCGAAAGGAGCGCGGGAAGCCGCTGGCCTCCTCTTCGGACTTTCCGTCGGCGAGGGCCCGGAGCAACGCGCGCTCCCACGAGCGTAGGCTGCCCGTGTCCGCTTCGAGATCGAGCGCCTCGCTGAGAGCCATTTCGTCATCGCTCGGAAAGTCGTCCTCGTAAAGCCCGCGCGGCCACTCGGAGCCGTTGCTCTGCTCCACGGCCGCAGCGAGAAACTGCTTGCCCAGATCCTCGGGATCGACCGACAAGCCCGACTCTGCGGGCGTCACCGAGCCGACCTGGTCGGAGATGTGCGCGGGTTGGGCCGTCACCGAAAGGGTTGTTTTCAGCGAGGTCATACAGTTCTCAATCTGTCGCCCATTTTGGCTGCTCGCCAGCGCTTTCCTCAAAGAAGCTCGTGCCTACGGAAAGGTACGCCGCGGTCTTCGCGAGACACGGGCCCGCGTCGCATGCGAGCCAACGACGGCCCCCCGAGCTACTTTGGCCGCCGGAGATCCCGACACGCATGAGCCCACGCTCCCTGCTCATACTCGCCGCGCTCGCACTCTTGACGGCCTGCAAGCCGAAGCCCCCTGTGGAGGCCCGTCGCGTGCCACCCGTGGTGAGCACGAAGCAGGCCAGCGCGCCCGAGCAGCGCCAGGATGACGCGCAGACGTTCAGCGCGGCCAAGCAGACCTTCGATCGGCGCTGCGTGGTCTGCCACGGCTGCTACGACGCGCCCTGTCAGCTGATCTTGAGCTCGCTCGAGGGCATCTCCCGAGGAGCGAGCAAGGCCGAGATCTACGAGGGCTCGCGCCTGCTCGCGGCGGCCCCGACCCGCCTCTTCACCGACGCCCGCAGCACCTCCGAGTGGCGCAAGAAGAATTTCTGGTCGGTGCTGCCCGAGGGCGTCGAGAGCGACCCCAGACATAGCCTTCTCGTACGCATGCTCGAGCTCAAGCGGCAGCACCCGCTGACGCTCTCCGAGCCACTGCCCAAGAGCTTCGAGCTCGGTCTGGATCGCGAGGCCGTGTGCCCCACGCCGGAGGAGTTTCCGCGCTACGCCGAGGAGCATCCCTTGTGGGGCATGCCCTACGCGCTACCTGGCCTCGACGCGCGCGAACACGCTTCGATCGCCGAGTGGGTCGAGGCAGGCGCCCCCAACGCGCCGAGATCTCCCCTCTCCCAAGACGTGCTGGATGCGGTTTCGCGCTGGGAGGCGTTCTTCAACGAGCCCACCCCCAAGTCCCGCCTGGTGGCGCGCTACATCTACGAGCACCTGTTTCTGGCCAACTTCTACTTCTCCGATCTGCAACCGGAAAACACCGCCGCAGATCAACGCCTCTTCTTCCGGTTGGTGCGCTCGCACACGCCGCCCGGCCAGACCATCGACGAGATCCCCACGCGCCGGCCGTTCGAGGACCCAGGTCCCGGTCCGGTCTTCTATCGCCTCTTGCGCAAGCACGAGACGGTACTGGCCAAGACCAACATGCCCTACGCGCTGAACGAGACCCGCATGGCGCGCTGGCAGGAGCTGTTCTTCGCGCCCATCTACGAGGTGACCGAGCTCCCCTCCTACGAGCCTGAGGTGGCCTCCAACCCGTTTCGCGCCTTTCACGCCATCCCCGCGCGCTCGCGCTACCGCTTCATGCTCGACGAGGCGGAGTTCACGATGATGAGCTTCATCAAGGGCCCCGTGTGCCGCGGCCAGCTGGCGGTCGACGTCATCCAGGATCGCTTCTGGATCACCTTCGTGAACCCCGACTCGAAGATCCTGCAAGCGGAGGACGAATTTCTCTCGCGTGTCACCGATCGCCTGGACCTCCCGGCGGAGGGCGGCAGCAACGGGCGGCTCTTGAGCTGGTTGCGCTACGCGCGCAATCAGAAGAAGTACCTCGCGGCCAAGAGTCGGCGCCTCGCCAAGCTCGATCGCGTGCCCGGGAGGGTCAACCTCGACCTGGTATGGGACGGCGACGGCCACAATCCGAACGCGGCGTTGACCGTGTTCCGCCACTACGACAGCGCCACGGTGGTCAAGGGCTTCGCGGGGACCGCGCCCAAGACCGCCTGGCTCGTGAGCTATGCGATCCTCGAGCGCATCCATTACTTGCTGGTGGCCGGCTTCGATGTATTCGGCAACGTGGGCCACCAACTCAACACGCGCATGTACATGGATTTTCTGCGCATGGAGTCGGAGTTCAACTTCCTCACATTGCTGCCCAAGTCGCGCAGGCGCCCACTGGTGGACGCCTGGTACCGCAAGGTGCGCGGGTCGGTGAAGGACGGCGTCTACGGCGAGATGGCCTACTTCGATGGCGAGACGGACATCCGCTACACGACCCGGCAGCCCGAACTCGAGCTGTTCGAGATGCTGCGCGAAAAGCTCGCCGATGTACGCGACGCACGTCGCGACCTGAGCTCGGAGGGCGACGCGGCCCTGCGCGTTCCGCTCAGCCGGCTGACGGCGCTGGTAGGCCAAGCGCCCTCCTCCCTGCCCGAAACCAGCTTCTTGGAGGTGCACGGAGACGGACGCTCGAGCTTCTTCACGCTCTTGCGCGACAGCGCCCACACCAACGTGGCGCAGATGTTCCGCGAGGACGCGCGGCGCGTGCCTGCGGAGGATCGCATCACGGTGCTGCGGGGCTTCGTGGGCGCCTACCCGAACGCGTTCTTCCGCATCCCGAAGAGTGAGCTCGAGGCGTTCGTGAACGGCATCGCGGGTCTCAAGGGACCGGAGTCGTTCGAGCTGTTTCACGCGCGTTTCGGCGTGAGCCGCACGAGCCCGTGGTTTTGGACCAACCTGGATGGGTTACACGCGGCCTTCGCGCAGGAGCAGCCTTTGGAGTTTGGGTTGTTCGATCTGAATCGGCTCGCGCCCAACTAGAAGCGAGCGCTCACTCTCCGTCGGAACCTGGCGCAAAGCCACGCCGCGCGCGCGGACGTGACAGCGCGCTTCCACTGGCCATTTGGCCGAGAAAAATGCCAGACTTCGACGCTGTCGGAGGCTTGGGATAGGCCCCTGCGTACCAGGATCGCTCCGCATACCGGAGGAGTGAAGAGGAATGAAAATGCTGTTGCGTCCCGCTCAGTGGAGCGGTCTTTGGTTCTCGGCCGCGATGATGGTCCTCGCTGCCTGCAGCGACGGAAACGACAGTGGGCCTCCAAGCTACGTGGGGGAGACGACCACCGCGCTGGTGACCGCGGCCGCTGGCGGCAAGATCAACCTGGGTGCGGTCTCGGTGGAGATCCCACAGGGAGCGGTCGACACGGACCGCTCCATCACGCTGACGGTCACCTCCAAGAAGGGTCGCCCGCGCGAAAAGGACGTCGCGATCGACGTCTACGAGTTCACCGACACCGAGTTCATGGCGCCGGTGAAGATGAACTTCGAGCTCAAGGGTGTTCCGCTCAAGGGCAAGAAGGCCGAGATCGTGTTCCTCGAAAAGGACGCCCAAACCAACACGGACAAGTGGACCGCGCTCGCCGACTCCAAGGTGGAGGGCGGCAAGATCAGCGCGACCACCACGCACTTCAGCGCGTTCAGCGTGCTGCTCTCACCCGCGAACGACGGCGGCGACAGCGGCGATGGCTGGGGCCAGGCCTGCAACACGGGCTATCAGGCATGTGGCGGTGACCTGACGGGCACCTGGAATCTCGAGACCGGATGCAGCGCGTTCGTAGACTTGCCCTTCGGCGAAAACGGCTTGCTCCCGTTCCCCTGCGCTGAGCCGGGCCACTACGAGGGAAGCACCACCGTCTCGGGCTCCATCACCTTCCACCCCGATGGCACCTACACCCAGAACACCACGACCACGATCCGCCAACTCTACGTCGTCCCCGTGTCTTGCCTGAACGAGATCTCCGAGTTGGTGGGTGAGCCGTACACCTGTGAGCTGTTGAGCGGCACCATCGAGGGCAACAACTGCGTGTCGATCGTGAGCGACGATGAGCCCTACGAAGAGATCGCCGATGGTAGATACCTCGTGGAAGGCGACAAGCTCTCCATGACCACGATCGATCCCTCGCTGATCGAGGAGGGCTACTACGGAGGAGACAGCGGCGTCGATCCTTACACGCACGGCACGTTCTGCGTCGCCGGCGACACGCTGCGCGTGCGCTACGACACCGCGGCTTCGTCGTTCTCGGCCCTGCTCACCGAATTCTCCGCCGCGCGCGGCACGACGCCCATGGAGACCGTAGAGCCCGCGTCCAGCGACGCGGACGGGCTGTGAACGCGCCGTCAGGCTCACGTCCCTGGTGAGTCAGAGCAACGGAGCGAGCGCCTCGAGGCCCCGCACGATCTTTACCTCGAAGTCAGGCTCGTGGGCCACGTGCACGAAGCGCGGATGGTCCTGCCACACCGCGCGCAACCTGCGGTCGATCTCCACCGCGGCCGTCAGGTCCTCCTCGCGCACGTGGTTGCCCTCGGCGATGGAGAGCCCGCCGACCGCCGCGCTCTCCATGAACAGCACGGCGTCGTAGCGGGTGAGCTCCGCGTGATGCGTGGTCGAAAGGCAGCGGAAGAAGTCCTCGTGGCCCCTTGGCCAGTAACCTCCGCCGTCGGGCGTGCCACGATCACAGAGCAAGATTTGGCCCGAGGTCAGGCGCGCTTCGTGGAAGGCCTCGAGCTCCCTTTGCACCGCGAAGATCGCGCGCTGGACGGCGCAGCGCTCGTCTGCGTCGCGCACCCGGGGAAAGACGTGCTGGAACATCAGCGTCGCGACCTCGGGCACGGGCACGAACTGGGCGGGGTGGCGCGCGCGAAGGGCGTTCCAGAGCGTGGTCTTGCCAGCTCCAGGCCCTCCGCTCACCGCGATGCGCCTCACCCCCATGCTCACTCCGTACCGTACAGCCGGTCTCCCACGTCGCCGAGCCCAGGCACGATGAACCCGCGCGCGTTGAGCGCTTCGTCCACGGCGCAGGTGTAGACCGGGACCTCGGGGTGCTCGTCGTGGAAGTAGCGAAGCCCCTCATGGCACGCCACCAGGCTCACGAAGCGCACCGAGCGCGCGCCGCTCTCCCGCACGCGGCGCACCGCCGCCGCTGCGGAGCTGCCCGTGGCGAGCACGGAGGAGACCACGATCGCGTCGCGCTCGGCCATGTTGTGCGGCAGCTTCAGGTAGTACTCCACCGCCGTGCCCAGCTTGGGATCGCGGTAGAGGCCGATGTGACCCACCCGCGCCGAGGGCAGCACGGTGAGCATGCCGTCGAGCACGCCAAGCCCTGCGCGCAGGATCGCCACCAGCACGATCTTCTTGCCGTCGAGCTCCACGCCGTACGCGGGCCCGAGGGGGGTCTCCACCTCCACGGGGCGCGTCGGGGCGTCGCGCATGACCTCGTAGACCAACAGGGCGCCGATCTCCTGCGTGAGCGCGCGAAAGCCGCGAGAGCTGAGCTGCTTGCCGCGCAGCAGCGTGAGCTTGTGCTGGATCAGGGGATGGGAGAGGACGTGAACTTCACGGTACATGATGGGACCTCGCAAAGGGCTCGCGGAAAGGACCGCTCGCCTCGACTTAAAACACCGTGCCGTCACTGATCACACGGATGGGAGGGCCGCCATCGGGCCGCCGTTCGGCCGCAAGCTTGCGCCCCAGCGCCCAGGTGCCGCCCTCGAGCACCGAGGCGAGCGGCATGGTGGCCGTGTTCGTGCCGAGCACGCCGCGCACGAGCGGGGCCACGCGATCGAGCAGCGCCACGGTGAGGGCGCGCCACTCCACCACGAGCTCGGAGCCCACCTCGTGCGCCTCCGTGAGCACGCCCTGGTGCTTGGGCACGAGCACGCCGCCGTCCACGAACAGCCCGCCGTTGCGGTACTCGGCCAGGCCGGTGAGCGCGTCGAGCTCGACGATTTGCAGCCCCGACACGCGCAGCGGGTAGAGGAGCGAGTAGCTCAGCCACTGCGAGAGCTTGTGGAAGGGCACGAGCCCGTGGGTCGCCGCGTCGCCGCCCGCCTTGGGGTGTCGCCACACGTCGCCGAGCGGCACTGAGTCGAGCACGATGCGCCCGGGCCAGATGCTGCCGAGCCCCTCGAGCACCGCAGAGAGGATCTGCTCCGCCCGCAGCACGCCGTCTTCGGCCTGCGTCCAGAGATGATCGATCAGCGCGCCCGGGCGAGAAAGCCCGCGGAACATCTCGTGCTCCTCGACGACCTCTCCCAACGCACGCAGGAGCGCGACCCGACCGGACACGCCCACGAGCGGATTCTGCTCGCTCACCTGAAACACACGCGAGAGCTCGGGCTCGCCGAACACCTTGAGCCCCTTGGCGTCCACTTCGTAGGCGCGTGCGCGGCTCGAGAGCCCGCCCTCCCGCACCAGCACAAGACTCGCCACGGCCAGGCCCTCAGAGCGCCCGAGTTCGACGCCCGTTTCGGCCTCACGATAGCGCCAGGTCATGCCTGCTCCCGCGTCGAGCAGCACGCTCGTCACCACCAAGTCGACCAGCGAACGCGCGCGCTCCATGGGGTCGAGCGCCGAGAGTGCCCGCTCCACCTCGGAGAGCCGCGCCACGCCACCTGCGTCGAAGTGGCCGAAGCGGCTGTGGGCGGGGATCACGAGGCGGGGATAACGATGCCGCGTGAGCTCGGCGGTCTTGCGCGCGACGTCGTCGAGCCGCGCGAGCTCGATGCGAAAGTGCGCGAGCTCGTCCCGCAAGCCAGCTTCGAAGATGTTGCCCGTGCGCTCGCGAATCGCGCGCGCCGAGGCGAGCGCGCGCACTTTTTCGTCCGAGCCGGGGGAGCCCCATTGTTCACTCATCGAGCGCGCGCCCTTTCACTGTGGCCAACATGTCGGGTGGCGGGATCGAGCCTTCGGTGTAGTAGCCAGCGGCGATCTTGGCCTCGATCTCCACGCGCGCGTCGGCGGGGATGAGCCCCTCGGGGATCTTCACGCGTTGGCCGATGGTGATGCCGCTCTTGGTGATGGCGTCGAACTTCACGTTGCTCATCGAGACGAAGCGGTGAATGTGCGTGATGCCAAGCCAGTGCAGTACGTCGGGCATGAGCTCCTGAAAGCGAACGTCTTGCACGCCTGCGACGCACTCTGTGCGGGCGAAGTAGGCGTCCGCGCGATCGCCGCCCTCTTGCCGCTTGCGCGCGTTGTACACCAAGAACTTGGTGACCTCCCCGAGCGCGCGCCCCTCCTTGCGGGAGTAGGCGATGAGGCCCGTGCCGCCCTCCTGAGCCTGACGGATGCACTCCTCGATGGCGTGCGTGAGGTATGGGCGACAGGTGCAGATGTCGGACCCGAACACGTCCGAGCCATTGCACTCGTCGTGCACGCGAGCCGTGAGCGGCACGGAGGGATCGTGGATCCGGCTGACGTCGCCGAAGATGTAGAGCGTCTGGCCGCCGATGGGCGGAAGAAACACCTCGAGATCCCCCCGCGTGACCAGCTCCGGATACATGCCCGCGGTCTCCTCGAACAGGGTGTGACGCAGCTCGGTCTCATCCACGCCGAAGCGCTTGGCCACGCCCGGCAAGTACCAGGCAGGCTCCACCGCCGCCTTGGTCACCACGCAATCGCCCGATGCGCGGAGCACGCGCCCGTCCGGCGTGAGCCGTCCCTTCTCGATCGCGCTCTGGACCTCGGGCACATGCAGGTGGGCCTGCGTGATCGCGATCGTGGGCTGGATGTTGTAGCCGCGCGCGAGCTGCTCGTGGAAGACGTCGCTGACCATGTGCCCGTACGGATCGATGGACACGATGCGCTCGGGGTCCGCCCAGCCAGGGTGAGGACCTATCTGCGTGGTCGGCGCGGTGTTGGTGAGGTCCGCCTGGTGCGTCGGATCGAGCGCGCCGTAAGCCACGGCGAGCGCGCGGTAGATGGCGTAGGAGCCGGAGTGGGCGCCGATGACATTGCGGTGACTCGGCTGCGTGAGGGTCGCGATCAGCGGGCCGCGCTCCTCGGGCGTGGCCGCGCCCCAGTGGATGGGGATCGGCTTGGGGCCGTTGTTCCCTGGGTGCGTCAGCAGACGGATGTGACCGTTTCTTCGGCGCTTCTTCGTCATGGTTTCTCTCGCGGGCAAGATCCCGCTTCGACCTCTCTGCTCGCCGTGATCGCGCGCGCTCGAAAGCGAGCTCCCAAAGCCCGGCCCCGGCGCGGCGCTTTCTCCGATACTACCGCGCTCGGAGGGCCAAATCCCAGGTACCTACAGGCGTGAACTTTTTCTTACGCACAGCCACAGCGCAGCGACGCGCCTACACGGCCACACCGACTGTACCTATTCCCGGTCTCGGAGAGGATCGTGTCCCCCGAACTGTGAGAAGATGGTGCTCTCGCCCCGATGTCTGCCTCGACCCGCCCGCGTGATGACCGCCGAATCTAGTCCCCGTGACCGCGTTGCGACGGCGAGCTCACGCGATCCGCGCGGTTCGACCCTGAACACGCTCGTCGCTGGCCGATATCAGCTGCTTGAACGCATGTCCCAGGGCGGAATGGGGGAGGTGTTCTCCGCGCGGGACAACACCACGGGTCGCAAGGTCGCCCTCAAACGGTTGCTGCCGGCCCATCGCCACCGCGTCGCCCTGTTCCGCGCGGAGTATCACGCGCTGGCGAGACTGCGGCATCCATACATCATCGCGGTGCACGACTTCGGCGTGGACCAGGAGACTCCCTACTACACGATGGAGCTCCTGGACGGCCAGGATCTGCTCGAGACCGGCCCCACCGACTACCACGATTGCTGCCGCATGCTTCGCGACGTGGCGACCTCGCTCGCGCTCTTGCACGCCCACCGGCTGTTGCACCGCGACCTGAGCCCGCGCAACGTGCGCAAGACCAGCTCCGGGCGCTGCAAGCTGATGGACTTTGGCATGATGGTGCCCTTCGGCGTGCCACCCAATCTGGCCGGGACGCCGCCGTTCGTGTCTCCCGAGGCGTGGGAGGGCTCGGTGCTCGATCAGCGCTCGGATCTGTACTCCCTCGGCGCCCTCGCCTATTGGCTGATCACCCGCAAGCTCCCCTACGAACCGAAGACCACCGCGCAGCTCGGCTACCACGGCGTGGACCCGCCGGCGCGCTTGCGCAAGAGCGTGCCCGACTTACCCGAGGCGCTCGACGATCTGGTGATGTCGCTGCTCGAGCTCGACCCGGTGAAACGCCCCTCGTCGGCCGCGGAAGTGATCGTGCGGCTGAACCAGATCGCCGGGCTCGAGTTCGACGACGCCGTGGAGCTCGAGCAGAGCTACCTGAGCAGCGCGCGCTTCGTGGGCCGGCGCAAGGAGCTGGCGCTCTTCGAGCAGGCGCTGATGCGCGCCACCGAGCGCAAGGGCGGCGGCCTGTTCATCACCGGACCTGCGGGCATCGGACGAACCCGCCTGCTGCAGGAAGTGGCCCTGCTCGCCCAGACGCGGGGGGCCCGGGTGGTGCGCGCCTTCGGGGTAGGCGGAAGCGCGAGCGGCGAGCTCGTCCGCGAAATCTACCAGGGGCTGCGGCGCGCCGCGCCGGAGGCATTCAAGCTGCTCGACTACCGCGATCAGGCGCTGGTGAAGCAGCTCGATCGCGAGGCGCGAAACCCGCTGCAGTCGAACACCCCGAGCCCCGAGGCACGCGCGCGCCTGCACGCCGCGCTCAGCGCCTACGCGCACGTGGCCACCTCCGAGGGCACCTGGGTGTTCTTGATCGACGACCTGCACGTGGCTGATCCCTTCTCCAACGCCTTCGTAGCCTCGCTGGCGCGGGAAGCAGAGCAGCGCGCGCTTTTGGTGGTCGCGACCGGACGGGGCGTGGAGGAGGCGCTGGCGGAGACGCCCGTTGCCTTGTTCGCCAAGGACGCGCGGCACATCCTGCTGGAGGCGTTGGACCAGGACGGCATCCGGGCGATCTGCACGTCGCTGTTCGGGCAGGTCCCGCACCTCGAGCGCGTGGTGGCCTGGCTCTACCGCCAGGCCCGAGGCAACCCCGCCCTGACCATGGAGCTCGCTTCACTGCTCTTGAGACGCGGCACCATCCGCTTCATCGAGGGCGCCTTCGCGCTCCCTCACCAAGAGATCGACGACCAGGTTCCGGACGACCTGGCGCACACGCTCGCGCTGCGCCTGGACCTCTTGAGTTCCCAGGGCCGCAAGGTCGCGCAGCTGATCGCGACGTGCCGCAGCAGTGTCCCGCTCGAGCGCTGCCTGGCGGCGAGCGAGGGGAGCAACGAGGACACGCTGCTGGCGCTCGAGGAGTTGGTGCGCCACGGCGTGCTCGTGACGGCGCGCGGCGAGTACGCGTTCGCGCAGGAGGCGATGCGCAACGCGGTGCGGATCACGCTCGACTCAGCGCGGGAGAAGCAGCTCCACGCCCAGTTGGCCAGGTCCCTGCTGGCGAGCCCGACGCCCGATCTGGAGCACCGACTCGAAGCAGGTTGGCACCTCGTACACACGGACGATGCGCAGAAGGGCGCCGATCTGCTGGCACAGGTCACCCCACCGTTGATCGAATCCGGCCTCGCTTACGCCGGCGCGATGGCCGCCGCGGAGAAGGCGCTCGAGGTCTACGAGCGGGAGGACGCGCCGCTCGAGAGACGGCTCGCGCTGCGTACCATCCTCGTGCGCGCAGGGTTCCTCTATGACTACCGGCTCGCCCAGCGCTACGGCATCGACACCATCGAAATGCTCGAACGCTGGATGCTGTTGCCGCAGCTGCGTCGCCTCCAGCGCTACCTCGGGCCGTTCGCGGTCATGGCCTCGGTGTTCGTGTGCACCGCCGTCCGACGCCTCTTCACACCGCTCCGGCAGCGCGGCCCGGGCCCCTATCTATCCTTGAAGTACCTGTGTCGCTCGCTGCTCTCCCTGCTCGGCGTGCGTGTGCTCGGCCTGGACGCCAAGGGTGCGAGCGAGCTGCTGGAGAAGATCTCTTTCTTGCAGGGCGCGCCCCCCGTGACCTCGGGTCGGATCGTCTACCTGACGGGCCGGGCCGTGGCGACGCAACCGCTGGGACGAGAAGTCGAAGTCCGCGACGCAGTGCAAAAGGCGCTCGATCACCTCAACAAGCACCGGGCTTCGGACATGACCGAAGCCGAGCGCCTGGATCTGCGCGCCGGACTCATGCTCTCGGCCGGCATCAACGAGTGCTATCGGGCGGGTTCGGACGCCTTGGCCGTGGCCGACGCCGTGGAGGCCGTGGGCACGCAGCTGGCACGCGCATCGGCCCAGCGCATCCGCCTCACCTATCACACGGTCCGCGGCGGTCGCGACGAAGCGGACCGCCATCGCCGCATGCTGGACACACATGCCATCCAGGGCGGCACGACCTGGCAGGTCGAGTGGTTCGCGGTGCCGGTCGAGGGCGTGGCCAGCGCACGCCTCGGGGACCTGGTGTCGGCGCGCCGCGCGGTGGAGCGGCTCGAGGAGCTCGTGCGCGAGGTCCCTACGCTGACCCCGCTGCGCGACGTGACGCGCGTGATGTACCAGTACCGCCGCGGCAACCTGGAGAAGGCCATCGAGCTCGGCAAGGAATTCGTGACCAAGTATCCGATGCGCAGCGCCATCGGTTGGGTCGCCGGCTACGGAGCCTACGCAGGCGCGCTCAACGAGTCTGGGAAGTACGCAGAGGCCCGGGAGGTCTGCGAGCGGGCGCGCTCGGTGATCAACGACGCCGACCGCGAGTACGCGATCATGTACGGCCACGTGGACCGTGAGCTCGCGGTGGCCCTGGCGGCGCTCGGTGAGCGCGCGCAGGCCGAGGCTATCACCCAGAGGAACATCAAGTTCTACGAGGAGCGCCGCGAGTACGCCTGGTTGTCGGCGGAGTACGAGAACGCGGCGCGCATCGCGCGCATCTGCGGCGACGGCGACGGCGTGCGGGAGGCGGTGAAGGCCATGCGCGAGAGCGCCAAGCGCTCCGGCAGCAAGTTCGTGATCTCCCAGTCGGCGCGCTCGGCGGCCACCCTCCTCCGCTCTTTGCCGCGCAGCGAGCGGCAGCCATCCGATCCCAACGGCAGCGAGATGATCACGCCCATCGAAGACGGCGAGGAGCTCGAGGTGCACACCCCTGTGCGCGGCTTCACCCGCTCGCGCGCGCGCAGCGTGCTCAAGCGCGCCATGAACGAGGCCGGCGCAAACTCGGCGCACTTGTACCTGCTCGGGCCAGACGGGGCCACGCTCACGGCCAGCGCTGGCGACGACGTGCCGCCGAGTCAGGTCGCCGTCGAGGCCTGGACGCTCGGTACGCACGGCAACGGCGAGGTGCAGGCCAAGCACAAGCCCCGCATTCGCACCATCAACGCGCGCCAGCGCACCTACGAGCTGATGCTCCTGCCGCGTCCCGATGCCCAGGCGCGCACCGCGGTGTTGGCGCTCGAGCACCAGGAAGGCCGGGTTGGCACGGACCTGCCGCAGAGCGTGCTCGAGAAGCTCGGCGCCTGGTCCGCGGATTGAAGCGCGGAGCTGTACAAGCGATACACATGGCGCCAGCACCGAGGGCGCATGCTTCGATGGCGGGACGGGGACACCTACCCCGTCATCGTGGCGCGCACTCGGGTCCATCCCTACTGGCTCGCATGGCAGCCCCCCCCCCGACTCCTGGTCGCCGTGGTGCTCCTCGGCGCGCTGGTGGTCCTCGGCGGAGCAGCGGCGGCCCCGTTCATCTACACGCTGCTCTGAGAGCGGGCGGCGGTGCTCAGCCTCCGGCGGCTGCGAGCGGTTCCACGAGCTCTCGGCGCAGGCGGGCGACCGTCTGCTCGGCTGCCGCGCGTTCCGAGACAGGGACCTGGAGATGCTCAAAGGCTGTCCGAAAGTCGTTGTCCTTGACGGCGCGGAGCTTCTGTTCGGGGAAGAACCAGCTGAGCGCGGTGAGCACGCCTCGTGCCAGGGTCGACGAGGTCATGATGGCCGTCGGGGGGAGTTCCTTGCCCTGCCAGAAATCGGTGGTTCGCTTGCGCTGCGCGGGATTGGGCGCGCCTCCCTCCGAGTAGATCAAGATGCTGCGAAAGCGGCCCAGGTGCTTCGCGTAGCCGTCCAGCGCCCCGCGGTAGTCTTCGTCGCTCGGCGCTTGTGGGCTGTGGACGATGACGAACACCGTCCCACTTCGCTCCCACGCCATCGTACGCCCCCCCATGTCCATCTACCTCCGTGAACGACCTTTGTGTTGCGTTTGCAGCTCCGAGGAGCCGCGGACATCTCGAGGGCTTACGCCGAAGGCGAGCCGGAAAGCTCGAGAGAAGTGGCTCGGGTCGCTGAACCCCCAGCTCAGTGCGATGTCCGAGATGGCGCGCTCGGCCTGACTCGGATCGCAGAGCGCAGCCCTGCAACGCTCGAGCCTCCGCCTGCGGATGAACTCACACACCGACTCTCCGGTCGCCTCAAAGGTCCGGTAGAGGTAGCGCCGTGAGACGCGGTGACGCTCGGCGATCAGGTCCGGCGTCAAGTCCGGTTCGGCGAGGTTCGCGTCGATGAACGCGTGGACGCGCGACAGGAAGGTCCGCTCTGCGCGGTCATCGCTCGCGCCTCCGGGTCCTCCCAGCGTGAGCGAGAGCAGGTCGAGTGCATGCCGCATCAGCGCGTCCTCGTCGCCGCCGAGGGCAGACGCTTCGCGATAGATCGCGTGGAACAACGAGGCCGTGACGTATGCCATGCCCGAACGACCGTCGAAGCGGGTGGCGGTCACACGCTCGGGGTGAGCGAGCCGCTCGTGCAGCTGCGAGCGAGGGAAGTGCACCAGGAGCTGCCGGAAGGGTCCATCGAAGCGGATGCGGAAGGGGCGCCGGCTATCACAGAGCACCAAGTCCGACGGCTCGAGCAGCGTCTCGCGCCCGTCCTGCAGCACCCGCGCCTTCCCCTCGAGCAGCACGCCCAGCGCGAAGATGTCGGGGTCAGCCTCCTCCACGTCGCGGCGCGAGCGCTCGAGGACCAGCGCATCGGCGGCGACCTCCACCATGGTCGTCCCGCCGACCTGGAGCCCTTCGAGGGACGCCCGAAACGCCGGCACAGGGCTCGGGGTGCAGACCTGGCCAATCCCATAGCGCGCCGCGATTTCCTCGCGAAAGCAGGCGAACCGATCGGCCTCTCGCCGTTCTTGATCGGAGCTCCAACCGAAGGCCATCGGACGCGGAGGGTTCAGCACGGCGTGCGCGGGCTCGACCATGAACGGTGATGGTAGACGCAAGCCGCGATCGTGGATCACGCGCGCACGCTGGGTCAACGCTCGGTGCACGGAGAGGCCAGCGCGCGCTTCGACCGCAATTGCGCCTGCGGGGGGGGGCGCCCCGGCTCAGCGGTCGCAGTGCTTTCGCGGACGGGGTCGCGGCCCACGCTCCGCTTGACGGTCCGACCACGCACGGACGACGTCGAACACCCGACCCGCGGGATAGTGCAGGTTGAGGGTGTGCCCAGCCTCCGGGATGATGGCGATCTCGAGCTCTGCCTCCGGTGGGAAGTTGGCGCCCTCGGTATCGAGGGAGCCCGTGGCCGTGCAGCTCGGCGCCTCGCACGAGATCATGTCGCGGTCGCCCACCACGAGCAGGGTCGGCACCCGCACACCCGCGCTCGCCTCGAGGGAGGGGAAGATGTCGGTCAGTTCACCGAGCGTGTAGGTCTGCTTCATCTGCTCGTCGAGCTGGAGCATCGCGGGCGCAACTCCCGGCGTGTAGAAGAAGAGCTCCTCGCGCACGCCCGGCAGCGTGGTGAGATAGGTGTCGGGCAGATGCGCGAACCGAGGCTCGAAATTCGCGGGGTACGCGAGGTCGAACGAAGCGTAGGCCGCCGGACCGAGCGTGTGCGAGTAGGCGGTCAGCACGACCCCATCCACATCATCGTACTCCGACGCCTCGATCGTCGCGACGAAGGATCCGAGCGAGAAGCCGACCAGATGGATGTTGTCTGGCTTCACTCTTCCAAGACCAGGCACGACGTGCGTGCCGGCCCTGAGCTGCTGGACGACCTGATGAACGGTATAGGCGCTGGTATGGAGCGTCACCGCGCTTCCATCCGAAGGCTGCGTGCTCCTGCCGGTCGCAATGCGATCGATGCTCAGCGTGGCATAGCCCGCCGCCGTCATCTCGCGAACGTACGAGTACTTTTGCGGACGATAGGGCCAGTCCCAGTACCGATGGTCGTAGCTGCCACCGTGTAAGAGCACCTGGATCGTCTTGTTTTGAAGCGCTCCCCGCGCGCAGAGCCGGCCGTAGATTTGGCTGTCGACTGGAGCATTCGGCGCCAGCGACACAGGAAACATCACGTCCGCGCACCGTACCGGCGGTTGCGCCTGCGACTCCGACGACAACGCGAGTACTCCGCATGTCGCACCGATGAAGCTCAAGATTTTGCGCAGCACAAGCAGCCTCCCTCGCTGTGGCATCGACTCCGCGAAGTGCGGATGTGACTGCCCCTGCTGTAGATCGTAGGGCCAGCTTGCAGACGTCTTCTCGCACGCGCGTGCCCGTCCTCTAGACCCAGCGTGTCAGCGCGCTCGAACGCGAGCGGAGCCTATCCGTGGTGCAAATCGCACCGCTCAGGCGGGCATCACCAACCCGCAAGGTCGCTCACGAAGCTCGCAGGCCGAGGCTCGCACGCCTGCCAGCACGTAAGCCATCCGCCAGGTGTCGCGCGCGGCGCCGCTGACGCTGGAGCAAGCACGCGCACAGGGCCAGCAGCACGAACAGCGTGGCCCTGTGATCATCGGTCGGTCCCACTGCGCAGCCGCCAGAGGAGCTCTTCTCGTTGGGCGTGCCCGCCTCCGCGACGGGCACGGATGGCGCTAGTATCTCCGCATCGAGAGTCGCTTCTTCCTCGGGCAGCGTCGGTCGAGCCGCGTCTTCCGCCGGGCTCTCCAGGGCGGCATCCATCGTATCGCCGACACCCGTGTCTGGTTTCTCTGCCTCGCCCCCGTCCTCGAGCGTGGGGTCGGGCGCACCCTCCCCGGCGTCGTCCACGGCTGCATCGACGCCCGCGTCTTCCCCGCCCGCGTCTTCTTCGCCCGCGTCTTCCTCGCCCGC
>JBIQKA010000272.1:0-3398 GCA_044507075.1 Myxococcales bacterium
GCCTTGGGGGCGGGTTTCGCCTTCGCCTTCTCGGCCTTCGCCTTCTTGGGCTCGGCCTTGGCCTTGGTCTCCACGACCTTCGGGGCTTCCGGAGCCTTCTCGACCTTCGCCTTCTTGGCCTTGGGGGCCGCCTTCGGCTTGGGCGCCTCGAGCTCTTCGGCTGCTTCTTCCGGCGCTGCCTTGACGGTCTTTTCCTTCTTCTTCGGCGAAAGCTTCAGGGTGCTCGGAACGGGGCCCTCGACCGGGACGACCGCGGGGCCCGAGGCCGCGGCGGCGTAATCCTGCGCGGGCGGCTCTTCCTCGTCGTCGGCCGAGAATTTCGCCTCGAATTCGTCTTCTTCGACGATGCCACCACCGCCGCCTTCCCCGTCGGCGGACTCGATGAACGTGCCGGGGTCGTCGTCCTCTTCGTCGTCGCCCCAGTAGCCGCGCTCGTCGAGCGGCTCGTCGTCTTCGTCGCCGTACTCGTCGAGGTCCCCGTCCTCGTCGCCATCCAGGTCGTCCAGGCGGCGTCTCGAGGGCGGTCCCAGCTCGCTATCCGCATACCCGCCATGCAGCTCCGAGCCTTCAGACGTCGCACCAAACTCTGTCTCGCCGAACTCTGACTCGCCGAGCCTTGAACCCATGGCATCCTCCGTACGCAGTGCTTCGCTCACAACCCTCCTCCTTGCGTCCAGAAACGTCGGCGGACTGTGTGCTCACCTGGGATACGAGCACAAACGAAGCATGGCTGAAAGTCTCTTGCACGGCTCCTTAGCGATTTTCGACGAGTGCGCCACACTGCTGCGCTCGGTTTCCCGACCCTGAGGCCCATGGCGGTCTGATATCGCGGTCACACGCCGCGATCGAAGCCCCGTGTTTCTCGCAGTTTTTGGCGCTCGCCGGCCGGCGCGCCGCCTCTTTCCCAGCACCTCGAACGGTCCGACCCATCATGTACGTAGCCCCCTTCGACATGCCCCTCGAGGAGATCCGACGCGAGCTGGATCGCCTGCGTACGCCCCTCCGAATCGCAGTCCAACGCTCGAAGAATCCCTTCAATGTGGGCGCCATCATCCGGGTCGCTCACTCCTTCCTCGTGCGGGAGATCATGCTGATCGGCGAGGAGCCGTACTACGAGCGGGCCTCGATGGGCATGGAGAAGTACGAGAACATCACCCGCATTCCCAGCGAGGCGGAGTTCCTCGAGCACGTTCGCACGCGGGACCTTCGGCTGGTGGCGGTGGAGAAGGACCACCCCAAGGTCCAAGGTCTCTGGGACTACAGCTTCCCCGAGCAGGACTGTGTGCTGGTGTTCGGCAGTGAGAACCACGGTCTGACCCCCGAGATCGTCGCCGCCGCGGAGGCCGTGGTCGCGATCCCCATGTTCGGCATCAACCACAGCTACCCGGTCTCGGTGGCCGCGGGCATCGCGATGGCGGAGTGGTCGCGCAGGTACTGGTCGGGCGCGCGGCTGATCACGGGCAAGCATCTCGGACCGGTCGGCGGCGAGGGAGCGGGTCCGCCTTGAGCCTGGCTCCGGGCCAGCGTGGGTCGCGCGACGGGGCGGACGCGGCGCCGCTCGACTGCGAACGGGCGGAGAGGGCGCGCGCCCTCCCCGACATCAACACCACCATTCCTTGCTTGCCAACCGGGCCTTCACCACTACACTCCGCCCTCACTTTGGTGGGTGTAGCTCAGTGGTAGAGCACTGGATTGTGGCTCCGGGTGTCGCGGGTTCAATTCCCGTCATCCACCCCAAAGATGAGATGGTCGCGGTTCGCGCGATCGTCGTTTGACAGAGAGAGAATCTGGAGTAAAAGCCGGCCGCTCGGCTCTCTGTGACACGGCAGTGTCGCAGCCAGCCAGCTCGGTCGCGATAAGCGCCCGTAGCTCAGCTGGATAGAGCATCGGACTTCGAATCCGAGGGTCGTAGGTTCGAATCCTGCCGGGCGCGCTGGTTGTAACTCTGATTTACGGGGCATTAGCTCAATTGGTAGAGCAGCGGATTCTTAATCCGTTGGCTGTAGGTTCGAGTCCCACATGCCCCACTAACGCAAGAGGGCTCCGCGTGCTTATGCGGGGCCCTCTTGCTTTTGACCCAAGGCGCCGACGGAGATTTCCCTGTGTCCGCGTGACCTTCAGCGAGGACCTCCGGCTGTTGACGCCCCCTGGGTTGGACAGGACACTTGGACGCGATGAACGCCCCGAACGCGGCACGCACGCTGTCCCGCCGCCGCCTGATGCAGAGCGGACTCTGGGGCAGCGCGCTCTTGGCCCTCGCCGGCACCGGGCTGTCCTTTCAAAAGACCCTCCGCCCGCCCGCCGCACCCGAGCATCTGTCCGTCCTGTCGCGCGACGAGTACGCGATCTTGGCCGCCGTCGCCGACACGCTGTGCCCCCGGCGCGCGCAGAGCATCCCCTCCGCGAGCGAGCTCGGCATCCCTGAGCGCATCGACGCGATGTTCGCGACGGCCGATGCGGATCAGCGCGAGGGCTTCAAGCTTGCGCTGCGGACGATCGAGAGCCCGCTCGCGGGCGCGGTGTTCGGCGAGCGCGCCCGACCCTTTACGCAGCTCGACGAGAACGCGCGCACACGGGCCCTGCGCGCGTTCCGGGACTCACGCCTGGGCCTGCGCCGGACCATCTACAACGGGCTCAGCGCGCTGGTCATGGCGCTTTATTGGGGCGATCCCCGCAGCTGGACCCGCACCGGCTACGAAGGCCCCCCCGACGCCGCAGGCCTGCGCCGCATGTACGGCGACAACCTGGTGGACCTCGCGAGCCTGCGCGGCGCCGCCTCGGCCAAGGGGAGTTGAGATGGCGGTCGTGATCGGATCCGAGGTGACGGCGGACCAGGAGCTCGCGTGCGACGTGTGCATCGTCGGCTCGGGCGCAGGCGGAGCCCACGTGGCGCAGCGCCTGGCCACCAAGGGCAAGAGTGTGATCGTGCTGGAGGAAGGCGGCTTTCACACCAGCGACACGTTCGACATGACGGAGCGCAACATGGTGCCTCGCCTCTACCAGGAGGCGGGCGGGCGCGGCACCGCCGATCGCAGCATCCAGGTCGTGCAGGGACGCGCGGTGGGGGGCACCACGGTAATCAACTGGACGACGTGCTTTCGCACGCCCAAGCGCGTGATGGAGTTCTGGCAAGAACACCACGACGTGAAGGGGCTCACCCACGACGCGCTGGTGCCGCACTGGGAAGAGGTGGAGAAGCGGCTCAACGTCGTAAAGATGACGCTCGAGCAGGTGAACAAGAACAACCTGATCACCTGGAACGGCGCCAAAAAGCTCGGCTGGCACACCGACCTTCTGCACCGCAACGTCAAGCATTGCGCGCACACCGGCTACTGCGGCGTGGGCTGCCCGATCGACGCCAAGCAGAGCATGCTGGTCACGATGATCCCGGAGGCCGT
>JBIQKA010000079.1:0-23566 GCA_044507075.1 Myxococcales bacterium
CTCAACCGCGGCGACAAGGCGCGCTTCAAGGGCATCAGCGGCGTGGGCCCCAAGATCGTCGAGCGCCTGGTGCTCGAGCTGAAAGACAAGCTGCACTTCGTGAGCGGCGGCAGCGCGCCCATGCCTGCGCCCAAGAGCGCAGCCCCCTCGAGCACGTTTACGGGCGCGCTCGCCACTGTGCACGGCGCGCTGGTCCAGATGGGCTTCAAGCCCTACGAGGCCGAGAGCGCGCTACAAAAACTAGTCCCCCAGGCCGATGGCAAGCCCGCCGAAGAGCTGCTCCGTGAAGCGTTGGCTTCACTCGCATGAGAGACCATGAGTGAGCGCATGAACGAACTGGTCGAGGCCGAGCCGCGCGAGGACGATCGCCGCTACGACCTCACCTTGCGCCCTTCCCGCTTCGACGACTTCGTGGGGCAGGACAAGATCAAGGAAAACCTCAAGGTGTTCGTGCAGGCCGCGCTGCAGCGCAAGGAGCCGCTCGATCACGTGCTCTTCTGCGGCCCGCCCGGCCTCGGCAAGACCACCCTGGCCAACATCCTGGCCGAAGAGCTCAACGTGAACCTCGTGCTCGCGTCGGGTCCGGCCATCGAGCACAAGGGCCAGCTCGCCTCGCTGGTGACCAAGCTCAACGAGCGGGACGTGCTCTTCATCGACGAGATCCACCGCCTCGCCCCCGTGGTCGAAGAGAACCTCTACACCGCCATCGAGGACTTTCGCATCGAGGTGGTCACGGGCGATGGCCCCTACGCCCAAACGCTGCAGCTCCCGCTCAGGCCCTTCACCCTGGTGGCGGCCACCACGCGCACGGGGCTGCTCACGGCGCCGCTGCTCTCGCGCTTCGGCTACGTGGCGCGCCTCGATTACTACCCGCCCGAACAACTCGCGCGGGTGGTCGCGCGCAGCGCGGGGCTGCTTGAGATCCCGATCGACGAGGGCGCCGCCTTCGAGATCGCGCGCCGCGCGCGGGGCACCCCGCGCATCGCCAACCGATTGTTGCGACGCGCACGTGACTTCGCGGAAGTGCTGAGCAACGGCACCCTCTCCGCGCGCGTGGCCGAGCAGGCGCTCGATCGCCTCGACGTAGATCGGGCCGGCCTCGACGAGATGGACCGGCGTTTCCTCACCGTGATCATCGATTACTACAAGGGCGGCCCCGTGGGCATCGAAACGCTGGCTGCGGCCCTGAGCGAGCCGCGCGACACCCTGGAAGACGTGTACGAGCCGTTCCTGATCCAGCAAGGGCTGCTCGCACGCACCGCGCGCGGACGCGTGGCGACCGATCGCGCCTACGAACATCTCAAGTTGCCCAAGCCGTCTCGGCAGCAGGGATTGTTCTAGGCGTGCCGCGCCGATGCAGCTTCGACATGCCCCCGTGATCAGTACCAGTTGGGTGCACATCGTCAGAGACGGTCCAAAACAAGGGGAAGCGCGCCACGGCACGCGTGGGCTAATTCAATCGCATGGAGCCTCCGTGCAGAGCGCAGCCGTCTCCCATGGGCTTGCTCGAGAGTTGGCTCTCCCCCGTCCAGCTCGCGCGCTTTCTCGAGCAACACTGGAGGAGAGCGCCGTTCGCTTCGGCGGGCACCGCGTGCTCCCAGATCCCGGCATGCACCTGGGAGCGCCTGGATGTGTTTCTGAAGTCTCACCCGGCCCCCGACTGCCTGGTGATCACCCGCGGCCAGCTCGTGGACCGGCCCTGTCCGAGATCGCTGCGCGAGCTTCGGCTTCTGTTCGAACAACAGATCGGCATCGTCATTCGGCATGCGGAGCGCCACGGCGACGAGCTCGCCCGTGTCAGCGCGCGCCTGCAGCGGGACCTTCCAGGCGAGCAGCGCGTACTCGTGTTCGCCACGCCACGGGGGGTGCACGGGTTCGGCTGGCACTACGACGCCGAGGAGGTGTTCATCCTCCAGACCGAAGGTGACAAGGAGTACTTCTTCCGTCGCAACACCATCGATCCCGAGCCGCAGCGGGGATTTGAACCCGACTTCTCGCAAGTGCGCCGCGAGACGAGCCCCATCATGAGCTGCCGCCTCTTACCGGGCGACTGGCTGTACCTGCCGCGCGGCTACTGGCACGTGGCGCAGCCGGGCGATCACTCGTTGTCCATCTCGATCGGGATCTTCCCGGCGCTACGCTGAGGCCTCGTGCCCGCCGTCGTTGCGTCAACGTCAATCGGCCAGCGTGGCCGCGGATAGCCGGGCGCTACGCGCCTCCTCCGCCTCCGAATTTCTCACCGTGAGCACGGGCACGCGCGCGCAACGCACGACGCGCTCGGCGACACTCCCGAGGAGCATGCGCGAGAGTCCGGTCCGCCCGTGCGTGCCCATGACGATCAGAGATGCGCCCCTCTTATCCGCGTGCTCGACGATGGAGTCGGCCGGATCTCCCTGCAGCAGCGTGGTGGTCACCTGCAGCCCCTGGCCTGCCACCTGCGCTCGCTTCACCTCGAGCTCCTGTTGGGCGCGCGAGGTCAGGTTGGCGAGGTAGGTCGGACTGGCGAGCACGGCCCCGTCCGGCATGGCGAGCGCAGGCACCTGGTAGATGTGCACGAGCTCCAGTTCGACGCCGAGCTTTCGTGCCAGCCCGGCGGCGTGCTCGAGTGCGCTGTCGCTTCCCTCAGAGAAGTCCACTGGACAGATGATTCTTCCTCGCATGTGCCGCCTCTCGTTACTTCGCCTGCGCTGATCCAAGCACCCATCATGCCAGCGATGGCCCCCTCTTTCCAACCGAGACCGGGGCCCGCGCCGAAAGCTTGCTCGAGATATCGCGTCCGACCGGTAGGTGCATCAAATACCTGATGGCCTCCTGCGTGGTCAGCCCTTCGTGTAAAACACGATAGACGGTCTCGAAGAGCGGGAGTTTGAGCCGATAGCGGCGTGCGAGGTCCCGGACCACCCGCGCGGCGTAGACGCCCTCCGCCACCATGCCGATCTTGGCCTGGGTGTCCGCCCAGCGCTCGCCGCGAGCCAGCGCGGCGCCGATCCGCCAGTTGCGCGAGTGTCGGCTGCTGCACGTCACCATCACGTCGCCGAGCCCCGCGAGCCCCGCGACGGTCGCCGGGGACGCGCCCATCTCCAAGCTCAGACGCATGAGTTCGGCGATGCCTCGCGTGATGAGCAGCGCCTTGGCGTTGTCACCGAGCTTCAGTTCGTCGGCCATGCCGGCCGCGATCGCCACCACGTTCTTGAAGGCGGAGCAGAGCTCGACGCCCTTGACGTCTGCGCTCTCGAACACCATCAAGAGCTCGCTCGCGAATACCTCGCGCGCGAGCCGCACGACGCGGGGGAACGGGGAGGCGATCACGGTGCCAGCCGGGAGGCCCCTGGCCACTTCGGGCGCGATGTTGGGCCCGGCCAGGGCCCCCACCTGCCTGACACAGGTCTCCTCCAACACCAACTCCGACATGCGGCGGCGCGTCGATTGCTCAAGGCCCTTGGTCCCGTGGACGATGGCGTGCTGCGGAAACAGCGCGTCCCGCACGTGATGGAGCGCGGCCCGAAAGGACTGCGCGGGTACCGCGATCACGACTAGGTCCGCGTCCGAGAGCAGCGCGCGATGGTCGACGCTCGCCGCGAGGCGCTCTGACAAGACGATGTCTGGCAAGGCCGAGTGGTTCGTGTGACGCTGGTTGATCTCGTCGCACTTGTCCGGGTTACGCGTCCACAGCGTCACGCGATGCCCCTTGAGCGCCGCAACCTGCGCCAGGGTGGTCCCCCAGTTTCCCGCACCGAACACGGCAACGCTTCGGCTCATGGCCCGCCTCCGGGCGCGCTCGTGGCGTCGAATCGCAGCTCGCCCATGTGCTCCGCAATGCGGTTCTGATAGTAGAAGATGAGCTCGGAGGCCCGCACGTGGGCGCGGCCCCCCTCCAACCTGAGCGCGCAACGCTGATGGTAAGCCGAGAAGGCGTCGAGCCCTGCGTGCAGCACCTCGAGCGCGCTCGCGCGTTTGAGCGTCGTCGAACACGAGAGCTGGCCTCGCCCCTCGGCACGCTCCAATGCCTCGAGGACTTGCGCGAGCCGTGTGCTCAATTCCGGAACGCCGAAGGACGTGCCCGTCTGCGTCCGATGAAGAAAGCGATACAGGTCGAGCTCCGGATGGGCGGCGCGCATCAGAGAATAGGCCGAGAGCGCGACCGCGTGCGTGGGCAGGGCGACGACATTGCGTCGATAGCCCTCGAGGAGCTTCGTTCCAAGCATCCGCACGTACTCGGCGTCGCGCGCGGGATCGTCCACGACGCGTGCTTCCTCGCGCAGGTAGCCCACCGGATCGATGATGCGGCCCGCCGGGTCCCGCGAGCGACCGTCCTCGTCGAGGGCATTGCCGAACGCGTCCAGCGCCTCACCCAGGCGCACGTGAATTCTCAGGCGCAAGCGGGCCAGGGCGCGCAACAGGTCGAGCCAACGCGACAGACGATCGAACTCATCGGGAGGCTCGAGATAGCGGAAGCCGCCCTGATTCCGGAGGTGCTCCCGGACGAGCGTCTCCGCCTCCAAAACCAGCGGATAGCTCAGCGTGCACGGCACGAAGAACACGGAGCTCTGCCCGCGCGGCAGCCGTCTGCGCATGGCTTCGAGGCCCGTCCCCAGCAGCCCGAGCTTCAAGCGCGACTCGATCGCCCCTGAACGGCTGCGCGTCCCTCCGGGAAAAAAGAGCAGGTGATGGCCGTGCTCGAGCAACGCGGCGACGTACGTCTTGAGCGTCCTGCGGTACAGCGGGTCGGTCTTGCTGCGGTCGACCGTAAAGGTGCCGAGATGCTCCAGGCAGAAGCGTCGCAGCGGTCCGCCATACAGGTTTAGGCCCGCACCGTACGTGAAGGGCGGAAGTCGCAGCTCGTGCAGGACCCAGCCCAGAATGAACCCGTCCAGGTTCGACACGTGGGTGGGGACGAGGACCACGGGGCCGCGCTTCGAGAGGCGAGCGAGCAGCTCGGTCGCCCCCTCGATGGCGATCCGGTCCGACAGGTCGAACAGCTTGGGGTCACCGACCCGCGCGCCATGCAACAGCAGGCTGAGCGCCGGGGGCGCGATGCGCATGGCCACGTCATAGACACGGGTATCGAAGCCGCCCACGACCTCGTCGAGGTAGTGGCGGATCACCTCGCGCACCAGCTGCTCGGGATCCTCGGAGCGGCCGGCCTGGCCCCCGGCGAGCCGCTCACGAACGCTCTCCAAGAAGGCGCGATCGCGCACGACGAAGGGCGTATGACAACGCTCCAAGCGCCGCGCCTCCTCGAAGAGCGTCCGGTGGAGCACTTCCGTCAGGCTCTCCCCGCGCGGACCGCTGCTGCGGTCGTGGAGCGTGGCCATGACCCGGGCTTCGACCTCGCCCTGCCAGGCGCGGGTTTCCGCCCGTTTTGGAGCTCTCCTCGTGAGCGCGCGTGCGTGCACGTCGAGAGAGCGTGCAAGCGGTACGCCACGGCAGGCGCGCGCGCCAGCGATCGACGATTACAGCGTGTCGGGCAGCTCCGCGTCGACCTCTTCATAGAGATAGGCGGAGTGACAACCCACGCAGGTCTCGGTAAGCGCGCCAAACGCGCGTCCGAGCCGGCCATCATCGCGCGTGCGCGCCGCCTCAGCCAGCGCCTGTGCGCGCTCCTTGAGGCGATCCTGGTACACGAAGAACGACGGCGGAAGGAGCGCGTTGAGCGAGGTGTGATCGGAGGGATGGGGCCGCCCGAGCTGGGGCTCCTCGGCCAGCGTCTCCGCGAGCTCCTCGGCCGACTCGTACTGGAGGAGGACGACGTCTTGGAGCAAGAAACTCATGACCTCGCCGTGCCTTCCCATGCGTGCGCTCAGCGTGTCTTGCATGATCTGCGGCAAGAGGGCGCGGGGCGCGAGGTGAGGAAGGGGTCTCTCGCCCGCGTGCGGGTCCGCTCGCTCATCCGCGTCCGCCTGGGGCTGCGCGGAGTCTGCCCCTCCCTCTTCTTCTCCCGCTTCCTGCCCAGGAGCGCTGGCGGGCTTCGCCGCGGTCGCTTGCGTCGCCGCGCAACCGACGAGCCCGAGCCCGATCGCCCCGATCCACCAGCCGCGCATGCCCCCCCGTCGCGTTCGTGCAGAGCTGCGAGGCGCAGCGCTTCGGTATCGGCTCGGAAGGTCGTTGGATGACATGCGCGAGCGATAGCATGGGTCGCGCCAGGCTGGGTTTGGCCGCTCGCCACGCGCGGCGGGCATGTCAGGGAACCGTCACTACCGGAATGGGACTGTGGTGAACCAAGCTACGGGAGACGCTGCCGAGCAGCGCTCGGTCGACGAGCCCCTTGCCCGTGGCCCCAACCACGATCACGTCGCTTCCCAGCTCACGCGCGTGGTCGAGCAGCTCCTGCCTCGGATCACCGACCACCACGCGGGCGGTGGCACGGCCTTCCAGGTCGCTCGGGATCATGCCCCGGAGCTCGTGCGCGAGAAACCGCATGTACTGCTCCACCTGTTCGGGCCTGGGCCAAGGAAACTCCAAGGCAGGACCGTCGCCCATGCGCTGCTGGGGGTAGACATGGACGACGTCCAGGTGCCCTCCGCCAGCGCGTACCACCTGACAAGCGAACTCGAGCGCGCGGCGCGAGGGCTCCGAGAAGTCGTGGGCAATCAGTACCTTTTGGAAGGACACCTGGACCTCCTTGCTCGGGTACGGGCAGTTCAGCTGGTCGGCTCGTTGAGCCTTCGGCGGAGGGTCTCGAACGCCGCGCTGAGCTCACGAAAGATCTCGACGCTCTTTTTGCCGATCAGCTCTGCGGGCTCTTGAACGTGCGCGCGGGTACGCCGAAGGTCTTCTTCGATTTGGTGGAAGCGCCCCTCCAGGCGATCGTACTCGTCCTTGATGTCCGCCTTCGCCAAGTGCGCCTTGAGGCGCAGCTCGTCGCGGATGGTCAACAGCGCGTCGTACTCCCTCTTGAAGTCGAATTTGGTCTTGTTCTCCATGAATGAACCTCTCTTTGTAGCTCGCTCAGTCGGCGAGCCGAACCGTCATCACCGGCACCTTGGACGTGCGCAGCACGCGCTCGGCGACACTGCCCAAAAGCACCCTTCCCAGGGCCTTGCGGCCGTGCGTCCCCATGACCACCAGGCTCGTCTCCGGGGTTTGGGCGCGCTTTGCGATCAGCGCCGCAGGGCTCCCCTCGACGACGCGAATGCTGGCGCGGATGCCCTGCTTCTCCAGCTGCTCTCGCTGCGCCGTGAGGCGTGCCTCGGCCTCCATGCGCAGCATCTCACGGCCTTCGAGCGTCAGCGCCGCTCCCATGCCCAAGGGAGGCTCGGGCAAGTAGGGAAGCTGATAAACGTGCATCAGCTCGATCGGCTGCTCGAGGATCCGCGCGAGCTCGGCGGCGCGCGCCAGGGCGCGCTCGGAGCACGGCGAGAAGTCTTGTGGACACAAGATGCTCGTTTCGGCGGTCATGACCCTTGCTCCTCGGACCGTCATGGTCCCACCTGGGATAAAGCAGGGTCCGTGCCACGCCTCCACCAGGCGTGGGAGGCCATTCCACACGACAAACAGCGGATCGGAACCGCCAAGTTTGCGTCCCCCCTCACCGCGGCGCGCAAGATCTGCGCTTCTGCCGCAGGTGCGCCGCAGGGGGCTTCCTTGAATCGTCGGCGGCTCCGAACCAGAGCGCGCGCGATGGGTCGACGAGCCAGCGGGCGGAACGCGGACCGCTCATCGCCAGGGAGGGACGCCAAGGGAGGCGGCTCGCCGCGATGTCCCTGCTTAGGAGCCCCCCATGGCCCGCTCCTTGCGTTCACTTTGCACGATGAACTTGCCTTCGAAGCTCAGGTGGCGCGCAGTCGGCTTCGTGCTCGCCCTCAGCGCCACGGGCCCCGGCTGTGGTCCTCGCACGCGCTTCGACGGCACCACGTTCCACAAGGGGGAGCTGAGCTATCGCGTCGGCCAGCTCTCGCCTGACTGGCGACGAGTCCACCTCAAGGGCAACGACCTGGCGTTCTATCGCCCCGCGTACGGCACGGTGTCGGTGACCGCCCGCTGCGAGGACTACGACGACGTGCCCATGCGGGTCCTCTTCAACCACCTCCTATTTGGGATGACGAACCGCAAGTACCTGGTCGACGAAGAGGTGACCCTCGACGGTCGCGGCGCGCTCCATGCGGTCACCGAGGCAGAGCTGGATGGCGTTCCGGTGCGCCTCGAAAACTATCTCCTGGTGCGCTCGGGTTGCCTGTTCGACCTCAGCTACGTGAGCTCTCTGTCGGGCCCCGGCAGCGACGAGTTCACCCGGTTCGTGCGCGCCTTCCACATCGAATCGGTCGGGTATGACTGAGCAACGGCTCCGCTCGCTCAACGCCGTCCTGGACACCGTTCGCCTGCTCGGCGGCGTCGCCCAGCTCACCGGAAAGACCGTGCGCGCCGCGCTGCGCCGGCCCTTCGGGATGGGGGAGCTCGTCCGTCAAATCAACCAGATCGGAATGCGATCCGTCACCATCGCGCTCCTCACGTCCGGCTTCTCGGCCATGGTGATCACGGTGCAGTTCGCCGTTCAACTCTCGCGCTTCGGCGCCAAGACCTGGGTTGGGAGCGTGGTCGGCGTCACCCTTGCGCGCGAGCTGGGCCCGGTGATGACCGCGCTGGTCGTCGGCGGGCGCGTGGGAGCGGGCATCGCGGCCGAGCTCGGCTCGATGGCGGTGACCGACCAACTCGACGCCATCCGCGTGTTGGGCGCGGACCCGATCAAGAAGCTGGTCGTGCCGCGGGTGCTGGCTTCGATGATCGTCCTGCCCCTCATGACCTCGATGGCGGTGGTGCTCGGGGTCGTCGGCGGCGCGCTGATCGCCTCCATCGACGCGGGCGTGAGCTTCGCGCACTTCTACAACTCCGCCTGGCACGCGACCACCATGAACGACTTTCTGTCAGGTCTGGGCAAGACCGTGTTCTTCGGCTTCAACATCGCGATCGTCTCGTGCCAACTCGGCTTGCACACCCGGGGCGGCACCGCAGGCGTGGGGAGCGCCACGACGCGCGCGGTGGTGGTAACTTCTGTCGTAACGCTGATCGGAGACTTCTTGCTGACCAAGCTGATCCTGACCCTGGAAGGAGGCTGAGATGGGCGAGTCGGACGCGATCGCCTTCGAGGGCGTCTCCAAGGCATTCGGCGCGAATGTCGTCTACTCCGGGCTCAACCTGCGGGTTCGTCGGGGGGAGGTCCTCACCATCCTCGGCGAGAGCGGCTCGGGAAAGAGCGTGATGCTGAAGATGATGCTGGGGCTTGTCGCCCCCGACGATGGCCGCGTGCTGGTCGACGGCGGCGACCTGGGCGAGCTCGACGAGGCGGGCCTGCAGACGATCCGCCGCAAGGTAGGAATGCTCTTTCAAGGCAGCGCCCTGTTCGACTCGATGAGCGTGTTCGACAACGTGGCCTATGCGCTGGTGGAGCGGGGCCACTACGAAGAGGAGGCGCTGCGCGAGCGGGTGCGCGAGGTGCTCGCGATGGTCGGGCTGCCGGGCACGGAGGCCATGATGCCGAACGAGCTGAGCGGCGGCATGAAAAAGCGCGTCGCCCTGGCGCGCGCAGTCGCCGAGGTGCCTGAGATCGTGCTCTACGACGAGCCGACCACGGGCCTGGACCCCATGAACGTGCGGCGCATCAGCGAGCTCATCTTGCGGCTGCGCGACGAGCTGCACGTAACATCCGTCGTGATCACCCACGATCTGGCCAGCGCCTTCTTCGTGAGCGACCGGATGGCGATGCTCGCCGACCGTCGCATCACCGAGATCGCCGACACGCAGCGCTTCCGCCAGAGTGAGCGGCAGGAGGTGCAGGCGTTCTTGGGCGCGATGCGCGTCGTGCCCCTCGTCGAAGGGCGCACGCCATGAAACGAAGATCCAACACAGAGACCCTCCGGGCCGGCCTCTTCGTCCTTGCAGGCGTGGCCTTCTTTACGATCGCGATTTTCGCCCTGGGCAAGAAGAGCGCGCTCTTCACCCGCACCACCACCCTCTTCGTGAGCTTCCCCGACATTAACGGCCTCACGGTGGGCACGCCCGTGAGGCTGGCCGGGCTCGAGATCGGCAGCGTGGCCGCGCTGTCGCTCCCTCCCGAGCTCGAGCGCAAGGAGACGCTAGTGCGCCTGGTGGTCCAGACCAAGTACATGGAGCGCATCCGCGCGGACTCACGCGCGTACATCGACACGGCGGGGCTCCTCGGGGACAAGATCGTCAACGTCAGCATGGGGGATCCGAAGCATCCCGCGCTCGAGGATGGCGCGACCCTGCAGATCGGGGAGAGCGTCTCGTTCGAGCAGATCTCGGCGAACGCCGACCGGGTGATCAAGTCCTTGGACAACATCACCACCTCGCTGGACGCGCTCGTGCGGGACGAGGGGACCCAGGCGCTGCCGCGCGAAGCGGCGCGCGCGGCGACCTCGCTCGCCAACATCTTGCACGGAATCGAGCACGGGCCGGGTCTGGCAAACCGCCTCATCTACGATCCGTCGTACGCCGCGCAGATGGAGGGACTCCTGCGAGAGGCGCGCAAGCTGGCGCGGGAGACCACCTCGGCCGTCGCCCACGTGGACGCGATCGTGGCAGAAGTCGAGAAGGGCCACGGGACGCTCCATGAGCTCGTCTACGGAGAGCAAGGAGCGCGTGCGATCCAGCAGTTCGCCAACGCCGCGCAGAGCATCGACCAGCTCCTCGCGGAGGTCCGGGACGGAAACGGCGTACTGCACTCGCTCCTCTACGAGGAGGGGAACTCGAACTTCCTGCGCGACCTCAACCAGATGTCGGCCACACTCAACGGCATCGTCGAGGACATCGACCGAGGCCGCGGGACCGTGGGCGGGCTCGTGCGCGATCCCACCGTGTACGAGGACCTCAAGACCATCCTCGGCAACATCGAGCGCAACATCGTCTTCAAAGCGCTGATCCGGTTCACCATGGAGAAGGATCACCTGCGGCGTACGGAGCGCGCGCCCAAGCCCGCGGAGATCTCCGAGTAGTCCCGCGGCGGAGCAGCTTCGCTGGCGGCCGCCGAGTCCGAGTCCGATCTCAGCAGGACATAGAGCTCGTCTTCTTGCGCGAAGTGCAGCGTGAGGATCGCGTGTAGCCCGTACAGCACGCGCCGCAGGTCGCGCAAGTCGGCCGGCTCCGGGCCCGTGGCCGGAAGTTGGGCGGAAAGTCGGCTCAACAGCCTGCTCAACCGGTGAATCTCGTGATGGGTCTGGATCAGGGGCCCCGTGGGGTCCTCGCTGCCCAACACCTGCTTGATCATCGGATAAGCGAGCTCCTGTTCCGCCCGTTCGTGCGGAAGCAGCTCCCGCTCGATCAACTGCTGCAGGTCCATGAGTTGCTCGCGTGCGATCGAAGGCGGGAGCGTGTCGAGCCCCGCGGCCAAGGCGGCGATGTCGGCGACGTGGGGGAGCAGCCTGCGGTGGGCCGATGCCAGGGCCGCAGCGACCTCGCCGGCCTCCGGGATGCGTGCCCCTTCGGGCCGTGGTCCGCCCAACGCACGCAGCGCATTCAGGATGACCAGCACGTCTATCACCTCCTGCAGCACGGCGCCGACCACCGGCCGAATGTGGCCGCTCGCCGCGAACACCATGGCGACCATGGAGAGCCCCATCCCGACGACGACGCTCTGTCGCGCGATACCGCGGGTTCTTTGGGCGATCTCGACCGCGCGAACCAGGCTGTCGAAGCGGTCGCCCATCAGCACGACGTCCGCGGCCTCCGACGCGGCGGTCGCGCCTCGCGCCCCCATGGCAATGCCTACGTCGGCCGTGGCCAGGGCAGGAGCGTCGTTGATCCCGTCTCCGACCATGGCGGTGGGTCCCTCGGCGAGCAGCTTCCGAACCACATCGACCTTCTCCTTGGGCGTACGCTCTGCGAAGACGCGATCGACGCCGACCGCATCTCCCACCAAGTCCGCCACGTCGGGATGATCTCCCGTGACCATGGAGACCCGTCGCATTCCGAGGCCGCGCAGCGCCCGGATGGCGCGAGGCGCTTCGGGGCGGAGGGTGTCCTGCATGAGGATGGCGCCGGCGAGCTCTCCGTCGACCGCCACGAACACGCTGGAGCTCCCCTCGACCGCAGTTCGGATCTCAATGGCACGCACTTCACGGGACGATGCGCCGCCCGGGCATACGTATGCGAGCTGTCCCACGGCCACCTCGCGCCCATCCACCTGACCGCGAAGCCCCGCCCCCATCTGCTCCTGGACGTCGGCGGGAAAGGAGGGCTCAAGACGCCTACTTTGGGCCTCGGCCACGATGACCGGCGCGAAGGGGTGAACAGAGAGCAGCTCGACCGCCGCGGCGAAGTGGACGATCTCGTCCGGAGAGAGCGCCCCGAAGCTCTGCACGGCGACCACCTGCGGCTTGGCCATGGTCAGGGTGCCCGTCTTATCGAGCAGCAGGTTTCTGACCTCGGCCAACTTCTCGAGGGGGCCTCCTCCCTTGATTACGATGCCGTGCCTGGCCGCACGAGAGACGCCGGACATGATCGCGGCAGGCGCCGCCAGGATGAGCGGACAGGGGGTCGCCACGACCAAGACCGAGAGCGCACGCTCTGCGTTCCCTGAGAGCCACCAGGCGAGCGCTGCGAGGGCGAGCGTGACGCCCAGGAAAACGAGGGCGTACCGATCCGCCATACGCGCAGAGGGGGCTTTGGACTCCTCCGCCGCGCGTACGAGCCGGATGATGCCTGCGTAGGTGCTGCGCGCGGCTTCCTTCGTGACGCGCAGCTCGAAGGCCCCGCCCACGTTCGTCCCGCCGCTACGCACGACCTCGCCCCGGTGAAAGCGCGCGGGCCTGGCCTCGCCCGTCAGCGCGGACTCGTCGAGGACCGCGTCGTCCTCGCCGCAGATCACGCCGTCCACCGGGACGACCTCACCAGCCTTGACCAGGAGAACATCGCCCACCCCCACCTGATCGATCGGCACGTCCTCGACCAGGCCAGCGCGGCGACGGTGGGCGCTGTGGGGTGCTCTCTCGAGGAGGGCGCGCAGTTCGCGCTTGGCGCGCGCGAGCGCGAACCGCTCCAGGTCCCCGCCGCCCGTGAGCATCACGGCGATGATGGCCCCTGCCAAGAACTCGCCGAGCAAGAGGGCCCCCAGCATCGCGAGCACGGCGATGAAATCCACGCCGAACTTGCCGCGCAGCAACTGCTTCGACACGGAAAGCACGCTCACGACCAAGACCGCAGCCGTCGTGACGGCCCAGATCGCGTCTCCGGCATCCCGCGCCCCAGCGAGGAACGCGACCGCTCCCGCGACCAGACCGAGCAAGACGGCTCCCGTGGGCGAGAGCACCCAGGCCGGCGCCCGGCGCAGCGCGGCGAACGACGACTGCTCGTTGGTCGCTGTCTGGTTCACGGAGCCCGCTCCGAGAGTGCGCCTTCAGTTGCTCGGTCCACGCAGCTCCTCATGACGCGTGGGGTTCTCCAGGTAGCCGCGAAACACCGCCAAGAGATGCGCGATGTGCGCACCGTCGACGTACCGATGATCGATCGTGGCCATGATCGGCAGCACGGGTCGCACGACCACCTGCTGTTCGACCACCCATGGACGTTCGCTAATCGTCCCGACCAAGACCATCAACGGCACGCCGTACATCCAGGAGAGGGGCGAAAAACCATGTGGGAGCCCGAGCATGCCCACGCTGCTCACCATGGCGCTGCCAAAGGGGTTCTTGTGCAAGGCCAGGCTCCGGATATCCAGCTGCAAGCGTCCCGTGAGCAGCGTCACGAGCTTGAGCGCGCCCCTGAGCACCGGCCTCGGCAAGTGCTCCATGAGCCGCTTGGTGGTGGTGAACTCCGGGTCGTGCCCCGTGCGCAACTTGGTGGCGCGCGCGTCGAGCTCTGCTGCGATCTCCTCGGCGCGCTTGGTGTTCACCGCCTTCACCTTGACCCCAGAGAGGTCCTTTCCCGAAGCCACCGCGGTGATGAAGAAGATGTCGACGCTCTCGCGCGGCAGCGCTCTCAGCCCGACGATGCGCGCGTTGAGCTCGGGCACCTCCGCGAGCGCGCGCCCCACGGCCTTGCCCACCAGCACGGTCGGTGTGATGCGGTGACCCAGATCGCGCTGGGTCTGGATGAAGTCCAGCACGGCGGTCGCGTCGAGCTCGAGCGCCCCGTAGATCTGAGGGTCGTTCGGGGCCGGCCACATCGCCGCGGCAACTCTTCGCCATCCAGTGAGCCTTGGCATCCTCCCTCCGATCCGATCTCACGGCGTCAGCGTGGGGCCGCAGCCGCCGCCCCATCGTCGTCAACCTGCACCACCAGCACCGGTACGCTCGCGTGGCGCACCACCCGCTCGGTCACGCTCCCGAGGACCAGGCGACGAAAGCCGCTGCGACCGTGGGTCGCCATCACGAGCATGCAGCCCGCCGTCCGCCGGGCGTGTTCGACGATCTGATGGTGGGGCTCGCCTTCGCGCAGACACGTACGCACGCGCAACCCCCGCGCTTTGAGGCGCGCGCTCACTTGGTCCAGGTAGCGCTGGGCATCGTGCTTGAGCTTCTCGATATACTCGAGCGTCTCCCCCTCCGCGGGGACCGCGAAGGCGGACAGCTGGTAGACGTGGAGGAGCTCGACCTCCGCGCCGAGCGCGCGAGCGAATTCCGTGGCCCGCTCGAGCGCGACTTCGGCTTCGTCGGACAGATCGAGTGGGCAGACGAGCTTCGTGATGGGGTGCATGGTCGCTCCCTTCGGACCTCTCAGGGTGCAATGGCCACCTTCAGCACACCATCTCGGCGCTCTCCGAACACCGCGTACGCCTCCACAATGTCGGCCAACTTGAACCGATGGGTGATCAGCGGGGTAAGGTCCACCTTCTTGGTCCGCACCACCTCCATCAGGCGACGCATGCGCTCCTTGCCGCCCGGACACAGGGTGGTCACGATGCGGTGATCCCCCAACCCGGCGGCGAACGCGTCGTAGGGAAGCTGAAGCTTACCCGAGTAGACCCCGAGGCTCGAAAGCGTCCCCCCGGGCCGCACACTGCGCAGCGACTGTTCGAAGGTTTGCTGCGTGCCGAGCGCCTCGATGGCGACGTCAGCGCCGACACCGGTGAGCTTTCGGACCTCTGCAAGCACATCCTGCGCACGATAATCGAGCACCACATCGACGCCCATGCGCTTGGCCATCGCGAGGCGCGCTTCGTCCCCATCCACGCCGATCACGAGCGCCGCCCCCATGAGACGTGCGCCCACGGAGGCGCAAATCCCGATCGGGCCCTGCGCCAGGACCACCACTGCGTCGCCGATTCGCACCCCGCCCGACTCCGCCGCGCTGAAGCCCGTCGACGCGATGTCCGCCAGCATGAGCACCTGCTCATCGCTCAGCTCCGCCGGGATCTTGGCGAGGTTTGCCTGGGCATCGGGCACGCGGACATACTCGGCTTGCGCGCCATCGATGGTGTTGCCAAAGCGCCACCCCCCGATCGCCTGATAGGGTTGATCGGCCCCCCCGCCACATTGCGCTTGATGTCCGCCGAGGCACGCGTGGCACTGGCCGCACGGGGTGATCGCGCCCACCAGAACGCGCTCGCCAACTTCGTAACCTCGCACGGCTTCGCCGAGGGCCTCGATGGTGCCGACGAACTCGTGGCCGATCACCAGCCCCGGTTTTACCGCGTACTCCCCGCGTACAATGTGCAAGTCCGTGCCGCAGATGGTGGTCAACGACATCTTGACCACGGCATCCGTGGGCCCGGGCGAGGGCTTCTCCACGTCCTCGAGTCCGAACTGGTTCACACCTCGGAAAACATTGGCTCGCATGGAGACTGTAAGATGCAATTCGCAGGCCATGGGTGCGTCAGCGCCGGATTGGCGTACTTACTGCAAATCCATCTTTCCATGGCGAGCAAGGCGAGTTGAAGCCCATGGACATGACACACGTATTCGCGCGACTCGACGGCTTCAAGCCAGGCCACAAAGATGCGCTCAACGCCTTCGACCCCCTGCTTGCAGGCGCCTTCTACGAGTACGTGAACCGGCTCGCGGAGCGACTCGGGGTGACGATCGAGGGCGTGGAGCACCTGCCGAAAGGACGGGCGCTGCTGGTCGCCAACCATGCGTTTGGCTTCGATGTCGTGCTGCCGATGGCGGCGATCTGGGCGCGCCTTCGACGCCCCGTGTGGGTGCTGGGAGAGCACCTCTGGTGGACGCTGCCCTTCGTGCGGCGTTTCGTGGCAGCCATCGGCGTCGTGGACGGAACGCGTGAGAACATCGACTATCTGCTTTCGCGCGATCAGCTCGTGCTGGTGCTACCAGGCGGGCTTCGAGAGGCGGTGAAACCGCGAGAGCTTCGGTATCAACTGCTCTGGGGCCAACGCTACGGGTTCGTACACGCCGCGGTCCGCAATCAGGCGCCGATGGTGCCGCTCGCGTCGGTCGGGAGCGATGAGCTGTTCGACTTCGTGGGCAACCCGTACGAGCGGGGTCGCCGCTGGCTCAAGCCGCTGCAGCTGCCCCTGCCGCTGCCCGCCACCATTCTGCCGATGCCGCGCCGCGTGAACTTGAAGTTCGTGTTTGGCGCCCCGGTGCTCCCGCGCCCGCCCTCCGCGGACCACGACGAACTCGCGCACGTTCGCTCGCTTCGGCGCGAGATCGAAGGGGCTTTGCACGAGCTCATCGAAGGCGAGCTCTGGCGCAGGCTCGAGCCCGAAGAGCCCAGCGGCGAGCGCGAGAAGCAGGCTACCCGCGACCCTGCAGAAGGTCCGCGAGAGCCTGACAAGCATCGACTGCGGTGAAGATGCCGACCACCTTGTGGTTCTGAAGCACCACTGCGCAGCCATAGCGTCTGGCGGCCATGTCTCGCGCGACCTCGTCGAGGGGGGTATCCGGGGAGACCGCGTAGACCTCCGTGCTCATGGCCTCCTCGACCGAGAGCTGCGCGGGGTCCACGTCGGGCATGGCCTCGATCAGCGCCAAGTCACGCTCGCTGATCACGCCAGCGAGCCTGCCTCCGCGCAACACGGGTAAGTGGCGGATGTGAAACTCGCGCAGCATCCCGTGTGCGTGCGCCATCGTCTGCTCGGCGCCGATCGTCTGGGGACTCGTCGACATGTACTTCTGGACTCGCGGGATCGCCTTCATGGCCCTCTACTCCTCCGTGTGTCGCCGCGTCTCGGGCGGCATCACTTCTGAGCAAGCGTTTGAGCAACGCCTGAGCAACGCCTGAGCAAGGGCCATGCCGGGCGCACCCGGGCCGACGAGTCTTACGTTCGTGAACGCCCGGGCAAGCTCGGCGCGCAGGCCTTGCGCATCCGGCAGGTGCCACGCAGATTCTGCGTGCCGAAGGGGGCCCGGCGACGGAGCGCTCAGCCCCGGCTCTTCTTTGCCTTGGACTTCCGGGCGCGTGATCCCGAAGCGGGGGCCGGAGCCGGCCCCTCGGCCGTCACGGTCAGATGCGGCGTGACCACGGCGAGATCGAAGGCACGTTCGCTCGATGCAAAGCGCACGCGCAGCGTGCCCCTGTCCACCGACACGACTTCTCCGCTGCCCAGCTCCTGGAGCTTGGCGTGAAGGACATACGTTCCAGGTACGATATTCGACATACTCACTCCATGTAAAACGCTGGTCGCGTCGCGTGGGTCAGCTCAGCGCGCGGTGGCGACGTTCACCACGATGCAGTGGCCATCGAGCTCGCTTCGGTGCGTGGCCTCGATCGTCCGGGCAGCATCTTTGCGATCCACCATGGTGACGAAGCCAAAGTTTCGGCTGGCACCGGTCTCGCGATCGACGATCACCGCGGCCTCGGCCACCTCGCCGTGCGGCGTGAAGTGCTCCCGCAGTCGCGCGCTGGTGGTCTCGCTCGAGAGGCTGCCCACGAACAGCTTGACCGGAATGGGAGCGGCCCTGCGCTCGCCCCGCCCCCCTGCTTGCAGGGACAACATGACCTCCTCGATGGAGGGAGTCGGCTCGAGGTCCTGGGCCGAGATCTCGATCTCGGGGCCGCTGCGCGGAGCGTATCGTCGGTCGTGGCGGCGCCGCTCTTTTGCGCGCTGCTTCTGATCTCGGAGTTGTTCACGTGCGCGTTTGTTCGGAGTCAAAAGTTACCTCCAAGGATGGGTTGACGATGGGAGTGCGTACTCTCTGCGCTCAGCACCGCGCGTTTCTTGGAGGCCAACGTTCGCGGTCGAAACCGCCACCACCTCCACGACTACCGCGGACGCTGCGCTCTGCTGCCTCGCACGCGCGAAACCCTCCGAGCACCGCTCTCCCGCGAGCACTCAAAGGGCGATACGCTGGCTAAGCTCGCTTCGTGAGCGCGCTTTCCCACGCGACTCCGCATCTGATCGCCAGGCGATGAGCGAAAGTCGTTCGTTTCAGTAAAGTCTACAGTGGCATCATTGCCTCAGAAAAGCAAGATCAATCGCCCCGCAGGCACGCTGTAAACGTGCGCCCGCGGGCTGTTCCGTGTTCACGTCAGCGTGAGCTTGCTGCGCGGCTTCTGACGAAGATCGCCAGGCAAGTCGAGCTTGAGCGACGTAGAGATCGCCCCGCTGCGCAGGGCGTAGGTGCGCTCCGCGTACGCGGCGTCGTCACGCCAGAGCCGGCGTGCCACGTGCTCCACGAAGGGCCGCACGAGCGCGCCGACGCCGCGCAGCGCGCGGAAGCCCAGACGCGCCGAGGTCGCCAGGGTGGTCTCGAGCACGGCCGTGCGGCCCGCCGCGATCGGGGTGGCGTGGGTCTCCACCACCGACCCTGTCCCTTCACCGTCCACGATGGTCATCACGATCGTGCGCGGATCGGGGCAATGGAAGGTGGCGTCCACCTCCACCACCACGGGACCTAGGACCCGATACTGAACGCGGAGCTTGAGCCTCGCGTCGGTCGCTTCGGTGACGCGCAAGTGGGTAAAGACCTTGGGGTGAAAGTGCGCGCCGTGCCACGGATCGAGGCGATTTGCGATCACGTCGCTCGGCTCGCAGCGCGCCTCCACGCGCACCGTCCCCTCCAAGAAGCGCGCGGGCCGCGGCGCGAGAAAGGGGCGCTCGGTCAACGTCTCACGCGCGTGCAACCCGTCGAGTCGCACCCAGGTAAGCACGCCGTCGTCGAACACCGAGAGCGCGTGCCACGCGCCATGTCGTTCACGCCCGAGCGCGAGACCATGCCAGGGACACACCACCTTGCCCGCGCATACGCGGCCTTCACTCAGCGAGGCCCCGAGGTGCGGGCACTCGTCAAAGCCCATCACCACGCCCACACCATCGCGGAAGGCGACCAGGTGCTTGCCCGCGATCTGGTAGCGCACGGGACCTTCTCCGATGCGCCGGGTGGCGTCCACCGCGTACCAGCCTCCCGACGGCAACGCTTGTGCGTACGCGAGCGCGGAGCGGATGCGGGCCGGGCTGGCCTGAACCCAGTCGGGGGCGCGCGGCGCCATCTCCTCCGCGAGCGGGGCCAGTCGCGTACCCAACCGCCAGGTCCGTTCCGTCATGGACGCGCTCCCGCCGCGTAAGGTTCGAGCGGCCTAAGTCCCTTGAAGAATCCCTCCGGGCCGCGCGCACGCGAGGTCCAGGCCAAGAGCCCGCGGCGTGGCACCGAGTACACGGGGTAGCCGCGCAGGTCGCGCTGGGCGAGCAGGTGATTGGCCGCGATCATGCCCGAGGCCGTGGCGCGCTCCATCAGCGCGCTCGGCATGGGGATCTTCACGAAGTCGCCGCACAGCACGAGGCCGCGATAGGGCGTCGTGACCGACGGCCGGCTCGCGTGCGAACCTGGCGCGAAGGCTGGGCAGTCGGCGCGCACGAGCCAGCGCTCGTCGAGCGTGTGCGCCCCCTTTAGCTCGGGATAGAGCGCGAGCGTCGCGTCCCACAGCGCCCTGCGCATCCGTGCTTCGTCGAAGTTCGGCTCCACCGCGTAGGCGTGGACCTCCACCACGGATCCGCCGTGACGATCGGCCCAGGCACGGCTTTGATCCTCGAACGCCTCGAACAGGGAGATGTTGTCGATCGGCCCGAGCTCGTTGGTGCCGACGAAGCCGTGGCGCCCAGGGCGCGCACGCTTGTCGAGCCAACGTCGCCACACGAGGAAGGGGCGCGTGTTGCCGAGCCCGCGGATCGCGCGACGAAAGTCCGGCTGGGCGAGATCCGGCGAGTGTTCGACGAGCGTCTGCAGCCCCCGGACCGGGAGCGCCAACACCACCTGCTCGCCCTCTTTCGCCTGCTCGCCGTAGACGACCCGATAGCGCAGCGCATCGGTCCCCGCCGCCCCGGAGCGAGCGTTGGACACGCACTCTACGCGTGAGACGCGTGCCTTCGTCTGCACTTGCACGCCAGCGCGCCGCAACAGCGCCTCGAGCGGCCGCCACAGCCCGGTGGAGAACGGCGCGTTCAGCACGTCGAACACCAAACCCTCCCCGCTGCCCGTGAAGTAAAAGTGGAACATCATCAACAGCTCGGCCGCAGACATCTCTTCTTCGGCGTTGAAGAACGAGTGCGCGAACACGTTGAACAACATGGCCCGCGCCTGCGGCGGGAAGCGCAGCGAATCGAGGTACGCCCGCGCGCTCATGTGATCGAAGGCGCTGTAGGTGGCCTCGCCGTCGAACGACAACATGGCCAACGCCGCGCGCACGTTGACGCGGGCCAGATCGCGCAACTTGAGGTAGGGCGTGCGACGCGTGAGCTCGATCAGGTTGAGCGGAGGTTGCTTGGGGATGCCTCGAAACGTCTGCATCGCCCCGTCGCGGCCGTACACGGGATAGTCCGTCATCGGCACCAGCATCGAGAGCGCCGGATCGAGCCGCTTCAGCAGGTTTCGCAGGTTGTAGTACTGGCGAAAGAAGGCGTGAAAGCCCCGCCCCATCTCGAACGACTCGCCCGTACGCAAGCGGTCTTGCCAGGCCGAGGCCCGGCCCCCCAACACGGGCTCGGCCTCGAGCAGGGTCACCGCGAGCCCGCGCTCGGCGAGGTGCAACGCGGAGACCACCCCCGCGAGACCTCCTCCCACCACCACGACGCGGCCTTCGTCATCGGCGCGCTCGCGACGGCCCCAATATTTGCGCTCGCCTCCGCCCGCGCACGCCTCGTCCTCGGGCAGCGCCTGCGGTCCCGAGAGCCTCATGCCGACACCTCCGCCAAGAACGTGTGTGCGATGCCGCGCTGCCAGCCGTCCATCGGCAGCACTTGCACGTTGCGGAACCCCGACCGCTCGAGCCGCCCCACGAACGACCGGACGCTGTCGAACTCGTTCACGCTCTGGCGCAGATACCTGAACAGACCTGGGGCCTCGGTGAACAGGCTCCCGAGCGGCGCGATCACCGCGCCGGCCACCACGTTCCACACGAGTCGGGCCATGGGGCGGTCGGCGACCGAATACTCGTGAAAGGCGATGCGCCCACCGGGTTTGAGCAACCTGCGCAGTCGATCGAGGCACCGATCGCGCTCGCTCAGGTTGCGTATCCCATAGGCCATCAGAATACCGTCGTAGGGCCCACTGGCTCCATGGGCGCCCGGATCTGTCGCGTCGCCCACGAGGAAGCACACGCGCGAGAGTGCCGCCTTGCGGGCGGCCACGCGCAGCATCCCCGGCGAGGCGTCGAGCGCCATCAGGCGCGCGCGCGGATAGACCGCGAGCAGGGCCTCCGTCGAAAGGCCCGTGCCACAACACAGATCCAAGAGCTCGGCGTCTGGAGAGACCCCCAGCCGCGCTGCGCTCCAGCGCAGGTGCTTGCGGTATCCCGGGTTGAACCTATTGAGCAGATCGTAGCGTTCGGCCACCGAGTCGAAGTCGCGCCTCAGCGCGGCCGCTTGCGGCAGATCCTGTTGAAGCTCCACGCGCGTGCCTCCCTCCCTTCAATAAAGCACGTGGATGGCAGCGGTTGCGCGCTGCGTGGCCGTTAGGGCGCGCTGCGCGTCCCCGACTTTAGGCGGTCCAAACCGTGCGCGAGCGTCTCGCGAGAAGCCGGTACCCTCGCCTGGAATGTCCGATATTTTCGCCTTGAGCTCGCGATCTCCGTCCTCGTCATGGAGCACCGAAGCTCGCACGTGTCCCCTCGGACACGTTCAGGAGCGCGGCTTTCGCTTGCTGTGATGGGCGTCCTCGGTTTTGAGCTCGGGGGCTTCCACCGCGCCGAGCTCGCTCGCTTCGTGATCGAACAGGGACGCCTCGTGCAGGTCTGGATCACTGAGATCCAGCTCGTCGAACGCTTCCTCCGACTCTTTTCCCTCCAGCACACGCTCTCGCGCGCTCGCTTGGCGCTCCACCGCGGCGGGGGCGGGCGAGAGCTCGTCGAGGGCGCGATCGGGGGTGCCCGCCTCGAGCGTTTGATTCACGGTGTTCTCCCAAACGTCGTCTTCAGCCTCGAGGTTCGGCCCGCTGAGCGCGCGGTCGCTGCTCGGCCCGCTATCGACCTGGAGCTCATCGGCTTCGCGCTCGGGCGTCGATTCGAAGTCGCCCTGCTCGATCGCGTCGCTGAGATACTGACGCCCCATCTCCTCGGGCTCCATCGAGAGCCCCTCTTCCCCGCGCAGGTGGACACTCAGCTCCTCTTCGAGCCCCATCGGCTGTGCGCTCAGCTCACTCGGCTCGACCGGAACGGGCACGTGGGGCTCCGCCCGCCGCGTCGCGGCGTCCGTGTGCGATCCGCGCACACGCTCACGGGCGCTGTCACTGGCGCCTCGGGCCGTGGGCCTGCTCGCGGGGCTGCGCGCGCTCGCTCGGCGCTTCACGGTCGATCTCTTGGTGGCCTTGCTCTCGCTCTTGCTCTTGCTTTTGTTCGAGCGGTGGGCGGTACTCATACGTCCCCCTCCCTCCCGTGATGTAGAGACATGCTCACGACGTACGCGCGAACCGGCGGCGGCAAGGGGGCTTTCGCGATCGAGAGGTAACGGCTGTCTCCGACCCGACGACTCCCCTCTAGCTGGCAGCGCCCGGGTCCTGCCTCAATGATTCGTTTCGGAGGAATGAGCGATGTCGAAAGTGGCGGTGATCGTGGGATATGGGCCTGGCACTTCGAAGGCGACGGCCGAGAAGTTCGGCGCGGCGGGCTTCAGCCTCGCCCTGATCGCGCGCAACCAGGAGCGCCTCGACGCTGGCGTGAAGGCGTTCGCGGACAAGGGCGTGAAGGCCGCGGGCTTCCGGGCCGACGCGGGCGATCCCGCGTCGATCGCCGGAGCCCTGCGCGAGGCGCGCGCCGCCTTGGGCCCCATCACGGTGCTGCAATGGACCGCGTACGCAGCGGGCGCGGGCGACTTCACCAAGGCGTCGCTAGACGAGATCCGCGCGCAGTTCGAGGTCCCCATCGTCGGGCTGATGGCCGCCGTGCAGACAGCGCTCGCCGATCTGCGGGAGCAGCGCGGCGCGATCCTGGTCACCAATGGCGGCCTCGGCTTCTCCAATCCCCAGGTCGACGCCATGGGCGCAAAGCACAATTTGATGGGCCTCTCGGTCGGTAACGCCGCCAAACACAAGCTGGTGGGGCTCTTGGCGCACAAGCTGCAGCCCGAGGGCGTGTACGTCGGGGAGGTGGTGATCCTCAGCACCGTGAAGGGCACGCCCTGGGACAGCGGCCAGGCCACGCTGGAGGCCCACCAAGTCGCGGACGCGTTCTGGAAGCTCTACAGCGAGCGCAGCGCGTACACCGTGAACGTGGGCTGAACGCGCGC
>JBIQKA010000273.1:0-3318 GCA_044507075.1 Myxococcales bacterium
GGCGATCCGCAAGGACCGCCCCCTGGTGCGCTACGGCGCCGACTCCTATGTGTTCAGCCTGCTGCGCCTCTTGCCGCTCTGGTTGAGCGATCCGCTCGGGCGCTTCGCAGGTCGCAAGGCGCTGCGCATCGTGCGCGGCGAGGAGAGCCTGTGAGGTTCAGGGATCGGGCATCTTGCACACGGCGGTCTGCTTGCCGCTCGTGATCCCCTGGTAGCCGAGCAACGCGCGGCATTCTTCGTTGGTCTCGCAGCCGACGAACACACAGCGGCCATCCTCGCAGGCGTTGAACGGATTGCCAGCCTGCATGCACTCTGCGTCGGTCTCGCAGGGCGTGGAGCACTTCTTCTCCACGCACTTCGAGCGCGGGTTATTGTTTGCGAACGCGCACTCACGATCGGACATGCAGCCCACGTCCACGCACTGGCCGCTCTGACACCCGAAGAACAGCGGACACTGTTCGTTGCGCGTGCAGGGCTCACGGCAGGTGCCACCCACGCAGGTGGTGCCGGGCTTGTTGGCGCAGTCCGTCTCCGCCTTACACTCCACGCAGGTGGTGTTGACGCAGAATGGGAACGAGCCGAAGCAATCGTCATCTGTGCCGCACCCGCTGATCGTGGTGCATTGCCGGCCGCCCTTCATGCCGAGGATGTCGACGCAGTTCATGCGGCAGCTGCACTGAGTCTCGTACAAATCGCAATAGATGGAGCCCGGCTCGAGGTCACAGGACGCCTTGTAGGTCTGACAGTACGAGGGCGGCACGTAGCCGACGCAGCAGTCCTCGGCGGTCTGGCAGTCCACGCGGAAACACTGCTTCGTGGAGCTGGTCAGCTCTTGCTCGCTTTGGCGACAGATGTTGTTCACGCAGGCGAGGCCGGGGCGGCAGTCGTTGCGCGCGGTGCAGGTCTCACCCCGATCGCCGCGAGTGTCGACCAGACCTGCGTCTCCGATGTCCGCCTCATTCATGCAGACTTGATCGAAGCAGGCGAGGCCCGCCTGGCAGTCGCCGCGACGGGTACAGCTCTCGCCGATCTTGCCGCCAGCGATCCGCTCGGTGCCACCGTCGGTCCCCGCGGTTTTACGCTCGTCCACACAGCGATTGTCGATGCAGGAGAGGCCCCCGCCGCAGTCGTCACGCTTCTGGCAGGTCTCGCCCACTGAACCCTTTTGGGTCTCGGACTTGTCGCAAGCCGTCGTGAGTCCCAGGGCCAGGATGAGTGCCATGCCCAAATACCCTCGAATCGTCATACTTTTCTCCGGTCGATGCGCGCGGGGAGCGCGAACGTGCAGGTACACATCAAGTCCTCCCCCAGGGACTCCAATGCCTGTATATCGCTTTTCGTCCGGTATCCACTTTCCGATATGTGAGGAGTAAGACGCTGGACGAGCGCCAAGAGCTCAGGTCGGGGTGAAAGCCCCTGCCCGGAGCGCAGGCTTGAAGGTCAGCGCGGCGCTCAGGGCCATGGCTCACTCACTGCGCTCGTATGCGCGCTTGATCCGCTTGGCGATCGACCAACGGTGCACCTCCGAGGGGCCGTCGTAGATGCGGAAAGCGCGAATTTCCCGGAAGATCTGCTCCACCGGCGTATCCCGCGTCACCCCGGTTCCCCCGAGCACCTGGACGCATCGATCGGCCACGCGGTAGAGGGCCTCCGAGCAAACCACCTTGGCCAGCGACGACTCGTGCGTCCCACGCTCGCCCTGATCGAGCACCCACGCCGTGTGATCGATCATCAAGCGCGACTGCTCCAGGTCCATCAAGTTGTCCGCCAGCATGAAGCCGACGCCTTCGTGATCGATCAGGGCCTTGCCGAACGCCTGGCGCTTGCATGCGTACGCGGACGCGATGTCGTGCGCGCGTTTGGCCGCTCCCCACCAGCGCATGCAGTGGGTGAGGCGCGCCGGAGCCAGCCGGACTTGCGCGTACTTGAAGCCCTGATCGACCTCGCCGAGCACCTGCTCGTGCGGGACGCGCAGCTCGGTGAGTCGCACCACCGAGTGACCGCCCGGCGTCGCGCTGTCGATGGTGTCGAGCACCCGCTCGATCTGGATACCCGGGGAGGAGAGCTCCACCAAGAACATCGTGGCGTGCTCGCCCGTGCGCGCCATCACGATGCCGAAGCTCGCGCCGCGCGCGCCCGTGATGAGCCACTTTCTGCCGTTCAGGACCCAGGCGTCACCCCGTCGTTCGGCCACGGTCTTCAACATGGAGGGATCGGAGCCCGCGCCTCCGTCCGGCTCGGTCATGAAGAAGGCGGAGCGCACCAGGCCTTGGGCCAGCGGCCGGAGAAAGCGCTCGCGCTGCTCGGGGCTCGCGATCTTCTCGAGCATGTGGATGTTGCCCTCGTCGGGGGCCATGCAGTTCATCGCGACAGGTCCCAACAGCGAGTAGCCCGCTGCCCGCAGCACGGTGGCCGTCTCCCGGTGGTTGAGCCCCTGTCCGCCCATGTCGACGCTCGCTTGGGGAGCGAGTAGACCGCGCGCGCGCGCCGCCTTCCGCAACTCCTCAACGAGATCGTCGCTGGGGCCGTGGGGGCTCAGGCGCGGGTCGCGCTCGAAGGGGATCACGACCTCACGGATGAAGGCCTGGGTGCGCGCCTCCAGCTCGAGTTCGCGTTCGCTGCGCTGAAAATCAACCATCGTCCTCTTCCTCGATCGAGCGTTCTGCCGCCTGACAGGCCGCTGCGCGAAAGAGCGTGACCCATCACGGCGAGAAAGCGAGCCCCGGCGAAGGAGGGACGGGTCGCGCGCTACGGGTCGGCGCTGGGGAGAGGGGGCAAGTGGTCCATGATGTCGACCAGCTCCCGGTGGTTTTCGCGCTCGCGCATGCTGTGGCCGGCGGCGGTCAGGCGATAGTCCGGGGCAGGGGCCCCCACCGCGCGCAAGGCGCGCACCAGCTCCTCTGCCTGAAACATCGGGCAGACCAGGTCGTAGCGGCCGTGGACGATGTGGATGGGGAGGTCCTTCAGGCGCGCGACGTTCTCGAGGATGTAGTTCTGCCCGCGGTTTTGCTCGCCGCTGCCGCCGAGAAAGGCACCGTTCATGAAGTAGTGATTTTCGATCCGAGCGAAGGTCTTGGCGAAGTCCGGATCGGCGTGTTTGCTGGGCGCCGAGAGGTCATGCGCGAGGTAGCTCGTGGTCCCTTCCCATACGGACCAGGCGATGGCCGCCCGGGTCTGCAGCTCACGTTCCCGCTCGGAGCGAGGGTCGAGCGCGAAGATCCTGGCGTACGCCTTGATCATGTCGCCTCGCTCGTCGGGCGGGATGACCTCGACGTAGGGGCGCCAGGCTTCCGGGTAGCACTGGTAGGTGCCGGGCAA
>JBIQKA010000274.1:0-3298 GCA_044507075.1 Myxococcales bacterium
ATCTTGCTCAGCATGGAGACGATACGCACGGAGAGAGCTTTTGCTGTAGCCGCAGTTTCGGGCTCGACGAGACCTTGGAGTCGGAGGAGATCAAGGATGGCTGCGCATTTTATGGCAGAACCTCGGGCAATGGAGTGGTAGCGAGCGCGCTCCCTGTCGGTGGTCTTGCCGGCGCCCTCTGCGATGTTGAGGGGAACGCGCCCCCAAGCATTCCGTGAGCCGCGCTGTCTGAGCGATACCCAAGTCCGCCCGGGGAGCGAGTTCGCGGCCCCCCGGCTCCCAAGCACCCGGGACGTACGACCGCGGAGCGAAGCCCATGGCGACCGCGCGCAGAAGCTGGACCTGCCTTCGGAAGGAGGGCAGGACAACGTGGAGATCGCGAAAGGGGATGCTTAGTCGAGCTTCAGGAGCTCTTTGACCTTCGCGATCACCTGGGGCGCCTGGATGGGCTTGGTGATGTACGCGTTGGCGCCGAGGGCGAGCGCGCGGGAGCGGTCCTCCTGCGAGCCCTCTGTGGTGATGATGATGATGGGCACGTCTTTGTGTACCTCATCGCTGCGGATGCGCTTCACCAACTTCAAGCCGTCCATGATGGGCATGTTGATGTCGGTGATGATGAGATCGAAGCGCTGCCCCGCGAGCTTCTTGAGCCCGTCGACGCCGTCATCGGCTTCGGTGACCTCCACCTCGCGCACGCGCTGCAGCGCGAACACGAGCAACTGCCTCATCATGGGCGAATCCTCGACTACGAGACATCGAAACTGAGCCATGGCGCCTCTCATTTAAGGCCGTCGCCGAGGCCGGCGAGCGCGCTGAGAAGATCGGGTTGTCGTTGATAGAGGTGGGCCGCCAGCAGCGCAGCGGCTGCATGGGAGCCGAGCAGGTGAAAGAGCTCCTGGTCGACCTGGACCCACGCGTGCTTCTGCTCGAGCAGGGCCACGATGGAGATCACGCCGACCGTCTGTCCGTCGACCTGCATGGGCAGAATGGCGAGCGGCTGCTCGACGGAACCTTCACCGAGTGGATCGCCCTGCTTGACGCTCGACACCCCCGTCGCGCACACGGTCCCGACCGCGCCCTCCCCGACCTTGATCGGCACGAGCTCGCTCTCGAGCAGGCCCTCGGAGCCCACCGGGATGGCCTGGGTGCCATCGTCGCTGAGCACGTAAACGCAGAAGCGCTCGGCGCCCACGAGCTGCGCCAAGAGCTCCTTGATGTGCTGCAGCACGTTGCCTGGCTTCAGCGTCGAGTGGAGCTGGAAGCTCGCCACGTAGAGGTTGGCCAGGTCGTTGAGCTCTTGCTCGATGGCAGCGTAGCGTCCCTCGTGGCGACGGGTGAGCTGCTCGAGTTGGCTCGAGCGATCGAGCAAACTGCGCTTCTCCTGCTCGAGGCGTTCGATCGTTCGGAGCACGTCGCGCATCGCGTCGTCGCTCTTGACCTGCGTGCGCAGCGCCGTGTTGTCTGCTTCGAGCAGCGCGACCCGCGCGCGGAGCTCGTCGTTCTCCCGCAGCAGCTCCTCGGTGAACTCCACGCCCTTGCGCAGGAAGTTGCGCACGAAGTTTTCCCGCTCGCGAGTCGAATCCGCGGGGCTCGGTCTGGCGCTCTTGTTGGGGTTGTCCTCGTCCATCATTCTCACAACGTTCTGCTCATGTTCCCATGGCCATGAGCGATCACACAATCAGTTCCGCCACCTGCGTGGCCAACGCGGAGAGGGGCAAGCTCTTGTCGACCTCTCCGGTCCGCATGGCCGCGCCGGGCATGCCGTAGATGACGGCTGTCTCGGGCGCCTCCGCGAACACGGTGCCGCCACGGGCCTTGATCGCGACCACGCCGCGCGTCCCGTCGTCTCCCATGCCGGTAAGAACCACACCCACAACGCGCTCTGCGGCGACCTCGGCGGCGCTCCGAAACAGCCGATCCACGGAAGGGATGAAGCGATCGCCGGGCGCGGGATCCACGACGCTCACGGCGTACCCATGACCATAGGTGACGACTTCGAGACACTTGCCGCCGGGGCACAGGAGCGCACGCCCCGGCAAGAGCGGCTCGAACTCGCGCGCCTCGCTGACCCTGACCGCCCCCAGCTTGTTGAGCCGCTCGGCGAAGGTGCGAGTGAAGCGCTCGGGCATGTGCTGCGCGACCACGATGGCCGCCGTGCTGGGCGTCTTGAACTGGGCGAACATCTCCACCAGCGCGCTGGGGCCGCCCGTGGAGGCCCCGATGACGATGAGCTTCCCGACCGGCGCTTCCCGCTCCACGCTGGAGGCGGCGGGCAGCGCGGTGCGATCGGTCACCGTGGTGAACATCCCACCCTTGAGCGCGCGCTTTCTCGGATCACGCCCGGCTGGCGTGAGCATGCGGACCATCGCCACCTTCTGGGCGAGCTCCTGCTGGATGGCGGTGAGATCGCTGGCGATGGTGCGCGTGGGCTTGGCGATGAAGTCGATGGCCCCGAGCTCCAGGGCACGAAACACGTTCTCACGGGCCGAGTTGCCGCTGACGACCACCACGGGCGTCGGCTGGCGCGCCATCAAGAGCCGCAGGAACGTGAAGCCGTCCATGCGCGGCATCTCGAGATCGAGCGTGATCAGGTCGGGCGTGAGCGACGCGGCGAGGCGCAGGGCCTCGTCGCCGTCGGCCGCCTTCCCGACCACCTCCACGCCGTCCATGTTGGCCAACAAATCGCCTATCGTCCGGCGATTGAACGCGGAATCATCGACCACCATTACGCGCAACTTGTCGCTCATGAATTCTCACTTCCGGCGGGGAAATGGGCGTGGTTCAGGGGCCTTCGGTACACCAGATCGGACGATAGGTGCACCAACTCGAAGGCCGTGGACACGTTGAGCAAGGATTCGCTGTGACCGAGAAACAAAAACCCTCCGGGCTGCAAGCGCTCGTAGAACCCCTCGATGACCTTTCGCCGTGACGCGGTGTCGAAATAAATCAGCACGTTCCGACAAAACACTGCGTCCACCGCCCCGATCACACTGTAGCGCGCTGCGTCGAGAAGGTTGAGATGCGCGAAGTTGCACATGGCGCGGATGTCGGGGCGCACCGTGCGGCCCTCCACGGACTCGGTGAAATACTTCTGGTAGTCGACCGACATGCTGCGAAAGCTGGCATTGCCGTAGGTGGCGCGACGCGCGATCTGCAAGACCCGGCGTGAGATGTCGTTGCCGATGACTCGGATGTCCCAGCCCTCGAACATGCCAGATTCTCGGATCAAGATGGCGAGCGTGTAGACCTCTTCGCCGGTCGAGCAGCCCGCGCTCCAGATGGAGAGGCGCTTTTGCCG
>JBIQKA010000080.1:0-22862 GCA_044507075.1 Myxococcales bacterium
ACGGATCCGACGCCGCGGCGCTCCACGATCCGGCGCGGGGATTTATGAAATGCGCGCTAGCCGCGGATCCCGTCGAGCACCAAGAGCACCAGATCCTGCATAGCGGTCACGGGATCGACCTCGAGTTCGCCATTGAACAGCGCGTAGAGCAGGCGCTCGGCGGCGCCGATCACGCTGAGCGTGCTCACTTGGGGGTGGGCCCTTCGCAACAGTCCATGGCGGAACGCGAGCTCGGTGAGCGCCCGCGCCGCTTGCACGACCTCGCGTTCCAGCTCGCGCACCGGCCGCCGTGCGTCGACGCCGGGCGCGCGGCTCTCCTGCAGATAGAGCTTGGCGATGGTCGGGTCGCCCATCAGCGCGGCCGCCAGTTCCCGGGCCAAGCGCATGTAGATGGGCCGCGCTTGGCTCGGCTCGGTGGCCACGCTCAGCTTGCGATTGGCCCGCGCGAACGCGTTCAGAACGCGCTCGCGCGTGGGGGCGAACAGCGAGCGCGTGAGGTCTTCTTTGCCCGCGAAGTAGCGATAGAAGCTGCCCTTGGCCACGCCCGCCTCGCGCGTGATGTCGTCGATGCTGACGCTCTCCAAACCGTGCTCCAAGAACAGCAGCTTGGCGGCCTGCAGGAGGCCCTCGGTGCGCGCCCGGCGATTGGCGTCTCGCTTTCCGCCGACCGGGCCCGGCCGCTCCCCCGGAATCTGGGGCGGGACGCGGCCGGCCTTGCCGTTGCGCGGTCGCTCCGGCGAGGGAGCAGAGGGTCTAGCGGACACGATTCACCCGGAAAGTGGAAAAGATGACCATGTGGTCAGTTTTGTGTCGACAAATGAGGCAACGCCAGGTCATATAATGACTAATCGGTCAGTTTTTTGCACGCCCCGCGTGCGAGCCAGCCGGAGGTAGTAGCCATGCTCGGAATTCCACTAGGCCTCCTGTACGCCAACGCCAGCGAGTGGTTGATCCACAAATACGTCCTTCACGGCCTCGGCAAGAGCAAGAAGAGCTTCTGGAACTTCCACTGGGGCGAGCACCACCGGGCCTCCCGCAAGAACGGGTTCCGTGATCCCGATTACGAGCGCACCGTGTTCTCGAACTCGGCGCAGGGGAAGGAGGCCTTGGCGTTGGTGGGGATCGTCGCGGCGCACTTGCCGCTCTTCCCGGTGGCGCCGTACTTCACGGCCACCGTCTGCTATTCGGCGGCGAACTACTACTACAAGCACAAGCGCTCGCATCTCGATCCCGAGTGGGCCAAGAAGCACCTGAAGCATCACTACGATCACCACATGGGCACCAACCAGGACGCGAACTGGTGCGTGACGCGCCCCTGGTTCGATTGGCTGATGGGGACCCGCATCGACTACGCCTACGATGAGCGCGGACGTCCCATCAAGGAGCCCACGGCGCCCGTGAGCACCCCCATGCATCCCGGCGAGCCGGCGAACGACGCGGTGGCGCCCGCGAGCGCTGCAGGCCGGCCTGCCGCCTGATGGCGGCGCGCGGTCGAGCCGCGCGCATCGTGGGCCCGCTCCGCCCGCGCGCACGGGCGGGCTCATCGGAGCTTTGTTCGCAGGCCTGAACGTCGAGGTCAGGCGGGCGTCACGCCACCGCTTTCGCTGCGCCTTGCTGCATGAGCCCCGCGATTGCCTGATAGGCTTCGACCCAGGCGGCCTTGAGTTCATCGTTCCAGTCGGCCCCGGCGTGCTCGGCCAAGGTGGCGATCAGGCTGTCGCCAACCCAATCGTACATCTCGCTGGTGACGCCGTAGTCCACCCCGAGTCTAAGCACGACCAGGCCATCCTTTGCGGCTGATAGAGGCGAGCGAGCTGAGCTCAACGCGCGTTGCGCGCCCCGATGAAGCCCCAAGCGATGCCCACCAGCAGACCGAACAGGTGACACCAGTTGGCCATCGCCAGGCGCGGGCTGATGAAGCCTATCGCCATCCACAACAGCATGGCTTGCACGGTGAAGCGCGAGAGTCCGTAGCCGGCTCTCGGATCGAGGCGACCGCGCGCCCAGATCATGCCGAGTAACCCGTAGACCACGCCCGACATGCCCCCGAACAGCGGGTTCTGGGCGATCTGGTACTGGGCGATGTTGGAGATGATCCCGCTCACGAGTACGAACGCCATCAGGTGGCGTGCGCCGTGCCGCCCCTCGATGATCCGCCCCAAATCCCGCAGCCAGAGCATGTTGAAGAGGATGTGCCAGCCGTCGAAGTGCACGAGCACGGGCGTGATCAAGCGCCAGGGCTCTTGCCAGGGCAGCCCCAGCCAGAGGATGCGCTGACCGAAGATCGACAAGGCGGTCACCTCGAACGGGCGACGCGGATCGATGATGATCAGCGAGCCGACCACCTGTTGGTTCTGGCCGAGCTCGGTGAGGATCGCGATGCCCACGCAGAGCGCGATCAGCCCCCAGGTGAGCGGCGTGGGCCGCGGGCGCGTGGCGGCTTCGAATTCGCGCGCCGCGGCCTCTGCCTGTTGCCTTCTGCGCTGTTCGGTGCGCTGCTTGAGCTCCCGTGCGCCCCGCCCGCGCGCGGCTGAGCGGGTGAAGGCCTCCTGGTCTTCACCTTCGAGCCACTCCGTGGCGAGCTCGCGCGCGCGCGGAAGGAGAGTCTCGTCCAGCACCCACACCGTAAAGCTGCCGTCAGCGCTCGTCTTGAGCTCCGACTCGATGCCGCTGTCATCGAGCGCATCCACGAGCATTTGCCCGGAGCGCTCGTCCGGCAGCGCGCGCAACTGGCGCATGACTCAGGACTCTCCGATCGACAGGGCGTCGACGTCACGGATGCCGAGCAAGTAGAGGATGGACATCAGGCTGGTCTGGTTGATCGCCGTCTGGGCCTGCTCCTGCACTGTGCGCTTGGCGTTGAACGCGATGCCGAGGCCCGCGCGGTGCAGCATGTCCAGATCGTTGGCGCCATCGCCTACGGCGATCACCTGATCGATGCCGATCCGCTCCGCTTGCGCGATCGAGACCAAGAGCTCGGCCTTGCGCTGACGGTTGACGATGGTGCCGAGCACCTCGCCGGTCAGCACGCCGTCCTTCACCTCGAGCTTGTTGGCGTAGGCGTAGTCGAGGCCCAGCCGCTTCTGGATGGGCTCCACGATCTCGATGAACCCGCCCGAGATGACCGCCGTGCGATAGCCGAGGTGCTTGAGGACGCGGACCAGATCTTCCGCTCCGGGCGTGAGCTGGATGCGCTCGAGCACCTGCGCCAGCGCGCTCTGCGGGGTGCCCTTGAGCAGGCGCACCCGCTCGCGGAGGCTTTGGTCGAAGTCGAGCTCTCCGTTCATGGCGCGGCGGGTGATCGCGCTCACCCGATCTTGCACCCCGAGCGATACGGCGAGCTCGTCGATGACCTCCTGCTGGATCAGCGTGGAGTCCATGTCCATCACGATCAGCCGCTTGCTCCTGCGCGTGAGGGTTTCGCGCTGGAGCGCGAGATCGCACTGGAACTCGGCCCGCAAGCCCATCAGCCCCGCGCGCAGCGCGCGCTCCGGCTCACCGGCCTCGCCGCGGAGCGAGAACTCGGCGGAGGTGAGGGCGCGGTGGCTCAAGCGATGGATGCGCTCGATGTTGAAGCCCGTGCGCGCAGTGGTCCGCGCCAGGGCGGACAACAATCGGGTGTCGATCGGGTTGGCGATCACCGTGAGCGCCCACATGGGCTGGCTCATGGTGCGCTGGCGGATACGCGGCGCCAGGTCGAAATCCACGTGCAGGCCGAGCTCGCGTGCCTTCCAGAGCAGATCCTTGAGCACGGGCCGGGCGGCGGGCTCTCCCCCCTTCAGCGTCACCAAGAAATTCAAGTTGAGGCGATCTTCTACCACCCCTTGTTCGACGTCGAGCAACACGGCCCCGGCGTCCGCAAGCAGGCCCGCCATTTCGGCCGTGATGCCCGGCCGGTCGACTCCCGTTAGCGTGATGCGGATGGCGTCCTCTGCGCGCTCCACCTCGGTAACCATGCGGCGCGCACCATAGCATGGGGTTGCCTCGAAATGCGAAGTGCCCCAGATTCCCGATCAGAGAGGTCCAAGAAATATGAAAGAGATCCAGCTTTCGCGGCGCCGTGCACTTCAGGTTTTGGGCGCAACTTCGGTATTTTCCACGGTACTTGCGGCCTGTGGGGGGGGAGGAAAGAGCGAGCCCGACAGCTGCTCGGACGTGAGCGGCCTGAGCGAGGCCGACAAGACGTCCCGCAGCGCCCTGCAGTACGTGGACAAGTCGCCCCAGGCAGACAAGCTGTGCAAGAATTGCCAGCTGTTCCAGCCTGCTCCCGAGCCCTCTCAGTGCGGCGGCTGCCAGGTGGTGAAGGGGCCGATTCATCCCAACGGCTACTGCACCGCCTGGGCGCAGAAGGCATAGTCACGCGAGCGCTGGGCGGAGGCGTTGCTCGGTGGCGCGTAGCGCCGCTCAGCCGCGCAGCGCCGCCCAGTCGCCCTCGACCGCCAGTGTGAGGCCGTTCTCCTGAATGTTCACAAATAGGAAACGGCCATCTGGCGAGAAACACACGCCGGCGAATTCGCTGCGGCTCAAGCTGTTGTGTGCGAAGGGAATCACCTTGCCTTCGCGGGTGACGAGCCGCAGGTAAACGTCCCGGTGGTTGTCCTCGCAGACCAAGAGATCGCCCCAGGGCGTCATGGTGAGGTTGTCGGGCATGTCCATCACGGCCGGGTCGCTGGCCTGTGCGAGGAGCTGCAGCGTGCCGCCGGACTCGGTGGGAGCCAGATGGAAGATCTGCCCGCTCGAGGTGCCGCCGCCTTCGGTGCAGGTGAACGCGAAGCCGTCGCTCATGCGCCAGATCCCCTCGCCGCGCTTCACGATCGCAGCGCCCCGCTCGCGCGCGCGGTGACGCAGGTCGTCCACCGCCTCGCGTGCGCGCGTCGGTACGTCGACCCATCGCACGTTGAACTTGGCGCGCTCGGGTAGCTCGGCGCCGAGATCGAAGCCCGCCTTGTCGGCCACCGCCAGCGCCTGCAGCTTGCCGGCGCCAAACGGAGCCTCGCGCTTTTCGGGGACGAAGCGGTAGAGGCAGCCGTTTTTGCGATCTTCGGTGAGGTACGCGGCGTGGTTTTCTGGATCGATGGCCACGGCCTCGTGGACGAAGCGTCCGTACGCATCGATGCGCTGGGGCGGCCTGAGCGAGTCGGCCGTGTGCGCGCAAAGAAATACGTAGCCGTGGCCCGGATCGACGTTCTCCTCACAGGACAGCCAACCCCATGGGCTCACGCCTCCGGCGCAGTTGCGCGCGGTCCCGGTGAGGACGAGGTTGCTGCTGACGCGTTGTCCCTCGGCGTTGAACACCACGCGTGAGACGCCGCCGAAGTGGCGCGGGTTGTAGGCCTCCTTCGGGGACTTCGCGCGCGGTCCGTAGCCGCTCTGCGCCGCGAGGCTCGGATCGAGCTCGTGGTTGCGCATGAGCGCGAAGTGGCCGTTTGGGAGCGCGAAACAGCCCATGGCGTCCGGGCGGCCCGGGACGAGATAGCCGTCGCTCATGCGGTCGCCGACGCGCTCCACCACGCGATAGTTGAACCCCTTGGGCAGATCGAGCACGCGCTTTGGATCGCGTACCAAGTTGGAGCCGGAAGGGAGTTCCTTGGGCGCCTTGCCGCGCGCCCGAAACCACAGGGCGAGGCCGGAGCTGAGTGCGGCGGCCGAACTTGCGGCCAGGAAGTGGCGGCGCTTCATCATCCCTGAGCCTACAACGGGAGGCCTGGGCTCGCCGCTGGCTTAGGCGCGCGGACGCACGAGCTCTTCCAGGATCGCCAGCGCGCGATCTAATGTATTTAGAGGTACGCTCGTGAAGCACAGCCGGGCCCAGTCCGCGTACGCGGCACCGGTGGCGAGTCCGGGCGTGAGGACGATCCCCGCCCGTGCGCAGCGCTCGAGCCAAGCTGCGGCAGTTTCGCCTGGGGCCAGAAACGGGCGGGTGTCGAAGAATGCGAACGTCCCGCCCTGGGGTCGCGCGGTGCCGAGCACGCGGCTCGTGCGCTGCGCGGCCTCCGCGTACGCGCCGCGGGCGCGGGCGATCCACTGCGCGCCCTCCTCGGATCGGAGCGCGCGTGCGACGGCGTGTTGCATCGGGCGTGGCGCGCAATAGGTCGCGAACGTCTGCAGGCTGGAGATGGCGTGCATGGCGTGCTCCGGCCCATGCACGAAGCCCACACGTGCGCCCGCCATGCCGTAGCACTTCGAGAAGGTGTAGGCCGAGACGGTCCGCGCCTCGAGGGAGCGATGGCTGCACAGCGGCCTGGGGGGCTCTTCGAAGCTCAGCCGTTCGTAGGCGGCATCGTGGAGGACCCACAGATTGTGGGAGACCGCGAAGTCCGCAAGGACCTCGATCTCGGATGCGTTCAGGACCAGGCCGGTCGGATTGTTGGGATGATTGACGTAGATCCCGGCTGTGCGCGCGCTGACCACCGAGCTGAGGGCGCGCCCGAGATCGAAGCCAGGCTTGCGCAGCTCCGTGAAGACCGGGAGCTCCACCAGGGTGGCCCCGGAGGCGCACACGATGCCTCGGATGAGCGGCCAGTAGGGCGAAAGGACGATCACCTCGTCGCCGGGCCCAAACAGGCTCCGGCAGACGATATCCAGGCCGCTCGTAGCGCCCGCGGTGACCTGGATGAGGGGCCGATCCAGCACGAGCCCACGCGTGGCACTCTCTGCGACGATGGCGTCCAACAAGGCGGGCTCGCCCTGCACGGGGGCGTAGTTGTGCAGACCAGGCAGATCTTTCGTGTGCAGCTGCTCTGAGCGGGCGCATTCGGGCGGAAGCAGGTAGGTGTCTCCGACGTTGAGCGCGAAGATCTCGGGCGCATGGGCCTGCGCGAGTGCGACCAGGCTCGTGTAGACGTTGGCGGACAGCCCGGCTGTGGCGCGCGAGAGGTTGGGCGGCTGAGGCATGGCAGAAGGAGTATACGGCGAGGTGGGAGCGAGCTTATAGTCCGCGCCCATGTTGCAAGGCCGACCTCTCCTTCTCAGCGCGTGTCTCCTCGGAACCCTGGGCTCGTTCGGGTGTAGCGAGAGCGCGGAAACCAAAACGGAAGCCGCACCCATCGTCGGCGTGCTCGAATTGCCCATCGTGCAGCGCACCGGGGGCAATCCGGTCGCCACGGCCGCGCGGATCGAGCTCAGCCCGAGCGAGCTGCGCATGGATGGTGAGCCCGTGCTCGCGCTTCAGAACGGCAAGCTCCCGCCCGGTGAGGCGGTCGACTACATCATCCCGAAGCTCAAGGTCAAGCTCTCGGGTAAGGGCGGCCTCGCGATCACGGCGCACGCGACCATCCCCTACGCCACGCTGGCGCGCGTGATCCGCACCGGGCTTGAGTCGGGCGCGAAAGAGCTCGCTTTCCAGGTGCGCAAACCCAACACCACCAAGGACACCGGTTGGCTGACCATCCGCGAGAGTCACTTCACGGACACGCCGGAGAACGGCAAATTCGCGGCCGGTGAGCTCTTGTCCTGGGATGCGTTCGCCAAGGTTTGGGAAGAGTCCATCCGCGGCTGTCAGGAATCGGGCCGCGCGGACTGCGGCTACGGTCCGGTGACCAAGGCGGCGGGCGGCCAGCTCGACATGATGCTGCGCGTGCGCGGCTCGGGCATCGCAGTGCGCATGCGTCAGGAGGGGGGGCCCGAGGCGGCGGCCCAGGCCGACAAGCCCAAGAAGGCGCGCGCGGAGATGCTGGACGGCATCAAGGCCGCGCCGGCTGCCGAGGAGAAGGAGCCCGATCCGTCCACCGAGCACGTGTTTACCCTGCGCGCCGATCAAGCGACGACCGTGCCCTCGCCCGTCAGCGGCATCACCAAGCCGGTCTGCGGAAGCGTCACCTGTCCGGTGGTGCTCGACGCCGAGGGCATCAGCAGCACCATCCACGTGCTCTCCTTGCTGGGGGCCGCTTTTCCCGATGGCACGCCCGAGCCCAAGGTGGCGTGGGTGCTGCCGCCCCCCTGAGGTTTCGCGCAACGCTAGAGCTGGGTCACGGAGGGCACGCTCTCGTCGCCCAGGATCTCGAAGGCCGCCCGTCGCGCGGTCGCAAAGCGCAGCGGCGGGTGTCCGCGACGTTCGAGGCGCACGCGGCACGCGGCGAGCTTACTGTTGAGGCAGATCTTCTGACCGCCGGGCGGATTGTCGTAGGGCAGGGCGACGAAGTCCGATGCCTGCGCGTCGAACTCCACCTCCAGCGTTCCCTGTTCGTTCTGGGTGCGAATGAACCAGGAGAACGGAGCGTAGCGGGCGCGCGCGCGCAGCGCGGTCCAGAGCGAGGAGAAGCGCAGCTCCTCGTCCCCAAGGCGCAGGACCACGGGCGACATCGGCGGCGTGTGCAGCGGACCGACGCGAACACTCGCCGTGGCGCACTCGAGAAAGACCTCGGGGGCGTCGTCGAAGCCCGATACCTGGCCCCAAGCATAGCGATCGGTGTGCTTCTCCCCCCAGTTGTGATTCTGGCTGCCGATCCAGTCCTCGACCGCGATCGGGCGATCATCGACCGTGAGCTGCCCGCGAAAGCGCGCCAACGGGCTGCCGACCAGGGCCTTGGCCTTGGGAAAGCCGGCCTCGTACATGCGAGCGGGCAGGAGAAAAAGCGGTTCCTTCGGGGAGCTGTAGTCGAGCTGCCAGGAGAGCCGGTGGCGGGGCCCCTCGGCGGAGCCGGAGAGCGAGCGGGCGTCCAGAGCCGCCTCACCGATGCGGGCGTTTAGGGGCTGCGGGTCGAAGCGGCACGCGGTCCAGGGGACGGTCTGCTTCGCTGCGGCGATCTGACGGGACTCGCCGTCAAAGAACACCGCCCACAGCTCGCCGACGGTCTCCTCCGGACGGGCTCGCGGCGAAAATACCGTGTAGCGGATCCAGAACGCGAGTGGGCGGGTGGGATGGTTGGCCCGCTGAAAGTAGCTCTCGTAGTGGCCCTTGCCCGAGGCTCGATAGCGGAAGGCGTTGGCCAGGTCGCGCGTGTGCATGCTCCATCAATAGATCGTGCGCGTGGGGACTGGCTATCGTGGACTAGCTTGTGCTTTAGTCCCCGGCACCATGATTGGACCCACTCGCACTCCACACCGTGCTCGTGCGCGAGCGCTCGGCCGGCTGCCTTGCTCGCAGGCACGATTGACCCGGTCATGGGCGAGCCTGTGCACGGCCGCCGCGGCCATGGCCATGCTCACGGGGGGCTGCATCGATCCCGATGGCAAGTACCAGGACTTCGTCGACCGGACGTTCACGCCCAGCGATGCGGGACCGATGTCTGCGTGTCCGGACCTCGGCGATACTCCGTTGCCCGAGCCCGAGCAGCTTGCGGGGACCTACTACTACGTCGTGCACTTGCCGCCCTTCGAGCCCGCGGTCTATCTGCTCGAGGTGGAGGCTTCTCGCAACGGTGATGAGTACATCCTGCGTCAACGAAATCGTCCACTCCAGTTCGCAGACAAGCGGACGCAGACCGGCGACTGGAGCGAATGGGTCATGGCGACCGTGGAAGCGGCGGGTTGCTACGCGCTCGAGGACGTCACGACCGTGACGCCGATGGACGCGAGCCCCCTCTTCTTCGAGGTCATTACGCTCTTGACCTTCGAGGGGAACGTGGGCGGAGCGGTCTTCGAGGCCGGCCCGACCTCTCCGGTGCAGTTCTGGTGCGGCCAGGTGGCCGGCAGCGTGACCAGCCCCTCCGAGCAGGCGGTGGAAGGAACCTTTACGGCCACCCGCATCACTGACGTCGACAACACGGCCGCTTACCCGGCCATCGTCACCACGTGCACGGCCAATCCGAGCTGAGGTCCAACATGACGCATCACAGTCTTGCTCGCGGGCCGAACGGCCCGCTTCATTGTGCTCGCGGGCCGAACGGCCCGCTTGCCTTCACGCGCATCATGGGGGCTCGTTCCCAGGCGCTTCGCTTCGCCGCCCTGTGCGCGAGCGCGCTCGCCGTGGCGTCTGCCCCGAACCGCGCTGCGGCCGCGGGGTTCGACGTGGCGCGCATCGGGGGAGAGCGCGGTCACGCGACGACCGAGACGCCGTTCGCGACCTACTACAACCCGGCAGCGCTCGCGAACACCAAGAAGATCCACATCGCGGGGGACCTCACGCTCGTCTTCCACTCCGCCGAATACAACCGCACGCAGAGCACCACGGTCGTGCCCGCCGACGCGTCCAACTCCAACACGGGCAAGGCGACGCTTTTCAACACCCTGGCGGCGCCGTCGCTCGCTGGCAGCATGAAGTTCGGTGATTTTGCGGTCGGTCTCAGCGTCATGGCGCCCATGTCCGGTTCGCAGGACTGGGGCGGCAACAAGGCCTACAAGAACAACGACCAGTATCCCGGCGTGCGCGATGGGCAGGCGCGCTGGCAGATGATCCAGGGCGAGCAGCTCACGCTCTACACGACGCTGGCGGCGTCTTACACCATCCCCTCCATCCGACTGAGCTTCGGCGCGGGCGCCAACCTGATCTACCAAAAGGTTCGTTTGCTGCGCGCCCGCACCGGCGCTGGCGACGACGCGCTAGCACAAGAGGGGCGCATCAACATGGACCTCTCCGGCCTCTCGGGCAGCTTCTCGCTCGGCACCCAGTGGGAAGCGATCGCCAACAGGCTCTGGCTGGGCCTGTCGTATCAGGCGCCGCCCGGGCTCTACGGCGGGCAGACGGTGCACGGCACGCTGGATAGCTGGCTTCTGACGGCGAGGCCGGGGAGCGAGAAGGTGCAGCTGGTGCAGAAGCTCCCCGATGTGATCCGCTGGGGCGTCCGTTATCGCCAGGAGGGCAAGTACGAGCTGCGCCTGTTCGGGGACTACACCCGTTGGAGCACGATGGAGCGTCAGTGTCTCGTCAAGGAAGACACCACGTGCAAGCTGGGAGATAGCGGGCTGCCCGAGGGGCCGAACGTGGTGAACAACCACGAACGGCAGTGGAAGGACGCGTTCACCGTTCGCGCTGGCGCCAGCTACTGGGTGCTCCCGCAGCTCGAGGCCTTCGTGGGGCTCGGCTATGAAAACAGCGCCGTGAAGGCGCGCTTTCTCGAGCCCGGCCTGATCGATGGCAGGGACGTCTCCGTCGCGCTCGGCGGTCGCTGGACCCTGGGCGAGCACGTCGGGCTCCTGCTCTCGTACACGCACATCCAGATGATCAACCGCACGGTCAAGTACAGCCAACTCGACCAACTCGAGATCGGCACCAGCCGCTTGCCCACGGGCGCAGGCGAGTACAAGCAGTGGTTCGGTATGCTGAACGGCATCGCCGAGTTCTACTTCAACTGACGGCGAGCTTTGCTCGCGGGCGGAAGCGCCCGCTTCGACGCCCCGTTTCCGCGCACGCGCCCTCGGCCTGCCTGGCAGGCGGGGGCGTTTTGCTATGCTGGCGCGCCATGGCCCGTACGGAAGAAGGTTTGCGGAACGAGGCGCTGCGCTCGGCGCTCGCGGAGGCGTTGCACGGGAGCTCGAGCAAGCTCGAGGAGCTCCTTTCGCGCCACGGCGCCCTGCCGACCTCGCGTCCCAACCTCAGCTTGGCGGCCGCCTTCGGGACCGAGGTGACGCAGCTCCGAGGGCCGGTCGAGCGGCTCTTGCTCAAGCTGGGCGCGGACGACGCGGCGCCCGATACGCCGCGCGCCTTTCTCCCGGTGGCCGCCGCGCACGCGTGGACGGCGCTCTTGCGCGAAGGAAAGCTCAAGCACACGGCGCAGGCCTGGAGCGCGCTCGCCGAGCTCGCAGGAGACGAGCGCGCGCCGGTGCGGCTCGGGGCGCTGGACGCGCTGCTGAATATGGCGTTGCGCGAGGGATTCGCCGAGCAACTGGTCTCCGAGGCCCAGGTCTGGCTCGAGCACGACGATCGCGAGGTGCGCTTCGGCAGCACGGGCGTGGCGCTCGAGGTGCTCGGGGAGCCGCGCGTGATCAACATGTTCTCGGACCCCGAGCCACTGCTCACCTATGTGTCGCGGGCGATCGCGACCGTGGCGGACGCGCCGCGCTCCGCCGAGCGCTCGGAGGGGCGGAGGCGACTTTTGCTCTCGTTGCCGCGCACGCTCGCCAACCTGGCCACCAGCTTGCGTGCGGGCGAGCGGGGCCTCCAGTGGCTGACCCACGAGTGCGAGATCGCCAAGCATCCAGACGTACGGCGTGCCCTGTCTTTGGGCACGGAGCAGCTGCGCACGGGCGGCCGTAGCCACGGCGTGATCGCCGAGCAGCTCAAGCAGGTTCTGGAGGGCAGCGCTAAGCCGTTGCGCGATCCTTCGCGGGTGCGCCCTGGCACCGGGCGCGGCAAGTCTTCTCGCCGCACGCGCTGAGCATCGACGAAAGATCGCCGGTCGCGCTCGGTGCGCCGGGCAGCCCGAACGGGGATACGCGCGTCAGAGCAGGCGCTCTACGCCGAGCTTGCGGGCGAGCGGGTGAGGCAAGCCCACCAAGGTGCGGGCCAGCACCTCGGCGGCCCCTACGCCGCAGGTCATGCCGCGCCCGCCGAGCCCCGCAAGCCAGTGCAGCCCACGGACGCGGGGATCGGGGCCGATCACGGGTTCGCGATCGGCTGTCATCGTGCGCACGCACGCCCACGCGCGCTGCACCCGCGCGTTGCCCAGGGCAGGGGCGAGCGCGCCGAGCTTGGTCGCGAGGCTCTCCAGTGCCTCGGGGCTCGTCTCCGGAATCCCTGGTGGCCATGGCGTCTCGTCGCAGGGGCTGGCCAGGATGCCGCCGGCCTCCGGGCGAAAGTACACAGGCTCGTCGATGCGCCAGAGCGTGGGGTGCTTCCAGTTCGGCAGATCGGCGCCCACCAGGTGCACCAGGTGTCGGCGCATGGGGACGAGCTCCAGGTCCGCGCCTGCCTGGGCGGCCAGCCTCTCGGAGAATGCCCCCGCCGCGACCACGACCCGCTCGGCCGCGATCCGCGTTCCGTCGGTCAGGACCACGCCCGTGACCTGCTTGGAGCGCACCTCGATCGACCGCACCGGTTGCGCGGTGTGGATGCGTACGCCCGCCGCGGTCGCCATCCGCCGCAGGGCGGTCAACACCATGTGCACGTCGATCACACCCGCGAGCGGCAGATGGATCGCGTGCTCGAGCGGCCCCTCCCGGAGCATCGGGAGGCGAGCATGGAGCGCTGCGGCCCCCCAGCGCTCGTGGAATACGTCGAGCCGACGGGCGGCGAACAGGAGCTCGTCGAGCGCGTCTTGCTCGGCAGAGGCGAGCAGCACTCCCTGGGCGGAGAGCCAGCTCGTGCCGAGGCGCGCATCCAGGAGCTCACGCGAGTGAGCGGCCAACCAGACCGCCTCGGCGCTCTCCTCGAGCGGCAGGTAAATGGCGGCGTTGCGCCCGCTGGCATGGGTTCCGAGTAAGGACTCCGACTCGAGCACGACGATGTCTGGAACGCCGAGTTCCACCAGCCGCCAGGCGCTCGCGAGCCCCGCCATCCCGCCTCCGACGATGACCACGCTGGCAGAGGAGCTAGCCTCGAGTTTTCTTGCGACTTCTGCGGGCAAAACCAAACATGGCTAGCACGATTCGTGTCGGACCGCTCCCTGTTCCGAGAGCAGGTGGGCGATGGCGGTGCGAACCTGCGAGGTATCGAAGGGCTTGAACAGGCAACGCGCCGCGTAGCGCGCGGCAAACGTGCGCGCTTCGTCCGTAAAGGTCCCGCCCGTCACGAAGATCATGCGTTGGGCGGCCTCGGGGCATTGCTGGGAGACGGCGTCGTGTACCGCCATTCCGGTCAGATCCGGCATCATCAGATCGCAGAAGATCACGTCGAAGCGAGCTTCGAGCGCCAGCTTGAGGCCCGTGGGCGCGTGGTCGGTGATCTCGACCTCGTGTTCGCGCAGGATGCGCGCCAAGGCCTTGGCGGCCAGCGCTTCGTCGTCGATCACGAGGATGCGCGCGGCGCGCACCGGTGGGGGCGGGCGCGAGCGCGGCGGGGCCACAGGCTGCGGTTGTGCGACGTGCACCGGTAGCTCGACCACGAATTTCGCGCCGCCCTTCGGGCGATTTTCGGCCGTCAGCGAGCCGCGCATGGAAGCCACGATCTCGTGGCAGATGCTCAGGCCGAGGCCCGTACCGACGCCGCGCGGCTTCGTGGTGAAGAACGGATCGAAGATGCGCCGCATATGCTCTTCGCGGATGCCGGGGCCTGTATCGAGCACCTCGACGAACACGCGGCGATCGTTGGTCGCGCGCCTGCCGGCGCGGATGCGGATCTCGTGATCCTGCGGCCTGCCCGCCGGGATGGCCTGCGCCGCGTTGAGCAGGATGTTCACGAAGACCTGTCCGAGGCGGGCCTCGTCGCCGCGCACCCTCGGCATCGGATCGAAGTCCCGCACCAAGCGCGCCCGGAGCCTGATCTCGGGCATGGTCACGCCGATCGCCCACTGCAGCGTGTTCTCCACGTCGATCGGCTCGACACGATCTTCGCCCTGCCGCGCCAGCGCCTTGAGGTCGGACACGATGCGTTGTACGCGGCGCGCGCCCTCGTTGGCCTCGTACAAGGCTTCTTTGATCTGTGCCCGCCGCCGCTCCGGATCGAGCGTCGGATCGCCTTCGCGCATCTGCCATTGATTGATGGAGTCCAGCGCGTACTGGACGTTCGCGATCACGTAGGCGAGCGGATTGTTGATCTCGTGCGCCACGCCCGCTGCGAGCGAGCCCACGGTGGCCAAGCGTTCCTGGTTGGCTCGTTCGCGTTCGAGGGCCAAGTCCGCGGTGATGTCGCGACACAGAACGAAGGCGAAGTAGCCGTCCTCGAGCCGGCGCGAGGTGGCACGCAGCTCTACCGCCACCTCTTCGCCCTCGCGCAAAATTGCCTTCCCGCGTACCGAGTGACCCTCCAGGAGCTCATCGAGCAAGGCCCCCCAACCGAGGCGCGGAGAGCCCTCGGGCGCGATCTGCAGCCAGGACGGGGTGGTGTCCCGCAGCTCGTCGGGCGCGATCCCGAACAGCCGCGCGGCCGCCTCGTTGCACTCGAGCACCGCGCCGGTGACCAGATCGACCACCAGCATGCCCTCGCCCACGTGATCCAGGGTCTCGCGGATGCGGTTCTCACGTCGTTCGAGGGAGAGCTCGCGGTCGACGTCCTGGGCCAGGGCGACCGTGCCCCGGATGTCCCCGCCGACCGCCAGGGGGGTGAGGCGTACACGGGTCCAGCGCCGAAAGACGGAGCTCACATCGTCCGTGGCGACCTCGAATGCCGGCCCCTCTACGTCGAATACGACCGTCTCCCCGCCATCGAGCACGCGCTTCAGCTGCTCCCTGTAGAAGGCGCGGTGACGTTCGGGCACCAGATCGAATACATCGTGCCCGGGTGAGACTTCGACGCCGGGGCAGCCGATGCAGGCGATCACACAATTTTCGCGATCGGAGACCAGGAACAGGCCGGGCACGGAGGCGAGCGCGCTCAGCAGCTCCTCCGGTGACAACGCGCCTGCGCCCGCTTCCCAGCTGGGGGCGGGCGTGCTTGCATGTAGGCGAATCGATGGGGGCGTCCGGCGAGCCATGCGCCGATGGCCATCGTACCACCCTGCCGGGCGAGGGCACGTCTTTGCGCGAACGTCACAAACGGTGGGCACAGAGATGTGGTAATTCGCCCCCTGTTTGTCGGTTTCAGTGGCGAGGCAATCAAGTGGTTTCAGACAGCACGGCCGAACCAGTCAAACGCCCCCTCATCCTGGTGGTCGACGACGAGTCGGACATCGTCGACACACTGGCCTACAACCTGCAGCAGGAAGGTTATCGAACCCGCGCTGCCAAGCACGGCGCCGAGGCGCTCCGGGCCGCGCGTGAGAAGCCGGTGCCCGACCTCATCCTGCTCGATCTGATGTTGCCCGACATCTCCGGGGTCGAACTCTGTCGACAGCTTCGCGCCGATGAGGGCACGCGCCGGGTGCCGGTGGTGATGCTGACGGCCAAGGACGACGAGATCGATCGCGTGGTGGGCTTCGAGGTGGGCGCAGACGACTACGTGACCAAGCCCTTCAGCGTGCGCGAGCTGATGCTCCGTATCCGCGCGGTGCTGCGACGATCGCGGGACACCCCGGCGACGCCCGCGGCCAAGAAGATCGAGTTCGGGCTCTTGCACCTCGACCCCGACGCGCACCAGGTCTGGGTGCAGCGGGAGGAGATCGTCCTGACCGCGCTCGAGTTCCGCCTGCTCACCACCCTGCTCGATCGCCGCGGTCGCGTGCAGACGCGCACGACCCTGCTCGAGGATGTCTGGGGGATCCACGCGGACATCACCACGCGCACGGTGGACACGCACGTGAAACGCCTGCGAGAAAAGCTCGGCGCAGCCGGGGAGTACGTCGAGACTATCCGTGGTGTCGGCTATCGCCTGCGGGCCAATCCCCCGGACGCAGCTTGAAGCTCGGAATTCGCGGCAAGCTCTTCGTCATCTCGCTCGGCTTGATCGGACTGGCCGCGTTGATCAGCGGCGTGCTGCTCGAGACCGTGATGCGCAACCTGTTGACCGAGCAGGTGAGCGAGGAGCTCGATCGCTTGGGCAGCATCACGGCCGAGGCCGTGGAGGTCGCGCCCGGGCCCATGTCCCTGGGCAGTCACCAGGGGCTGGTCCGCAAGCTGGGGAGAGCGGGCCGGGCCCGCGTCACCATCATCGACGGCCGCGGAACGGTGCTGGCGGACTCTTCGCTCACCGAGGCCGAGCTCGCCAGGCTGGAGAACCACGGCACGCGGCCCGAGGTGATGCACGCCAGGCAGGAAGGGCGCGGCATCTCGTCCCGCTATAGCAGCACCGCGCGCGTGCCGATGATGTACATGGCGGTCCCCTTCGAGCGTCCGGACGGCACCGGCGTCGTGCGCGTCGCGATGTCGTTGGCCTACGTGGACGCCTTGATCTCGCAGATGCGCTGGCTGATCACGGTCGCAGGTTTGCTCGGCTTGCTGGTCGCAGCGATGATGGGCGCGCTCGCCTCGTACTTTGCTTCACGCAGCCTCATGCGCCTCGTGACCCGTGCGCGCGCGCTCGCGAGCGGCGTCGGCGGTGAACGCCTGGCGGTGGAGCTCGGTGACGACGAGCTCGGGGGGCTCGCGGGCTCGTTCAATCACATGGCCGACGAGCTGGACCGCACCATGCGCACCCTGAGCGGTGAGCGCGACCGGATGCAGGCCATCCTCGAGAGCCTGACCGACGCCGTGCTCGCCATCGACAGCAAGCTCCAGATCGGGGAGATCAATCGTTCGGCGATGCGCCTGTTGGGGCTCGCTCGTCCGCCGACCGGCAAGCCCCTGATCGAGGTCATTCGCGCGCCCAGCTTGCTCGAGATCGTGGAGCAGGCGAGGGCAGGCGAGACCGCACACGCCGAGTTCACCTGGCAGGGCCCGCCCCGGCGTACCTTGCTGGCCACGGCGGCACCGGAAGGATCGCGCAAGCAGCAGTGCGTGCTGGTCTTGCGCGATGTGACCGAGCTGCGCAGGCTCGAGACGATGCGCCGCGATTTCGTGGCCAACGTCTCCCACGAACTGCGCACCCCGGTGAGCATCATCAGCGCCAACGTCGAGACCCTGGTGGGCGGGGCGCTCGCGGATCCGGTCCGCAGCGAGGAGTTCTTGGGGGCGGTCCAGCGCAACGCAGAGCGGCTCGCGCGGTTGGTCAATGAGCTGCTCGACCTCTCGCGCATCGAGGCCGGCAGCTACGAGCTGGAGCTCAAGCCCATGACGGCGGAGGGCCCGGTGGGCGCGGTGCTGGATTTGCTCGAGACGCGCGCGCTCGAACGCGGGCTGAGCATCGAGGTGCAGGTCGAGGACGATCTGGAGTTCGTCGCCGATGCGCGTTCGCTCGAGCAGGTGCTGGTCAACCTGGTCGACAACGCCATCAAGTACACGCCCAAGGGGGGCGTGATCGGGCTCGAGGCCCGGCGCAGCGAGGGGCACGCCATCCTCGAGGTGTGGGACACCGGGCCGGGGGTGCCCGAGGCGCACCGCGCGCGGCTGTTCGAGCGCTTTTACCGTGTGGACCCCGGGCGCTCGCGCGATATGGGCGGGACGGGGCTCGGTCTCTCGATCGTCAAGCACCTGGTGGAGGCCATGCACGGCACCGTGAGCATGCGACCGCGTGAGGGGGGAGGGAGCGTGTTTTGGGTCAAGCTGCCGACCGCGCAGCTGCGCCCGCCTTCGGAGCGCGAGCCGTCGCGCCCGCGCGACCTCGGTGCGTAGCGTTCAGGGTGCGCGCGGGCGGTCTCCGTTGCGACACCACTCACTCCAGGAGCCCACGTAAAGCCGCGCGCCCGAGATGCCGGCCCGGTCGAGCGCGAGCAGCGTGTGGCACGCGGTGACGCCGGAGCCGCAGTGGACGATCAGGTTTTCGGCGGGGACGTCCCCGAGCAGCTCCTCGTACGACGCATGCAGCTCCTTGGCCGGGCGAAAGCGCCCATCCCGCAGGTTCTCGGCGTAGGGGAGGTTGATCGCCCCCGGGATGTGCCCCGCGACCGGGTCGATGGGCTCGCTCTCGCCGCGGAAGCGAGCGCTCGCACGCACGTCGAGCACGCGGTGAGAGGTGGCCGTGCGGGCGCGATCGACCTCGTCGATGTCCGCCATCGGAAGTCCGTAGCCGAGGGTAGGATAGGGCGGCTTGGGCGTGCTCGGGGGCACTTCGTTCGTGAGCTGTGCCCCCTGCGCGAGCGCTGCCGAGAGCCCGCCGTCGAGCACCTGAACCTTGGCGTGTCCCAGGGCCCGCAGCATCCACCACGCGCGCGCCGCGGCGTTTGCGCCCCCTTGGTCGTCATACACCACCACATGGGTTTCCGGCCCGATGCCCCAACGTCCGACGGTGGCCGCAAAGACCTCGGGGGCGGGCAGGGGATGTCTGCCGCCACGCTCTGCCGCAGCCGTCGGCGCGGCGAGATCCCGCTCCAGGTCCGCGAAGATCGCGCCCGGTAAGTGGCCGCGGTCGTAGTCCGTGCGCGCGCTGACACCGGCGCGGCAATCGAGCAAGATCGGGCGCTCCAGGTGGAACAGCGCTTGGGGCGCGAGGATGGGATCGAGTGCCATACGGAGCAGGATAGCTCGGCTCGGAGGGCAGCGCCGACCTACTTCGGCGTGCCTGGCCCCCCCTCTCGAACCTGCTCGGGGCGTGCGCGATGTGCTTTCAGGAGCGCCGCTCAGGTACGCTTGGGGCGGCGGTTACACTCCAGGATCTTCTTGCGCACGCGCACCGCGTCGGGCGTGATCTCGACCAGCTCGTCGCCGTCGATCCACTCCATGGCCAGCTCGATGGTGAGCGCGCGCGGCGGGGTGAGGATGATGTTCTCGTCGCGGCCGGCTGCGCGGATGTTGGTGAGCTTCTTCTCGCGGCAGGCGTTCACGTCGAGGTCGTTCTCGCGGTTGTGCTCGCCGATGATCATGCCCTCGTAGACCTCGACACCCGGCGGGATGAACATCACGCCGCGCGGCTGCAGATTGAACAGCGCGTAGGGGATGGCCGTGCCCTGGCGGTCGCTGACCATGGCGCCGTTGGGGCGCAGCTGCATGGCGCCGCTGAAGGGCTGCCAGCCGTGGAACTGGGTGTTCAACAGGCCCGTGCCGCGGGTTTCCGTGAGGAACATGCCGCGGAAACCGATCAAGCCACGCGACGGAACCACGAACTCCACGCGCGAGCGCCCAAAGCCCAGGTTCATCATCTTGTCCATGCGGCCGCGGCGCTCACCGAGACGCTGGGTGATGGCGCCCACGTACTCGTCCGGCACGTCGACGATCACGCGCTCGACGGGCTCGCTGAGCACGCCGTCGATCTCCTTGGTGACCACCTCCGGCATGGACACCGCGACCTCATAGCCCTCGCGGCGCATGTTCTCGAGCAGAATGGCGATCATCAGCTCGCCGCGCCCGTACACGGTGAAGGCATCGGGCGAGTCCGTCTCCTCCATCTTCATGGCGAGGTTCTTGCGCATCTCGCGCTCGAGCCGGTCGCGCAGGTGGCGCGAGGTCACCCACTTGCCGCTCTTGCCCGCGAAGGGCGAGCTGTTGACGTGGAAGCGCACCTTGATCGTGGGCTCCTCCACGACGATGCGCGGCAGGGCCTCGGGCAGGGCCGGCGAGGAGATGGTGTCGCCGATGTTCACCTCGTCCATGCCCGCGATCATCGCGATGTCGCCCGCGGCCGCCTCGTCGAGCGAGGTGCGCTTCACGCCGCGCATGCCGTAGAGCATGCTGACCTTGTGCTGCGTGTTGCCCGACTCGGTCATGCGCAGGATCTGGTCGCCCGCCTTCACCTTGCCGCGCTTGATGCGGCCCACGGCCAGGCGCCCGACGTACTCGTCGTATTCGACGTTCGTGACCAGCATCTGCAGCCCACCGTCGACATCCACCCTGGGGGCGGGCACGCGGGCGATGATGGTCTCGAGCAGCGGGCTCAGATCCTTCGCCTCGTCGGTGAGCGAGACCTTGGCCAGGCCGTGCTTGGCGATCGTGTACACGGTGGCGAAGTCGAGCTGCTCCTCGTTCGCCTCCAGCTCGCAGAACAGGTCGAAGGTCTCGGTGAGCACCTCGTCGGGCCGCGCGTCCGGGCGGTCGATCTTGTTGATGACCACGATCACCGGGATGCCGAGATCGAGCGCCTTGCTGAGCACGAAGCGGGTCTGCGGGAGCGGCCCCTCGGCTGCGTCCACCAGGAGCAGCACGCCGTCCGCCATGGCGATGGTGCGCTCCACCTCGCCGCCGAAGTCTGCGTGGCCGGGCGTATCGATGATGTTGATGCGCACGCCGTTGTAGGTGGCGGAGGCGTTCTTGGCGAGGATGGTGATGCCGCGCTCGCGCTCGAGGTCGTTCGAGTCCATCACCCGGTCGGCCACGGCCTCGTTCTCTCGGAACGTGCCCGTCTGCCTCAACAGGGCGTCGACCAGGGTGGTCTTACCGTGGTCGACGTGAGCGATGATGGCGATGTTGCGCAGATCGGGACGGATCGGGGTGGTCATAGGAAGGGGCCGTGTTTGACACGGCTCCCCCCCCTCCCGCAACCCGATAAGGCTACACGGCCCGCCACAAAATCACGGAGAAATGCGGGATTCTCGCGCTGCGGACGCGCGCGAATTATCGCGCGGAGGGGCCGCGCGCACGGCCGCTTTGGCGCTGGGCTACACTTGTCGGCATGCCCGACGCCTCAAATCCGCTGCTTTCCTACGACTTCGACGTCCCTTTCGACGTGATCGCCCCCGAGCACGTGGAGGAGGCGGTCGATACGCTGATCGCGCGCTCCCGCGCGCGTCTGAAGGCCATCACCGAGGTCAGCGAGCCGCGCGACTACGAAAACACGCTCGGCGCCCTCGACGCGGCGACCGAGGAGCTCGAGCACGCGATGGCGGTGGTCGGTCACCTGGAGGCGGTCGCCACCACCCCGGCATTGCGCGAGGCCTACAACGCGGTGCAGCCCAAGGTCAGCGAGTTCTACGCCAGCATTCCCCTGGACGCCGACCTCTACCGAGCCCTGAAAGAGTATGCGGCCACACCGGAGGCCAGGGCGCTCGAGGCGGCCCGGGCCCGCTTTCTGAAGCAGACGCTAGACGACTTCAAACGTCACGGCGCGGAGCTCGATCCGGCGAAGAAGAAGGAGCTCTCGGAGCTCAGCGTGAAGCTCTCGAAGCTCACCACCCAGTACGCCCAGAACTTGCTCGACGCGACGAACGCGTTCGAGGTGGTGTTGCCGGACAAGCAGCGGCTGTCCGGCCTCCCCGAGAGCGCGCTCGATGCGGCAGCCGAGAGCGCGAAGGCGCGCGGCCACGGGGGGAGCTATCGTTTCACGCTGCAGCAGCCGAGCTACGTGGCCGTCATGACCTACGCGGACGATGCCGCGCTGCGCGAGCAGTTCTACCGGGCGTACAACACGCGCGCGACCACGGCGCCGCACGACAACCGCGGGCTCATCACGGACATCCTGCGGCTGCGCAAGGAGAAGGCGCGCTTGCTCGGCTTCAAGAACTTCGCGGATCTGAACCTCGAAGATCGCATGGCCAAGACCGGCGAGCGCGCGGTTTCGTTCCTGGATGAATTGCGCGCGGCCACCGAGCGTCACTTCGAGCAGGAAAACCAGGAGCTTTTCGCGTTTCGCCGTGAGCTCGAGGGGCCGGATGCGCCGCCGCTCGCGCCCTGGGATGTGGGCTACTACGCCGAGAAGCTGCGCAAGTCCCGCTACGACTTCGACGAGGAGCTCCTGCGCCCGTACTTCTCCGTGGACGGCGTGCTCTCCGGGTTGTTCTCGCTGGTCGAGCGCATCTACGGCATCCAGGTGAAGGAGCGCAAAGACGCGCCCACCTACCACCCCGACGTACGCTACTACGTGGTCCTCGATGGCGATGGTCAGGGCAGCGCGCACGAGATCGGCGCGTTCTACGCAGACCTTTACCCACGTGAGTCCAAGCGCGGCGGCGCGTGGATGGCGGACTTCATCACGGGGTTGCCGGGGAGCCGGCACACCAAACACCTGGGCGTGATGTGCGCGAACGCGAGCCCGCCCGTGGGGGACAAGCCCGCCCTGCTCACGCACGGGGACGTCGAAACGCTGTTTCACGAGTTCGGTCACCTGCTGCACCACTTGCTCGGCAAGCCCAAGGTGCGCAGCTTGGCCGGAACCCGCGTGGCCTGGGACTTCGTGGAACTGCCCTCCATGATCATGGAGAACTTCACCTGGGAGCGTGCGGTACTCGACTCGTTCGCGCGCCATTACCAGACGCAGGAACCGATCCCCGAGGAGCTCCTCACCAAGCTCGCCCGCACGCGCACCTTCCGCGCGGCCAACGCGCAGATGCGTCAGCTGGGGCTGGGCGCGGCCGATCTGCGCATGCACATCGCGTACGACCCGGACCGTGACGGAGACGTAATCGCCTACGCGCGCCGGATCTTCCAGGCCCACGCGCCCAGCGTGCTGCCCGAGGACTACGCCATGATCGCCGGCTTCACCCACCTGTTCG
>JBIQKA010000275.1:0-3246 GCA_044507075.1 Myxococcales bacterium
GGGTCTTACTGCGCAGGTCCGTGGAGTAGCCGAACATGGTGGCGAGCGGGACTTCTGCCGTCACCACCTGCATGTTGCCGCGCGGGTTCATACCACTGATCTGGCCGCGCCGGCTGTTCAGATCGCCGATTACATCTCCCATGTTGGCCTCGGGACATACGACCTCGACGGCCATCACGGGCTCGAGAAGGTGCAATCCTGCGCGCTTTACGCCGTCTTGCAAGCCCATTGAAGCGGCGACCTCGAAGGCCGGCCCCGACGAGTCGACGTCGTGGTAGCTGCCGTCGATCAGCGTGACCTTGACGTCGATGATGGGATAGCCCGCCAAGACGCCGCGGCCGAGGGCGTCGCGCGCGCCCTTCTCGATGGAGGGGATGAACTCCTTCGGGATGACACCGCCCACGATTTTGTTCTCGAAAACGAAGCCGGCGCCGGGGGCGGAGGGCTCGATCTCCAGCCAACAGTGGCCATACATGCCATGCCCACCGGACTGCTTGATGTACTTGCCCTCGGCCTTGACCTTCTTGTCGATGGACTCCCGATAGGACACCTGGGGGCGGCCCACGTTGCAATCGACTTTGAACTCGCGACGCAGGCGGTCGACGATGATCTCCAGGTGCAGCTCGCCCATCCCGCGGATGATGGTCTGGCCGGTCTCCTCGTCCGTGCTGACGCGGAACGAGGGGTCCTCGGCGGCGAGCTTCCCGAGCGCCTCGGCCAGCTTGGCCTGGTCGTTCGTGGTCTTCGGCTCGATGGCAATGGAGATGACGGGCTCGGGGAAGACCATGCGCTCGAGCACGATGGCGTGCTTTTCGTCGCACAGGGTGTCTCCCGTGGTGGCCGTCCGCAGGCCCACCGCGGCCGCGATGTCGCCCGCCTCCACGGCCTTGATCTCCTCGCGCTTGTTGGCGTGCATCTGCAGCAGCCTGCCCACGCGCTCACGCTTGCCCTTGGTGCTGTTGAGCACCGCGGTGCCGCTCGCGAGCACGCCCGAGTAGACGCGCAGGAACGTGAGCTGACCCACGAAGGGATCGTTGAGGATCTTGAACGCGAGCGCGGAGAACGGCGCCGCCCGGTCGGCCGGACGGGTGAGCTTTTTCTCGTGATTTTGGGGGTCTTCGCCTTCAACCGGCGGGATGTCGAGGGGCGAAGGCATCATGTTGATGATGTTGTCGAGCAGCTGCTGGACGCCCTTGTTCTTGAAGGCGGAGCCGCACACGACGGTGACGAGCTTGTGCGAGAGGGTGCCCTTGCGCAGCGCGCTCAGGATCTCGTTGTGCGTGAAGTTGGTGTCGCCCTCGAGGAAGCGGTCCATCAAGGTCTCGTCGACCTCTGCGGCGGCCTCGATCATGCGATCGTGGGCCTTCTGAGCCTCGTCCTGGAACTCCTCGGGGATCTCGGTCTCCTCGAACTTGGCGCCCAGCTGGTCGTCGGCGAAGACGATGGCCTTCATCTTGACCAGGTCGATCACGCCCTTGAGGTTCTCCTCGGAGCCGAGCGGGATCTGCACCGGGATCGGGTTCGCGCCGAGACGCTCGCGGATGCTCTCCACGGAGCGCCAGAAGTTCGCGCCCGCGCGGTCCATCTTGTTGATGAAGCACATGCGCGGCACCTTGTAGCGGTCCGCCTGGCGCCACACGGTCTCCGACTGCGGCTCCACCCCGGACACGCCATCGAACACCGCGACCGCGCCGTCGAGCACGCGCAAGGAGCGCTCCACCTCGATGGTGAAGTCCACGTGCCCGGGCGTGTCGATGATGTTCACGCGGTGCTGCTCGCCCGCGAACGGCCCAGTCTCGGTCGTCCAGAAGGCGGTGGTGGCAGCGGAGGTGATGGTGATGCCGCGCTCTTGCTCCTGGACCATGTAATCCATGGTCGCGGCGCCATCGTGCACCTCGCCGATCTTATAGTTGACGCCCGTGTAGTACAGGATGCGCTCGGTCGTCGTGGTCTTCCCAGCGTCGATATGCGCCATGATCCCGATGTTTCGGTAGCGTTCGAGCGAGAAGGACACGAGTGAGATTCCTTTCTAGGGCGGCCGAGGATGGCGAGGCGTTGAGGCGGACTAGGCAGGCTCCGGAAACACAGAAACCCTCCCCGAGCCCGGCGACCACCCTTGGGTCGCACTTCAATCGAGGAGGGCTTCCGGAAACGTCTTCTCTATCTGACTGGCCTGGCCAGCGGGCTCTCGGTTCGGCTCGAGAGCAGCCCGACGGTTCCGTCTATGTGATCTTTGCCATCTAGTGGATTCGGTCTCCGAAGAGTGCGTTGTGCAAGAGCGCCGAGGGGCGCGAGCAAAAAAGGCCGACCAGCCGATCGGCCCCGGTGATCACCAGCGGTAATGGGCGAACGCCTTGTTGGCGTCGGCCATCTTGTGGGTGTCGTCCTTCTTCTTCACGGCGTTGCCACGACCCTGCGCCGCCTCGACCAGTTCGGCCGCGAGGCGCTCGGTCTGGGTCTTCTCGCCGCGGGCGCGGGCGTAGTTGTTGATCCAGCGCATGGCCAGCGCGACGCGGCGCTCGGGGCGCACTTCGACGGGCACCTGGTAGGTGGCACCGCCGACGCGGCGGCTCTTCACTTCCACGCGGGGCTTGACGGAATCGAGCGCCTTGCGGAAGACCTCGAGCGGATCCTCCTTGTAGCGGCTCTGGATCACGTCGAACGCGCCGTAGACGATGCCTTCGGCCGTGGACTTCTTGCCCTGGATCATCACGACGTTGGTGAACTTGGCGACCATGCGATCCCGGAACTTGGGGTCGGGCGTGATCTTGCGCTTGGGTACTTCGCGGCGACGCGGCATGACGTTCTACCTTCTCACTTCTTCGGGCGCTTGACGCCGTACTTGGAGCGGCCCTGCGTGCGGCTCGCCTTGTTCGTGTTGGAGGGGCCCGCAGCGCCCGAGGCGTCGAGCGCGCCGCGCACGACGTGATAGCGAACACCGGGCAGGTCCTTCACACGACCGCCACGGATGAGCACCACCGAGTGCTCCTGGAGGTTGTGGCCTTCGCCCGGGATATAGGTGGTGACTTCGATGCCGTTGCTGAGGCGCACGCGCGCGACCTTGCGCAGGGCCGAGTTCGGCTTCTTCGGCGTGGTCGTGTACACGCGGACGCAGACGCCGCGCTTTTGCGGCGAGTTTTGAAGAGCTGGCGAGTCAGTCTTGGACCGCCGAGCCTTGCGCCCATGGCGCACGAGCTGGTTGATAGTCGGCATCGTTCCTCAGTTTTTGCGTCGGATGCGCGGTTT
>JBIQKA010000276.1:0-3232 GCA_044507075.1 Myxococcales bacterium
ACCTGCTAGGCTCATGACCCGAGTCGACGTTGACCCAGCCAGACGACGATCATTTGTTGATGGAGCGCGTGGCGCGCGGCGATGCGGAGGCTTTCCGTATGCTGGCCGAACGCCATGCGACCTCCGTAACCGCGCACGCCAAGCGCATGCTGCGCGACGCGAGCGAAGCCGAGGACATGGTGCAGGAAGCATTCCTCAGACTCTGGAAGAACGCAGCTTCGTATCGCCCGGAGGCGAGGCTCGGCACCTTCCTGCACCGCATCGTCCACAACCTGTGCGTGGACAGGCTGCGCGCACGCAGGCCGGGCAACCCGGACGCGCTCGAGGAGCTGGTCTCGGAGGACCGGCCGAGCCGCGAGCTCGCGGTGCGCACCCGGGCCCAGCGGGTGCACGAGGAAGTGCAGGCCTTGCCCGAGCGCCAACGCGCCGCGCTGAGCCTTGTGCACTTCGAGGGATTGACCAACATCGAGGCCGCGGAGATCTTGCAGGTGTCGGTGGAGGCGCTCGAGTCGTTGCTCGCGCGCGCACGTCGCGCGCTGCGTGAACGACTGGCAGGCATGGTAGAGGAGCAGGCAAGATGACGAGCCAAAATGAAGGCCAAGCCATGTCCTTGGAGCGCTTTCAGGCGCTCGTGGAGAGCTACGGCGCGAACCTGGCGCACATCCCCAAAGCCGAGCGCGACCAGGCAGAGGCCCTGCTGTCGCAGTCCGAGCAGGCCCAGCGGCTCTGGGAAGAGGCCAAGCGTCTCGACGCGCTGCTCGAGGCGAAGGCCGCGCTCTCGCCCTCCCCCGCCCTGATGAAGCGCCTCAAGGACATCCCGGAGCGTGCGGCCGGGGGCAACAACGTGGTGCCGTTTCCGCGTCACGTGCGCGCGTGGGCCCCGATGGCCGCCGCGGCTGCGCTGTTGTTGGGCGTGTTCACGGGCGCGCAGGATGACGAAGACATCGTCGACCCATCGGCGCTCGTTCTGGCGCCAGATGAACCCAGCAGCGATGACATGGCGCTCTCCGAGCTGGGCGCCCTGGCCTTCGGCGGTGATCTCGTGACGGAGCTCGGAGCGTTCGAAGGAGAGCTGGAGTGAATTCACTCACCAAGAAGCTGGCGTGGGCGTTCGCCCTGTCGGCGGGCCTCAACCTTTTTCTGCTCGGCTTCGGCGTCGCGCGCACCGTCAAGACGCACTCGCTCCATGAGGGGCCACCGAGGATGCAAAAGTCCGAGCCCCGGGGGCCGGGCAAGGCGATGCGCGCGCTCGGCGTGTATGGCCCGACCATGCGCGCGCAGCGTGAGGAGGTCTTGAGAGCGCGAAAAGAGGTGGCCGAAGCATTGGCGCGCGAGCCCTTCGATCGCCAGGCGCTGGCCAGCGCGCTCGAGGACCTGCGCAACGTGACGACCGCGGGACAGGCCAAGCTCCACGCCGCGTTGCTCGAGACTGCGTCGAAGCTGCCGAAGGAGGAGCGCGAGCGGTTGGCGCGCAGCAGGTTGCTGCACGACTTCCCGCCCAAGCGCTGAGGTCAGGCGGGCGGCAGCGCGCGCTCGATCAGCTTCACGCACGCGAGCTCGGCCGAAAACGCCCCGTACTCAGAGCCGCCCTGCCCTCCCAGGCGCGTCGCGCAATAGCCCTGAGCGACGAAGTCGGGGGCGTGGCGCAAGAGCAGGCTCGCCGAGAGCATCTTGGCGAGGCGCTCCACCCAGTAGCGTGCTTGCCCCTCGCGGGCTGCGAGCTTGGATGCGTCCGCGAGCTCGGCCTTGGTGTCCCGCAGCGCCGCGTCGAGCGCCACGTGCCCACCGCGGGCGAGCTCGATCTCCGCGAACAACGCCGCGAGCGCAGCGGGGTCCTTGGCCATCGCCTTGAGCACGTCCAGGCACTGCACGTTGCCCGAACCCTCCCAGATGCTGTTCACGGGCACCTCACGGTAGAGCCGGGGCAATGCGCTCTCCTCCACGTAGCCCGCGCCACCGAGGCACTCCATGGCCTCGAAGGTGAGCTGAGGGGCACGGTGCGTGACCCAGTACTTCGCGATCGGCGTCGAAGCGCGCGCAAACGCGCGGGCTGCCTCATCGGTTCGCGCGTCGTCGTAGCTGCGCGCCAAGCGCAGCGCGAGGCTCGTGGCGGCCTCCACCTCGAGCGCCATGTCCGCGAGCACGCTCTGCATCAGGGCCTGCTCCGCGAGGCGCCTCCCGAACGCGCTGCGACCGCGTGCGTGGTGGATCGCCTCCGCCAGCGCGTGGCGCATCAGCCCCGCCGATCCGGCCGCGCAGTCCACGCGCGTCTGCGCCACCATCTGGATGATCGTCGCCACGCCGCGGCCCTCTTCGCCGATCAGCTCGGCGTACGTGCGTTCGTATTCGATCTCGCTCGAGGCGTTGGAGCGATTGCCCAGCTTGTTCTTCAAGCGCTGGATCAAGAAGCGATTGCGTGTGCCGTCGGGCAGAAAGCGCGGCACCAAAAAGCACGAGAGCCCCCGGTCGGTCTGGGCCAGCGTGAGGAACGCATCGCACATGGGAGCCGAGCAAAACCACTTGTGCCCGGTGAGCTCGTAGGCCTCCCCGGGCTCCGCCTTCCCGAGCGCACGCGCGCGCGTGGTGTTGGCGCGCACGTCGGAGCCGCCCTGCTTTTCGGTCATCGCCATGCCGATGGTGGCGCTCGATTTCTCGGCCGCAGGGATACAGCGCGGATCATATTGCGTGGCGCACACGCGCGGCACCCACGCTGCGGCCAGTGAGGGCTGAACCTTCAGGGCGGGCACGCTCGCGTGGGTCATCGTCAGCGGACAGCTCGTGCCTGGTTCGGCCTGCGCGTGCAGATAGATCAACGCCGCGTGCGCCACGTGTCCGCCTCGCTCGTGCGACGCGCCCTCGGTCCAGCTGATCGAATGCACCTCGTGCGCCATCGCTTGCCGCATGAGCGCGTGATAGGCGGGGTGAAAGTCGACCTCATCGACGCGATGGCCGTAGCGATCGTGGCTGCGCAGCTCCGGCGTGTACTTGTTCGCCTGCGCGGCCCACTCCTGGGTCTGGGCGCTGCCGACCACGGGACCGTACGCCGATAGACGGCCTTCGACCCAGGCGGGCGCCTCGCGGCGCGCGGCCTCGCGCAAGACTGGATCGCTCGCGTAGGCGTCGAAATCCACGCGCGGCGGCGGCTGATTGGTGACCTGGTGGGTGGTCTCCACGTACGAACGATGGCTCACGGTTCCTCCGGTCGAAGCGGGCGGTTCCGCCCGCGAGCAAA
>JBIQKA010000081.1:0-8205 GCA_044507075.1 Myxococcales bacterium
GCGGCGGCGACGCCGACGCGGATACCTGATCGGTTCGCCGTCCGTGGCCTAGCTCACCCTGACCCACGCGTGCCTGGTCCATTCAGGCATGACGTGGGTCAACTTGTCATTGGGGCGGCCCGTGGTTAGATGCCGGCGGCTGTTCACTGCCGGAGGAGACGCCCTTGGAAACTCGAAGCCTGCCCATACTTGGTTTGCTCACCCTCGCCCTGTCCGCCTGTGGAGGAGACGACGTCACCACGAGCGGAGGTACGGGACGCGACCGTCAGGACGCGGGCGACCAGGGGGATGGGGACGGCGATGGGGGCGACGAGGTCGAGGAACTCGAGTGCAGCGACGGCCCCAGCCGCGCGTGCTCCTGTGCTGGCGGCGGCGAGGGCACCCAGTACTGCAACACCAGCTTCGGCGAGTACAGCGACTGCGACTGTGGCAGCAGCGGCAACAACGGGCTGTGCAAGGCCGGCTATTACACCGGTGAGTTCCGCGGCGAGTGGCGGCCCGGGCAGTTCGATCTCGGCGGCGGGCTGACGCTCGTCACGGCGGACATCGAAGCCAAGGGAACCCCGGAAAAGCCTGGCCTCGCCCTGACGCTCGAGGCGAAGGCCGAAACCGGAGGCGAGTTTCCAACCTACGAAGTCAAGAACGGCTGCATCGTGGGCACGGCCACCGCGTTCGGGTTCGACTCCCACCCCTTCGTGGCCGCGATGACGGGCGAGCTGGACTGCGAGACCGGCAAGTTCGAGGGCGTGCTCGACGGTAAGTACTACCTCTTCGACACGGGCGAACTCTCCGTTTGGTACTTCGGTGGCCCGCTCACCGCCAACTTTGTCGTGGAGGGCGCGAAGCTCGACGAGGGCGTGTGGGACATGCGCGAGAAGCAGACCAAGCCCGAGGAAGATCCGGGCGCCGGTGGCGAAGGCACCTGGGGTGCCGCCTGGAAGTCGAACGAAGGTCCCGCCCTGCCGCAGGAGTGCGTCGAGCTCATCAGCGGTGGCGGGGGCGACGCTGACGCCGGCGCGGGTGGCTGAGCGAACCGCCGCCGGCGGGACCTGAGCCTACCCCACCGCATGACCGAGGGCGCGCAAGAGCTCCTGCACCGAAGCGCGCGTGCCCACCTCCAACGCGCGACAGATCTGCGCGTGCCCGATGCTCACCTCGCACAGGCCCGGCAAGTCGCGGAGCAGCGCGAGGTTGTCCCGATCCAGATCGTGCCCCGCGTTCAAGCCCAAGCCGGCCTCGCGCGCGGCCTCGGCGCTCGCGAACACCTCGGCGGTGCGCGCCGCCTGCTCGGGCTTGCCGTACGCCCACGCGAAGGGCCCCGTGTAGAGCTCCACCCGATCGGCTCCGGTGGCCGCGAGCGCGCGCACGACGTCCGGGTCGCAATCGACGAACAGGCTCACCCGGATGCCGCACGCCTTGAGAGCGCGCACGCAGGGCACAAGGGTCTCCACTTCGTCCGGCGAGAATCCGTGGTCCGAGGTGAGCTCGCCCGGACGCACGGGCACCAACGTGCACTGGTCGGGCACCACGCGCGTCACCAGCTCGAGCAGCTGAGGCGAGGGCTCGCACTCAATGTTGTACTCGGCGCCCGGCCAGCGCGTGCGCAGGTGCTCGGCCACGATGGGCACGTCGTCGAAGCGGATGTGGCGCTGATCGGCGCGCGGATGGACGGTGATGCCGTGGGCCCCTGCGTCGAGGCAGAGGTCCACCATGGAGAGCAGGTTCGGCGCATCGTGCCCCCGTGAATTGCGCACGAGGGCGTACTTGTTGATGTTCACCGAAAGCTTGGTGCGCTCGCTCTGGCCGGCCATGGGGCATTCAGCATAGCGCGCTGGAGCGTGTCTCGCGCGCGAGCAGGGCCTCGGACTAGCGGCTCAGGGCTCGACGAGGGGCTCTAGCTCCTTTTCGAACACCGAGAGCTGGGGACACGAGGTCAAGCTGGTTGCCCTGAACTTCACCAAGCCGCGCTCCACCGCGGGCTTTGGACTATCGCCGGAATCCTGGTTCTTGCCCATGCAGTCACTGTGCTTGTCCGCCGGCTTCGCCACAGCGCCGAGGATGTCCGACGTCGAAGCGACCGAATCGAAAAAGCCCCCGGCCTTGTCGAGCACGTACGGCACCTCGTCATCCCAGGAGTTCACCTTGGCGTTCCAGGTGATGTTGAGCTCCTGCACCATGTTCACCTGGCAAATCACACTCGTGGGTGCGCCCAATACCTGCACCGTGAGGCGGAGGTCCATGTACAGCCCCTCACGCCCGGGCCCACTCCCGCGCCAGACGCGGGGATCTTCCAACGAGGTGGGCAGCGCGCGATCGGTATCGGTGGCGTCGTAGCCGAGGAATGTGGAGGCTCCCTTCGCATAAAGGGATCTCGATTGTTCGTCGAACGCGAGCTCTCGGACGATCTGTCGCGACTTCGGAATCCGGGCCGCGGCGTCGCTGAAGATCTTGGTGGAGGTATCGCAGTTTGGCTGGCACGTGTCGTCCGTGGACAGGGCGCACAGCTGCTCCCTGGAGATGAGCGTTCCGTTCTGGCCCTCTTCGATGCGAATCAAGAAGAAGCGGCTGGTCACACTGCTCGTGCTGATGCCTCCACCAAATCCCACCTGGGTCACCGCGGTACTGCGCTCGTCGAAGCGCGCCAGGTAGGTGCCCACGATGCCCTTGTAGATGTCCGTGGTGGCCTCGACGGACGCGTCCACGAACACCGCGGGCCCATCGCCATCGCCCATGTCCATGGGGGCGGGCGCGTTCGGGTCGTTGAGCTCCTGCTCCTCTGGATAGACGGGGTCGAACGCCCCCTCCGGACGCGAGAGCTGGCAGCCGCCCAGCGCCAGGGAGGACGCAGACAGGAGCAGCGCGGCCCGCTGCCGAAGCAGGCGGTTCGACCGGCGAGCGAAACGAACAGGAGAGCTCAGAACACGCATCGAAGGCACCCGAAAGCCAAGGCTGCCACCCTTCACGGGTAACGCTCACTTTCGTACCATGGCAGCTCCCCTGCGAGAAGGCCCCGCGCGGGCCTTCTCCTGACCTACCTCAGCCCACCTTCCAGGTTTCCCCTGCGTTCAACAGCGTTTGCACGCTGACCCGCTTGGGCTTGGAGGCCTCGACCTGGGCGTTGAGCATGGCGTCGTAGCTCTCCGCCTGGACCTTGCGGATCACGCCGAGGGGCGTCGGGAACTCGGGGGCGCGCATCCGGCTGATCACGAACGGGATCGTGTCGCTGGTCTCGTCATGAACCAGGAGCTTGTCCTCGCCCACCTCGGCCACCTCGACGATCTGGGGGTGCCCCTGACTGTCGAGCATGATGCCCTTCTCGCTCTTCTCGCCGAAGCGCATCGGCTTGCCGTGCGTGAGGTAGAGCGCGTTGGCGGGGCGGCTCTTCTTGTCCTGCAGCTGCGCGAAGGCGCCGTCGTTGAAGATGTTGCAGTTCTGGTAGATCTCGATGAAGGCGGTGCCCTTGTGGGTCGCCGCCGACGCGAGCACCTGCTGAAAGCCCTGGGCATCCACGTCGATGGCGCGCGCCACGAAGGTCGCCCCCGCGCCGAGCGCCATGCTCACCGGATCGACCGGGTAGTCGATGGAGCCCATGGGCGTGGACTTGGTCTTTTTGCCGAGCTCGGACGTGGGCGAGTACTGGCCCTTGGTGAGGCCGTAAATGCGGTTGTTGAACAGCAGGTACTTGATGTCGACGTTGCGACGCAGCACGTGCATGAAGTGATTGCCACCGATGGAGAGCGCGTCGCCGTCCCCGGTGACGACCCATACGCTGAGATCGGGGCGCGCCGCCTTGATGCCCGTGGCCACCGCAGGCGCACGACCGTGGATGGTGTGCATGCCGAAGGTGTTCATGTAGTAGGGGAAGCGGCTGGAGCAGCCGATGCCGCTCACGAACACGAAGTTCTCGCGCGGGACGCCCAGCGTAGGCAGCGCGCGCTGCACGTTGGCGAGGATGGAGTAGTCACCGCAGCCGGGGCACCAGCGGACGTCCTGATCCGACTGGAAGTCCTTGAGCTTGAGCGTGCTCGGGTCGGTGTGTTGAACCAAGGGATAGACACTCATCTCAGTTGGCCTCCAGCTGCGCCACGATGGCGTCGAAAATTTCGCTTTCCTTGAAGGGCTTGCCCTGCATCTTCGTGAAAGAGCGGGCATCGACCAGGTACTTCGAGCGCAGGAGCACGCTGAGCTGACCGAGGTTGAGCTCCGGCACCAGCACGCGGCGGTACTTGCGCAGGATGGCGGCGAGGTCGTTCGGCAGCGGGTTGAGGTTGCGCAGGTGCACCTGGCCCACCTTGTAGCCGCGCTCGCGGGCGCGCTTCACGCCGGCGCTGATGGCGCCGAAGGTGCCGCCCCAGCCGATCACCAGCACGTCGCCCTGGTCGTCGCCGATGACCTCGGTGGCCGCGTAGCGCTCCGCGACCTTCTGCACCTTCTCGGCGCGCAGGCGCGACATGAAGTCGTGGTTCTCGGGCGAGTAGCTCACGTTGCCCGTGACGTTCTCCTTCTCGAGCCCGCCGACGCGGTGCTCGAGCCCCGGCGTACCCGGGATGGCCCAGGGGCGGCCCAGGTGCTCGTTGCGCGCGTAGGGCTTGTAGCTCTCGGGATCCGTGTGGAACTTGACCTCGATCGGGGCGATCTTGGACATGTCCGGGATCTTCCAGGGCTCGGCGCCGTTGGCGATGTAGCCGTCGCTGAGCAGGATGACGGGCGTCATCGCCTCGATGGCGATGCGCGCCGCCTCGATGGCGGCGTGGAAGCAGTCGCCCGGGCCGCGCGCCGCGATGATGGGCAGCGGCGACTCGCCGTTGCGGCCGTACATGGCCATCAGGAGATCGGACTGCTCGGTCTTGGTGGGCAGGCCCGTGGAGGGGCCGCCGCGCTGCACGTCGATGACCACCAACGGCAGCTCGTACATGAGGGCGAGGTTGATCGACTCGGCCTTGAGCAACATACCGGGGCCGCTGGTGGTGGTCAGCGCGAGCGCGCCCGCATAGGCCGCGCCCACCGCGGCCGCCACCGCGGCGATCTCATCCTCGGCCTGGAACGTGCGCACCCCCATGTGCTTCATGCGCGAGAGCGCGTGCAGGATGTCGGAGGCCGGCGTGATCGGGTAGCTGCCCAAGAACACGTCGAGGCCGCTGAGCTCACCGGCGGCGACCAGGCCCAGGGCGAGCGCTTCGTTGCCCGAGATGTTCTTGTAGGTGCCGGGCTCGATCTGGGCCTGGTGCACCTCGTAGGTGTGCGCGAACACCTCGACGGTCTCGCCGTAGTGGTAGCCGGCCTTGAGCGCCCGGCGGTTGGACTCGGCGATCTCGGGCTTGCCCGGGAACTTGGCGTCGATCCACTTGAGCGTGTGCTCGAGGGAGCGGTTGTACATCCAGTACACGAGCCCCAGCGCGAAGAAGTTCTTGCAGCGCACGGCGGCGCGCTGGTTGAGCCCGAGCTCCTCGATCGCCTTGAGCGTGATGCCCGTGATGTCGACCTTGTGCACCTTGAACGCGTTGAGCGAGCCGTCTTCGACCGGGTTGGTCTTGTAGCCGACGCGGGCGAGGTTCTTCTCGGTGAACTGATCGGTGTCGAGGATCAGCACGCCACCCTTCTTGAGGTCGCGGAGGTTGGCCTTGAGCGCCGCTGGGTTCATCGCGACCAGCACGTCGGGTTCGTCGCCGGGCGTGAACACCTCCTGGGAGGAGATGTGCACCTGAAAGCCCGACACGCCGGCCAGGCTGCCCGCGGGCGCGCGGATCTCGGCGGGGAAATCCGGGAAAGTCGCGAGGTCGTTGCCAGCCAGGGCCGACGTCTCCGTGAACTGGGTACCTGTCAGCTGCATGCCGTCGCCGGAGTCGCCGGCGAAGCGGATGACGACGGACTCGACCGTCTCTGTTGCTGCTTGCATCGTTTCCTCTTCTTCTCGCGGCGCGTTGCTCGAGCGCGCTCAAAACCGTGTGTCACTGCGCCAGATGCTCGAAGGCAGGCGCGTGACGCCCCTTCGTCAGGCCCGGGAGGCGTCGTGGTGTAGCCTCGGATGCGCGCGTTTCACCCGCAAACACTTGCCAGCGACCGCTGCGGGGGGGTTCGCCGCATGCAACTCGATGGACCAGGCGGCGTCGCGCGTTGACACTAGGTAGAAACTATGGGGTACCGGCGCCAGGTTGTCATATATGAGTTCCCTATCGGGAATATGACAAAAGATTATTTCTCAATGTTGTTAGCATGTTAGCCGCAAATCGCGCAGTTTTTTTCCTCCCCTAGGAACGCCCGTCGCACCGACGCTTGTTCCCCGCCTCGAAGCCCCTCGGGGCCTGTCTCGCTGCCGCGGCCGCTCCGGCAGCTCGCTCCCCTGCCCAGCCCCCGTTCGGGCCGCTCAGTGGAACGAACTGGACATGAGGCACCTCCCGCGACAGGGTGGCGCGCCTCACGACTTCGGTACGCATGAAGCATCTGTTCGGAATTCTCATCCTTTTGTCTTCCTGGCTCGGCACCGGTCTCCCTGGGGCGCTCGCCCAGGAGGAGATCTCCTGCGAGGGTCCGCTACAGGGCGACGAGCTGCGCTTCCCGAATGCCCGCGTGGCGCCCCGTACCTGGGCGGACCTGGCGGCCGTCCCGGCCAGCGTGGTCACCTGGGACGGCGGGGACTGGGCGCGCTTTGGCGCGTTCGCGGCGCCCACCGTGGGCCTGATGGTGCCCAATGACGAGCGCTCCCTGGACGTTCGATTTCAGCGCTGGCTGCGCGAGCGCGAGAGTCCCGGCCTCGACAGGTTCTTCGTGAAGATCAAGACCATCCCCGAGGGCATCGCGCTCGGGGTGTACGGCGCGATCATCTTCTCCGCGGCCTACGTGCGACAGGACAAACGCCTGTTCGAGTACGGCACGCTCGCGCTCGAGGCCCTCGCAGTCCAGCAGTTCTATCACATCACCACCAAGCTCCTGCTCGGCCGCGAGAGCCCCTACCAGGCCAACGGTCTCGGCGAGATCCACGGGCCCACGGCCTTTCATTTTCCGGGGGGGACCCCCTCGGGGCACGCCTCGACCGCCTACGCCATGCTCGCCGTGCTCGCGGAGTATTGGGACAAGTGGCCGCTCTACGTGCTCGCGCAACTGGGCGGGCTCTACGTGAGCGCGGCGCTGGTCTACGAGAGGCAGCACTTTATCTCGGACGTCGTGATGGGCGCGGGCATGGGCTGGTACATCGGCCGCTGGATCGTGCGCCATCGCTCCTCGAAGTACCGCTGCCGAGCCAAGTCGAAGCTGGCTTGGCATCAGAAGGTGATGTGGTTGCCCATCGTGTCTGGCGTGCAGGGCTTCGGGCTCGCCGCTTCCTATCGCTATTGAGGAGATCCAGGTGCTGCGGACCTGCTCAGCTATCGCCGTCTTGATCGTGGGCCTGGCCTGGCTGCGCGTCCCCGCGGAGGCAAGCCAGGGGCTCAAACTCGACGAGCCCGCCTTGGCGGCCGTCGACCGCTTCGAGCGCGTGTGGAAGGCGGCCAAGTCCGCGACCTACCGCATCATCAAGACCGAGCGGCTCCGCAACGGTAACGTCATCACGGAAGAGCTGGCCATCAAGCTACGCAAGCCCGGCAATGTCTATGTGCGCATGATTCGCCCGATCAAGGGACGCGAGATCATCTACGACCGCGTGAAGACCCCGCGAAAGCTCACCGTGCACAACGGCGCTTTCCCGGACCTCACGCTGAGGCTCGACGTGCGCGGGTCCTTGGCCACCCGGAATCAGCATCACACCATCGAGTCGCTCGGCTTCGACCAGGCGGTCCAGGTGTTCAAGTCCGCGCTGGCCGCGGCGCAAAAATCACCGCATGGAGAGTGGCTACAGTACGGCGGCGAGCGCACCTTCGCGGGGCGCCCGGTGCACTACGTCATCATGAACGCGGGCAAGCGCCCGGCGCGACGCGAGATCGCCCGGGACGACGAGTCGCTGTTCGACTTCGCGAAGCGCGTCGGGATGGATGCCTACGTGATCTACAACGTCAATCCGCAGATCCGCTCGCTGACGAGTGAACTCGACGAGGGCGAGTCCTACCTGGTGCCCGCGTACTACGCCCAGCGCTGCGACTCCTGGTTCGACAAGGAAACGGGCATGCCGCTCAAGCAGGCGATGTTCGACGCGAAGGGCACGCTCTACGAGAGCTACGAGCACTACGACATCAAGCTGAACGTGAACCTCACGGACGCCGACTTCGACGTGAA
>JBIQKA010000081.1:8305-22383 GCA_044507075.1 Myxococcales bacterium
AGCACTACGACATCAAGCTGAACGTGAACCTCACGGACGCCGACTTCGACGTGAAGAACCCGGCCTACGGGTTCTAAAACGAAGGCGCTCTAGAATCTAATCTGGCAGCCCGCTGGCGTCCGCGCCCGCGTCTTCGCCGCCAGCGTCCGCCGTGCTGGCGTCCTCCGTGCCGGCATCCGCAAAGGCTCCCGCGTCCTCCGTGCCGGCGTCCGCCGAGGCGGCAGCATCCAATCCAGGATCTGCTGCGGCATCGCTACCCGCGTCTGGCCCCCCGTTCACGGAAGGTGTTGGCGGGGTCGCGCCGGGCTCCTCCCAGCCAGGGCGCACCCGCTGCACATTCTTGCTGTCGGGCTCGTACTCGATGGCATCCGTGCCGCCACAGGCAGCGCAGAGGCTCGCCACGAGCGAGCCAGCGACCAGAAGTGCGCGCGTCGGAGCGCCCGAGCCGAGGACGGTCATGGCCGCCAACATAAAACGTCTCGCGAAAGAGAGCCAGCCCGAGCAAGACGGCGCTCGGCTCCCCTCCAACTGAAACGCCAGGCTGGGGCACCTCAGGCGGCGCCGAACGCCTCGGTCGGCACTTCCAGGGCGCTGGCGTCTTCGGCCGCGATCACACCGGCCGCGGCCACCACGCGCGGGAGCACGCTCTGGGCGAAGTACTGGGCCGCGTAGCGCTTGCCCTCGTAGAACACCTTGTCGCCCGCGCCCGCGCTCGGGAGCTTCTCGAGCGCGACCACCGCCTGCTCGAGCAGGAGCCAGCCGAGGGTGGTCTCGGACATCATCGTGAGGAACTGGTTGGCCACGAGCGGCACGCGCTCACCCTTGCCCTGGGCGTTCCACATCATGAAGCGCATGGCCGTGCCGGCGACCGCTTCCTGGGCCTTCGCGAGCTGCGCCACGGAGGCTCCGAGCACGGGGTGATCCTTGTGCTTGGTCGCGAAGGCCTGCACGTCTGCCAGGAACGCGCGCGCGTTGGCACCGCCGTTCTGCGAGAGCTTGCGGCCGACCAGATCGAGCGCCTGAATGTGGTTCGTGCCCTCGTAGATGCTGAAGATCTTGGCGTCGCGGCAGTGCTGCTCCACCGGGTGATCCTTGAGGAAGCCTGCGCCGCCCATGCTCTGGATGGCGAGCGCGCTGACCTCGAACGCCATGTCGGAGCCGTAGCTCTTGAAGAGCGGCGTGAGCAGCTCCACCTGGCCCTGGTGGTAGCCGGCCTTGGCGTCGTCCTTGCCGGCCAGCGAGCGCGCCCACTCGAGGTGACCCATGAGCTTCATGCCGAGGGCGCGGGTGCCCTCGACCTTGGCCTTCATCTCGAGCAGCATGCGGCGGATGTCTGCGTGCTCCACGATGGCCACCTTCGGCGCCTCGGGATCCTTGAAATTCTTGGCGCTCGGGCCCTGCTTGCGCTCCTTGCAGTAGTCGGCGGCCGCGAGGTAGGCGGCGCCGCCGAGCGCGAGTCCCTGCACGCCGACCCCGATGCGCGCCGTGTTCATCATGAGGAACATCTGGGCCATGCCCTGGTGCTCGATCGTGCCGACGAGCTCACCGACGCAGGCGTCGTTGTCGCCGAAGTTCACCACGCAGGTGGCCGAACCGTTGATGCCCATCTTGTGCTCGATCGAGGGCACGGTGACGTCGTTCTCGGCGCCGGGCGTGCCGTCGGCGTTCACGCGCAGGCGGGGCACGATGAAGAGCGAGAGGCCCTTGGTGCCGGCCTTGGCGCCCTCCACGCGGGCGAGCACCAGGTGCACGACGTTCTCGGCCAGGTCTTGGTCGCCGCCGGAGATGAAGATCTTGGTGCCGCGGATGCTGTAGGTGCCGTCGGCGTTCTTCTTGGCGCTCGAGGACGCCGCGCCCACGTCGCTGCCGGCGTGCGGCTCAGTGAGACACATCGTGCCGCCCCACTCCCCCTTGAACATCTTGGTGGCGTACTTCTCGCGCTGCTCGGGCGTGCCGCACTCGGCGATCACCTCGGCGGCCGCGTGCGTGAGCCCCGGATACATGGCGAACGCGGTGTTGGAGCCGGTGAGCATCTCTTCCACGCACAGCTGAAGCGGCATGGGCGCGCCCTGGCCGCCGTGCTCGGGTGAAGCGCCGATGGCCTTCCAGCCGTTCTCGTAGACGGCCTTCCAGGCCTCCTTGAAGCCCTTGGGGGTCTTCACGCGGCCGTCCTCGATGCGGCAGCCCTCCTTGTCGCCCACGGCGTTCAGGGGACCTGTGACCTCGCGCACGAAACGATAGGCCTCGTCCAGCACCATCTTGACCTGCTCGGCGCCCCAGTCTTTGTAGAGGTCCAGCGCCAGGATCTCGTCGAGCTTGAATTGCTCGAAGAGCAAGAACTGAAAGTCGCGCAGGTCAGCTTTATACCGATTGATGGGCTGAGACATCGCCTTCTCCTAGTCACCGCCCACAGCCAGGGGCCGCGGGCTGAACGCTGATTCATTTACTAACTTCTGGCTCACCGGCGTGTCCAGGGCCGCTCCCTCGAATGCATTCAGGAAACGGGGTAGACGCCTGTGCTGGACCGGGCGCTCGTGCAGAACGAACGATCGTTCGCCCGAGTATCCATGCCGAGGGGCAAAGAGCAACGTGCAAACCGATGCCTTTGCGGATCTTTTCGATACCTCGAAGGGGCCGGGGGAGCAGGCCCGCCACGGAGTCGCACGTGCTAAGGCGTCGCCACGATGCGCATCGAACGTTTTCTTGAGGGTTTGGGCCGAAAGGCCCTGCAGACGGCCCTGGGCGTAGAAGCTCCGGCCGTGCTCCGGCCCACCAGCAACCCCCAGCACGGGGACTATCAGGTCAATGGCGTGCTGCCGCTCGCCAAGCAGCTCAAGAAAAATCCCCGGGAGCTGGCCGAGGCGGTGGCGCAAGCCCTGCGCGCGGAGCCGGCTATCGAAAGCGCGGAGGTCGCAGGCCCGGGCTTCGTGAACCTCCGGCTCTCGGAGAGCTTTCTCTCCGAGCACCTGGACCGCTGGCTCGCGGATGAAGCGCGCGATGGCGTCCCGCTCGCCGAAAAGCCCGAGCGCGTGATCGTCGACTTCTCCGGCCCCAACATCGCCAAGCAGATGCACGTGGGCCACCTCCGCTCCACCATCATCGGCGACGCCCTGGTGCGCATCCTGCGGTTTCTCGGCCACGACGTGATCGGAGACAACCACCTGGGGGACTGGGGCACGCAATTTGGCCTGCTGATCGTGGGCATGCGCGCGTTCGGCGACCAGGCTGCGCTCGCCGCCGAGCCGATCGTGGAGCTCGAGCGCATTTACAAGCAGGCGAGCGAACGCGCCAAGACCGACGAGGCGTTCGCGCAGGCCGCGCGCGCGGAGCTGGCCAAGCTGCAGAGCGGCGACCCCGAAAATACGGCGCTCTGGCAGAAGTTCGTGGCCGTGACCAAGAGCGAGCTCGACAAGGTCTACGAGCGCCTTCAGGTGCGCTTCGACACCTGGTACGGCGAGAGCTTCTACAACCCGATGCTGCCGGGCGTGATCGAGCTGCTCAAGGAAAAGCAGCTCGTACGCGAGGATCAGGGCGCGCTGTGCGTGTTCTTCAACGAGCTCGAGCAGGCGCCTTCGGAGCTGCGCAAGCAGAAGGAGCCGCTGATCGTCCAAAAGCAGGACGGCGCGTTCCTGTACAGCACGACCGACCTCGCCACGCTTCGCTACCGGCACGACGAGCAGCGCGCGACGCGCGCCATCTACGTGGTGGACATGCGGCAGTCGCTGCATTTCAAGCAGGTCTTCGCGGTCTCGGCCATGCTCGGCTTCGGAGACATGCGCATGGAGCACCTGGGCTTCGGCAGCGTGCTCGGCAAGGACGGAAAGCCCCTCAAGACGCGCGATGCGCACGGCAAAGCGATCACGCTCGCCTCGCTGCTCGACGAGGCCGAGGAGCGCGCGCTCGCGCGGCTGCGGGAGGGCAAGGCCGAGGGCAAGCTGGACCTGAGCGACGCGGAGCTCGGCGAGATCGCGCGGGCCGTGGGCATCGGGGCCGTGAAGTACGCCGATCTGCACCAGAATCGCAGCAGCGATTACCAGTTCGATTTCGACAAGATGATCACGTTCCAAGGCAACGCGGGCCCCTACCTGCAGTACGCCTATGCGCGGGTGCAGAGCATTTTTCGCCGGGGCGGCGTCGCCCACGACGCGCTGCGTGGCCCGATCCTGCTCGAGGCGGCGGAGGAGCGTGCCCTCGCGCGCGTGTTGGTGCGTTTCCCGGAGGTCATCCACCAGGCCGGCGAGAGCGGGCTGCCCCACTTGATCACCGACCACCTCTACGAGCTGGCCAAGGCCTACAGCACGTTTTTCGAAGCTTGTCCGGTGCTGAAGGCCGAGGATGCCGCGCGGCAGAGCCGGCTTTCCCTGTGCGCCCTCACCAGCAGGCAGATCAAGCGGGGCCTCTCGCTGCTGGGAATCCAGGTCGTCGACCGAATGTGAGCCGGCCCCCATCTGCGCCAGCACGTCTGTGCTAGAACTCCGGGGCAATGTTGCGCGGCACCGTAGATCGCGTTTCCCTGTATGGGAAGGCGCTCGAAGGCAACGCGCTCGGCGACCCGGTCGAGCGCGAGCTCATTGTGTATCTGCCCCCGTCCTATCGACACACCGCGGGCGAGCAGCGCACGTATCCCTGGCTGATGGTGCTCACGGGCTTCGCGTCCACCAACGCGTCGCTGCTCAATTTCAAGCCCTGGGAGCCGAATTTTCTCGAGCGTTACGAGCGGCTGCTGAGCCAGGGCTGCCCGGAGGCCATCCTGGTTTTGCCCGACTGCTTCACCCGCTGGGGTGGCAGCCAGTACATCGACTCGCCCGCACTCGGTGACTACCAGCGCTACTTGGCGGAAGACGTTCTCACGTACGTCGAGACCCACTACCGCACCCGTCCAAGCCGCGAAGGGCGCGGCATCATCGGCAAGTCCTCGGGCGGCTTTGGGGCGCTGCGGATGGGGCTCGACCGCCCCGAGGCCTTCGCGGTGATCGGCAGCCACGCGGGCGACTGCGCCTTCGAGATCACGCTGCGGCCCCGCTTCGCGGAGGTCTTGCCGCTCTACGAGAAGCACGGTGGCCTCGAGGGTTTCGCGCGCTTCATCGAGGCGCAGGGCGCGCCGCGCTCGCAGACCGAATTCCACGCCATCGAGATGTTGGCCTTGGCCGCCGCGTACGCCCCCCTCGAGCGCTCAGGCCAAGCGAGCCCCCTTGGTCAGCTCCCGCTCGGGGAGCTTCCAGTGGACCCCTATACGGCCACGCTCGCCCCCGAGAAGTGGGCCCGTTGGCTGGCCCATGATCCGCTGATTCGCGCGGAAAAGCAGCCAAACGCCCTGAAGGACGCTGCCCTGGTTTTTCTCGACGCGGGCAAATCCGACGAGTATGGTCTACAGTTTGGGGCCCGTATGTTGGCTCAACGCCTCACCAATTCTGGGGTGAAGGTGCAGCACGAGGAGTTCGAGGGGGGCCACATGGGGACCGCCTATCGCTATGACGCGTCCCTCCCGATCCTCCTCGCGGCGCTAGACTCGGCGTGGGCATCGAGCCCGCGCGCGGGAACGCGCTCTTCGCATGGCTTGCAGGTGGAACTGCCTGCCAACAAGGTTTGCTCGCGGGCGGAAGAGCCCGCTTCGACGTTATGCTCGCGGGCCGAAGGGCCCCCTTCGACCACGCGCGACCGCCTATGAGCTCGACCAAAGTCACAAAGAAGCCCGCTCAAGCTCCGACGAATGGGGTCGTGGCCAACACAAGCGGACGCGCGGAAGCGTCGGCCGCCTCGAAGAAGGCTCCGCCGGGCAAGCGCCCCTCCCTACCGAACGCGAGCAAGGCCGTGAGCCCCGCGCCCAACGCGCAGTCCGCAGCGAAGGAGCCCCAGAAGGTGGATTCGAGCGCCAACGGAGATACCACCAAGCTCGAGCCCAAGAAGGCGCCGAGCCCGATCCAGTCCCTGGCCATGGAGCTCGTCGCCAGCAACGACGCCCAGGCCGTGGTGCGACACTTGGCGAGCCTGGAGGACGAGCGTGAAGCTCCCGCGAACCAGGCCGCGCGCCTCGTCCAGGAGCTGGCCGAACACAAGCCCGAGCTGCTGGTGCCGCTCATCGAACGCTTCTCGCGCCTTCTGGCCTCCAAGAACAAGCGCGTGGCGGGCAGCTCTGCGGCGGCGCTGCCCCCGCTGTCCCGCATCGCCCCGGCCAAGGTGGCCAAGCAGCTGCCGGTCTTGACCCAGAACTGGGAAGAGACGACCGAAGAAGGCAAGGACGGCCTCGTACGCACGTTCGCGGGCCTGTGCACCGCGTCGGTGGCCTACCAGAAGCGACTCGAGCCGGCCCTCGCGCGCGCGCTCGGTGAGGCAGATCCCAAACTGCTCATCCGCTGGACCGAGATCGTCCTCCCTGCCCTCAAGGGAGAGCCCCACGCGCGCGCGCGCGCCGTGGTCGAAGAACGCCTGCCCAACATCCCTCGCCCGCAGGCGCAGAAGATCGCCGACTTCCTCGGGATCAAGCTGCGACCACTGCAGCGCTGAGGCTCCCGTGCGGCGACGCTGGGCGCTCCTGCCATTGACCGCGTGGCTTTTCGTGAGCGGGGTCGCGTGCGGACATGGCGCCTCGTCGTCGAAGGACACGGACGAGCTCGTCGAGGTCGGAGAGCGACGGGTCATGTTGCTCGGGGAGAGCGCCGAGCCTGCGTTCTTCCTGGGTCCAGAGCCTGCCGCGCCCGCGCTCGGCTTCGGCGGCCGCGACGCCAAGTTGATCATCCTCGCGCCCTCACAGCAGGGGCGCACGCGCGTGCGCGTCCATGGCCGGCTCAGCGTGGAGGCCTACGTCCCCGACGCGTACTTCGAGCTGCGCGCGCAGCGCCACGTGAGGCTATCGGGGACCCCGGTGTTGGTGGCGTCGGACAATCGTGTGCGGCTGCTCGGCGGGGCCGACTCGCGCGGGCTCGTCCCCGTCGCGGCGCGCGTGCAAGTGGGCGACCTCACGCTCGGCCCCTTCGAGGGCACGGTGCCGATGGAGGCCCTGGCCGCGAATAGCCCGACGGATCCTGGCGAGCCACTCTCCAGCGGGATCGCCTACCGACTGCAAGCCCAGACCGCGCTTCCCCTCTACAACGCGCCGCAGGGCGAGTTGATCTCGCTCGTGGCGCCCCAGGCCCAGGCGCAGACCGTCCAGGTCTTGAGGATGGAGGGGCTATGGTTTTCGGTGCGTCTGGGCACGGGCCCCTATCTCGAGGGCTTCACCAATGCGCCGCTGGTCGTGATCGGCAAGCCCCTGGAGGCGCCCAAGGCGCTCGCCCCCTCTTCGCCTCCGCGGGGCGACGTTCCGACGCAGATCGCCGAAGCACAAGGCACGCTCAAGCGCGTCCCGCGCAACACCAGGCTAACCTTTCGTGGCAAGCCGCTCGCCATCTTCCGCAGTGATGGTTGGGCCCGGGTCCTCAGCGGCGAGAGCGGTGGACAGGTCGAAGTCCTGGCCGCGGCAGACGAACTCGTCACCGTGCGCGCGATGGTCGCGAGCGAGGCCCTGCTGGACGCGGATGAGCAGGCAGTCGGCCTGCCCCTCGCGAGCTCCCCAGGCATCGCCCAGCAGCTCGCGACGGCGCAGCCCTGAGCGTTCGTCGCGCCAACTACCGAAAGACCTCGGCAACGGGCATGATTTTGACCTGGGGCTCGTGCAGGTTCAGCGGGAAGACCATGATCTCGCGATCCTCCTCGTAGATCTCGGGCGCCTTCTCCGAGCCGTACACGATGGGCGAAGGTGCGCCCGCGATCAGCTGCGCTGCGAGCTTCTGCGCCTCGGGCGCGACCAGGGCCATCTGCAGCTTCTCGGGATCCACGTGCCGCTTGAGCGCAGCGTTCACCTGATCTCGCGTGAGCGCGCGCACCTTGGCGCGAAGGACGTCCAAGTAAGGCCCCTGGTTGGGGTAGAAGGCGTCGTCGAGCGCGTTGCCGAGGCGCTGCTGCTCGGTCTGCGCGAACAGCGCGTAGTAGCGGTCCACGAAGCGTTGGATGCGCTCGAAGTCGGCCTGACTGATGCCGTCGCGGACGCAGTGTTCGAGCTCCCGCACCGCCATGCGCAGCGCGAAGTGCGCCTGCTCCGGCTGAACGGGGCGGATCCAGATCGAGAAGTATTGCTCCCTGCGCCCCACGTTGGGCAGCGGGAAGCGGGTGTAGCCGTCCTGCACGAAGTGCTCGGCGTAGGCATAGTCGCCATAGTTGAGGCCACGGTCGGCGCGCATCTTCTGCATCAAGCGACCCGCGAACGTACGGTGTTGGCCGAGGTACGCCGCGGCCAGGGTCAGCGCGGGATAATCAGGGTGAGATCGCGTCACGTCGATCGGGACGCCGAGCGACATGGCCACCGAGGCAGCCTCAGGCTTGTCGACGATCCACACGCGCCGCGCGGTTTGCGCGAGCGGCTTGGGCACCTCGCCGGGCGACGTGCATGCGGCGCTGATCAAGGTCCCCATGTCCTGGGCGAGCCGTTCCTGGAAGGAGGCGTCGGCCGAGCCCGCCAGCGCGACCCGCATGCGCTTTTTGCACAGCAGGCGCTGGTGGTGCGACGGCAGGTCCAGCGCGGTGAGGCGCGCGAGGCTGCTCTCGGTGCCGATCTCGGGATGCCCGAACGGATGCCCCTCGAACAGCATGCTCTGCAGGACCTCCTTGCCGAGGCTCTCGTCATCGGCGCCACGCAAGTCCTGGGTGAGGCTCGCGAGGGTGCGCGCGCGCACGCGCTCGAAGTCGGCCTCCGAGAACTCCGGGTGCAGCAAGAGGTCGCGAAACAGCGGATAAAACGCGTCCAGGTGATCGCGATGCACGCGGGCCGTGAACACCGTCTGCTGGCGCTCGACGTGCCCGCTGATCTCGGCGGCCATGGGGAACAGCCGACGGGTTCGCTCGGCGTAGCTGACGCCACCTGCGCTCCCTTCGAGCATGCTGGCGACCGTGACGTAGCCGAGGCCTTCCTGGCCCTTGGGGTCGTCTGCCGAGCCTGCTTCGAACATCACGCGCAGCTCGACCACCGGCGCCTGGCTCTCGCGCACGATCAGCCGATCGGCCGCGAGGGGAGGAGGCCCCTTGGGCGGGGCCACGGGAGGTTTGGCCGCCGGGCCGCATGACGCAAGGCAGAGCGCAGCGGCCGCCAGCACCGCGGAGCCCGAGCGCAAGTGAAACGAGCCTCGAGCGATTGCGGGAGAGAACGTCTTCATGGTGTGCTCCCTGCCTTGACCTTGGGTGCGAGCGTCACGGTGAACCGTCGCGTGGGCACCAAGTACTTCTGGGCCACGCGCGACACGTCCGCGGGCGTCACCTGCGCCAACGCCCGCAGGTAACGCGCGAATCCGTCCTCGCTCCCGGTGACGGCCAAAAACTGCGCGAACGTGTCGGCGGCGTCGCTCGCGGTCTCGACCTGCATGGTCAACGCGTAAGCCAGGTGAGAGCGGACGCCCTCGATGCGCGCCGGATCGGTGCGCCCCTGGGCGACGTCGTCGATGGCGCGCTGCACGCGTCCCTCGATGGCGTCGAAGCTGACCTCGGGCTTGAGCTCCGCGCTCACGACGAACAGCCCCGGATCCCGGCTGTAATTGGCGGCCCAGCTCCCGAAGCCGAGCAGCTGTTGCGTGTCCACCACCAACTCCTGGTAGAGCGGCGCAGACGGATGGAAGAGCAAGGCGTGGACGACCTCCAAAGCCGCCGTGTCCTTGAGGCGCGCCGCGCGCTCGGCCTCGCTCCCCTCTCCTTCGAAGGCCCCGGCGCGATAGCCGATCAGCATCTGCGGCGAGGAGGTCCCCTCCCACTCGATGTGCTTGCGTGCGCCCTCGGTCGGCTCGGGCTCCACCGGGATGGCCGGCTTGTCGCGCGTGCCCTGCCAGCTCCCGTAGCGCTCCGCGACCAGCTTCACCAAGGCGCTGTGAGCCACGTCGCCCGCGGCGATGATGGTGGTGTTGTCAGGGGTGTAGAAGCGCTGAAAGAAGGCCTTGGAGTAGTCGAACTTGTCGGGCATGGCCTGGATGTCGGCGAGGTAGCCGATCGTGGTGTGCCCGTAGGTGTGGCTGCGGAACGCGAGCTCGCTCAGCGCCTCCCACATCTTGATGAAGGGATTCGCGGCGCTCTTGCTGTACTCGCCGAGCACGGCTCCGGTCTCGGTGCGGAACTGGGTTTCGTCGTAGGCGAGGCGCTGGAAGCGATCGGCCTCCAGCTCCACGATCTCGGAGAGCGCGCTCGAGGGGCCGGTCACGGTGTAGAGCGTGAAGTCCTGCGTGGTGTACGCGTTGTTGTCGGCGCCCAAGCTCTGGATGCGGTCCTCGTAGACCTTCTGGGGAAAGCGCTCCGTTCCGCGGAACATCATGTGCTCGAAGAGGTGCGCGAAGCCGCTGTGGCCCTGCTCCACCTCGTCGCGCGCGCCCACGCGCACCAAGGTGAAGTAGGCGAGGATCCCGGGGCTATGCCACGGCACGGTGATGATCTTGAGGCCGTTGGGCAGCGCGCTGACCTCGGGCGGCCCCGCGAATGGCCCCAAGCTGGAGGAGCTGTTCGCGGTGCTCGGATCCTCCGCGCGCGCAACGGGCGCCGCAGCGCAGATCAGCGCGGCCGTCAACGTGGCGAGCGAAGCGGTGAGACGGCAGGCCCTTCGGCCCCGATCGTAGGCGGGTTTTGCGCGCATGACACTCAAGCTTTCTGGAGGAGCGAGCGCTCGTAGTCCTCAGGTGCCTCAAGGCCCAGCAAGTACAGCACCGAAGCGGCCACGTTGGCCAGTCCCGGCTTGGGCACGCTTTCGTCGATGCGCAGCTTCGCGCTCGGCGCATAGACCAGAAATGGCACCTTGTTGAGCGTGTGGCTGGTCTTCACCACCGCCTTGCCGGCCTGGTCGAGCACGACGCCACCCTTCTTGTCGAGCTCGAACATCTGGTCTGCATTGCCATGATCCGCGGTGACGATCAGCGCGCCCTCGAGGCGCTCGATCACCGGCAACAGGCGCCCGATCGAGAGATCCACGGCCTCCACGGCCTGCACCGCAGCGTCGCAAAACCCCGTGTGCCCGACCATGTCGCCGTTGGCGTAATTGACGCGGAGGTGGCGGAACTTCTGGCTCTCCAGTGCGCCGATCAACGCGTCGGTGATCTCGGCGGCCTTCATCCACGGGCGCTCCTGGAAAGGCCGCAGGTCGCTCGGGATCTCCAGATACTCCTCGTAGCGATCGTCGAACTTGCCGCTGCGGTTGCCATTCCAGAAGTAGGTCACGTGACCGAATTTCTGGGTCTCGCTGCTCGCGTACTGCGCGATGCCGTTGTTGGCCAAGAACTCACCGAGCGTTCGATCGATGGCCGGCGGCGGAACCAGAAAGTGCGTGGGCAGCTTGAGGTCGCCGTCGTACTGCATCATGCCGGCATAGAGGATGTCGGGCAGACCGCGCCGGTCGAACTTGTCGAAGGCCCCTCCCTCGAGCGCCTGCGAGATCTCGATCGCGCGGTCGCCGCGGAAGTTGAACAGCACGACGCTCGAGCCGTCCTCGATGCGGCCCACGGGCTGCCCATCCTCGTCCGCGATCACGAAGGGCGGCAGGTTCTGATCGCTGAGGCCCGCCTGCTCGTCGCGCGCGGTGAGGATGGCCTCACGGGCGCGCTTGAAGCGGCGCCCGATGCCGTGGACGTGGGTCATGTAGCCCCGCTCGACCATCGGCCAGTCAGCCTCGTAGCGGTCCATGGTGATCACCATGCGACCGCCCCCCGAGGCGATCCGGTAGTCGCGCTTCTCCTTGCGGTTGATGCCGGCGAGTAGCTCCTCCAGCGCGTCCACGTAGACGAGCGCGGAGGTCTCCCCCACGTCGCGGCCATCGAGCAGAACGTGCACCCTCACCTTCTCGACCTGCTCCTGATCGCAGCGCTTGATCATGGCGAGCAGGTGATTGATGTGGCTGTGCACGTTTCCATCCGACAACAGCCCGATGAAGTGCATGGCCTTGCCGCTGGTCCGCACGCGCGAGGTCAGCGCCTTCCACTCCTCGCGAGCAAAGACGCTGCCAGAGTCGATCGACTCCTGGACCAGCTTGGCCCCCTGGTCGAACACACGCCCGGCCCCGAGCGCATTGTGGCCGACCTCGCTGTTGCCCATGTCGGCGTCCGACGGCATCCCGACGGCGACCCCGTGGGCCGCGAGGGCCGTTTGCGGGCAGGTCTGGTGCAGACCGTCCAGGATCGGCGTGCGCGCCAACCAGACGGCGTCGGATTCGTCGCGTCGGCCATAGCCCACGCCGTCCATCACGACGAGTAAGACCGGACCCCTTACACCCTTGAAATCTTGGACCGAAGACAGCTGCCAGGACGTCATGGGCCCGTGTTAGCACGGACCCTCCCCCGGGGGGCGGGGGCGCCTCAAAGGCGGGCTTCGACAGACCTAGAGTTGGGTTCTACAGTCCGCAGATGAGCAAGATTGTGGCGGGCAAGTATGTGTTGATCGATTACGTGCTGCGTGACGAAGACGGCGACGTCGTGCAGCGCTCGGATGACCCCGAGGTCGGCCCATTGAGCTACATTCATGGCTACTCGCCGATCCTGCCTGGCCTCCACAATGGCCTCGAGGGACTGGAGGTCGGCGCCCAGAAGCAGATCACCGTGCCCCCCGAAGACGGCTACGGGGAGGCCGACGAAGAGGGTGTCTTCGAGGTCGAGCGCAGCGAGCTCCCGGACCCCGCGAACGTAAAGTTCGGCGATGAGATCGTGGGCGAAGACGACGAAGGAAACGAGTTCGAGATGCACGTGATCGAGGTGCACGACGACTACGTGGTCGTGGACACCAATCATCCGCTGGCCGGGCACACCTTGGTCTGGGACGTCACCATCCGCGAAGTACGCGACGCCACCCAAAAGGAGATCGACAGCGCACGCGCCGATGCGGCCGAGCTCGAGATCGGCGGCTCGCACGGAGATGCTCCGCATTGAGCGCCCCGGAAGGTTTCCGCCCGAGTCCACACGAAGCTTTGCTCGCGCGCGATGTTGGCGCTGCCGAGAGCGCCGGCGCCCGCCACGAGAGGCCTCGGCCCCAGCGATCACGCGCGCCCTTCGGGGCGGCACCGGGACAGCTCGTGAAGGCGCTTACGGGAATGGTGAACTCTCGGTGACAGTCCTCCAGGCCTTCGCCCGCCTGCGCTACGCTCTAGGTTGGGCTTCGCGCCAACAAGGACGACGTACGCGTGCCGACCCCACCTGAACAGGCATCCACCGGAATTCGCCGCGGCGAAGCCAGCGGTCTTACGCGCGAGCCCGCGAATCCCCCCCGCCCGGCCGCGCTGGCCGAGCGTGCGCCGAGCAAGCTCCCCTCGCCCGCCCTCGATCCGGCGCTGTACCTCAACCGAGAGATCTCCTGGCTCGCCTTCAATGCGCGGGTCCTCGCCGAAGCCGTCGACCCCACGCATCCGCTGCTCGAGCGCCTGAAGTTCCTCGCGATCCACGCATCCAACTTGGATGAGTTCTTCATGGTCCGCGTGTCCGGGTTGCACGAGCAGCTCGAGGCCACCGTCCTCGAGGCCACCCCGGACGGCCTCGGCCCCCTCGAACAGCTGCGGCGCATCCGCGAGATCGTGGATCGACAGTTGCGGGAGGCCTACGCCCTCCTCAGCAACGAGCTCTTGCCCGCGCTCAAGCAACGCGGCATCTGGATCGCCAACTGGAGAGATTTGGACGAAGCGACCAAGGCGCAAGCTTCCAGTTACTTTCGCACCCAGGTCTTTCCCGTCCTCACGCCGTTGGCCGTCGATCTCGCCCATCCGTTCCCGTTTCTATCCAACCTGTCGCTCTCGCTGGCGGTCGAGGTGCGCGATCCCGCCACGGGCGAATGGAAGTTTGCGCGGGTCAAGGTCCCCGAGAGCTTGCCCCGCTTCGTGCCCGTGGACGCGCTCGGCAAAGCGAGCCGCGCCTCCGTGCCACCGCCCACGTCGACGCAGCGCTTTTTGCCGCTCGAGCAGCTGATCGCGCACAACGTGAGCCAGCTCTTCCCCGAACTCGAGATCCTCGGCTGCCACCCCTTCCGCGTCACCCGCGACACGGACATGGAGATCCTGGTGGAGGAGGCCGAGGACTTGATGTCGGTGATCGACCGCGAGATCC
>JBIQKA010000277.1:0-3212 GCA_044507075.1 Myxococcales bacterium
GTGCGCCTTGACCATCGCCACGTTACGCCAGTGGGTGGCCAGGGTGCGGCCCACGCCCATGGCGCTCGCGATGCCCGCCACGCAGGCGCCCAACACCACCAGCGCGAACTCGGTCGTGCCGAGCTCCTTGTGTGGCGAGAGGCCGTGCACGAGCAGCGACAACATGGCCGCGACCGAGAACCCAGCCAGCAACGAGAGCACCAGCGCGGAGAGCGCGGCCACGGGCCGCACCAGGCGCGCCTGCCGGTCGAGGGCCTTGGTGTCTACGCCGCTCATGGTGGTCGCGCCCCCGCCGCGCGTGTCGAACGGCGCGAGCGCGTCATCGAACTCCTCGGCGGTCTGATAACGCTGCCCAGGGTCGCGGGCCATGGCCTTCTCGATCACGGCCTCGAGGCCGGGCGAGATGCTCTTTTCCACGAGGCTTGGCCGCGGCGGTGACTCCTCCATCAAACGGATCAGCGTGCCGCCTGCGTCGGAGTCCGAGTAGGGGCTCTTACCCGTGACCATGCGATAGAGCACCGCGCCGATCGCGTACAGATCGCTCCGTGTGTCTGCGTGGCTCGCGCCGCGCGCCTGCTCGGGCGCCATGTAGGCCGGCGTGCCCACGATCACGCCCGTGCTCGTGAGCTCCGAGTCGCCGCGACCCTTCGCCACGCCGAAGTCGAGGATCTTGAGCGCGGGCCTGCCGCTCGCGTCCTTGGCGACGAATAGGTTCGATGGTTTGATGTCGCGGTGGATGACGCCCGCGGAGTGGGCCGCGCCGAGCCCCCACAGGCACTGGCGGATCATGTGCACGGCATCGCCCTGCTGCAGCTTTCCGCCGCACTCGATCAAGTGCTGCGCGAGGTCGTAGCCGAACAAGAGCTCGCTCACGATGCAGGTGCGCCCGTCGGGCGCCCGCACCACGTCGATGATGTCCACCACATGATCGCTGCGTACCTGGCTCATCACGCGCGCTTCGCGCTCGAAGCGGATGCGCAGGTCCTCGCGCTGCGAGAGTGGATGGTGGATGACCTTGACCGCGAAGGGCCGATCGAGCCGGAGATGACGGGCCTGATAGAGGCGCCCCATTCCACCTTCGCCGAGGATGTCTTCGATCTTGTAGGTGCCCGCGAGTTCGACGCCGATGAGCTCATCGTTGTCCGGCGGGCGAATGAACGGGGCGCCGACGGGCTCTGGGTCGGGGGTGGCGAGCATGGTGCGCTCGTACTCACTCGATGCCTTGCGAGCCTGTTGGTTCATGCGCTCACGAGCGTACCAAGGAAATGGGGGGGCCAGGCTAGTGCTGTCTCTGGCGTACATGTGTGGCCCCCGCGCAGGGGCGGGGCAGTCTTGCGCAGAACGCGCGCGCATCGCCCCGTCGGAAATCCGCGTGCCCATCGCGCGCGACGTTCGCGTCAAACTTCGCATGCGTGTTGCAAGCGGCTAGTCTAGGCTGTGGTCCGACGCGCCCATACATCGCAAAACACGGAGGCGCGTGCGTTCACCGTGGAGCCGAGCGAGCCCGCCGTCCCCGCGTCTGCGCTGCGCTTTTCCGGCTCGCTCCTGCTCCAGGACGGGGCGGAGCTGTGGTCCTTGCTCGAGCGGCGGATCGCGGCGCAGCCCGCCGAGAGCGCGCTCCACTTCGACCTCACAGGCGTCACGCGCGTCGACGGGGCCGCCATGGCCATCCTCGTGCACGCGCGCGCCGAGCTCTCGCGCAAGCAAGTCGCCTGCGAATTTCAGGGCGGGTCGCCCTCTGTGCAAGCGCTGGTGCGCCTGTATCGTGGCGACGCCCAGGTGCGTCCCGAGCGGCGGCGGCGCCCCCGATCCACCTTCGAGCAGATTGGGGACGCCACGATCAATCTCCTCCACGAGGGGAAGCTGGCGCTCGCGTTCCTCGGCCAGCTGGTGGTCGAGCTCAAGGGCGTGCTGCGCTCTCCGCGCACCGGCAACTTCCGCGAAGTTCCCTCGATCATGGAGCGCACCGGTGCGGACGCGCTGCCCATCGTGCTGCTGATCAACTTCTTGGTGGGCCTGGTGATGGCCTTTCAGGCCTCGGTTCAGCTCAAGCGTTTCGGCGCCAACATCCTGGTCGCGGACCTGATCGGGATCTCCATGACGCGCGAGCTCGGCCCCTTGATGACGGCCATCGTGTTGTGTGGTCGTTCGGGCGCCGCCTTCGCGGCCGAGCTCGGGACCATGAAGGTGAACGAGGAGATCGACGCCCTGCGCGTGCTCGGACTTTCGCCGATGCGCTACCTCGTCCTGCCGCGCATGCTCGGGATGTTCCTGGTCTTGCCGCTGCTCTCCCTGTTCGCCGATCTGATGGGGATCGCGGGGGGATTGACGGTAGGGATCACGCGGCTCGACCTGACCACGACCGCCTATCTGCGGCAGACGCTGCACGCGGTGAAGCTCTGGGACGTCTACTCAGGCGGCATCAAGTCGGGCGTGTTCGCGATCGCGATCTGCTTGATCGCGTGCCATCAGGGGCTCGCCGCCACGGGCGGCGCCGAGAGCGTGGGACAGCGCACCACGGCGGCGGTGGTCGCCGGCCTTTTCACCCTGATCTTGATCGACGCCATCTTTACCGTGATGTTCCGCCTGACAGGACTATGAGCGAATCCATCCTCGAGGTGTCGCAGTTGACGATCGGCTGGGGGGCGCGGACCCTGCTCGAGAACATCTCGTTCGAGGTGATGCGCGGCGACGTGTTCGTGATCCTCGGCGGCAGCGGTTCGGGAAAGTCCACGCTCCTTCGACACCTGATCGGCCTCGAGGAGCCGCTCGCTGGTGAGATCCTTTTTCAGGGACAAGAGCGGCCGTCCCTCGACGATCCGGGGCGTCGCGCCGCACCTGCCTTCGGCGTGATGTTTCAGTCCGGGGCGCTGCTCGGTTCCATGACGGTGGGCGAGAACGTGGCCTTGCCGCTCACGGAGTGGACCTCGCTGCCCGAGCCCGCGATCTCGGCCATCGTATCGGCCAAGCTGCGCTTGGTGGGGCTCGAGGGCACCGAGAACAAGATGCCTTCGGAGCTCTCGGGGGGCATGAAGAAGCGCGCGGCGATCGCGCGGGCCCTCGCGCTCGAGAGCGACTTGATCTACCTGGACGAGCCGTCCGCCGGACTCGATCCGATTACCTCGGCGGAGCTCGATGGCTTGATTCAAACGCTCAATCGTGATCTAGGTGTCACGGTGATCATGGTGACGCACGAACTCGACAGCCTGCTC
>JBIQKA010000278.1:0-3183 GCA_044507075.1 Myxococcales bacterium
CCAAAACGAAAAGCCGCCCTCGCGAGCGGCTTTTCGTTCTTTGTGGAGCTGAGGGGGATCGAACCCCTGACCTCCGCACTGCCAGTGCGGCGCTCTCCCAGCTGAGCTACAACCCCGTGATCACTTCTTCTTCTTGGCGCCCGATGGCTTCCCAGTCGGGCCCTTGCTGGAGCGGCCCGAAGTCTTAGCCGGGCTTGGCTTCGCCGCAACCTCTCCGCGCGATTTTTCGTTCTTTGGCTTGGCCGCCTTGCTGGGCGCAGGGGCCTTGCTGGGACTTCCGGCCTTGCTTGGCGGCAGCGACTTGCTTGCCGCCTGCTGATTGGGCGGCAGCGACTTGCTTGCCGCCTGCTGATTGGGCGGCAGCGACTTGCTCGCCGCCTGCTTGGCCGGAGCAACGCTCGCGGTCTTGCGTGCCTTGGGCGCCTTGGCGGACTCGAGGCCTGCGCGGCTGGCGGCTGGCGCGGGCTCGCTGACTTCGCTCGTTCGCGTCGCTGCGCTGGCGTCGGCGACCAGGTCCGCCACCACTTCGGTCGCGACCTCGTCCAAATCGCCGGCGGCCTCGGAGGAGGCGTCACTCTCCGCGCGCTGGCCCGTGAAGGGGCAGACGCCACCGTGCTCGCGCTGCATACCAGCGTCCACGGCGTGCGGGGGCTGTTCGGGAACCAGCGGGACCACGGCACGTGCCGCTGGCTCCGGCGCGCGCAACAAATCCGCGAGCTTCGCCGCGGCCCCGCGCAGCGGCGCCGGGATGGCGTCACTGCGCAATGTGTCGCCCAGCTCCACGACGATCCCGGGGAGCCCTCCTGCTCGGACGGTCTTTCTGGCCCGCGCGATTACGCCCGCGATTCCCATCAAAATTCCTCCCCTCGACCAGCGGCCGACCTAGCATTCACGGATCTGGGAGTCAACGGCTCGGCTTTTTTGACCGCACGCCCCGGCATCCTCTATTCGAGAACGATGGATCGAATCCGCGCTCTGCGCTGCGCTCGCGACGCGATGGGCCACGCGCGGATCTACGCCATGCGCCGGTTCGAGCGAAGCGCGCGGCGCGCGCGGTCGGTGTGCTGGCTCGCCTTCCTGTGTTGTGCCGTCTCGAGCCTTGGCGCGTGCGCGCGCGTGTCCACGAGCGATCGCTTGCTCAGCCTCTCGAGCTTCGAGCTCGCGCCCGAAAACAGCCTGCTGACGGTCCACGGGGAGGGCCTGCCGCCGGCCCGCGTCTGTTCGTTGACCGTCGAGGGCACGTTGTATGAAGCCGGTCGCCCGGCGCGTCCCTTCCGCGGCAGCGCGGAGTGTCGCGCGATCAGCGAGCGGTCCCTGATGGCGAGCGTGGCTGCGTGGCGTCCCACCAGCGGGTCCGCGCGCGTCGAAGGAACGCTGCACGTCGCCTTCGCAGACGATCAGCAGCGGCTAGAGCTGCGGAGCACGCTGCCCAACGTGCGGCTGCGACTCGACGCAAAGGAGCGCCCCGACCCCGCACGCGCGCTGAGCGAAGCCAAGGAGGCGCGCACCTTTCAGCGGGCGCTCGGCATCTCCGAGGTCGAAGCCGGACCGCTCGGGCTCGTCCTCACTGCGCTGCGCGACGACGGGCCCGCCGCCCTCGCCGGGTTGCGCGCTGGGGACGTGGTCACCCGCATGAACGGCGCGCCGATCGAGCTCGCTTCTGACTTTCGCGCCCAGCCGGGGCTACCCAGCACCCAGCTCGAGTTCCTGCGCGCCCAGCGCACGAGCCCCCAACGCGTGGAGATCCTGCACGACAACCGGCGCAGCCAGGCCATCCCGGGCGCGAGCTGGCTCGCAGGTCTGCTCGGCGCAGCGCTCGCGTGGCTCTTGCCGTGGGCACGCGGTCAGAGCGTCGGCGGCAAGGGGAGGCGCAAGCTCTTTGTCCTCGCGCTCAGCGTCGGCATGTTGAGCGTGAGCGTCGTGGGTGTGGGGGCGCTCGACGTGCGCGTGCTCTGGATGCTCCCGGTCATCGCGCACGGCGTCGCGCTCGGACTCGCCCGCCGCGGGCGCGGGCTCTCGACCGGCGCGCTGTCGCAGCAACTGGTGGAGCTCGGCACCGCCAGCCTCGCGATCGCCGCGCTCGGGCTCGTGCGCGGCAGCCTGACCTCGATCGTCGACGGCTCGACCCACCTCGACACCCTAGGGCCGGGCGCGCCGAACCCGCTTGCCCCCTGGACCTTCGTCCTGTTCGCCCATCCCTGCGGCTGGCTCGCCGGCCTGCTCTTGCTGCGTCCTCAGCCGAGCGTGGACGGCGCGCCCGCGCGCACCGCCCTCCTGTTGGATGCGGGGAAGCTCGCCGCGTTGCTCGCGTTCGCGACCACCTCCTTGGCCGGAAGCGGCATGCTGATCGCGGGCGCGCTCGCCGGCGTCCTCTCGCTCGTGCGACTGCCCTCGTTCAGCCGCACCGCGGCGGCGCTCCTGGGCCTTTGCGCGATCCCGCTCGCCGTCGTGCCCAGCGTGTCCGAGCTGGGCCCCGCGCTCTTGTGGGGACCCGCCGTGTGCGGGTTCACCGTGTGCCACGCGCTACGTAACGCCTTGCAACGGCCTTCGTCCAGCGCCCCGCCGGTCCTCGATCCGAGGCTCTCTCCGTTCGCCTGACGAACCGGAAGCGGCGTTTGAGCCGAGAGCTCTTCATAATCAGCAGATGGCAGCCCTTCGACGCGAGATCGCCGCCTTGTTCCCGTCCTGGGTCGCGGGCCACGAGCTCTGCGACCCGGACGACGCGGAGCCGCTCTTCGAGCAGGAACAGCGCTGCCTGGCGCGCGCCGTCGCCAAGCGTCGCCACGAGTTCGCCATGGGCAGGACGGCGGCCCGGCGCGCGATGGAGCAGCTCGGTGAGCCCCGGGTCGCCCTTCCGCCGAACGACGATCGCTCCGTGGCCTGGCCCGAGCGCGTCTGGGGGAGCATCAGCCACGCGGACGGCTTGTGCGTGGCGGTCGTGGGCTTGCGCAGCGCGCTGGCCGGCATCGGGATCGACGTGGAGGTCAAGGACCGCGTCGAACCAAAGCTGTGGCGCATGATCGCCACCCAACGTGAGCAGGCCCAGCTCGCGCAGGGCACGGACGAGCGCGCGCGGCGCGAACGGGCCACCCTGCTGTTCAGCGCGAAGGAGGCCTTCTACAAGGCCCAGTACTGCGTCAGCCGGAGCTGGGTGGGCTTTCACGACGCGGAGACCACGTTCGA
>JBIQKA010000010.1:0-96887 GCA_044507075.1 Myxococcales bacterium
CCCTCAGCTCCACAAAGAACGAAAAGCCGCTCGCGAGGGCGGCTTTTCGTTTTGGCCCCAGGCTCTAGTAGAGCAACGCCTTCTCGCGTGCTCGCTTGAAGGCGTCGAGCTCTTCGCGCCAGCTCGCCTCGATGTCCTCGAGCCCCACGCCCTGCGCGAGCGCCGCCAGCGTGCCGCGGTGGGCCACGAGGCGCTCGAGCCGGCTCTGGTCCCACGCGTCGCGATGCAGTTCCCGGAGCGCGTCGATGATCGCGAGGCCCACGCGGGCGGCCGAGAACAGGTGGGGGTCGAGCAGCTCGACCTTCACGCCCTGGATGGTGGTCCCCGAGTAGGGCCCCACGCGCGGTCGAAACTGGGTGGCCTTGATCGCGATGCCCCGCAGCTTCTTGCTCTCGAGTTTTCGCGCCAGGGCGGGCCCATCGATGAACGGCGCGCCCACCACGCGAAACGCGTGTTCGGTGCCGCGCCCGACCGACACGTTGGTGCCCTCGATCAGGGCGATCGCCGGGTAGAGCATGGCCTGCTCCTTCGTTCCCAGGTTGGGCGAGGGGGCACGCCACTCGAGATCGGTGTCGCCGAACCACGCGCTGCGATCCCAACCTGCCACCCGGACCACCTCGAGTTTCACGTCGAGATCGCGCGCGCGCACGAGAAAGCGCGCCAATTCGCCCGCGGTCATGCCGTGGCGCAAGGGGAGCGGGTGGAAGTTGACGAAGCTCTTGAAGGCCAGCTCGCTGAGCGGCCCTTCGATACGCGCGCCCCCGATCGGATTGGGCCGGTCGAGCAGCATGACCTCCACGTTCGCCTCCGCGCAGGCCTCCATCACGGCGAGCACGCTGGCCATGTACGTGTAGAAGCGGGTGCCCACGTCCACCAAGTCGACGACGACGGTGTCGATGCCCTGGAGCATCTCCGGGCGAGGTTTGCGTGTCTTGCCGAACAGGCTGTACACCGGGAGCTCGCCCCGCCGGTCGTTGCGCACGTGACCTTCTTGTTTGGCGTCGAAGCCGTGCTCTGGGGTCATCACGCTCTTCACGTTGACGCCGCGCGCGGCGATCAGGCGCTCGAGCGTGGAGACGCCTTCCCGATCCTGCGCCGCCGCGTGCGTCAACACCGAGACGGTCCGTCCGCGCAGCTCGGCGAACGCGCTCTGCTGCAGCACGTCGATGCCCGTGCTGATTCCCTGCGGCGCGGGGCGCGCCGCGCGCACCGCCAGGTCGGCGATGCTGCTGGCGAGCGGATGGATGCTGCCGCCCGGGCCGACGTGGACGCGATTGCTCAGGAGCACCACGAACAGGTCCTGCTCGGGATCGAGCCAGATCGAGGTCCCCGTGTAGCCGCCGTGACCCAACGCGCGCGCGGAGAATAGCTGGCCTCGGGCATGTGCGTAGGGGCTCTCCACATCGAAGCCGAGCGTGCGCTTTACGCCGCCTGCGCGGCGGACCTCGAGCATGCGCGTCACGGTGTCCTCTTTGAGCACCTGCACGCCATCCAGCTCGCCGCGGCGCAGCAGCATCTGCGCGAAGCGGCTCACGTCGCGCACGCTCGAGAACGCGCCCGCGTGTCCCGCGACTCCGCCCATCCGATAAGCGCGCGGATCGTCCACCACGCCACGGATGACCTGCTCGTCTCGCTCTTCGGTGGGGGCGCTGCGCATGAACTCGGAGAGCGGCGGATTGAAGAGCGTATCGCGCAGGCCGAGCGGCTCGAAGATGCGGGCCCGTGCGTACTCATCGAGCGGGACGCCGCTCACGCGGGCGACCAGCTCGCCGAGCAAGATGAACCCGAGGTCGCTGTATTCGAAGCGCGCGCCCGGCGTCGCCCGCAAAGACTCCTGGGCGATCGCCCGGATCGCCGCCGAGCGACCTTGCTCATAGCGGCTGAGCGCGTTGACGCGCGGCAGCCCGCTCGTGTGCAGCAGGAGCTCGCGCACGGTGATGGCACGCTTGTCGGGGGCTTTGAGCTCGGAGAGATAGCGCCACGCGGGGGCGTCGAGCTCCACGACCCCTTGCTCCACCAGCGCCATCACGCTGCTGGCGGTGACGAGCGGCTTGGTCAGGGAGGCCAAGTCGAAGCGCGTATCGAGCGTCATGGGCTCGCCCGCCGTGCGCTCCCCAAATGCCTGCAGGTACAACAGCGTTTCTCGCGTGCCCACCGCGACCACGCAGCCCGGGAGCTGCCGCCGCGCGATGGCACGCTCGACGACGCGTGCGATGGCGCGTCCGTCCAGCTTGTCGATCGGTTGGAGCGTCTCTTCACCGGCTGGCGAAGACTCGGTCCGTGCTGTCGACGCAAGCTCGCCCGCGACCTCGCCCGGGTGGGCGAGGCTACGGGAAGGTGCGTGTTCGACGGCCTCGCGGTGGGCCGTCGGCTCACGACAAGCCGACCCGAGGAGGAGAAGGCAGCAGGCCGCACGGCGCAGCATCCCTCTAGCCTATGTCGATCCGCGCGTTCATGCATTTCCTTCCGTCAGCTCCCGCGTTCATGCCACCCTTTCGAGACATGCGTCCGCGCGCGCTCCCCCTGTACCTGGTTCTGTGTCTCGGATCAGGTTGTTCGGATCCCGTGCGTCCGTCCGAACCGTTGGTCGTGCGCGACCCCTGCGACGGCACCGATGTAGGGCTCCTGTGCGTCGACGGAATCGCCCTGACTTGCCAGGACGGCGACGTTGCGACCCGGGACGACTGCGCCGCGCAGGGCCTCACCTGTAGTCCCACGCGGGGGTGCGAGGCCTGCCGTCCCGAATACTTCGAGTGCGAGGGGAACACCCTGATGCGCTGCTCGGACGACGGCCGCTCGCGCTCGGTGGTGAAGGAGTGCGAGGCCCCGCTGATCTGCAGCCCCCGAGGTTGCGCAGATCTGTGCGCGGACGCCGAGAAGGAGCGCTCCTACATCGGCTGCGAGTACTGGGCGGCCTTCACGCTGAACAGTCAGCTCGATCCGGTGTTTCGTCCGGCGATCGTCGTCGGCAACCCGCAGCTCGTGACCGCGCACGTGACGGTGTCGCGGGCGGGCGTGGTGGTCGCCGAGATGGACGTGCCGGCCGGCTCTGCGAGCTCGCTCGTGATCCCGCGTCCGGAGCACGAACCACTCCGGAGCGCGGCGAACACCCTGCTGGTGCGGCAAGGGGCCTATCACGTGGTCGCGAGCGCACCGGTTATCGTGCACCAGTTCAATCCCCTGCTCTTCGAGGCCGCCGAGGACTGCGAGCTCGACCGAGACGACAAGAAGGGTGATGGACGCTGCAACTCCTTCACCAACGACGCTTCGCTCTTACTTCCTCCCCACGTCCTCACGCGTGAGGACCAAAGTGGCATCGCCTACCTGGGCGCCTCGCGCGCGTCGTTGATCTCCAGCGGGGAGGGACAGCGCAGTGGCCATTCGGGCTTCCTCGCGCTGATGGCGGTGGGCGATCGTCCCGTGAACGTCGAGCTTCGCTCGAGCGCGTACACGAAGCCTGGTGACGAGATCCTGGAAGACGGCTTCACCGTCGTCGCGCTTCCTTCGGTCGAAGTGCCGCTCGACGGCGGCATGGCGGAGGCGGGCGACCCGACCGACGCGGGCCCCTTCCACGAGGCCCTGGCTGACGCGGATGCGGGCGTAGGAGCCCCGCCGCACGCCTTCCCAGCGCTTTCGCCCGGTGAGCGTCTTGCGCTGACCTTGAGTCCCGGCGACGTGTTTCAGCTGCTCACGGAGATCCCCGACGACTGTCCGGGCCGCACGGGCGTGACGGATCGCTCGAGCTCCGAGATCGTGTGCGACCCGGGAGCGCTCTACGATCTCACCGGCAGCGACGTGGTGGCCGACGGTCCGCTGCAGCTGATCGGCGGCCACGACTGCACCTACGTGCCGTTCGATCGGGTCGCCTGCGATCACCTGGAGGAGACCGTATTTCCGCTCGAGACGTGGGGGAAGCGGGTCATCGTGGGGGCCATCGGCGACCTGAACAAGATGACCTACGTGCTGCGTGTCGTCTCGGGCGCCGACGACAACCTGGTCACGTTCGACCCTCCGATCTCGCCTCCGGTGACGCTCGCGCGCGGCGAGTGGATGGAGTTCGCCACGAAGGACAACACGCTGGTGACGGGGACCCGCCCGCTGCTCGTCGCCCAGTACCTCGGGGGTCAACTCAGCGTCTCTCGCGTCGGCGATCCATCGCTCACGTTCGTGCCTCCGGTGGAGCAGTATCGAAGCCAGTACAACTTCCTCTCGCCTGACACGTACTCGAGCAACTACGTCACCGTGATCGCGCCGGAAGGCGAACAGGTGCTGCTCGATGGAAACTCCGTGCTCGGCTTCGAGCCCCTGGGGACCACCGGCTACGCGATCGCCACCGTCAAACTCGAGCGAGCCGGCGCCCACGAGCTACACAGCGAAGGGGGCGCTCCCGTGGGGATCTCCCTCTACGGTTTCGGGGCTTTCACCAGCTACATGCTGCCCGGCGGCCTCGATTTGCAGCTGATCGCCGACATCCTCTGAGCGCGTCCTCTGCTACAGTCCTGGGATGACTCGCGAGAAATGCCTGGCGAACGCCATCGACGCGCTCCTCGACAGTTATCGACGCCACGGCAACATCAACCATCTCGAGACCACCGCGCTGCCTTCGCGGCACCGCGTGACGCAGCTGCTCGACAACCTGATGGATCTGGTGTTTCCCGGCTACTTCGGCGAGGAGAACCTGGATGAGTTGACCTCCACTTACGTGCTCAGTGAGCGCTGTGCGCGCCTCTTGCGAGATCTCTCGGCGACCTGTGCGCGCGCCATGCGCATGGAGCACTGCGGCAACAAGAAGCTGAGCTGGGGGACGCGGTCCGAGGTCGAGCAGCACGCGAAGAAGGTGGCCATGCACCTCCTCGAGGCGCTGCCCGGCGTGCGCGACGTGCTCGCCACCGACATCCAGGCTGCGCTCTCCGGCGATCCGGCCGCCTGCAGCGCCGAGGAGGTCATCCTCAGCTACCCGGGCGTGCAAGCCATCACGAGTCATCGCATCGCGCACGAGCTCCATCGCCTCGGAATGCCCATGCTCCCCCGCATGATGAGCGAGGTGACCCACTCCCGGACCGGCATCGATATCCACCCTGGCGCGACGATCGGCCCGAGCTTCTTCATCGACCACGGCACCGGGCTCGTCATGGGCGAGACCACGGTGATCGGCAGCGGCGCCAAGCTCTACCAGGGGGTCACCTTGGGCGCGTTGAGCGTGCGCGGCGGACGCGAGGAGATGGGGGCGACCAAGCGTCATCCGACCCTCGAAGACGACGTCACGATCTATGCGGGTGCGACCATCCTCGGCGGAGAGACCGTGATCGGGCGTGGCAGCGTGATCGGCGGCAACGTGTGGCTCACCCACAGCGTAGGGCCGGGTACCACGGTGGTCCTCGACCGGCCGAGCCTGCTCTTCAAGCAGGGCTGAAACGCGGGCGCCGACGGTCCGGCGGAGCCTCCTCCCCACACTGCATTCCTTTTGCGGGCCGGCGTTCCGACGTGCGATCCTCGTGGATGCCGCGCGCAGGGCCTCGCTCCTCCTGCGTCGGCAGTGCGTCACGTGTCGGTCTTTCTCCCACGCCGCAAAGTTTTCCTGGGATTTGGCCCTTTTGCGATGCTGAGCCGTTCGGTCGAAGCGAGAAGTGCAATGATTCTGAAGCTTAACCTGCAGGAAACGGTGGTACGTCGCTTGCAGACAGGCCGCTGAACCCCGTGGGCTCCGTGCTCGGAGGCGCTTTCATGTCGTCCAGGAAGTGGTTGTCGTCATCCTCCCTGCGGTTTTGGCTATGGCTCACGGTGGTCTTCCTTGGGTGTACGCAGGAGAACGGCCTACCCCTCGAAGAGACCTGGGTAGGCGTCTGCATCGACATGGACCAGGACGGCTACGGCTTTCAGTGCAGCCGCGGCCCTGACTGCAACGACAACGACTCCAGCATCCACGAGAACTGCGAACCCTGCGCGCTCCCCGAGGAAGGCTGCGGCTGCGATCCCGAGGCGCCGCCGGTCGAGTGCAAGCTGCCCTTGGAGCTCAGCGGCATGGGGAGCCTCCTCTGCAAGGTGGGTACCCAGTACTGCCGCGACGGGGCATGGAGCGGCTGCGAAGGCGTGGTGGAGTTCCAGGCGCCTGCGCCGAGCTTGCTGACCCTGCGCGCCGCCATCTCCCCTGACGCCTCCCACGACAATTGCGATCCATGCAATCGCGACTGCTATCGCGCGCGAGATCCTCTCCTGAACAATGACGGCACGTCTGACAACACCGCCGCCGCGGACGGCGGCGGCATCACGCTCTACGCGCCGCCAGTGGACGCGTCGGTCGTTGAGCCGCCCCTGCTCGATGACGTCGAATGCACGCCTGGCAAGGCGCCTGACTTCGACTGCGACGGCATCCCCGATACGTTCGATCCGTATCCGGACAAGCCTCCCTTCGCGTCGGATCACCGCACCATCTTCATGGACCTCGCGCCGGGCGTGGCGAAGTCGCAGCCGTTCGAGATCAAGTTCTTCCTCAACTCTGCGGACATCTACTTCTACCTCGACATGACGGCCTCGATGGAGGACGAGCGGGACAACCTCATCGACAGCCTCACCACGGGCAACTACCTGTCCAACGAAGGAGCCGACGTCGAGTGCGCCGACCGCGAATTCGACGGTACCCCGGACGAGGACCTCAAGGAAAAGGGCATCGCGGGCAACATCGCCTGTCTGATCCGAGACTCGAAGTTTGGCGCCGGGTGGTTCCGCGACATTCCCTTCGTGGGCCCCTACGCCAACGGTCAAAGGATCGCCTCGGATGATTTCGAGATGTACGAGAACCGTCAGGACATCACGGACAACGTCGAGGCGGTGCGCACGGCATTGCAGGGGTTTCAGACGAGCGGCAATCACAACGTGCCCGAGGGCAGCATGCAGGGGTTGTGGTCCATCGTGACGGGCGGGGAGGTGTACGCAGGCTGGAATCGCCCCGGCATCCCGGCTCGCCGGGGCTGCCCCGCCGGCACCTGGGGCTATCCCTGCTTCCGCGAGAGCGCGGTGCCCATCGTCATTCACATCACGGACGCTCCGCTGCAGAACGGCCCGAGCCCCACCAGCGAAGAACGCGCCAACTACCTGACGGACTGCAGCAGCAGCCAGCGCGAATGCGTGGAGACGGGCTGCACCGAGTACGGCCCGACCTGCGTGGAATCTACGAAGAGGTGCCGAAGTGATGGTCGCTCCTGCTCGAGTTGCTGTGCTTCTTTCATCATCTGTCTTGACCCGTGCGAAACCCAATGCACCAGGTACGAGACTGGCTGCACCAAGACGGGTTGCACCAAATACCGATGCAACAATAACTCGAGTCGACACCCGCTCAACTACGACTCCAGCGCGGTCGCGGGAATGAACGGGGGCACGATGAAGACCTACCTTCCGCTCACTACCTCGGCTGAGAGCACGACGAGCTTCCAAAACGTCGGCGACGTCACCAGCAATACCTTGATCACGTATGCTGGTAACACCGAGGGCATGGGTTCCGATCACACATTTGCGAACATCGGCTCCTGCACGTCGGGCTCGGCGTGGAGCAGTAGCTCGCAGGGAGCCCGCGATGCGGTGTTCAAGTTCAACGTGCCCAACAACAGCACGTCAGTCACCATCTCCACTCGGGGAAGCCATTTCGACACTACCCTGTTGCTGCGCGCCGTCGGCAGCACGAGCAGCGTCTGGTGCAACGACAATATCAGCAGCGGCAATGCGCGCAGTGAGATCACTCGCACGCTGAACAGGGGAGAGTACTACGTGGTCCTCAAGGGCAGGACCGCATCAGATAACGGTTGGTTTCAGATCACGTTCGGCAACACGGGCAAGCAGAGCACCGAGGCGTTCCAACCGAAGCTCTGGCTCGGTCCCGATGGCAACGGCACGGGCGGCATCCGGGAGGCGCTGCTCAACAAGAGCGTGCGGGTCATCACCGTGAATTCGTCGAATGACGCCTACCTGGCCGAACAGGCGGCGGCCCTCTCCAACGCGACGGGCGCGGTCTCGAAGACCGGGACGCCGCTCACGTTCACGATCGGGAGCAACGGCAGCGGCATGGGCTCCGCCATCATCGACGCCGTAAACCTGCTCGCCGGCAACCTCGCCATGGATGTCAGCGTGGTGCTCGCGGAGTCTCCCGACAAGCCGGTACCGAGCTTCGGTTTCAAGGTGCAGGCGATCGATGTGCCGGGAGACTCGTGTGACCCACCGGTGGATAGTGACAACGATCCGGAGAAGCTACCGGATACGCACAAGAAGTGTAAGCCAGGCGCCACGCCACGCTTCAGCGTGACATTCGAAAACCGGGCGTCCCATCCGGTCCCGCTCAATCCGAACGATCCCAAGGGAGGCTGGAACATGAAGCTCCAGCTGATCGGCGACAAGACCTATAACGTGAGCGAGATCCCGGTCTACATCATCCCGGAGCGATTGACCGCGAACCCTCAGGAACCGCTCTTCGCGGAGAGCGGCTCCTACGAGGAGCGGATCACCGCCAAGGGCTGCCATGCCAACGAGGTCCCGGTGTGGCGTACGATCGCGTGGAACGGGAAGCTCCCGGCGGGCACACGCGTGGACTGGCAGATCTGCACGGGGAACACCGAAAAGGAGCTGGATGATTGTACGCTCGAGACCGCCGCTGAGGTGCGGCCAGGGATGAACTGCAGCGGGCAGTCCGAGTGCAGCGATGGATACTGCGACGCCTCGGGCAAGTGCCATTTCCCCACCGGGCCTGCCTGCGTCGAATCGCTCGACTGCGGTCGCAACGGCGTGTGCAGCAATGGGAAGTGCGCCTGGACCGTTGGGCCGAGCATCGACCTCAAGCCGCTCGCGGTCGCCCTCCAGGGGCGTCCCAAGGCGCGTATCCGCATGATGCTCTACGCGAACCCTGAACGCACCCAGGCGCCTACCATCCGAAACTGGTCTCTGGACTATGTCTGCTCACAGCAGGAGTGAGTGCCCCGCCGGAGGCGGCGCAGCGAAGAGAAAGATTGGGGCAGGCATCATGATCAACGGTGTCGTCCGTGCGGGCGCGTCCATCAGAGCGCGTCGACTCGCGCGCGCGCTTCTGGTGCTTTGGCTTTTGGGCGCCGGCGCGCCGCTGAGGGGCGTGTCCCAGGATGCGCCCGATCAGGATGGCGACGGGGTGTTTGACGTCGACGAGCTGCCCGGTGATAGCGACGGCGACGGCATCGACGACATCGACGACCCCGACGATGACGATGACGGCATCCTCACCCGATACGAGTACTTCTCCGCTGCCGTCAAGATCGACACCGACGGGGACGGAATTGCAGACTACCTCGACGACGACGACGATGGCGACGGCATTTTGACCCGCGACGAGGAGCCGGATCCGAACGGGGACGGAGATCCAAGCGACGCGCGCGTCACATCACCTCAGACTCCTGATTTTCTCGACGACGATGACGACGCCGACAAAATTCCCACGCGCCTCGAGTGCGCGAACGGATGCTCAGTGGACAGCGACGGCGACGGGAAGTTCGATTATCTCGACGAGGATGACGACGGCGATGGCATCCACACGATCGAGGAGAACAAGGGAAATCCCGAGTTCGACACGGACGGTGACGGCATCCCCGATTACCTCGACACGGACGACGACGGCGACACCTTGGAGACGAAGCTCGAGTGTGAGGACTACGACACGATCGATGTCGACGGGGATCATATCTACAATTGCCTCGACCGGGACTCCGACAACGATGGCTACCTCGACCGCTTCGAACTGCTGAGCGATCGTGACGGCGACCAAATCCCCGACTATCTCGACGCGGACTCGTGGCCTCTCGACAGTGACGAGGATGGCATCCCGGATGCGGAGGAATGCCCCGACGCGAGCGCATGCCGCGACACGGATGGGGACGGCACGCCGGACTACCTCGACGACGACGACGACGGGGATGGCGTGCTGACCAGGGAGGAGAACGGCGTCGATCTCTCGTTCGGGGTGCAGGACAGCAACGGCGACGGTGTGCCGGACTACCTGCAACAAGACGACGGCGCGATTCGCCTTCCTCCTGGCGGCTCCGGCGGGGGGGGAGTGGATGGTGGTGTCGGTGGCGTAGACGCCGGTAGTGATGCAGGCGACGCTGACGGAACGGGCAGCGGCGGCGGCGGAGATGGCGGACCGGACATGGGGCCTGCTCCATCGCCCGTGGACAACGGCGATATGAGCGCCGGGGCGCCCAGCAAGTCGAACTCCGATGGTTGCGCGGTCACGTCCGCACCGCGAGACAACGTCGGGCTCGTGGGGGGAGCCTTCGGACTGACGGCCTCGTGGCTGCTGTTGGTCTCGAGGCGGAGGCGTCGGCGTTCCACCGGGGAGGCTCCATGAGCGCGCGCGGACCTTTCCTCTGGGGGCCGTGCGTCGTCCTCTTCTCGATGTTGTGCGCGGCGTGTGGCGAAGATGAACCACGAGCCAGCGAGTCGTTGAACGGGAAGGACGGCGGCGCCTCCCGACGACCGGATGCCGCGGTCCATGATGCGTCCATGCAAGACGCGCACGTGGAGGAGCCGCCAAGCGACGCTGGCTGGAACTCCGAGTGCCGTGGCGATCTGCTCTCGTTCCCCTCTGCGCAAGGCCAGGGACCCACCTTTGCGAGCGCGATTCACGTAAACCAGCTCGAACTCGCCTACCTCGAGGTGGCCTGCGGAGGGGAACGCGCCTCGGCCAACGCGCAAGGCATCGCGCACGTGGCGGTCGCGACCGCTGGCGAGCCGAGCCCGATCGAGGCGCTCGTCAACCTCGAGATCGAGAGTTGCTATTTCACACGCTTCCCCGCGCTGGTCGCCAAGCCGGACGGTGGGTACGGGCTGTTCTTCGCTTCGAACCGCGGCGGATCGAGCGAGCTGTTCTACTTCGACTCGAGCACGAAGAAATCGGTACGCCGCACAGAGGACGCCTCGCACGAGGAGTCGGCCATCGCAGCTGCGTGGATCGCGGGGGCAGCGCGGGTGGTCTACGCGCGCGAGAGTTACGCCCAGCCGGGCGTGACGGAGCTCGTGTCGGCGCAGACAATCGGGACTCCGGAGAACCTCGCGGCAGAGGCCGAGGGCTTCCATGCGACGCAGATCGCGGTTTCGCCACTCTCCTTCGAGCAGGCGGCGACCTACGCCGGTGCGGCGGCGTGGGTGAGTGATCACAAAGAGCGCGCTGGCGTCTTCTTGCGCTTCCTCGATGGGCAGGGGAAGGGGGCAGGGCCCATCGTTGCGCTCAGCAACGGCGTGGGCACGAGGACGAACGTGGCCCTGGCGGCGCGCGAGGACGGCGGTGCGGTGGTCTACACGGTGGAGGCCGGGGCGAGCGTGATCCGCTTTCGCACGCTCGACGCGGACGGCAACGTAGGCCCCGAGACGGAGCTCACCTCCGGGAATCAAAACGTTCGCGACGTCGCGCTCGCGGCCTACGCAAACGGTTACGTGGTCGCCTACCGACGCATCGGCAGCGTCGATGATCCTGGCGGCAGCGTCCGGGTGATGTTCGTGGACGATCAGGGGCGGATCGGGCGCAGTCGGTTCGTGACCGCTGCCAGCACGAATGGAGCGGGTCTCCAGCTGCACGTGGCGCGCGATGGTCGATTGCTCCTGGTCTGGGAGGACGTGGAGGTCATCCCGAGCGAAGGCGCGGACGGGGGCGCAGCACCCAACACGCTTGAACGTCGCATCTTTGTCGCCCGGATCGAGTGTCCGTGACGGCACAGGGCGCGAAAAGCGGGAACGAAGGACATCGGAGGCCAATGACGGAACCGTGACAGATCGGGCGCGCCCCCCCTGCTACTTGTACCCTCATGCAGACTGCTGCCCCCCGTCCCGGTTTCCTCATCCGTTACTTCCACCCCCAGGCTTGGCCGTTTTGGGCCGCGCACGTGGGCATGGTGTACGGGTTCTTTCTGCTCGGCTTCTCGTGGACCGGGCTCGCGCTCGCGATCGCGCTCTACTACGCCCGCATGTTCTTCATCACGGGCGTCTATCACCGCTACTTCTCGCACCGCGCGTACAAGACGTCGCGCTGGTTTCAGTTCGTGATCGCCGCGCTCGGCGGCATGAGCGTGCAGAAGGGGGCGTTGTGGTGGGCCGGTCATCACCGTCATCACCACAAGTTCTCGGATCAGCCCGAAGATCTGCACTCACCGCGTCAGCAGGGGCTGTGGGAGTCGCACGTCGGCTGGATCGTGAGCGTGCAGCACAACGCCACCCGCTACGACCTGATCCGCGATTTCGCGAAGTTCCCGGAGCTCGTGTGGCTCAACAAGTACCACTTCGTGCCGGTCGCGGTGTACGCGGGGGCGCTCTACGCGCTGGGCGGTTTGTGGGCCTTCTTCTGGGGCTTCGTGGTGTCCACGGTGCTGCTCTGGCACGGCACCTTCACCATCAACTCGCTGTCGCACGTGTTCGGCAGCCGCCGCTACGAGACCACGGACGACTCCCGCAACAACTGGTTTTTGGCCATGCTCACCATGGGCGAGGGCTGGCACAACAATCACCACCACTACCAAAGCACGGCCAATCAAGGCTTTTACTGGTGGGAGATCGACCTCAGCTACTACGTCCTCTGCGCGCTCGCCAAGGTCGGCCTGATCTGGGATCTGCGAAAGCCGCCGCAGTGGGTGCTCGATCAGGGGCTCGGCAAGCAGCCCGAGCAGGCCCTGGACGTCGCGCCCGAGGCCTTGTCCGGAGCGGCCGATCCGGCTGAGTGAGCGCCGGCCGAGTTCGCCTGGCGAAGTGACGATCGTGCTCGGGAGCGCCAGGGGCGCCTTCCGGGCACTTTCTCGTTGGAACAAGCATGGCTCGGAAGCAGCGATCCTCGGGCTCACTCGCCAGCAGCAGGAGCGCCGCAAGCCTCCGGCATGAAGGCGTCGCGGGCCACGGCGCAGCCCGGTTCGCGGAGCACATTCAGCAGTCGGCTCAGTGTCTGCAGCTCATCTTGGCTCATGTGCCCAAAGCGGGCCTTGAGCGCCCCGGCCAGGGGGCCCTTGACCTCTTCGACCTTGGACCGACCCGCATCGGTCAGATAGGTGCGCACCACGCGCCGGTCCTCGCAGCAGCGCTCGCGGCGAATCAAACCGGCCTGTTCCAGGCGATCGAGCAGTCGTGTGATATCCGGGACGCGGTTCAGGAGCTGCTCCGCGATAGCTTGGCAGGCTACTCCGCCGCCGCACGACGCCAGGGCCTTGAGCACGTTGTACTGCTGGGGCGTGAGCTCGAAGCGCTGCAGGAACTTGGTCAGCTCTGACCACAACGAGTCGTAAGTCCGCACCAAACTCGCGAGCACCTCTTGCCCCGAATCGCACGATGTATCTAGTGTGGGATGCTCGGTTACCACGTTTGGGATTGTCGGGGCAGTCATGGCTCTGTCAACAACCGTTCAAGTGTTTTCTTATCAACATGCATTTGCTCGCAAGGAAGCCCCACCATATCTTGTTACCATGAGCTTCCAGTAGCTTCCGCGTGAAGAGGGCCAACCAAAGTTCGCTCTCCGGCGAGCCGCCCGCTTCGACAGCTTCGCGCGCCTTGTGAAAGTACCCTAGTTTGAGGTGACGATGAGGTTCCGGGTCCTTTTGGTGGACGACGATGAGGCCGCGCTCGCGCTGGCTGCGGCTCTCGCTGATGCTCCTTACGAAGTGCTGACTGCTCGCTCCGCGGCGGAGGCCCTCAAGGTGCTCGAGCGCGAGGACGTCCAGGTTGTGGTTTCCGACGAGTGGATGCCGGGCATGCGCGGCGTCGAACTGCTTGCCCAGGTTGCGAAGGAATACCCCTATATTGTGCGTATCCTGCTTACCGGGGATCCGCAGCTCGATGCGGCGGTGCGCGCGATCAATGAGGGGGAAATCTTCCGCTTCCTCACCAAGCCGTGTACGCCCACGACGCTCGACTCCGTGATCCGCGAGGCGTTGATTCGCCAGTCGCGGGGCAAGCTGCAGGAGGACCTGATGCGCGTCGCAGGGCAGGGCATCGAGCACCTGCAGCGCATCGAGGGGCTGTCCTCGGGTGGCGCCGCGGGCGCCGGGCTCGACGTGGGCGGGCCCGAGATCACGCTCGACCAGCTCAGCAAGCGCGAGCGGGAGATCGTGGAGACCCTGCTCGGGGAAGGCAGCGTCACGGGCGTGGCTACGAACCTGCACATCAGCCTCCACACGGTGCGTAATCACCTCAAGTCGATCTTCCGTAAGCTCGGCGTTCACTCCCAAGTGGAGCTCGTGACCAAGCTCAAGCGCTGAGCGCCGCGCGATGCAGGTACGCTTGAAAGCGCCTGCATCGCCGGATCACGGATTAGCGGAGACAGGTTCGTTTCGCCTGGTGCCGCGCGCCTCGACCCCGCTGGCAAGGAGCACGGCTCCCAGCTTGTGCCGTGCCCGGTGGAGCAGGACACGCAAGTGCCCGCGGGTCACGCCCATCCGCGCGCTGGCCTCATCGCGGTCCAGATCCTGCACGTCGCAGAGCAGGACCGCGGTGCGCTCCAGTTCGCTGAGCTCGGTCATCGCGCGCGAAGCGATGTCGGCCGCCTCGTAGGCGTCCAGGCGGTCCTCGGGGGCTCCTGCTTGCTCCCAGGCGAGCTTCTCTTCCTCCAATACCTCCGAGGGGCGCTCGCGCCGGAAGCGGTCGGCGATGCGCCGTCGGAGGATGCTCACCAGCCAGGTGCGTAGACTCGAGCGGCCCTCGAAGCTTGGCACGGTCTTGAGCGCGCTGATCCAGGTGTCCTGGACCAGGTCCTCCGCCTCTTCGCGCTGGCGTACTGCGCGGTAGGCAAAGGCAAAGAGCCCGGGACTGAGCTCCTGAATAGTGGCCGCATTGATGATCGCCATACTGGCCATGGTGTCCGTTCTCCAAGTTATCTGTTGCAACGAATGTAAGTTCCACGATTATCTGCGTCAACAGATATTGTGAGGACATGCAGAGCGCCGCCCCTCTCCTTTGCCCCTCTCGAGGTACGCGCGACCCTCGGGGGCGGTACTCACCGTGGCCGTTTCGAGGCTCTCCCGGCACCCGTGTCATCGCCGCTCAGGGGCCCCGCCCTGTGACGTTCCGGCCACTGTGGTATAGGACCCGTGCGCTACGAAGCGGGCGCAGCGTGTCCGCGAGGCGACACGCCGCCCCCCCGCTAGGCACGTCAGAGCGCGCTCTTTGCGCGCCAGCAAACACAAGGAGGCACGTCAGATGGGCTTGCACATTGGCAGCATCGCGCCGGATTTCACGGCGGAATCGAGCGAGGGAACCATCAAGTTCCACGACTACTTGGGCAACCAGTGGGGCATCTTGTTCTCGCACCCCAAGGACTTCACGCCGGTCTGCACCACGGAGCTCGGCTATGCGGCCAAGCTCAAGGCGGAGTTCGACAAGCGCAACGTAAAGATGCTCGCGCTCAGCGTGGACCCGGTGGATAGCCATCGCGGCTGGATCTCGGACATCGAGGACACGCAGAGCACCAAGATGAATTATCCGATCATCGCGGACAGCGATCGCAAGGTGTCGACGCTCTACGACATGATCCACCCCGAAGCGAACGACACGTTGACGGTGCGCTCGGTGTTCTTCATCGACCCCAACAAGAAGATCCGCGCGATGATCACGTACCCGGCCAGCACGGGGCGTAACTTCGACGAGATCCTGCGCGTCATCGATTCGCTGCAGCTCACCGACAACTACTCGGTGGCCACCCCGGTGAACTGGAAGGACGGCGACGATTGCGTGATCGTTCCGTCGATCCAGGACCCTGAGGTCTTGAAGCAGAAGTTCCCCAAGGGCTACAAGGTCATCCGGCCCTACTTGCGCCTCACGCCCCAGCCGAACAAATGAGTGACGGCCGGTCGCGGCGCTGCCTTTGACTGATAGTTGAGCGACCCAAGGAGTCCCCCCGTAATGCCCAAGCTGAGATCAGCACTCGCACTGCGTGCCCCGGCGCGCGCTTCGGATTGGTGGGTCCAAGGAGCGTGCGCCCTCGCGCTGGCTTCTTCGGCCTGCGGCGGCCCGGCTGCGCGAGAGACCACGCCTGCCGCCCAGGAGCCCGCGGCGCAGCCCGCGTCCACCTGGGAGCCGCCGCCGCTGCCCGTCGACGATCCGAAGGGGGCGATTGCGCTGCTTGGCCTTACGGGGCCGGACAAGCCCTGGGACTCCATGTCCTACGACGAGAAGGAGTGGTACATGATCGGCAAGGTCCACCCGATCATGCGTCAGGTGTTCGAGACCTTCGACAAGAACCGCTACGAAGGGGAGAAGTTCGAGTGTGTGCCTTGCCACGAGCCGAACTTCGAGGTCACCAAGTACAAGATGCCAAACCCCAAGCTCTCTCCGGTCCCCCCGTACGGCAGCGAGGATTGGAAGGCGATGGAGAATGCGCGGGTCTTCAAGTTCATGGAGGCCCGTGTGACGCCGGTGATGGCCCAGCTGCTCGGGTATGATCCGAACGATACGAGCAAGGGCGACGCCGTAACCTGCTACGCCTGTCATACCAAGTCATGAGTGAGCCCGTGGCGTCCGCGCTGTCCGAGGACACGGCCTTCACCGTCGTGCAGGGCGACGCGGACGCTCCGGTCTTCTTCACCTGCGAACACGCGAGCCAGCGCCTGCCCGCGCCGTGGGCCTGGCCCGAGGCGGACCTGCGCCTGGTCGACACCCACTGGGCCTACGACATCGGAGCGCGCGAGATCACGCTCGAGCTTTCGCGCGCGCTGCGCGCGACCGCGGTGTTGGCCGAGTTCACGCGGCTCTTGGTGGACGCCAACCGCGGCGAAGAAAACCCCGACCTGTTTCGTCCGGTGGCGGAGGGGGAGTTGGTGCTGTTGAACCAGGGGCTCAGCGCGAGCGAACGCGAGCTCCGCATGCACCGCTATCACCGTCCGTTTCACCGCGCGGTGGACCAGGCGCTGCTCGATTCGCGCGCGCCCCTCTTGATGTCCATCCACAGCTTCACGCCCGTGTACGAGGGCCGCGTGCGTGACGTGGAGATCGGGGTGCTCTACGACGAGCAGGAGGAGCAGGCCTTTGCCATGGGCGCGGCGCTCGCGCGCGAGCTGCCCAAGGTCGCGTACAACGAGCCGTGGTCGGGCAAGGACGGGCTCATCTACTCGGCCGAGAGCCACTCGCGCCGCAACAACCGCATCGCGCTCGAGATCGAGGTGCGCCAGGACCTCGCGGTCGACCCGAGCTACCGTGCGCGCCTGGTGTCTGCGTTGGTCGCGCACATCGACAAGACGTTCCGCGTGCGCTGATCAGGACTCGCCGAGCCGCGGGAGTAGCTCGGCGAAGTTGCACGGGCGGTGGCGGTTATCGAGTTGCTGCGCGAGGATCCAGTCCCAGGCGTCGCGACAGGCGCTCGGGGAACCCGGTAGCGCAAACACGTACTTCCCCGCGGCGACGCAGGCGAGGGCGCGCGACTGGATGGTCGACGTGCCGATCGCCGCGTAGCTCAGTTGCCGAAAGAGCTCGCCGAAGCCCGGGATCTCCTTGTCGGCGACCGCGCGGACGGCCTCCGGTGTGACGTCCCGACCGGTCACGCCCGTACCGCCGGTGGTGAGGATGACCTGCACGCTCGGCTCCGCGAGCAAGCGTCGGAGCTCGGCTTCGATCGCGGGCTGATCATCGTGCACCAGGCTGCGTCCATGCAGCGTGTGTCCATCGGCGGTGAGCTTGTCCGCGAGGACCTGGCCCGAACGATCGTCGCTCAAGTCACGTGTGTCAGAGATCGTGATCACCGCGATCGTGAGCGGTAGAAAGCGGCGGCTCTCGTCGATCTTCGGCATGCGGTCCCTCATCACGGAGCGACGCGACAGGTCGGCTCCGTGAGCTCGAGGGTAGCGCGCAACGTGCGGTGCGCCTGGGGGGCGAGCGGGGCGCCCATGGCGAGCGTGCTCACGCGCAGCCAACCGTGCACCAGGAGGTGCTCCAGGGGCACGCCGAGGGCGCCCAGAGCAGGGGGCCAGCTCGGCATGCGGCCATGGCCCAAGCGGCCATCGCGCACCTCCTGCGCGGCGAGCAGCGGCTCGACGTCGAAGGCCGCGGGCGAGCTCCCGAGATGGCCGAGCCACAACGTGCGGGGTTCGCGCGGCAGCGCTTGCAGCTCTCGCAGGCGTCGGCGGCGCGCGTCGCGCTGCCCGTACGAAAAGAGCGAAGGGACATGCAGGGGGCGCAGGCCGAGGTCGCATGCCCCCACGCGCACGCGAGGGCCGCCCGCCTGACGTGCCGCGCGCGGCGAGGACGTGAGCAGCTCCCTGCGCACGAGCATGGTCCAGGCCCCATCGCGGGGGGCGCCGTGCAGCACGCGGTAGTTGCGCAAAAAAGCCTGCTTCGAGAGCTCGGCGAGCGGCTCTGAGGAGGGCGCCGTGAGCACCGCCACGTCGGTCTTGCGAGAGACGAGCTCCGTGAGCAGATCGGCCGGCTTCGGGCTTGCGGCGACCAAGTGCGCGCTCAGCACGCGCAGGGTGGGGCCTCGGGGGGGCGTGGGGCGCGTGCTGCGCGCCAAGAGAAGCTGGGGCAGACCCAGCACCAGCACGAGCAGCGAGCACGCCGAAAGGGCCGGCCACGCGCGCAGCAAGGCCGCGGCGGCCCCCAACACCATGGCCAGCAAACAGAGCTGCAGATCGAGGTCACGGGCCACGGCGCCGAGCCAGAACACGCCTGCGAAGCGGGCCAACAGGACCGCGAGCACCAGCGCCCCCACGGTCCACGTCAGCCAGAGCGGCCGCAAGCTCACCCGCCGCAGACGGCGAGCGGGCCTACGCGCGGCGGACTTGCTGCGCTTCGCGGGGCGGCCCGCCACGTCAGCTGGAGGATCCGGAGAGGAGCGCTTCGGCGCTGGAGGTCATCAGGCGCGTCAGGCGCTTGGCGACCCGGGCGGGATCGTCGATCGGGCTTCCTTCGGAGAGCAGCGCCTGATCGTACAAGAGTTCGATGGCCTCGGTGACGGTCTCGTTCTTGTCATCCTGCTGCGCGAGCCGCGACAGGGCAGAGACCAACGGGTGCTTCTCGTTGAGCTCGAGGATGCGCTTCTGCGGCGGCAGGTCTGCGCCCTGCTGCATGCGCAAGAGCCGCTCGATGTACGGCCCGAGGCCCCCCTCGGGCACCACCAGGCAGCTCGGTGAATCGGTGAGGCGGTCGGAGAGGCGCACCTCGCTGACCTGCTCGCTCAAGACCTCGCGGACGCGCGTGAGCAGCTTCTCGGTGGAGGCGTCGGGGGTCGGCTTCTCTGCTTTGTCTTCGCTCCCCGGCTCCTTGCCGAGCTCGAGCTTCTCGTCCATCGCCGAGACCAGCTGCTTGCCCGCGAACTCGCCGAGCCCACGCACCACCCACTCGTCGACCGGGTCGACCATGAACAGCACCTCGAACCCGCGCGCGCGTAGCGACTCGATGTGCGGGCTCGACTCCACGGTCCTGCGCGACGGACCGAGCAGGTAGAAGATGGAGGACTGCCCCTCGGGCATGCGCTTGACGTAGTCCGCGAGCGAGGTGGTGGTCTCCGCCTTGCTGCTCTCGAAGCGCAAGAGCTTGGCCAAACGGTCCTTGTACTCGGGGTCGAGGTGCACGCCTTCCTTGAGCACCGTGCCGTAATTCTTGAACAGCACCGCGTAGTCCTCGGGGCGCTTCTCCGCGATCTCGTCGAGCAGGTCCAGGACCTGCTTGATCACCTGCTTGCGGATCACGCGCACGATCTTCGAGTCCTGCAGGATCTCGCGAGAGACGTTGAGCGGGAGATCTTCCGAGTCCACCACGCCGCGTACGAAGCGCAGCCAGCGCGGCAGGAGCTCCTTGCAGTCGTCCATGATGAACACGCGCTTCACGTGTAGGCGCACGCCGTGGCGCTCCTCGGGCGAGAAGAGGTCGAACGGCGGGCGCTTGGGGATGAACAAGAGTCCGGTGAACTCCTGCGTGCCCTCCACGCGGAAGTGCTTGCGCCCGAGCGGCGGCTCCCAGTCGTGCGTGAGGTGGCGATAGAACTCTTCGTATTGCTCGTCCGTGATCTCGCTCGGGCGACGTTGCCAGAGCGCGCTCGCCTGGTTGATGCGATCGAAGCTCAGTGCGCCGGCTTTGTCTGGCTCGCCGGCTGATTCGGCAGCCTCGGCCTTGCGCGCGAGCTCGATGGGATAGCCGACGTAGTCGGAGTAGCGCGCGACGAGCTGGCGGATGCGGCCCGGGTTCAAGAACTCGTGGTGCTCCTCCTTGAGGTGGAGGATGACCGACGTGCCGCGCCCCTCGCGCTCGACCGGCTCAATCGTGAAGCCGCTCTTGGCGTCGGACTTCCAGCGATAAGCTTGCTTCTCCCCACGCTTGCGGCTCAGCACAGAGACCCTGTCGGCCACCAGATAGGCGCTGTAGAAGCCTACGCCGAACTGACCGATCAGGTTGACGTCTTTCTTCTCCTTGAGCTGCTTCAAGAACTCGCGCGAGCCCGAGTGGGCGATGGTCCCGAGGTTCTCGATCAGCTCGGCCTCGTTCATGCCCACGCCGTTGTCCTCGATGGTGAGCGTCTTGGCCTGCTCATCCGGAATGATGCGGATGCGCAGCGGCTCCGACGACTCGGCGGGGGCCGTGAGCGCGAGAAAGCGCTCCTTATCGAGCGCGTCGGAGGCGTTCGACAAGAGCTCACGCAAGAACACCTCCGGGTGGCTGTAGAGCGAATTGATGACCAATCCGAGAACTTCGCTGACCTGGGCTTGAAAGGCGTGCTGTGTCATGGCGTGTCGCGAAACTTGGCCATGCCTCCGGCCCTGTCAAGAGCTCCCGAACGCGCGCAGCGCCTGCTCGAGGAGGATCCGCGGATAGCCCATCGAGAAGCGCGCATTAATCTCGGAACGCGGCTGAAAGCCCGGCCCGCCGTGCGCACGCTCGTACTCGAAGGCGTCGATTCCAAAGGGGCCGAAGTAGCCGATCGCCGACAGCGCATGGCCCGCGCGCTCGAGCTCCTCCTCGAGCTGCCGCGTGTGCTCGGGCCGGAGGGGCGCGCCCGAAGGGTCCGCCGGCGCCGAGCCCTGCCAGCGTCCCAGCGCGTCGCACCGCTGTTCCATCAAAGGGCCCTTCATCAAGCGCCCATCTTCGGCCAGATACCCGTGCCGCGCGACGTCCCGGATCCGCCGGAGCCAGGGCTCCACCTGCAGGCCCTCGCCGATCCGAAAGCTGCGCGCGGCGAAGCCGGCGGTGCTGGGGTCGAGCACACCTCCGACCACCCTCCGCCGATCCCGCCCGGCGAAGCCGAAGGGGCGCTTGAGCACGAGCTCCTGCTCCGGGCCCGCGTCCCGGACAATTTCCTCAAGCACTTCCATGGAGTAGACGTAGGCAGCTCCCGGCAGAGTCTGGCCCACACGGGCGCAAAAGGCGCGCCCGTTGGCCTCCCGCAGCACGCTCAGGCTGGGCGCCGGGAGGGAGGGCGCAAGGCCCAGGGCCGCGAGGCGCCCGAGGGCGTGCGGGGTCGGGCAGAAGGCCAAGACCCGCGTCGCGGGGGCAAGGTTCGGCGGCGAGAAGCCGAGCACGCGATCGTCGGGCCGCAGCAAGGTGCCCATGCGCGAAAGCAGCTTCTCGATCCGGAGCTCGCGCTCATTCGCCGGGCCATAGCGCTGCGGCGCGCTCAGCTCCAGATCGGCGTCGAGGTTCATCAACCACGCGGTTGGGGTTGCCATGCTTCGAGCTCGTCGAGGAACGCGGGATCCAAACCAGCGCGGACGCGCGCTGTGCGCTGCAGCGGCCTGCCTCGCATCACCATCGGCGAGAGCGGCGCGGGCAACGTGCATCGCCAGTTGTCGAAGCTGAGCTCGCCGCCGAACGCTTGGAACCAGTGCGCGGCGAACGCGACGTGCGCGATCTCTTCTTCGCCGACCTTCTCTTGCAGGCGCGCGCCCTCTTCGTCGCCGGCTTCGCGGAACATCTTGGCGAAGCGCGCGGTGTGATCCAGGTTGCTCGCTTCGAAGCCGAGCCCCATCACCGAGACGAACTGCGCTGGCGTCGAAGCTCGCGGGGTGCGCTCCCAGAACCAATCGCGCACCGGGAAGTCGCCGACGCGGTGGCCGAGTCGCTCGATGTGATCTGAGTACATCCTCATGTGTCGGATCTCATCCAGACAAATACTCAGAAGTCCGCGTCTGAATGATGGGGGGCTGTCCGGGAAAGACAAGACTGCCCAACACATCAATTCTGCAGCCTGAAGCTCGTGGTGCAGGAACGTGTGAAGCAGGTGCGCGCGCTTGAGCGGTGAGGCGAGCGCGTGCGCGGACTTCGGCGCCTTGTATTTGTCCCACACCACGCGGAGCTCGTCTGGCCGCCCGGGACGATCGACCTGCAGCGCAGGAGCGCACCGCTCCGCGAAGGCCGCCGGCAACGGAGGCGGCGTGAGCTTGTAGGCGAGCGAAGTCGAGCTGACGTACGCGTGCGCCCACGACTCCAGCGAAGCAGGTGCAGACGCGTGGCTCATGGGCGGCACACACACGCTGCGCCGCGCTGCGCGTCCTCTCTCCTGGCTGCGCGCCGGAAAACGCTGCGAGCGAAACAGACCGCGATGGGCCAGTGCGCGCTTGATACGTCTCGGGTTGGGAGCGTCACGTCGTCACCTTGCCCTGTTTTTACTGCATTTCAAGCGTCGATGCGCGGTTTCATGCCCGCGCTGGACCGCGCGCAGGAGGCTTCGCGGACCCTTTTTCGTGCGGAAAAGGTCAACTCACAGCGAGACATTTGTGAACAGCGGGCGAATCGTTCGTGCTAGGACGGAAGGGTGAGTTCACGGCCAGTACAAGCGGCGGCGTGCGCATTGTTTTGGGCAGTGTCTGGCTGCTCGGACGAAGCTCCACGCGCTCCGGAACCCAAAGCACCTGCTCCTCGTTACACGCTGGAGCGTCCTGCCGATTCGCTCGTCGTCCCGACGCAACGCGAAGAGGCGTTTCGTCGCGGTGTGTCGCTCAGCATGTTCGGTGGAAGCGCGGCGGAGCCCGCCACGAAGCCGGGCTACGGCAAGTTCCTGGACGAGCTCGTCGATCTCGGCGCGACCGACCTCGAGCTCGTCGTGCGCTGGTTTCAGATCGACAAGCGAGCCATCGAGATCGCACCCAGCGCGCTCTTCACCGTGGAAGACGACTTACTCATTTGGCTGATAGGTGAAGCCAACACGCGTGGACTTCGAGTCTGTTTGACTCCGCTGCTCGAGCTCGAGTCAGAAGGGGCCGGAGAGACCCGTGAGACGCTCGAGCCCGAGGGGTGGGACCGCTGGTGGTGGAGCTATGAGCGCTTCGTCACGCACTACGCGCGGCTGGCGGGTGCGAACAAGGCGGCGCTCCTCTCCATCGGCGCGGAGTTGTCGAGCACCGAGGTGCAACCCGATCGCTGGCGCAAGTTGGCGCGCAACGTCCGCAAGGTGTACCGAGGCAAGCTCGGGTACTCCGCGACCATCGAGCGCGTGGCGAGCGTCGCCTTCTGGGACGCGGTCGATGTCGTCGGCGTCACGCGCTACCAAAAGGCGCTCTCCACGCTGAGCGGCTCGGATGAGGAGCTGCGCAAGTCGATCACCGCCACCGCAGTCAAGCTGCGGTCCTGGGCGCTCGCCGAGGGCAAGAGTTACCTGCTCACCGATCTCGGATCGGCGGTGGGCGCCCCCGGGGCGAAGGAGTCCAGCGCCCAACGGATGAACGAGCTGCGTCGTCAGCGCGCCACCTATGAGGTCTGGCAAGACGACCCGCGCCTCGAGGGGGTGCTGGCCGGTGCGTGGCTCGCGCGCGCCCCGAAGGAGCCCTTGCCTCAGCTCCGCGAGCGGCCCGCGGCCGAGGTCTTGCGGCATTGGTATCGCAGCAGCCGGCTCGCGGCCCAGGGATCGGTCCTACCTTAGGGTAGGGGTGCCGAAAACGGCGTTCACCGCGAAGCGCTTCCGGTAATAGGCCGTCATTTCGTGGACTTGGGCTTCTGAGAGCCCGAAGTCCTCGAGCGCGTAGCGGTGTCGCCCGAACTTGTGTTGAGGGCTCCGGACCAGGGTCTGGGTGACCGCCCAGCGGGTGTCGGCCGTCAGCTCCATGCCTAGGCGGCCGTAGAGCTCCTGCAGCGTGTCGAGCGGCGAGCTCAGCAACGCCTCGTAGCTCACATCGATGAAGCCGACGTCCTGCACGCCATCGCGCACCTGAAGTGCGCGCGCGAGCATGCGGTTCACCTTGCGGGACCAGTGGCGCCCGATCTCGTGGGCGTCGACCGCGTCGCTGAAGACGCCGCGAGAGTGCCAGATCATGCTGCAGAAGGACGCCAGGGTCTCTGTTGGATCGCGGTGCGTTTGGATGATCGTGGCGCCCGGAAAGACCTTGAGCAGCACATCCAACCATTCGAGGTGATGGGGCGTCTTCAAGACCCAGCGCGTAGGTCCCTTGCGAGAGCTCAACCAACGCAACAACAAAGCGAGCAAGCGATAGGCGGGGGTCTGGTCTTGTTGCTCGAGCCAGTGCGCGTAGCTGGGGACCCGCAGGGTGGCCTCGGGGACCGTGCTCAAAAAGCTGTAGTCGAGCAGCAGTACGTCTTCTTCGGGCGCGTCCGCTTCTACGGGATGGATCGCGAAGAAATCGGGGGCCATATACATGAGCGCGCGCTCGCTGAGCTTGGCTTCGAGCCAGCGCGGATCGCGCCCGATCGCGCGTGACAGCAAGCCGTCGTCCGCGCCCATGGGAGCGATGGCCTCGTAGGAGCGCAAGCTGCGTAGCGAAGCGTCACACGCGAGCAAGCGATGAAGCAACGTGGTGCCCGTGCGCTGGAGACCTGCGATCACGATCGGCGCCGGGAGCTCGGCTTCGAAGATCTCCGGGTGTCGCTTGACCGCATCCTGGAGCCGAAGGCGCGTGGCCAGTGAGCGGGTGAGCCGAGCCTTCGTGATCAGGCGACCGATGGTGTGTAGATCGGCCTCGCGCTCGATGGAGCGGAGGAGCACGTTCAGCGCTTCGCGGAAGGACTCGTCGCCGAAGTCCGAAAGTCCCGTCTGCGCCTGGGCCGCGCGGAGCAGCTGCTTTTCCTGCAGCGCATCGCCGCCCGCGCCCAGGCGCCTCAAGGTCGCGCCCACGCGGTTGATCAGCGAAAGCGGGGGCGGCCGGTGATGTGATGAGCCGGTTTGGGCGGTTTCTCGGAGGACCAGCGGTGAGTTCACTTGCGCAGCTCGCTCAGCGGGACGACGCGCGTCTTGGGCACGGGGTGCTCAGCGGCGCGCACCCAGCGAAAGCACATGGTGCCAAAGCGATGGCCCGCGGTGTCGAGCCAGTTGGCGACGCCCGGATTTTCGTGTGAGACCACGATGCGCACGCTGCCGTCGGCGTTCTTTCGGGCGCCCGCCTGGTTGATGCAGATGTCGTGCACGCGGTAGTCGAGCGACTCCATCCAGTAGTTGTTGAGCTGGAAGTTCCAGTAATCGCAGGCGGGAGGTGTCACGTCGATCACGAGCGCCTCGTCATCTCCGAGCTCCCAGTAGCTGTGGTAGTAGGCGATGTTCGGATCGCCGCCGAACATGCGCGAGAGCTGGGGATCGAACCGGGGCAGGAGGTTTGTGTGCTTGCGGAAGCCCTTCGCCCAGTTGGGGAAGATCATCGCGCACGCGTTCACCAGGCTGGCCGCGCTCTGTAGGCCCTTGGTGATGCCCGCGGGCGAGAGGCTCTGCGCGGGTGCGTTGGCGGGCTCGAGGCGCTCGAGCTCGAGCTCGGCGCGGGTCTCACGCGTGCGATCCGAGAACGTCTGGCGCACGATCAGTGTGCCGTAGGCGTCAGGCAGCTTCAGCCAGTTTCCCGGTCGGGGCTCCTTGCTCAAGATGAGCTCGATGCGGCCGTCCGCGCTGAGCGCGAGATCCTTGGCCTCGATGAAACCCGCGGGCGGCATGCCGGCCCCCTGGCCATAGTGCCCCTGTTGAGTCGCGATGCTGAGGTAAGGGACTGTGCCGCGCGTGCCGGACAGGCGATACACGTAGTCCCCGTGCACGGGCGCGTTCTCGTACCAGTTGTCGGGGTTATCCGCGCCCATCTTGATGGTCTCGTGGACCGTGCGGCGCAGCACGGGCGCGGCCGGATCGGAGAACTCCACGAAGGTCTCGAGGGCGGCGCGGACGAGGCGGGTCAGATAACGCGCCCCCTCTGCGCGCGTGAGGGCGTCCTTCGGCACGTCCTCGGCGAACACGGCGTCGCCCGCGGCCTTGAGACGATCGCAGAACGCTCGCCAGCTTTCCTTGAGCGCCTCGGTGTCGGGATCCATCGTGAGCTCGACTTCCTGTGTCATTCAACTTCTCCCAGCGCGCGCGAGATCAAGCGTTGGCTATCGCGTAGCAGGCGCTGTCCCACCGCGGTGTCGCGCGTTTGGCCCGCCGCCTGCTTCTCCGTCATGCCGTGCAGGTAGCGCCCCGTGCGCCCCTCGAGCTCCCGGGCACAGCAGAGGTAAATGACGGGCTTGGCGGCCTCGTGAGGCGTGCGAAAGAACTTCTTCATCACCAGTCCGAGCGCGGGCTTCACCCACGTGGGCGCCTCCCGCGCGATGTCCGTATCCACGGCGCCGGGGCAGAGGCTGTGCACGGCGGCGCCCTGACCGAGCCGCCGCGCGAGCTCCGCGGCGTAGACCTCGAGCAGCAGCTTGGAGTAGCCGTACACCTTCATGCTGCCCATGGCGTCATAGGGCGTGAACTGCCCGAGCGCACGGAACTCGATGGGCCCTGCGTCGCGGTGTGTCTCGCTGGAAATGAACACCAGGCGAGGAGGGCGTTCACGGTGGGGACGGATGACGCCGCGTGAGAGCAGGCGCTCCACCAATGCCACGTTGGCGAGGTAGTTGACGCCGAACATCAGCTCGAACCCCTGCGCCGTGGGGCGCGCGCTGCTGGGCACGACGCCTGCGTTCAACACCACGAGGTCGAGCGTGCGTTGGGCCGCGGCGAGCTCTTCCGCGAGCGCGACCACCGAGCGCAGATCTGCGAGGTCCACCTCGCGCATCTCGATCTCCGAGGAACCGCTCTCGCGCGCCACCTCCGCTCCGGCTTCGGGGATCCCGCTGCGGCACGCCATGATCACGCGCGCGCCGCGCGCGGCGAGCTGAACGGCGATGGCCTTGCCGAGGCCACGGTTGGCACCCGTGACGAGCGCCGTCTTGCCGTCGACACGATCGTGCTCAGCCAGCATCACCGTGCGCCCTTGCTTGGTCCGCGTCGCGAGTGCGCCGGACAGGGCTGCGCTGATCGGATTTCGCATGGGGGGAGAGCGATATCAGAAAATGGCGCAGCCTGCCGCGGGAGACAGGCGAAAGCGCATGAAAAAAGCCGCCCACGCGTGCGCTGGGCGGCCTTCGGTGCGCGAAGCTGCGGGGCTCAGACCTTGATCTGACCTGCGCGCGCCAGGGCCTTGGCCTCGACGCTCTGGATCTCCACGTAGCCCTGCGAACTCGTGGGATTGAGGCCCTCGCTCTTCTCCATCGAAGCGTCGGCCTCGTTGTAGAGCGAGCCAGGGCAGTCCCTGAGGCTGTGGAAATAGATGTTGCCCTTGTACAAGCCGAGCTCGACGGTGCCGGTGGCGGGCTCCGCGAGCACGTCGATCGCGCTCAGCGCGGCGCGCACGGTGGGATCGAACAGGCGGCCGTCATAGATGTGGTCGGCGACGATGCGCGAGAGCTCGTTGAAGAGCTTGGTGGCGCGGCGATCCATCACGGCCTGATACACCGCGCGCAAGCCCGCTCCGAGCAGCTCCATGCCGGGCGCCTCGTACACGCCGCGGCTCTTGGTGCCGATCACGCGGTTTTCGAGGGCGTTGCGCATCCAGATGCCGTTGCGACCCGCGATCTGATTGGCCTCGAGCATGGCGGCCAGCGTGTCGAGCGACTGGCCGTTGATGGCCACCGCGCGCGCCTTCTCGAAGCGCAGCGTCACGGTCTCGAGCTTGTCGGGCGCCTTCTCGGGCCACACGCCCATGATCGGCTCGACGATGGTGCAGGGCGTCTCGATCGACTCCAGATCCTCGGCCTCGTGGGAGAGGCCCGCCAGGTTGGCGTCCGTGGAGTAGCGCTTCTTGGCGCCCACCTCGGCCTCGATGCCCTGCGCGCGCAGGTACGCGGCCATCTCCTTGCGGCCGGGGAACTCGGTGAGCAGCGCCGGGTCACGCCACGGGGCGTACACCTTCATGTCGGGCGCGAGCACGTTGGTGTAGCGCTCGAAGCGGAGCTGATCGTTGCCACGGCCGGTGGCGCCGTGGGCGAGCACCGTGCAGCCGCGCTCGCGCATGGCGCCGAGCAAGCCCTTCACTGTCACGGCGCGACCGAGGCCGGTCGTGTTCCAGTAGCCGCCGTCGTAGGTGGCCTGGGCCTTGAGCGCCATGAAGGCTGCTTCGGCCATCTCCCTGCGCAGGTCCACGATCACCGTCTCGGCGCCCGTCGGGGCCATCTTGTGCTTGATGTCGTTCACGTCCTTCTCGTCCGGCTGGGCGAGGTTGGCGGTGAAGCACAGCACGTCTGCCCCGGCCTTCTTGAGGCGGGTGGTGACGGTCTTGCTGTCGAGACCCCCAGAGACGCAGATACCGACCTTGTGACCCTTCAGTTCCTCGATGCGCATGGCGCGCAAAGGTACTCGAAAGCGGCCCGCGCGCCATTCTCCGACCTCCTCCCTTCTGCGACGTTCTCCCTGCTCCGACGTCCTCCCTTCTGCGACGTTCTCCGCTCAGCGTTCTCCTTGGTCTGGGCGTCCCGTAGGCGGGGAGAGCCCTCTTGGTGCTGGCTTGCCTCTTTGTCGCGACCAGGGCGGTGGCGGTGAGGCGTTTGGTCGGTGGCGCTTCGATGAGCGAGGCTGGCTCAGACACCCGCGCGACAAAGATGCGCGCGTATCAGCACCAAGAGGCCTCCCCCCGCAGCCCCGGCCCAGACCAGGAGAACACCAAGCGGAAGGACGTTAGGGAAGGGAGGACGTTCGTTTGGGAGAACGTTGGAGAAGGCCGCGGGTCAACCCTCGGCGCGGTCGCGGAAGCGCTGCATCATGCGCGGAAGCTCTTGATCGGCGAAGACTTTTTGGAGCTCTTCGGGGATCGGCAGGTTGGTCACGAGCTCGTTCTCGTAGAAGGCCTTGGTCTCGCCGTCCGCGGTCTCCTCGAGCTTCCAGCGGCCTTCGTTCTTGGTCAGGGTGGGCGACTCGACGAGCACCCAGCTCACCTCGTTTTCGCCGAGCGTGTACCGGACCACGTACTCCGTCTTGACCTCGCTCCCGGCCACCTTCACCTCGACGAAGAACTTGGCCGTCAGGGAGTCCTGGCTGCGCTCCCTGACCTCGACCTTCTTCACCTCGGGCAAAAACTCCGGGTATTTCTCGACCGCGACCACGATGTCGCGGAACTCCTGGGGGGACACGAATGACTCGACCGTCGTGGAGCTCTTGGGCATGGCCCATTCTTACCACGGTCGAAGCGGACGGTTCCGCCCCGCGAGCAAAATGAGGCCCGCGGGCGGTTCCGCCCGCGAGCAAAATGAGGCCCGCTCGAACGGCTGCTTACACCTTCCCCTGCGCGAGGTTCCGCGTCACGAGCTTGCCGTACTCCCAAATCGTGCGCCCCACGGTGCGGCGATCGAGCGTGCTGAACACCGTGTCGGCTAGCCCAAAGGGCAGCATGGTGGGGATGGGCCCGCGCGCGTACTCGAGCATCCAGGCGTGGCTCGGCACCGCGTAGCCCTTGGCGCGATCGGCGCCCAGGTAGGCCGCGTCGCCGGGCTTGTAGACGGCGCGCTCGAACTCGCCGGGGTGATAGCACCACATCTCGCCGTCCAGCATGAAGTCGTAGACCTCAGTGGTGTAGCGACCCGAGTGGCCTTCGGTGCCGATGGGCGTGCCGAAGAGCAAGATGTACTCGGTGATCGAGCAGTGCAGCAGCTTGAGCTGGCCCATCGCGCCGCCGGCGTTGTTGAACAGCCAGTCGGATTCGAGCGTGATGTGCTTCGGGTAGCGGCGCTTGAGCTCCTCGCTGACGACCCGAAACATCTCTTCTTTGTTCTTGCGGCCGACGCCGAGCTTGGCGATCTCGTGCAGTTCGTTTGGATCGAAGATGTATCCCATCGGTCTCTCTCGTACGTTAGCTGGTCCCAGGTCGCACGCAGCGCTGCGGCCGCGTCCTTGCCCGCTTGCGCGAGGCCACGCGGCCGTCGGGCGCGCGAGCAAGGAAAGGTTGGTTCCGTTTCAAGCTGGGGCGCTCCCGGTCGCGTTCGGCAAGGGCCCGATACTTGCGGGCAAACTGGCAGTCTGCGGCGGCGTGTCAAGCCACGGGCTCCCGCGAGCCAACTGAATGTGCGCCCTCGAGGGCGCGTCGTTGGACTCGTTGGTGGGGAAGTCGCCCACTCGAATTCCAGCGGGGCAAAACACATGGTCCCTTCTGCCCCGACGCGTTACGGTTCCGGCCTCTGGAAAGGACGAAGTTGAGCTATGTCGACCCCGTGGTCTCCGATTCTCGCTCGTGCCCCCGAAGCCTTGCTTCGACCGTCCGCGCGTCGCGTTCGGGCGTTTTCGCTCCCGCTCTACAGCGTCCTGCTCTTGCTGTCCGGATGCGCGAGCTGTCACGTCCAGTACAGCTCGAGCACCTCGAGCAACGCGAGCTCCTCCGGCGGAGAGCGCGCTTCGACCCAGCAGCAGCAGAATGAAACGCAGCAGGGGGGACGGAAGGTCATCCACGTCAGCACCGGGCGGGGAGGGCCGCGTCCCTCCGTGAACTCAGGCGGACAAAAGGCGCCAGCTCCAGTGGTTTCGGTACCTACGCAGCCCAGCACGGGCAGCTCGGGCGGAGGTTCAGGGGCGTCGCCTGCGCATCCGGGCGAGGGTGCAGTCGGCGGTGGCGGGGGAACGATGCCCGGTACGGGGGCGGGCGGATCGGGCACGACGCCCGGCAGCGTGGCTGGCGGCGGAAGCGCGACACCTAGCCCTGGCGCCGGTAGCGGAAGCGGTGCCTCGAACCCGGGTTCGTCGGGCAGCTCCGGGGGCGTGGCGAGCGGTGGCGGGGGCGCAAGCTCGGGTACCGGCGGCGCAAACTCCGGCGGGACAGGGAACGGCAACGCCGGCAATGCCGGCAACGCCGCTGGGGTCCATCCCGGGGCGAGCGCCGACAACAGCCATGCCGCGTCGAGCGCGATGGCTGCGGCCCAAAACAGCGAACAAGCCAGCTCCAAACCAGGCGGCACGGGCATGATGGGGGCCGCCGGCTCGGGCACGACGAGCACGGCCGCGAGCGCTCCCAAGGGCGGCGCCATGGGTGCGGCTAGCGCCGCTGGCGTCGCGGGACGACAGCCCACGGATGGAAAGCCCAATCAGGCTGCGAGTCGTCCGGTGCTGCCCGTGGCGGACGAAGGTAAGGCGCGCGCAGGGAGTCCTTCGGTCCTGGCTCCGCCCGCCAAGCGCTCCCGGGCGCGCAAGACCGCTCCGTCCAAGCCAGAGCCTCAAAAGCAGGCCACCGACAAGGCCGAGTCGAACAAGGCCGAGCCGAACAAGGCCGAGCCGAACAAGAAGGACAGCGCGCAGCAGACCACCCGCACGGCCACCGACAAGGCGCGCTGAGCGCAGTGCTCACCGACCCGCAGGCGAAGCGCCGCGGTGACCGACCCGCCCTCATTTGCTAGCCCTGCGGCGTGCGAAGGGTGATGTTGATCGGGCTCGATTGCGTGCCGCCCAGCCTGGCTTTCGAGCGGGCGCGCGAATGGATGCCCAACCTATCGGCGCTGATGGCCCGCGGCGCGTTCGCGCGCCTGCGCTCCACGATGCCTCCGATCACGGTGCCGGCGTGGACCAGCATGGTGAGCGGGCGCGATCCCGGAGAGCTTGGGCTCTATGGCTTTCGCAAGCGTGAGCCTGGCTCCTACGCGCTGTCGATGGTGCAAAGTGGCGACGTTCAGTGCGAACGTGTCTGGGACGTGTTGGCCAAGCACGGGCTGCGCTCGAGCGTGCTGTTCGTGCCTCCATCCTACCCACCGTTCCGCGTCAACGGAGAGCTCGTGAGCTGCTTTCTCACGCCCGACGCCGAGAGCCCGCACACCTTCCCGGCGCAGCTCCGCGGCGAGCTCGCCGCGCGCTTTGGCGCCTACATCCCGGACGTCGAGGTCCGCGCGCGGGGGCGCGAGGGGCTCGTCGACGAGCTCGTGCGCATGACCCGCCAGCACTTCGCGATCGCGCGCCACGTCTGGAGCACCCGCGAGCCGGACTTCTTGATGATGGTCGAGATCGGGCCCGATCGACTGCACCACGCGTGCTTTCACGATCTCGAACCGTCGCACCCGCGCCACGACCCTGCCGCGCCCGGCGTGCAGGAGGCGCGCGAGTACTACCGCGTGCTCGATGCGGAGCTGGGGGCGCTGGCGGCGTTGGCGGACGAGGAGACGGCGATCCTGGTGGCGAGCGATCACGGCGCGCGGCCGCTCATGTCTGCCTTCTGCGTCAACGAATGGCTGCTCCGCGAGGGCTACCTCTGCCTGCGCGAGGTGCCGCGGGCTCCTGGGCCGCTGCGCACCGAGTGGGTGGACTTCTCGCGTACGCGCGCGTGGGCAGAAGGCGGCTACTACGCGCGCGTGTTCCTCAATGTGCAGGGACGCGAACCGCAGGGCTCGGTGCCCCTGGAGCACATGGAGCCCTTGCGGGCGGAGCTCGCGCGCGGCTTGCGGGCGGTGAAGGGGCCCCAGGGGGAACCCTGGGAGAATACGGTCGTGTCCCCGCGCGAAGCCTATCGATCCGTACAGGGAAGCGCGCCCGATCTGCTCGCGGTGTTCGACGACTTGAACGTGCGGGCGCTCTCGACCGTGGGCAGCGACGGCCTGTATGCGAGCTCGGACGACCGCGGTGCCGACGCATGTAACCACGACTGGCATGGGATCTTCGCGCTCGCGGGGGCGGGCGTGACCGCGCGCGGTCCGCTCGCGGACTGCGCGATCCACGACGTGGGCGTCAGCGTGCTCACGCTGCTCGGGATCACGCCGCCTGCGGACTGGCTCGGGGTGGACAGGAGCAGGGGACAATGAGCGCGCGGTCGCTGGTAATCGGTTTTGACGGTGCCGATCTCGAGGTGGTGCTCGCCCTGGGCCGCGCGCGGCTGCCCGAGCTGTTCGCGTTGATGGATCGCGGCGTGTTCGCTCACCAAGAGAGCGTCTTGCCGCCAGCGACCCTGCCGAACTGGACCACCTTCCTCACGGCCCAGGACCCGGGCCATCACGGGGTCTTCGACTTCACCGTTCGTGACGGCTACTCGGTCGCGTTTCGCGCAGGGACGGTGCGCGAGGCGCCGACCTGGATCGGGCGCCTCGATCGGTTGGGGCTTCGCTGCGCGTGCGTGGGCTTTCCCGCCACCTGGCCGCCCGAACGCCTTCGGCATGGCGTGTTCATCAGCGGCTGGGATGCGCCGGTGTCGTTCGAGGCGGACGCTTCGTTCGTGTGGCCGCGATCGTTGTTTCAGACGCTAGAGCGGCGCTTTTCGGGCATGCGCTTCGACGAGGTCGATCAGTTCCGCGCGGACGCGCCGGGCTTTCACGAGCAACTCGGGCAGAGCTTGGTCGCCAAGATCGCCTCACGCACCGAGCTCGCGAGCTTTCTGCTCGCGATGCGGCGCTGGGACGTGTTCGCGTTCTATTTCGGCGAGAGCGACACCGCTTCTCACTATCTCTGGAGCTTGCACGACGAGGCGTCCCCACGCAGGCCGGCGCGCGTGAGCGCGCTCGAACAGAGCGGCCTGACGCAGGTCTATGAGGCGCTCGACCGGGCGCTCGGGCGCCTCGTGCGCGAGGCGGGGCCCGACGCGGAGATCACGGTGGTGAGCGACCACGGCTCCGGCGGCTCCTCCGACAAGGTCGTCTATCTCAACCGTGCGCTCGCCGCGTTGGGCCTGTTGCGCTTCCACCCTGCGAGCGGGCGCGCAGGCCTCGCCAAGCGCGTGAAGCAGGTCGCGCTCGAGGGGCTCTCGCCCCGGTTGCGTGAGCGCATCTTTCGCGCGGGCGGCGCGGTGCTGCCGAGCTGGCTCGAGTCCCGGGCGCGCTTTGGCGCGATCGACATGGCGCGAACGCTCGCCTTCAGCGACGAGCTCAATTACTTCCCCGCCGTGCACTTCAACGTGGCAGGACGCGAGCCGCGCGGTCAGGTCCGACCCGATGAGTTGGCCGACGTGCGTCGCCGGGTGACGGAGGGGCTCCTCTCCTTGCGTGACCCCTCCTCGCACAAGCCCCTGATCGCGCGCGTGACGCCGCGCGAGGAGCTGTTCGTAGGGCCGTTCGTGGAGCGCGCGCCCGACCTGCTGCTCGAGCTGCGGCTCGACCGGGGCTACAGCTACAACTTGATGCCTTCACCAGGGGAGGGGGCCGAGATCGTCACGCGGCTCGCGCCCTCCGAGTACCTGGGCAAGAAGGGGCGCAGCCTGCCCGGGAGCCATCGTCCGCGCGGGCTGTTCGTGGCTGCGGGGCCTCGGCTCGCCGCGCAGGGGCAGATCGAAGCCTCCATCGCGGACGCCGCGGCCAGCGTGCTTTCGCGGCTCGACGTGAAGCTACCGCCGAACGCGCGGGGGCGCGTGCCGCACGCGATCCATGCGGGCGCCGCGCCGCGCGAGCTCCCGGAGGCGAAACATCATTCGGGCCACGGCGGCGATCCCGGTTCGCTCGAGCGACGCCTGCGCGCGCTCGGCTACGTGGACTAAACGTGCGCACGTTGCACATCGCGGCGCTCGCGTTTCCCACGCCCCAAGGGACCCAGGGCGCGCTCCACGCGATGCTGAGCGCCTTGGCGACGCACGGGCACGAGACGCACTTGCTCTGCTATCCCGCGGGTGATGGCGAGCCCGGGCGCGCGCGCCCGTACGTCGTCCATCGCGCGCGCACTTCGCTCAAGCAGCGCTCCACGCGCTCGGGCCCCAGCGCGGAAAAGGTGCTGCTCGACCTCGCGCTCGCGCGCCGCGCCAAGGAGCTGTGCGCCGCGTTGTCTCCGGACCTGGTGGTGGCGCATCACGTGGAGGCGGCGTGCTGTGCGCTCGCGCTTTCGAGGCCGGCGTTGTTCGTGGCGCACACGAGCTTGCGCGCGGAGCTCCCGAGCTACTTCCCCGCGCGGCTCTCGCGCGCCACGGCGGGCGCGGGGGCTCGCCTCGATCGTTTCCTCTGCGCCCGCCATCCTGGCGCGCTCGCCGTCTCCCCGCTGCTGGCCGAGATGTTGACGCGCGAGAGCGGACGGCCGGTCACCCCCATCGCCGTTCCATGGGCGCTCGCCGAGCCCGCCACGGCGCCGGAGCGCGCCGCGGCGCAGCGGGCCCTCGGCCTGTCGGGCCCGGGGCCGGTGCTGCTCTACGCCGGAAACCTGGACGCCTATCAGGGCCTCCAGAGCATGTTGCCGGACCTGGCGTGTCTCGCGCGCGCTCGCCCGACGCTGACCTGGTTGATCGCCACCGAGAGCGAAAGCGCCGCGTTTTCGCGCGAGCTCGCGACCTTCGGCCTCCTGCGTCAGGTCAGGTTCACCCGGCTCGCAGACGAGGCTGCGCGACGTCGCGTACACGCGGCCTCGGATCTCGCGCTCGTCCCGCGCGGGGCGGCGGGCGGGCTCCCGATCAAGCTCCTCGACGCGCTCGCGCGGGGCATCCCGGTCGTCACGAGCCGCATGGCCCTGGCGGGCTTACCCATCCCCGCACCCGCGGTCACCATCGTGGACGAGCACGGGAGCTGGGAGCTGGCCATCCGACACCAACTGCGCCGCGCGGACTCCGCGCACGAGCACGGCCGAGCGTTCCTCGCCGAGGCACACCGAGCGTCGCGTTTCGTCTCTGACATGATCGCACACGCCGGGCGCTGGCGGCTGTTTTCGCCCCCGCGGGCGTGAGCTTTTTTCAACGCTCGATCCGGCGATGATAGGGTGAAAACCATGCTGCGGAAACCTGCCCAAAAAACGGGGCTTCCTGGTCCTCTGGCGCGCCTCGCCCTCGCGGCCGTCCTCGTGCCCTCCTTCGCCGGCTGCACCATGGCGACGACCGCAGAGGGCGGCCCCGGGCGCACGGCGCAACGGCCCGAGGTTCCGCCGCCGAAGAGCGCCGCCCAGGAGCCGTCGCCTGCCACGGGACCGAGCGAGCCACAGCCGCCCGCCGCGGCGCCCGCCGTGGTTGCGCGCCGCGGCGAGAACGAGCGCGTGTTCTACGACCTCGCGGCTCACCGCGAGCACGCCGAGGTGTTTCAGGGGCGATCGGTGGTGATCGACTTCGGCGCGCAGGGAGATGCCAAGTACACCCTCGGCGGCTGGGGCACGCGCGTGCGCGGCGCGGTCACCGTGGACGGAACCAGCGCGACCCTGGTGCGTGGTTCCCGCGGCGACGTCATCCTGCCGATTCACTTCGACGAACCTGCCAGCGTGACCGTGAACCTGCGCGCGCCCCGCGACGGACAGGTCACGGCGTACCTGGGCGAGACCGTGGTCGCGCGCCTCAAGACCGACCGCAGCCGCTTCAACACCGTGCGTATCGACCTGCCCGCCGACAAGGTCACGCGCGGTGAGCACCTGCTTCGGTTCCGTGCCTCAGGAATGGCCGCGCTCGGCAAGGGGTCCGCGGCGCTGGCCATCGACTGGCTGAGCGTGGGCCCCAGCAGCGAGGCACCGGTGACGCCGATCGTCGCGCTCCCTGCGGCGACGGGCCAGCTCCAGATCCCGCAGGGCCTCAAGCTCGGCTACGCCTTCTCCGTGCCCGGCGGCGCGCGCTTCACCGCCGAACTGGGCGGCGATGCCCAGGCGCGTTTGAAGGTCTCTGCCACGCTCGATGACTTCAGCGAGCTTGCGCTCGGCACGTTCACGCCCGGCGCAGTCGAGCTGGACCTGCAAAAGCTCGACGGCCGCGTGGTGCGCCTCGACCTCGCCGCCGAGGGCGGAAGCGTCACGCTGACCAAGCCGATCCTGATCGCGGCGCAGGCCGAGCCCACGCGCAAGCTCGAAAGGCCGGTCAAGAACGTGCTCGTGTACTTGATCGACACGCTGCGCGCGGATCACCTCAAGGCGTTCAACCCCGACACGCGCGTGCGAACGCCGGGCCTCGATGGGCTGGTGGCGCTCGGCAGCGCGGTGTTCGGCTCGGCGCGCACCCAGGAGAACTGGACCAAGCCCAGCGTCGCCACGCTGCTCTCTTCGCTCCTCCCCTGGGAACACCACGCGGTGACCACCGAAGCGGTCGTGCCCGCCGCGGTGCAGCTCTTGCCCGAGCTCTTGCAGGAGAAGGGCTTCCACACCGGGGCCTTCATCGCCAACGGTTACGTGTCCGACAAGTTCGGGTTCAAGCAAGGGTTCGACAGCTTCCGCAACTACATCCGCGAGGGGCGCTACTCGCGCGCGCAATTCCTGGCGGCCGACGTCGTGGAGTGGCTCGATAAGCGCCCCGCGAAGCTTCCCTTCTTCCTCTACGTGCACGCGATCGATCCGCACGTCCCCTACAGGCCCACGGCCGAGTTTCTCTCGATCTACGACCCGCTGCCCTACAACGGCGTGGTCGACTTCTCCAACGACACGGCCCTGCTCGAGAAGATCAAGGTCGGCTCCATCAAGCTCAAGGATCGCGACAAGGCGCGCCTGGAGGCGCTCTACGACAGCGAGATCAGCTACCACGACGTTCACTTTCGCGCGATCATGACCGCCCTCGAGAAGCGGGGGCTCATGGAGGACACGATGATCGTCGTGGTCGCCGATCACGGCGAGGAGTTCTGGGATCACGGCTCGGTCGGTCACGGACACAGCGTCTACGACGAGCTCTTGCGGATCCCGATGGTCATTCGCGTGCCCGGGCTCACGCAGGGCAACGCCCCCATCCAGTCCTCGGTCGGCCTCGTGGACGTGATGCCCACGGTGCTCGAGGCGCTCGGTGAGCCCATTCCACCTGGCCTGAGCGGGCGCTCGCTGCTCAAGGAGTTGAGCGGCTCGGGCGCCGATGCACCGCAAGTCACCGTCTCCGGCTTCATGGATGGCTGGCGCACCGCCGTGGTGGACCGTCTCAAGCTCATTCAGCGCACGGAGCGCCGCGTGATGGTCCACGACCTCACGAGCGATCCGCACGAGCAGACGGATGTCACTGCGCAGCGGCCGATCACCACGCGCTACCTGCGCGGACAGCTCGGGCTGGCGCTGGCCAAGAGCGACGCCGTGACCGCCACGTCGCGCGGCAAGAAGGTGCTCAAGGAGCAAAACACGACCATCGACGCCGAGACCGAGGCGCAGCTGCGCGCCCTCGGCTACATCGGCACCTCACGTCGCTGACGCGTCGGCGCCGTTTGCGACCCGAGCCAACGTGCATCCGCCCCTCTCGTCGCCCGAAGGAAGGTCGCGCGCGGGGCGGGATCCGGCGTCAGCCCTGGCTTGGCCGGGGCGCCTTGCTCACGCGCAGCGCGGGGTCGAGCTCGGGGCGCGGAGGAACGCTGGGGAACGGCAGCCCCTCCGCATAGCGGAAGGACATTCCGTTGACCGCCTGGGGCGCGGCGGGCGACGCGTGCCCATTGAGCGCAGGCGGCGCGACGACCGCGGGGGCCTCCTGGTGCAACGCCGCTGCCTCGGGTGCTTCGGCGGGCGGAGGCACGCTGACCACGGCGACGTCGTCGTCCTCGTCCATCGCCGAGCGGGCCAGGGCGGCATCGACGCCGGCGCGATCGCCGATCACGGTCGCCTCATCCTCGACCGGGTTGTCGTAGGCCGCGAGGGCTGGCTGGGAATGGAAGTCCTCGCTGACATCCACGAAGCTGCCCGTGTCGTGGGCTGGATCGGGCTCGGCGTAGCCTGCCTCGTCCGTGGGCGCGGCCTCCCCGGTGTTGAGCATCAGGATGTGCTCGAAGATCTGCTGGCCCCGTGAGTCGAACTGGAGCGAATCGATCACCACGTCGAAGCGCTGATGCGACAGCCGATCTTCGCCGTTGTCGACGACCGTGACGCACCGACCCACTCCGGCGAAGCCAGGCGTGCCGTCGTAGAGCGTCACGGCGAACTGCACCCAGTCGCCCACGTCGACGACGTCGGGACCGGGCAGAATCACGTGAGTTTCATTCACCCGTCCCACGAGTCCCTGGGCCATTTGATTGAGGTCCGTGAAATCGGTGTGAACGGTCACCACCTGCGTCATGGGGCTTCGCTCTCCTTGTGTCGCGTCTCAGTCATCGTCACCGTCGTGCCATCCTCGCTCAGAAGTCGCTCGACCCGACGCTCCGCGTCGTCCAGACGCATCGCGCCCAATCGCGAAAGGCGAACACCCTCCTCGAACAGCGTGAGCGAATCTTCTAGCGTGAGGTCACCTGATTCTAGTTTTTCCACGACCACATTCAGTCGCGTGAGGATCTCTTCAAAGGCTGCCGGAGCCGCATCACCGCCGCCCGGCTGCTGGGATTCTCCCATGTTTTCCCTCCGCGTGGCCATGCCGAAAGCCGCGTGACCATGCCCGAGGCGAAGGCGAGGGTCAACGCCTGCATCGTAATCCGGGTCGCGCCGCGACCCAAGGGCCGCTCACGTGCCGACCGGGTGTCCGAGCCACGCTCTACAGCCCGACCGACAGCCGCATCCCGAAGGTGTCGTACCGTAGATCTTGCATGGTGTAGACCATGAAACTCACGCCGAGGCCCACGTGGAGCCCGCGAATTAGCCGGAGATTTGCGCCCAGCTCCGCCCCGATCCCGCGGTAGGCCCGGCTTTCCGGGGTGTGGAAGCGCTTCCCGAACGCGAATCCGTACTCACCAAGTGCGACCAGGTAAGGCACCAGGTTACCCAGGCTCTCGAGGTGCTGATAACCGGCGAACAGGTGCCCCCCGACGAGCCCTTCGGCCGAGCCGTACTCGTACGCGCGCGCGCCCGCCTCCACGCCGCCACCGGCGCGGATGAATCGGGTCGGCAAGAACCCGGAGAACGCCGCCGTGTTGACGACGCCTCCACCCTGCCAGTCGCGCAACGAGTACAGCCGGTAGCTGAGCTGCACACGGGGACCCTTCCAGGCGTCCTGATCTGGCGCTGCTTCTTCTTCGTGAGAGGGCGAGGCGCGCCCCGAATCGCTCGCACCTTGTGCGCTCGCGTGCAGCGCCGCGAGCCAGATGGACGCGGCCAGCGCGCATTTCAGCCAGGCTCGGCGGCGCGTCATGGGGCCGTCCCTGCGCCCGATGCACCATCGAGGTCGATGGGGGCTGACGTTTGGAGCTCGTCATCGAGCACTTCGAAGGCGTCGATCATCTGCGTGACCTCGAGCTCGCTGAGCGGAGGATTGGCCTCGAAGCCGAGGCGGATGGTCACCAAGGGGTCCTTGGTTTCGTAATAGACCACGCGCCGATAGCGGGAGGTCTGGGGCACCTGGGTCATGAACTCGTGGTAGGCCTGGCCCCTGTGGTTTTCGCCGCTCCGGCCGTCCTGCCCGAAAAAGACGTTGAGCTCCACGCCCGTGCGGCCGTTGACGTCGGCGACGTTGAGCGTGCGCGCGCAGGTGTCCTGCTGGGCGACGGCGATGCCGAGGTCCGCGCAGCGCAAGATGCTCACTTCCAGGCGGTATTTGGGGAAGGTGATGATGCCGTCGATCGGCACGGCGGCCTGGCCAGTGCGGTCAATCTCGAGCACCCGCGAGCTGTGCGCGCTGGGCTTGAGGTCCGCTAGGGCCGACGCCCCCATCCCGTCCAGCAACCCGTATTGCACCCTGGCTTCCGGCGCGTCGCGCACCAATGGATCGTCCGCGACGTTCTCCCACGGGGGATTCAGGTATCGAAGCCGATAGCCGATTCCGTCGGGTTGTCCGACGACCAGCGTCGACATGCCCGCGAAGGTCTCTTCGGCGTCTTGCCCACAGCCGCTCCACGACGCGAGCGCCGAACCGAGGAGACAGGCGAGGGGGAGTGGGGAGCCGGGGCGAAAGAACACGGGCGCTGTTGTGCACAATGCTGCGCCAAACGCAAATCGGTCAAGGATTCCTGCCGCGTGCGCGCTGGAGAGGCGCCGATGTGGGCCGGCTCCGACGCGTCTGACCCGTTTTAGATACTCTCGCATCCCTCTGCGAGGACGGTGTTAGGATGCCCTGTACGCACAGGAAGACGGCGCCGATCCGTTTTCTCGCATGCGTTGGAGGCAGGTTGTGTCGCTCTCCAAGCAAGAGGTTATCCATGGATGACACGCGCGGTGCGCCGCTCCCGATTCCCCGCGTCGCGCCTCAGGGCACAGACCCCCTGGTGGGCCGCGTCATCAATGATCGATACCGCATCGTCGGCATCATCGCGCGCGGCGGGATGGGCAAGGTTTACCGTGCCGAGCAACAACCCCTCGGGCGCCTCGTGGCCCTGAAGGTGCTCGATCCCAGCCGTGTCGGCGATAGCGATCCCGAGTTCCACCGCCGCTTCTTCCTGGAGGCGTCGATCGCCTCCAAGCTCTCGCATCCGAACACGGTCACGATCTTCGATTACGGCAAGACCGACGACGACATTTACTACATCGCGATGGAGTTGCTCGAGGGGCGCACCCTGCACCGAGCGCTCCGCGATGAGGGCCCCTTCGCGCCCGAGCGCGTTGTGCAGGTTGCCCGGCAGATCTGCCGCTCCTTGCGCGAGGCGCACGGACTCGGCGTCATCCACCGCGATCTCAAGCCCGCCAACGTCTACCTCGTGCAGCATGGAGACGAGAACGAGCTCGTGAAGGTGCTCGACTTCGGGCTGGTCAAGCACGTGAACAACGAGGGCGATGAGGAGCTCACCCAGGCAGGACTGTTCATCGGCTCGCCCAAGTACATGTCGCCCGAGCAGATCCGCGGCGAGCAGGTGGACGCGCGGGTCGACGTGTATGCGCTGGGCGTGATGATGTACGAGATGCTCACGGGGAAGGTGCCGTTCTCGAGCCCCAACTCGGTCGACATCTTGATGGCGCACATCCAGGAGCAGGTCCCTGCGATGAGCGAGCACAACGCCAACGTCCGCATCCCGCCCGCGCTCGAGCAGGTGGTGCTCAAGTGCATGGCCAAGAGCCGCGATCAGCGCTTTGCGAGCATGGACGCCGTGCTGGTCGGGCTGAAGGAGTGCGGCGTGGGCGCAGGTCCGCTGCTGAGCAGCAGCAGCGAAGTCAGCATGCCGTTCGAGGTGCTCCCGGGCCCCGTCTCGTCCTCCGTGCGCGTGGAAAACGACACGAGCCCCGCGCCGGAGCTCCCTGCAAGCGGTGCCTCCTCCCCGCACGCGACGCCGCAGATGCCGAAGGCCAAGGTCAAGTGGCCGGTGGCCCTGGGCGCGCTGGCGCTCGCGGCGGCTGCCGTCGGGCTCCTGTCCTCGCGCGCGAGCGAGCCCGTCGCCACCACCGCGGCCGAGTTCGCTCCCGCGGTGGCCGAGGCACCGCCCGCTGCGCCCGAGCGGGAGGTCTCGCCAACACCCGCGAAGGACGAAACGGCCGCGCCCGGCCAGGACGTGCCGGCCGCCACCAGCGCCACCGTGCTGGTTTCCCTGCGAACGACCCCGCCGGGAGCGATGGTCGTGGTGGGCGGCAAGGAGTTCGGGCCCACACCGGTGCAGTTCGAGTGGTCGGGGGCGGACGCGGTGATCGGACGCGAGGTGACCTTCCGCTTTCAGCGCAAGGGCTACCGCGACCTCACCGTGACCCGTCAGATCCGCGGGGATCGCCTCGAGGTCGAAGCCCCTCCCATGGATCCCATCCCGGTGCGGCGCCCCAGCCGTGACGAGCGCCCGTTCATCGGAACGACGGCGCCCTCGGGAGCCAAGCCGGTCGCGGCGCCGCTCAAGGGCTACAAGGCCGAACCCTACTGAGCGGCTGTCCGGATTGACCATGGCACCGAGTTGCCGCACCTTCGCGTGCCGAGGAACGTCGATGGGTTCCCAAAACGAAGTGCAATTTCCAGCATCTGTGGTGACGCCGGGCAATCACGACGGCGTTCACCTGGGCCATCGCGCCCTGGTGCGCGCGGCGCGGGCGCTGGCAGAGCAGCAGGTGCCGCGGCTGGAAGTCGTGGCGCTGACGTTCGACCCCCATCCCCTGCAGCTCACGGCGCCCGATCGCGCGCCCCCGCTGCTGACCTCTCCCGAGCGACGCGCAGCGCTCCTGCGGGGCGCGGGGGCCGACCGGGTCGTGGTGCGGGCATTCGACGAGGACTTTGCGCGGCTCGGGCCCGACGCGTTCGTGCGCGACGTGCTGCGCCGCGACTTGCGCGCGCGGGCCGTCGTGGTGGGCAACGACTTCCGCTTTGGAGCTCAGCGGGCGGGGGACGTGGCGCTCCTCCGGCGGTTGATGGCCAACGGCGAGCCGCTGCAGGCCGGGGCGGAGCGGGTGGTCACTGTTTCGCCGGTCATGCTCGATGGGCAGGTGGTCTCGTCGAGCCATGTCCGAGCCGCGCTTTCGCGCGGCGACGTGGCGTTGGCCGCCCGGATGCTCACGCGGGTGCACGACGTGACCCGCACCGTGATCCGCGGTGACCAGCGAGGCAGGACGATCGGCTTTCCCACAGCGAACCTCGAGACGGCTGGGTTCATGACGCCGGCCGACGGCGTGTACGCGGTCGTGGCGCGCGTGCTCGAGTCGCCGAGCGAGCACACCTCTCCGGGCAAGACGGATCCTTTGTGGGGCGTCGCCAATCTGGGCGTGCGGCCCACGCTCGGCGCAGGCCGCTCACTGGAGGTACACTTGCTGGACTTTATGGGAGACCTGTATGGGAAGTCCTTGCGGGTCGGGTTCGTGGCCCGTCTGCGCGCCGAGCAGAAGTTCGAGAGTCTGGACGCCTTGAAGGCGCAGATCGCGCGCGACGTGGAGGCCGGGCGAGCAGCCCTCGCGCGGTGTGACAAGTCGCTCTTGGCGTGGGTATGAAACGGACCAGCCTGTTCAAGCGTGTCTTTGATTTTGCGCGCGCCGAGCTCGAGCGTCGCGCGCGCGTCAACCAGGACGAGGAAGGGCAAGCTCCGGTCGAGCACAGCCCGGACACCTTTGGGCCCCCAGAACGACCGCAAGCGCCCGAGCCCACGCCGGCGGGCGAGGTGCGCGGGCTCGAGGTGGTGCGCACCGATCGCGCTGGGGTGCGGCTCGCGTGGTCCATCTCGGACGCCGAGATCCAGCGGGCGCGCGGGTTGATCGACTCGGACGGCGTACTGTGCGTGCGGGTGGTGGCCTTTTCTCCGCTCCGCGACGACGTGCTGCGCCACGTTCAGGATCGCCCGGGCGTGGAGCCCCAGGGAGAGTGCGACGTCGGCATGGTCGATGGTCGCGCCATCGTTTCGATCGGCCTGCGGGCAGGCGAGCGCTTCGTCTCCATCATTCACCACACGCTCTAGCCGAGAGAACGCGCCGCCTTCACGCAACTTCTGCCGGGCGCGGACGATACCTGCCTCGAGAACGCGGGAGTCGTCGAGATGGCTGGTGCGAAGGGCGAGATGCGCCGTGTGGAGAGATGGGCAGGGATCTGCGCTGGGCTCTTCTGTGCGCTGAGTGTGGGGGCCTGTCAGCGCTCGGTGGCGGCTTCTTTCGTGCCGAGCCTGCAGGTTCAGCTGCGCGCGCACCGCTCGCGCCAGATCCGCCTGCTCTCCACCAAGGAGACGCCGTGGGACGCCTCCGTGATCGCGTGGTTGCGCTTTCGGCCCACGATCGCCGCCGCGGGCATCCCGGTGCGTGCCGAGTTCGAGGCGGATCTCTCCGGCATTCCATGTGAGCTCGACGAGCTCACGTGCTTGGAGGAGTTCGTGGAGAGCGAGCGAGCGATCGCCCCGCTGTTGGGACAACTCGAATGAGACCCGGTCGCGTCCTGATCCTGGCAGCGCTCGTGGCCTGCTCTCTGCTCGGCGCGCCCGCCCTGCACGCGCAGGCGCCGCGCGAGCCGAGCATCGCCGAAGTGTTGAAAATGGCGCAAAAGGCCGCCCAACAATCGAGCCCGCAAAGGACCCAAGCGCTCGTGCGGCGCGCGCGGCTCTCGGGCCTGGTCCCCACGCTCAAGCTGGGCGCCGATCGGGGGCTCAAACAAGATCTCACGGCGTCCTCTGGAGCCGACGCCGAGCGCACCAAGGCCTCGCTCGGCGACGACGTGAGCGTGAACGCGACGCTCACCTTCGACTTGCCGCGCTTGATGTTCGCGCCCGAAGAGGTGCGCCTGCTCTCGGTGGACCGCTGGCTGATCCAGGACCGCAAGAAGCTCCTCGAGGAGGTCGTGCGCCTCTATTTCCAGCGCCGGCGCCTGATCGCCGAACGGGCACACGCCGCGGCGCCCGATCCCGAGCTCGAGGTGGCGATCGCCGAAGCGCAGGCCCTGCTCGACGCCTTCACCGATGGGGCGTTCACGCGTGCCATCTCGGCTCCCGAGGCAGGTCAGGCGCGCAGGCGCTCGCGCGACTGATCGCGCGGGTTCACCTGCGCTGCTTCTTCGCTTGGACGATCAGCGACTGGATTTCACCGAGCACGTCATCGAGGAGCCGCGGCTCGGAGATCGCGGGCGCCTCGGGGTCGAGCTTTCCGCCCGCCTTGCGCACCAGGGCCAAGTCGCGGGTCGCCGAACGCACCCAACGCCGGCCGTCGCGCTCGAAGATGCGCAGCGCCCCCTGGCTCATGCCCACCGGCCGCAGCAGCGCGCGATGTTGCGGATCTCGCCCAAAGAGCAGCACGAGCTCGCCGTCCTCGAAGCTCGGCTCGCCCTCGATCCGCATCGCCAAGCCATCGATCTCTCCGCCCAGACGGCGCACGGTCACGCTGGCTCCCGGCGCGACCTCTCCCTTTTCGGCGTGTTCGACCTGCATCTGAACATCGGTCACGATGCGCCCGCGCTCGTCGTAGGACGTTCGCTGCCCGATCACCCGGGCCACCGCGACCAGCTCGGCTTCTTCGACCAATTCGGCCAGGTTCATGGCCTGGACCATGGAGGCCCGCAGCGCGCTCGCGTCGATCAAACACGCGAACGAAAGCAGCGCCGCCCAGCCGATTCCATACAAAACGGAGGTTTTCAACCAGGCTAGCCCGCGTCTCCGCTGCGGTGAGACCACGAAATGGTGCTTTGCACGGCCGGAACTATCCATCTTTGCCTTCGCTCCTGACGAACGAGGCTACAACAGCCTGGCTCCGTGCGCCCTCCGAGTGTGCGCTTCACACATCGCGTCGCCCGGCTGTCGGTCGTGCCCGACTGGCAGCACCGCCCTCACGGGGCCCTGCGGCCACACACGGAGACGTCCCGCACCATTGACAATGTGCAGTAGCCCCGCGTACAACGCCCCACCATGACCGCCTCGTTCTTCTCTCGCGACCTCATCGTCAAGGTCGCTTCCGTCGCCCTTCTGGCCAGCAGCAGCGCTGGCTGCAGCATGAGCAAACTGATCGCCAATCAGACCGCAGGAATGGTGCGTGATGGCGCGCCTGCGCTGGAGGCCCTCAACGACTACGAGCTGGCAGGGCAGGGCATCCCGGGTGCCATCGTGCAGCTCGAAACCTTCTATCACATCAGCGGAGACAACGCTGACCTCGGCATCAATCTGGCCAAGGCCTACGTCGGTTACGCGCTTGGTTGGGTGGAGCCGCGCTACGAAGAGTACGAGGTGGAAGGCAAAATGGAGGAGTCGGACGAGCAGCGCACGCGCGCTCGCAACCTCTACCTCCGCGGCCGCGACATCGCGCTTCACCAGCTCAACGTGAGGAAGAAGGGCGCCCATGAGGCCATCAAGGGTGGCGAGGCGACGCTCGAGAAGTACCTCAAGAAGCTGAAGAGCAAGCACGACGCGCCGGCCCTGTTCTGGGCGGGCTCCGCCTGGGGCGCCGCGATCGACATGTCGCGCGATCAGCCGGACCTGATCGTCGATCTTCCGATCGCCAAGGCGCTCGTGGCGCGCGCCAACGAGTTGGACCCCTCCTACTACAACTACGGCCCCGGCATGTTCCTCGGCGCCGCCAACGCCGCGCTGCCCGAGGCCATGGGTGGCAATCCGACCCTCGGTAAGCAGTTTTTCGAGGAAGCGCTCGCGAAGTCCGAGCGCAAGAACCTCGTGATCCAGTTCCAGTACGCGCGCACCTACGCCGTCAATACGCAGAACAAGGATCTGTTCGAGAAGCTGCTCAGGGAGATCGTCGACGCCCCCGACTACGGTGGCACGTATCGCCTGCCGAATCTGGTGGCCAAGCAGCGTGCCCAGTTCTATTTGGACAAGAAGGGGCCCACGCTGTTCTGAGCGAAACTGCGGCCTAGCCCACCAATGTGGGCCGCCGGGGGAAGACCTCGGCCTCGAACGAGAATCGATTGAATCACCTGGGACCGTCCCACGTCGCCGCCCTGATTGGCTGCGTGGGTCCGCAAGGCGACCGTCTTGAGTCGGGTCCCGTTTGCTTATCTGGCTGAGAAGCGGAGGATTGGAAATGACGCGCAGGCTCTCAACAATGTTGCTCATCATCGGTGCCATCTTGGCGCTGCCGGGCGTGGCCACCGTGGCAGCGGCAGACAAGATTGTCATCCGCCTCGCCACCCTGGCTCCTGCGGGAAGCACCTGGGACAAGGTCTTCAAGGCCTGGAACGTCCAGCTCGACAAGGACACCGGCGGCGAGATGGGCTTTCAGTTCTTCTCGGGCGGCGTCGCGGGTGACGAAAAGGACGTCATCCGTAAGATGAAGCTCGGCCAGCTCGACGCCGGCGGCTTCACCACGGTGGGCCTCTCGAGCATCGCGCGTCCGCTCTCGCTCCTCACCACCCCCGGCATCATCGACGGTTACGCGCACCTCAACAAGGTGCGCGACCAACTCGCTCCGGAGCTCGAGGCGATCTTCGACGAAGCGGGCTACAACCTCCTTGGCTGGGGCGACGCGGGCTTTGGCCGCGTGATGTCCAAGAAGCGCCCCATCCTGATGCCGGAGGATTACAAGGCGGTGCGCCCGTGGGTACCGAAGGACGAGGCCGCCTTCCCCGAGTTCATGAAGATCGTCGGCGCCAACGGCGTGCCTGCGGGCATCCCCGAGGTGTTCCCGGCCCTGCAGACCGGCATGATCGACACCGTGATGGTCTCGGCCATCGCCGCGGTGGCGCTGCAGTGGTTCCGTAACGTGGAGTACGTGGCCAAGGAGGCCCAGGTGCCGATCGTCGGCGCCACGCTCTTGCGCAAGAACTTCTTCGATACGCTCCCCGATTCGGTCTCGAAGGAGAAGCGCGCGGAGCTCCAGAAGACCCTCAACGAGTCAGGCAAGAAGGCGCACGCGCTGCTGCTCAAGAAGATCGAGGGCGAGGACAACAACGCCTACAAGGCGCTCACCACCAAGCTCGGCCTGAAGGAGTTCTCGATGGCCGAGACCAAGAAGCAGCAGGACGCCTGGGGTGCGGCCGCCAAGGAGCTGCGCAAGCGTCTGACGGACAAGCTCTGGAAGAAGTCCTTCTACGAGAAGACCATGAAGGCGGCCGGCAAGCCCGTCGAATTCTGACCAAAAACTGTTCCTCAACAGGACTTTCGCGGCGGCGTCTTTCGGCAGAAAGACGCCGCTTTTAGCTTGTGGCATCCCCCTGCCCTGCGTAACTTTCGCGGCGCTTGTTGGGTACCAGGACTTGAGCACGAAGGCAGGGCTATGTTGAAGCGCTTCAACGAAGGTGTCGCTCGCGGCGAAGGCGCGATCGCCCTAGGGATGCTTCTCTTGATGATCGTGGTCGCGTTCGCGCAGGCCTTTTTCCGCAACATGACCAACCTGGGATTTGGCTGGGCGAACGCGGCGCTCGGTTACATCTATTGGGCGGACTTCATCCTCTCCAAGGGCACGCTGTGGCTCGCCTTCCTGGGGGCCTCGATGGCGGTGTTCAGCGATCAGCACGTGGCGATCGACGCCTTGCCCAAGCTGGCGCCCGCGCGGGCTCGCCTCATCATGCGCGGGATCGTCGGGATCGTGGGCAGCGTGATCTGCTTCTTCCTGGCGCGCGCCTTCTGGGGCGCCGTGCTGATCAACGGCGCGGAGATCCCCGGCGACGCGGAGATCATGACCGCGGAGGGCCACGTCCACGTGTGTGACGCGACCGAGGCGGAGCTCACTGCTTCCGGCGGCCAAGCGGGCTTTTACTGCGTCCTGCGCTCCTTCTTCTCGGCGCTCGGGCTGAAGATCGAGTACCCGGGCGCGGCCTTCGAGCTGATCGCTCCGGTCATGTTCCTGTTCATGTCCGTGCGCTTCGCCGGCAACGGCATCCACGAGTTCATCAAGCTCGCGCGCGGAGACTTCGGAGATGACTCCGGCGCCCACGGGCCCAGCGGCGAGGCGCACGGCCTCGAAGACGAGCAGAAGGGGAACTGAGTCATGGGCACCTTCATGGTCTTCGTCTTCATCGGCCTCGCGCTGATCGGCTTGCCGCTGTTCTTGTTGTTCGGTGGCGCGTCGATGTACCTGTTCGGGACCGACCCGGGCGGCACGATCACCTCGGTCGCCATCGACGTGTACTCGGAGAAGTTCTCCGATTCGCCGAGCCTGGTCACTATCCCGCTGTTCACCATCGCGGGCTACCTGATGGCCGAGAGCGGCACCCCGGGCCGCCTGGTCAACCTCTCCAAGCGCCTGCTGGGGTGGATGCCGGGCGGTCTGGCCATCGTCTGCCTGTGCACCAGCGCCTTCTTCACCACCTTCACCGGCGGCAGCGGCATCACCATCGTGGCTATCGGCGGTCTCTTGATGCCCGCGCTGATCAGCGAGCGGTATCCGGCGAAGTTCTCGCTCGGCCTCGTGACCTCCGCGGGCTCGCTCGGCCTGATGTTCCCGCCGGCGGTGCCGATCATCCTCTACGGCATCATCGCCAACGTCCTGCTCGATAAGCTGTTCATGGCGGGGCTCTTGCCCGGCATCCTCACCGTGGCGGCCCTCTCGCTCTACTCCGCGTTCGCAGCCAACAAGGCCAAGATCGCGCGCACGCCCTTCGATCTCAAGAAGGCCTGGGAGGCGCTGTGGATCGCCAAGTGGGAGCTCACGCTTCCGGTGGTGCTGATCGGCGGCATGGCGAGCGGTTGGCTGCGCATCCACGAGGCGTCCGCCTTCACGGCGCTCTACGTGCTGTTCATCGAGGTGGCGATCTACAAGGAGATCAGCGTCACCAAGGACCTGCCGCGGATCGTGCGCGAGTCGATGACCCTGGTGGGCGCCATCCTGGCCATCCTCTCGACCGCGATCGGCTTCACCTCGTGGCTGATCCAGGCCCAGATCCCGATGAAGATCCTGGCGTCCATGCAGACGCTGATCACCTCGCAGTTCATGTTCCTGCTGGTCCTCAACGTCTTCCTGCTGATCGTGGGCATGTTGATGGACATCTTCGCGGCCATCTTCGTGGTGGCCCCGCTCATCATCCCCATCGCACGGCACTTCGGCGTGGATCCGTACCACCTGGGCATCGTGTTCTTGCTGAACCTCGAGATCGGCTACCTTACGCCGCCCGTCGGGCTCAACCTGTTCATCTCGAGCTTCCGCTTCAAGACGCCCATGGTCGAGGTGTACCGCGCGGTCTTTCCGTTCATCGGCATCCTGCTGGTCACGCTGCTGATCACCACCTACGTGCCCCAGCTCTCCACGTTCCTGCCCTCGCTCTCCAGCGCGACCGACATCTCCCAGATGAAGTCCGAGGAGCCGACGCCCCAGGGAATGCCGATCGTGGGGGACGAGGTGGGCGGCGCAGGGCTGGAAGATCTGGACAGCTTGGGCGAGGAGCTCAGCTTGGACGATCTCGACGAGGAGCTGGCCCCGGCGGCGCCGGAGGGCGCGCCCAGCCCCGATGGGGCGGCGCCCGAGGAGCCAGCGCCCGACGAAGCCCCATAGCGGGCGGTGAGCAGGGCGCGCCCGAAGCTCCCTGGCGAGCGAGAGGGCAGGGCGCGACGGCTGGGCGACGTTCCCCTTCGGGGAAACGTCGCCTTTGCCTTTGAAGCGGCGCAAGCTCAGCGGGGCCGAGGTCTGCGAAAGGCGCTCAACTCACTCGGCAGCTTCGCTGTTCGCGGCGGCTCCCGCGTCCGAGGGGCCGTCCGCCGCGCTCCCCTGAAGGCGCATCGCCTCCTGCGGCGACGGGGGCGGCGAGCCGAACGAAGCCGCTTCACCGCCCGTCAAGGCACGGACCTGGGAGGCGATCGAGCAGTCCTGGGCGGCGCCTGTCTGGGCGCCCGCCGCGTAATGGCCGGGGGTTACGCCCTCCACGGCGATCCGGGCCGACACCAGCGCACCGGAGGCCTGCGTGCGTGTGCGCAGCAGCAGCTGATCCTTGCGCAGGTCCCAGATATAGAGGTCGACGGGGCCGTCCCGACGATTGGCCCCGCGCTCGATCGAGAGCATGAACCACTCGGCCCCCACCGCCTCGGCCACGAACGGGAGATCACGCTCGCTCCGCTGCTTGAGCTCTTCGGCGACCACGCGGAGCTTCATCAGACTGTCGGCATCCTCGGCCTGCTTGAACCACGCGAACGAAAGGAACGAGCCGCGGGTCAAAAACTCGCCCGCCGAGTACGGGGCCAGCCCCAGGCAGCGGCCGATGGCATCCGGCGTCTCGTCGAGTTCGGCTTCGTCAAGCTTTCCCGCGTAGGGGATCTGGCTCTCTTCGAGCCTCAAGTACAGGCCCTTGCTCGAGCTGAGCGCGGGGAGGCGCAGCCGCGGGTCCACGAAGGTCTCGGTGCGTGGCTGTCGAGCGGCCTCGTTGGTGCGCCTCCGAATCTTCTCGGTGATGCTCTCGTAGCGGCTCACCACGGGGGCGAGCTCGTTATCGCGGGCCTCGAGCAGGGAGGCTCGCAGGATGTCCGACTCCTGGCGCTCGCGCATCTGGTGCACTCCCACCGAGAGCACCACGAAGCTGCCGAGGCCCAGCACCCACTTCCAGGCGATCTTGGGCATGTAAGCGGGACGCTCGCCTTCCACTTCGGGACGGGCGGGTGTCAGATCTGGTGAGTCGTCGCTCATGGTTGTGTTCACGCCTCAAGAGACAAAAAATCTGGCGGCAGGTTTCGGGCGCGCGCGCGCCGTGACCCCGTACTGGTAGTCGGGCAGCACCACAATTGCAAAAGGCCCCGCGGGTGAGGCGGGGCCTTTCGAGCAGCTCGGGCGGCAGGATTCAGCGAATCGCTAATCGCCGATGCGGTTCACAGCGAAGCTGATGTTCGCGTAACCGGCCTGGGCACAGGAGAACATCACCTTCTTGATGACGCGGAAGTCGATGTTCTTGTCAGCCTGCACGACCACGACACCCGCAAAGGGCTCCGTGGGGTGCAGGATGGCCCAGTTGCGCTTGAGCGTTTCGAGGTCCTGGATCAGGCTCTCCATGCGCTCGACACGGGCGTCGGCCTCCAGGGTGCGGGTGTCGGCCATGCGGCGCCCGTCCAGCGTGATCACGTCTGGATTGATGGCGATGACCGGCTGAGGCTCGAGGTCAACCACGTTGTGGGCATCGGGCATCTTGAGGTTCGGCTGCTGGGCGAGGAGCTCACCCGAAGCGCTGAACGAGGTCAGGAGGAAAACGACCAGCGTCACGAGGAAGTCGATGAACGGCACGAGCGGGATCTCGTGGTCGACCGACTTCTTGCCACCGCCAGATACCTTCGAGCGGACGAACTTGAGCGGGACGTTCTTGAGGAGGACTTTTCCGGGTCTATGGATCGCCATACGTTTGTCCGTCTTTCAAAGAGCCGAGCCGTCAGACAACGACATCGCCTCGTACCCCTCGCCCACAACCGTGTCCATCGCCTTCACGACGTCCACGTACAACACGCCGTCCTCAGGAGAGACCGTGATGTCCTTCTTGTTCGGCTCGAGCTCACGACGCTCCTTGAGTTTCTTGACGAGCTCCTCGACGTCGTAAGAATCACCGCTCTTCGGGATCTCGGTCTTCTCGCCGGCCGTTGTGGCCAGCACGTAGCCTGCCTTCTGGACCTGGAGGATCAGCTTGATCTGAGGCTCTTCGGGCGGAGGCGAGTCCATCGATGGCTGGCCAGGTTGCTGCTGATTGGCGTTGATGCGCGCCAACTGATTCCACACCGCTGTAACGAGCAGGAACATCACGCAGCAGAGCAACAAATCGATGAACGGAACCAGCGGGATGCTGTGATCCACGCTCTTCTTTCCACCGTGTCCGCCACCGGCGCTTATGCTTGCCATGGGAGTACCTCGCCACCATATGGCCCGAGGGACGGCCGGAGGTTCGCTCCGGAGCCCTCGATGCCAGTCCTAGAGATCACGCAGCCTGCTGCAGCGAGCTCATGTTGATCTTGGAGCGATTGCCGACCACCAGGTTGAGAACCTGCACCGTGGCTCCGTTGATGTCGTCGAGCAGGTGCTGGGTCTTGCCGTTGAGCAGCGCGAAACCGATCAGCGCGATGATCGCCGCAAAGAGACCGAACGCCGTGCAGTGCATGGCCTCCGAAATGCCCTTCGCGAGCATGGTTGCCTTGGAGGCGGCGTCCGCGCCCGCGACGGCGCCGAACGCTTCGATCAACCCCGCCACGGTGCCGAGTAGGCCCGAGAGCATCGCGAGGTTCGCGAGGAGAGCGAGATAACCCGTGCGCTCCTCGAGCTTGGGCAGCTCACGCAGTGCCGCTTCGTCCATGGCCGCCTGAACCTCGCCGTCGGGGCGGTTCACCTTCATGAGGCCGGCCTTGACGATGCGCGCGAGCGGCGCGTTGGCAGCCGAGCACATCTTGATCGCGCGCCCGACGTCGCCAGCGAGGATGCACTTCTGCATCGTGGCGAGGAACACGTCCTTATTGATGGACGACTTGTACACGAAGATCGAGCGCTCGATGATGACGCCGACAGCAATGATCTGGAACAGCAAAATGGGGTACATGCCCCAGCCGCCCTCCTCAAACGCATGCATGAGACCAGCCATTTTCTTTTCCTCCTCTAACGCCGCCTCGGCGGTCAACGCGTCTTTTCTCTAGTACGTGTTCAATCACGCTCGCCGCGTCCCCTCGAGAGGCTGACGGGCAAAAACCCGAAATCAGAGGTCGCTCGCGTCACCTGGGGAAAGGCCTGGTGTGCTCGGGATGACCGGCGCGAGTTCGTCTGAATGTGATCGCGAAAAGCTAGTAAAAACCTCTGAAAACCGCAGATTCCGCACGCTACGGTGAGAGCGGATGATACAGACGGCGGTTTTGGTGTCAACAGTGGAGTGAGCGTAGAGACTACGCGTCCACGTCGTAGAGCGATGCTCTGAAAACAACGCAAACCCGCGCGCTTGCCCGCACTGGATTCGTACAGTGGAAGCAGCCTGAGGCGCGTGGTCAGAAGAGCGTCTGAACCGCAGCGCGCCCGGTCGGTGCGAACGTCCGACCATGTAGGGAACCATGGGGGGATGCTGCAGGGCGCCGCGACGAGGCTCCCGCGCGCACCACGCCGTGGAGCCGCCAGGGATGCCGGGGGCACCGCTAGGAGCGACCTTCGAGCGCGGAGGTTTTACAGCCATTTGGTCCTTAGTGTCTGGCCAGGCGCCGAGGTTCCCGATTTGATCGCAACTTTGATCCGCCGATCCACCCCGTAAGGGGCCAACCGCGTCTCTGAGCCCGCGCGTCCCCGGTTACGAGGTGATTTTCCGGGCCCCTCGGGCTTGGATGGCGAGCCTCGCCCGGCGGTTTGGGCGGCGGGATCTCCGGCGGCCCCGGGTAGGAGACTCGGCGCCCGCAGGCCACCGCCGCAAGAGAACGACATTGCGACGAAAAAAGGCGCACCCCAGTGATTGACCCTCGTTGACAAGGAAGAAACTGGTGGGGTAGCGTCCTCATGCAGTTGCGACTCACGGGGGACGATGAGCGCGCGAAAAACTGGTCGCGATTACAGAGGCCCGTTAGCCTTGGGGCGTCGCGGGTTTGATCTCTGGGGTGACGACGGTTTCTTCCCAGGCGCGCGGCGACGGCTTGAGCCGGGGGATTTGCAGCATTTGGGCACTCGAAAGGAGCCTAGCTGATGGAAAAGGTCTGGGAGGCGCTTGTTGATGGAGCGCCGTTCTCGTTCGTCAACCTGGCGGTACTCGCCTTGGTGCTCGCGATCATTGCGGAGCGAGCGGTCTACATCCTCACCAAGTACCGTGTGAATAGCCGCGAGTTCATGGCCCAGATCCGGAAGCTGGTGCAGGCCGGCAACATCGATCGCGCGGTAAAGCTCTGCGAGGCGGCTCCGCTGCCCCTGCTGCAGGTCGTCAAGGCCGGCCTCACCCAGGTCAACCGTGGCGAGGACGCCATCATCGCGTCGATGGAAGAGAGGATGTCCGAGCTCATGCCTGAACTGGAGAAGCGCATCGGCGCCCTCTGGTCGCTCGCGAACATCGCCACCCTAATCGGCCTGCTCGGGACCATCTCCGGTCTGATCCGCGCCTTCGCGGCGGTGGCCTTCGCGGAGCCCTCGCAGAAGTCGGCGCTGCTCTCCAAGGGTATTTCGGAAGCCATGTACAACACCGCGCTCGGCCTCGGCATCGCGGTGCTCTGCATGATTTTCCACCTCATCCTTCACGGACAGCAGAAGAAGATTAAGCTCGATATGGAGCGCTCGACGATGAAGCTCGAGAACCTGCTCACGCTGAAGGCAAAGCCCGAGTGACATGGCGAAACTGACTGCGCAGCAGCGGGCGTACATTCGCCGTCGCACCAAGGTTCACGAACCAGACCCATCCGAGATCGCGGGCGAGCTCAATATCGTTCCGTTCCTCGATATCGTGGTGAATCTGATCATGTTCCTGCTCGCGACCAGCGAGGCGGTGTTGGCGATTGTCCAGATTGAGGCGCAGTTGCCTCAGCTCGGTGGACGTTCGGGGGGAGGCGTGGCATCCGAGCCGGGTCTCAACCTCAACGTCACCGTGACCGACGCGGGCGTCATCGTGACCGGATCGGGCGGCAAGCTCGCGCCAGGCTGCCAGGACGTGAGTTCGGGCCGCGTGCTGACCGTGCCCAAGGTCGGCGACAAGTACGACTGGAAGGGCCTCACTGAGTGCGTCGCCAAGATCAAGGCGGTGCCGAAGTTCTCCGATGAGCGCGATGTGATCATCGGCGCGGACCCCATGATCCACTACGAGCACGTGGTGGCCGCCATGGACGCCGTGCGGGGCGACGGCGACCAAGCACTCTTTCCCGATGTTCTGCTTTCGGCTGGCGTGCGCTGAGCGCATGTCGCAGCTCGCGGCTCAAAGCGCGGGCTTGCTAAGGAGCTTCTGCCGTGTCTGAAGGAAATGAGCCCGTAGCAACGGCCTCCCAAGTCAAGCGGATCATCCGTCGCCGATTGGGCAAGCACCAGCCGCACGAGGAGATGGGTCTCAACATCTATCCGATGATGGATATGATGACGATCCTCCTGGTGTTCCTGATCCAGAGCTTCGCGCAGTCGAGCGCCGCGAACGTGGTGCAGAGCGAGGAGCTGCAGATCCCGCAATCGACCTCCCAGAAGGACGTCGACTCCGCGCTCTCGATCACCATCTCCGCCAGCGAGATCGTGGTGGAAGGCAAGCAGGCGCTCTCGTTGCGCAACGGCCAGGTCGATCCGAGCCAGAAGCAGGGTGGCTCCAACGGCTTCCTGGTGACCCCTCTTTTGAACGTGCTTCAGCTGCACCGCGATCGCCTCAAGCTGATCGCGCAGAGCCAGGGCGGGCGAGCGTTCAAGGGCGAGGTTCAGATCATCGCCGACAAGCGCACCCCTTACCGCACGTTGGTGGAGGTGCTCTACACGATGGGTCAGGCCGAGTTCAAGGCCATGCGCTTCGTGTTGCTCAAGAACGAGGGCGCGAGCGGCGCGACGGCGGCGGCGCACTGAGCGAGGCGCCAGGTCGTAAGGAGCGAGGGGCTGCGGGAAACCGCGGCCCCTTTTACCTTGCTCTCGGCGCAGATCGCGGCGCGTCCGCCCATGCGCGCGACGCTAGCGCAGCAGGTTTCGGCGGAAGGTGATGCGGGCCAAGAAGTCGTCTGCCTCGAGCTTCTGAGCGAGCGAAGCTCCGGGGAAGTGGGCGAGCTCCTGGTAGCAGGCCTGGGCCTCGTCGAGCGCACCGGTGAGGAGGGCGCTCAGCGCGTGCATGCGCAGGGCTTCGAGCCGAAGACGCTGCGTGGGGAGGCCCGCTGTGCGAGCCTCACGCACCAGCGGGAGGGCCAAATCGGGGCGCTTGGCGTTGAGCAGCTGGCGGGCTTCGAGGTAAGCGGAGAGGCCATCTGTTCGCACCTCGCCCAGCTCGCGGATCAGGTGCATCGCGGCGCGGCCATCGGTCGGCGTGCCCACGCGCCCGATCAGCAGCTCGCCGATCAGGTGGCGCGTGGGATCGCCCGCCTCGAGCGCCAACAGCTTGACCTCGAGCTGGCGGAGCTCCGCTTCGGATTGGGGCTCGGTCATCAGGTGACGGTAGCGTTGTTCCGCGTGCGCATAGGAGCCGGCCATGAACGCGGCGTCCGCGATCCCCACTTGTGCGCGGGCGATGGTGGGGCGCGGGGCGCTCGGAGGTCCGCGCAGCGCCTCGAGCGCGACCTCGGCTTCGCGGGCCTTGCCGGAGCGGGCCAGGCTGCTCGCCAGGATCGCGCGTGTCCCCGTGTTCTTCGGGTCGATGGCCAGCACCTCGCCGCACTTTTCGATCACCCGCGGGAGATCGCCGGCGGAGAGGGCGGCCGAGACCTCTCCTTCGAGGCGGTCGATGGCGTGGGGGCAAACCTGGGAGAACACCCCGGCGCGCTCGAAGCGCTGCTTGGCCAGCGCCAACGCGGGGGCGGGCAGCGGGATGCTCGAGAGGAAGGCCTTCCACTGCTCCTCCAGTCGATCGAGCGGCGCGTTCAGGGCGCGCGCGGGATCGCCCTCGAAGTACAGTCTGCGCAGCGCTTCGGCGCCCCGCGTGTCGAGCACGAAGCGCAGAAAGCTGCCCGCCAGGGTGTAGCCGAGCGCCTGGTTGTGGTTGAAAAAGCGCGGGCCCAGCATCTCCTCGAGGGACGGAGCGATCTTGGCCTCGTGGGCCGCTTTTGCCCACTGATGCGGCGTGAGCTCGTCGCGCGCGACGGGCTCGAGGGCGACGGCCATGCCTTCCACCAAGGTGGGTTCGGGGATCAGGCCGCCGAGCTTTCCGGGGACGCCGAAGAGCCCCGAGGCGGCGTTGCGGGCCACCACGTGGGCGAGCTCATGGGCCAGCACCGGATGGGGGAAGTCGGCGTGCTGCAGGTACACCTCGCGGCGCCAGGGCTTGGCAATGTACACGCGCATCGCGCCCATCAACGCGCGCTTCTCTTGGGGCGAGCGAAAGAAATAGGCGGTGATGGGCTCTCGCTCCGTCACGCCGAGGGTCTGCTCGAGCTGCTGCACGCGAAAGGCGCAGTCCTCGGCGAGGCGCATGCTCGCAGTCACGTTGAGCTCGCGGGGCACCACCAGCGTGCAGCGTGGCCCCTGGATCACGCGTCCCAGCTTGTGCGCGATGAACGCGCCGCTCGTGTGATGACCGAGCTCTTCGCCCTGCCTCGCCACCAGGAACGCCGCCAGGGCCGTGACCACCGCGAGGGCTCCGAGCACAGGGTTGCGGCGCGGGCCTGCCACCACGACCATCCCGCTCCGGGGCTGGCGGCTTCCGGCCATGAACGCCCAGAGCCCAAAGCCGATGGCCGCCGAGAGCGCGCGGTGGCTCAGCCACGCGTCGGGCACGTCTACCCGGCGATCGTAGAAGGTGCCGGGGAAGTATCCGAAGAAGTGGCCGAAGGCGAAGATGCCCGGCGTGGTGAGGAAGTCGTAGATCGGACGCGCCAGGGCCGCGATCGGCAAGCACGCGGCGCACCACGTGGCCAGGCGCGTTGAGCGAACCGAAACCCCGAACGCGCAGCCGCACACGGCCGCGAGGCTGACGCTGATCCATGGCCCGAGCGCCAAGAACGAGAGCCCGCGCCAGGGATCGCAGCTCTTCACGCGCAGCGCGTTGAGCGCGAGGATCAGCACGGGCATCGCCACCAGGAGCCAGCCGCCCAGGATGGCCTCTCCGATCAGGGCCTCGGTGCGCACGCCGCGGCCACGGGCCCGGATCGCCATGCGCGCGCCGAGCGCAGAGGCCCAGGGCGAGAGCAGCAGCGACAACACGAGCGCGCTCTCATGCCCCCAGCTGCTGACCAGCGGCAGCATGCAGAGCGTCACGCCCATGCACAGCGAGAAAGCGAACGCCCAGCGCGCAGTGCGGAGAGTGAACAGCATGGAGGCGGCTCGTCGAGCTCAGGTCGGCATCGCCGCGACGTGGCGTTCCGAGGCCGCGGGCGGCATGCGCTCGAGGGCCACCTTGAGCGCCTCTTCCACGTGGGAGATCAGGTGGACCTGCAGGGCGTCGCGGATCTCCTTGGGGACTTCCTCGAGATCGGGCGCGTTGAGCTTGGGCAAGATCACGTGCTTGATCCCGGCGCGGTGGGCCGCCAGGAACTTGTCTTTCACGCCGCCCACCCTGAGCACGTTGCCGCGCAGGGTGACCTCGCCCGTCATCGCGACATCGGGGCGCACCTTGATGCCCGTGAGCATCGAGGCGAGCGAGACCAGCATGGCGATGCCTGCGGAGGGGCCGTCCTTGGGGATGCCGCCCTGGGGAAGGTGCAAGTGCACGTCGATCTTCGACAGGAAGTCGGCGTCGAGGGAGAGCTTGGTCGCGCGCGCGCGCAGGTAGGTGAAGGCGGCTGCGGCCGACTCCTTCATCACGTCGCCCATCTGTCCGGTGAGGTGCACCATGCCCTTGCCCGGCATGCGCATGGACTCCACGAACATCAAATCGCCGCCCGAGGGCGTCCAGGAGAGGCCCGCCGAGATGCCAACCTCCGCCTGGCGCTCGGCCATCGCCTTCTCGTGCGAGGGAGGCCCGAGCACCTCCTGAATCGTCGCGTTGTCGCAGGTAACGTACACGTCTTCACCGCGGGCCAGCCGCACGGTGACGGCGCGACACACCGCGGCCACGCGTTGCTCGAGCGTGCGCACGCCGGCCTCGCGCGTGTAGCTATCGACCAGGGTGTCGATGGCTTCTTCGGTGAACTCCAAGCGCGCGGGCGTCAGTCCGTGCTCGCTGAGCTGGCGCGGGATCAAGAAGTCCCGGGCGATGGCCTTCTTCTCCTCGCGCGTGTAGCCGGGGATCTCGATGACCTCCATGCGATCCAGCAGCGGACCTGGGATGGTGTCGCGGCGGTTCGCCGTGGCGATGAACAGCACGGAGGAGAGATCGACCGGCACCTCCAGGTAGTGGTCGGTGAAGGTGCTGTTCTGCTCGGGATCGAGCACCTCGAGCAGCGCGCTCGCCGGATCGCCGCGGTTGTCGCGCCCGAGCTTGTCGATCTCGTCGAGGATCAGCACCGGGTTCTTTGCGCCGGCCTTCTTGAGGGCGCCGATGATGCGTCCGGGGAACGAGCCCACGTACGTCCGGCGATGGCCTCGGATCTCGGCTTCGTCGGAGACGCCGCCCAAAGAAACGCGGACGAACTGCCGGCCGGTGGCCCGCGCGATGGAGCGCCCGAGCGAGGTCTTGCCGACGCCCGGCGGCCCTACCAGGCACAGGATCGGGCCGCGCTGGTTCATGCGCAGCTTGCGCACCGCGATGAATTCCACGATGCGGCGCTTGGCGCGCTCGAGTCCGTGGTGGTCTTCGTCGAGCACCCGGCGCACCTCGGCTACGTCGAGGCGATCGGGGGTGGCCTTGCCCCACGGCAGGTCGGAGAGCCACTCCACGTAGGTGCGCGCGACCTGGTACTCCGCGCCGCTCGCGGCCATGGTGCGCATGCGGCTGAGCTGCTTGCGCGCGGCGCGTTCGGCCTCGGGCGGGAGGTCGGCGCGCGCGATGCGATCGCGCAGCTGCTCGAGCTCGTCCTCGTCGTCCTCGCCCTCGCCGAGCTCGCGGCGGATGGCGCGCATCTGCTGGCGCAGCAAGAACTCGCGCTGCGAGCGCGACATCTCCTCCTGCACCATGGTGGAGATCTCCTGCTTGACCCGGTACACCTCGGACTGACGGTTCAACAGCTCGAGCACCTTGCGCAAGCGGTCGCGCACGTCGAGCAGCTCGAGCACGCTCTGTTTTTGGGCTGTCTGGACGGGTAGGTTGGAGGCCACGAGATCGGCGAGCGCGCCCGCCTCCTGCACGTTGTCGAGCGCCTGGGCGGCCTCGCGCGGGAGCTGCGGGAGCTGCGACATCAGCTTGCGCGCGGATTCGCGCAGGTGAACGGTGAGCGCGTTGATCTCGACGTCTCGGCCGGGCTTCTCGGCGATGCGCTCCACGCGGGCGCGCAGGGTGGGGCGTGTCTCGATCGGCTCGAGCATGCGCATGCGCGCGACGCCCTGCAGCACGACGCTGTAATTGCCCGAGCTCAGGCGGATGACCTTGAGGATGCGCGCCACCGTGCCCATCTGATACAGGTCGGCGAACTGAGGATCCTCCGTCTCGGCGATCTTCTGCGCGACTACGCCGATGGTCGGACGCTCGCCGCCGAAGGCCTCCTCGATCAGCCGCACCGAGCGCGGCCTCCCCACGTTGACCGGCACCACCGAGGCAGGGAACAGCACGGAATTGCGGAGCGGCAAAATGGCGAGGGACTCTGGACTTGCAGGCGGAATCATCGAGTCGGTCATCTCAGCTCCTGGTCTCATAGTCTCCCCCACCTGACGCGCCCTGACCAGTGATCGAAGGTGGCTCCCGCGTTGGCAGCGGGCGCGCGCGCCTGTTCAGGGACACGGAGGTTCAATCTTCGCGGTGGCGCGTTCGCCCGGAGATCGCCGTCCCGGCGAGCGCCTGGCGCGGACCTGCGCGCGGGCCCCGGTGGAGCGTCCCCACTTATCCGTCTTTCGACGTGCGCAGGGGCTTTCGTGCTGCCTAGCCCCCATGCGATGCTTTGCTGCGCGCGTGGCCTGTAGTAGATCCTTTGACCGTTCGTGGCCGGTGTGCGACTGTCACCTACACGGTGACCCTCACGCGGCGACGCCGCGGGGCGTCGATGGGCGGGGCTTCGATTCGAAGGCCATGAACGGATGGTCTGAGCGGGAGGGTTGATGTTGTCGCTGCGATCTTCGTTGTTGCTTGCAGCTCTGCTTACGAGCTCCGGGTGCAACGGCATCTTCTGGGGAAACTTGGGTGTGCTCTGCGTGACGGTCGGTATCTTCTTGGGCACCGTCTTCTTGAGCCGCAATAACGGCGCGGCCCGCACCGCGACCCGCTCCACGCCCTCTTCTTCATCTTCGAACACCTGAACGCGAACGCCATGTCCGAGACCCTGCGCGATTCGGGCTTCCGGACGCTGGATGCGCTCACCCTGGCGGATCTCGAGGCCGTGCGTCTCGCTCTGCGCGGCGGATCCGTGATCGACTGGCACCGCCTCAATTTCGAGAGCCGGCGCGAGATCGACGAGTTCATCGCCGTGCAGGAGATGCAGCTCGACGAGGCCGCCGATGTGGCCCGCGTGGAGGCCGTCAAGAACGCCGCCATCAGCTACCTGCGGCGAAACTTCGACTTCCCGGTGCCCAAGCCGGTGAGCCAGGCGGATTTACCCAAGCTGCTCGAGTTGGCCTCGTTCCGCGGCCATCGCCAGCTCTGCGCCTGCACCATCCTCAAGGTGATGCACATCATCCACCACCTCGACGCGCGCGAGCTGCTGTTCATGCTGCCCGTCTCCGACCAGGAGGTGTTCCATCTGGTGGAGGAGAAGGTCTACCGCGTGATCGGCGGCATGCTGGCGCGCGGCTTTCCGATCCTCGAGTTCATCGGCGGCCGCAAGAACAAGGACTCGCTGTACACCAAGCTGCTCTCCAAGCGCGATACGGTCGCCGCGCAGATCTACGACAAGCTCCGCTTTCGCATCGTTACGCGCTCGCCCGAGGACATCTGGCCCACGCTGAACTACCTGATGCAGAAGGTGTTCCCGTTCAACTACGTGATCCCCGGGCAGTCGACCAACTCGATGTTCGACTTCAAGAGCTACTGCGAGCAGAACCAAAACCTCAGCCAGCTCCTGCCTCGTCTGCAGCTCAGCGCCGACCTCGAGCGCACCAACGACGGCGTCGACAACCGCTTCACGGCCAACAACTACCGCGTCGTGCACCTGGTGGTGGACATGCCCATCCGGCTCGAGCGCGAGATGCTGGAGCAGGTGCCGCCCGCCGGCTGGTCGCTCGGGCCGGTGATCTTCGTGCAGGCCGAGTTTCAGCTCGTCGATCGTGAGACGGAGCAGTCGAACGAGTTCGGAGAGGCGAGCCACGCGGCCTACAAGCAGCGCCAGCGACAGGCGGTGATGCGTCGCCTCAAACTGGGTTTCGAGGAGGGGCGCAACAACCCCGAGGCCCGCGAGGAAAGCCCCGAGGCGGGGAGCGCGACGCGGGAGCGTAACCAGGACCCCGAGGAATGAGCGAGTCGCGCACGCGCACGACCACGCTTCACGGGTACGAGGACGAACGCGATGACGCGGATGAGCGCGGCATTTGGGTGCGGGGGCTCTAAAATCGCCGGATGATGCGCACGACCTTGCCGGCCTCGACCTCGACCTCGACGTCGTGGGTCACGCCGTCGGGGGTGCGTAGCCCGATGCGATGGGCGCCCGCGGGTACGCGCAGCGAGCGCACCGGGGTGTCGCGACCGCTGTCTACCCCATCGATGAACACGCGCGACCAGGGGAGGGTGCTGATCAGGAGCTCGCCCTGACCTTCCGCGAGGGTCTCCTCGTTGATCTGCTCGGCGATCTCGGTCTCACCCACGTTCGCGCTCTGGACCGACGGCTGCTCCTCGTCCTCGGAGGGGGGCGCCGCTGCGCGCACCCGGGTACGGGGCGGCTTGGCGCGCTCGGCATGGGCGGGCTCGGCGGGCGGGGCAGGGGGCGGCGGCACCTGAAGTTCGCTGGTCGTGGGGCCGGTCGGGGGTTTCGCCTCGACGATGGGCACGGCGAGCTTGTCCACCACGGCGCCGGCCTTCTCGATGCGCCGGAGCGTGGGTTGCACGGCGCGCGACTCGCCGGCTGCCACGTGTACGGAGATGCGCACCGGTTCGTAGCCGCGGGCGTCGATGGCGACCTCATGGACGCCGGGCTGGAGGTCATCCACGGTCAGCGGCGGGTTGCCGCGCAGCACGCCGTTGATGCGCACCAGGGCGTCCGGATCGTCCAGGCCCTCGATCTCGAGCGTGGCCGTACGATTCTGCGCCATCCGCGTGAAGCCATAGGCGCCGCCGAGCAGCACCAGGAAAAGACCGATCACGGCCGAGCGGCGCACCAGGCGGCGCGAGCGCTCCTGCGCCTGCTCGGGCGGCAGGGTCGCCTGCTCCTCGAACCCGGCGCCCTGTTGGCCTGCCTTGAACTGAATCGTCGGGATCCGGCGCTCATCGAGGGGCCGCGACTGGAACGCGGGCTGATGGCTGCGCTCGTAGGTCCCGCTCGGGCGCTGCGGGGGCTCCGAGGGGGCCCGATACGGCGCAGGCGTCGATGCGTGCTGCTCCGGACGTGCGCTGAGCCGAGGTGCCCACGCGCCGCCGTGCATGATTACGTCGGACACCGGCGGCTGGCGCACCGGCTGGGGGCGTGCGGGGGGGACCTGGAGGTCGTCCAGGGACAGCCGCGGTTCGCTCTCGATCTCGCGCAGCTCGTCGAGCTCGTCGGCGCTGAAGAAGATCTGCGTCTGCTCATCGTGCACGTCGTGCTCGCCGCTGAGCTTGGCGAGCTCTTCCTCGGACATCTCCGAGCGGCGGGTGACGACCAGGGGATCGGGCGGGGCGGAGGTGCCCGGCTCGCCAGCGCCGCTCTTGGCGGCGCGCTCGCCGCTCGGCGGAGGCTCCGTTGGAAGCGGTGGCACGGTGGCTCCGCGCACCAGGGCCCCGCGGCTGAGCATGTCGGAGAAGATCTCGAGCCGCTGCTTCTCGCGCGTGACCTCCTGGCTGAACGCCTCGCGCATGAGCAGGCCCACCTCTGCTTCGCCGAAGCCGGGATAGTGGGAGTTGAGGAACCCGTACAGCGCCTGCTCCAGGGCCTCTGCGGACTCGTAGCGATCCTCCACATCGCGCGCCAGCGCCTTGAGGACGATGGCGTCCAATGCAGCAGGGATGCCTGGCACCTTGGCCGACGGCGGCACCACGCGGGCGTCGCGCACTTGCTCGAGCGTGGCGAAGTCGGTCTCCCCGTAGAACAGACGGGAGCCCGTGAGCGCCTCGTGCAGGCAGATGCCCATCGCGAACACGTCGGAGCGGTGATCGACGGGCAAGCTGCGGATCATCTCCGGGCTCATGTAGCCGAACTTGCCCTTGAGGATGCCCGCCTGGGTCTTCTGGCTCTGCGAGGCCGCGCGCGCGACGCCGAAGTCGATGAGCTTCACCTGACCGGAGTAGCCCACGATGATGTTCTGGGGCGAAACGTCGCGGTGGATGATGTGCAGCGGCTTGCCCGAGGCATCGCACTTGGTGTGCGCGTAGTGCAGCGCGGCGCAGGCCTTGGCTCCGATGAACGCGGCCGCTGGGGGGGAGACCACCTCGCCGAGCTTCTTGAGGCGGTTCATGACCTTCAGCAGGTCGCGACCCCACAAGAACTGCATCGCGATGTAGTGATCGCCGCGGACGCGCCCGAGCTCGTAGATGCGACAGATGTTCGGGTGCGTGAGCTGACCTGCGATGCGCGCTTCGTCGACGAACATCCCGATGAACTCGCTGTCCTCGGCGATGTTCGGCAGGATGCGTTTGATGGCGACGATCTGATCGATGCGATTGGCCCCGGCCGGCAGAGCCTTGAAGACCTCCGCCATTCCGCCGACGCTCACGCGCTGGAGCAGGAGGTATTTGCCAAAGGGAGCGATGCGTCCCTTGGGTTGCGAAGCAGGTTCAGCCACAGCCTGGGAAGTCATAAGTTTAGGCCGTCAGTGTCGCACACTTTCACCCAATTTGTACGCGGATTCTCGCCAAACTTGAGGTGGTCTGGGACACCATCCTACACGTTGGACGGCGCCCGCGCGGCGCGCGAAGAGGCCCTGGGAGGCCCCCCGGACCGCCCCCTACTCGCTCCAATCTATTGAGGTTTCGCCGACGGTCAGGAGACTCTCCTGGGGCGCGTCCGGCGGGTGCAGCGGCGTCAGAGCGCAGTCCGTGGTCACGCCCTGAGCGTTCACCTTCGGGGCAATCTCCACCACACGCCAGAGCTCTTGTTGTGCGTCCGCGTCGTCGCTGAAGGCCGTTTTTGTCGGGTCGATCGCATAGCTGCCGCGCAGCTTCCCGCCGCAGTACACGTTCACCAGCGCCTTCACCCGGACCGCCTTCTGCGAGACGTGGTCCACGGCGACCTGGAAGATCTCCCCGGCGCGCGGATTGTCGAGGTTGATGTTCTCGGGCAGGTAGCGATTGGTGCTGGTGTTGCCCTGGTTGTCGAGGTCGATCCGCGGGTTCACGCAGTTGTTCCGAAGCTCGTGGATCTGGTCGGCGCTCCCGGGCAGTTTGCCGGTCAAACAGCCGGTGACGTCCGGCGAGGGAGCGTGCCCCCAGATGCCGTTCGCGACCGCGAAGTTCTGTTGCCCGAAAGTGACGGTGTAGAAGTCTCGTCCGGAGCCGGTGGTGTTGAAGAACGCGCTGGTGCGGTTCTTCAGCGCGAGGTGCAGATCGAGGTCCACGAACTGGCCGCCCGCGGTGGGGCCTGTCTTGTCCCAGCACAGCTCCACGCGCAGGCCCCCCGCGCCGACGACGAGCGGGAACGTACAGCTCAGGACCTGACCGGATTTGAGCGTGATGGTCAGGGTCACCAGGTACGTGCCGCTGAGCGTGAAGCGGACCTGGGCCTTCTGTGCCCGTGCGTTGTCGAGCGTGTAGCTGAGGGTCGAGCCCGACTTGAAGCCCGGGATGCTCGCGTAGAGCTCGTCGCACGGGGATCCCTTGAGACTCCACACGGTGCTTACGACGTCGTTGCCGTTGTAGAACATGGCGGCATCCAGCGTGGTGAGCTCGAACGGCTTCACTCTCGGCAGCCGCGGGTCGTTTTCGCCGGGGCACTCGATGTAGACCGGGCAGTCCTCGCGATCGTCCACGCAGCCGTTGCAGTCGTTGTCCAGGCGATCGCACACCTCGGCTTCCGGGGAGACGCCGCGCTCGCACTCGCCCCAGCCACCGAACTCCGAGTCGCCGTTGCAAACTTGGATGCCGAACTGACAGGCGCCGGTGTGAGCGCGTCCGGGAGGGCCTGCGAAGCACTCTTGCACGCTGCCGGCGGCGCACGGACAGCCTTCGTCGACGTAGCCGTCGCAGTCATTGTCATAGCCATCGCAAAGATCGCTCGCCCCCTCGCTGCCGTTTTCGAGCTCCATGCAGCCTTCGGCCACGATTTTCTCCGGGGGGCAGAGTTCGGAGGCGGCGTCGGGCTCAGACATCGAAGGAGCGGCGGCGTCCGAGGCGGAGTCCGCATCGAGCGCCGCGTCGCGATCGAGCGCCGCGTCGCGCAGGGGCCCCGCGTCCGCGAGCGGAGGCGCGCCTCGATCCTCGGGGGAGCTCTCCTTGCAACCCATGGAGCTCGACAAGAGAAGCAGCGCGAGGAAGGACGAATAGAGATGACAGGTGTTGTGCGTCAATCGGGCCCCTCGCCGAATTGCAGGCGATGGAGCGGCCCCGAGTCAACGTTGGACTTGGAATTCGAGCGCGGCTGCCGTGAGGTTGTTGGCGGCGTCGCTCGCCCGCACGGAGGCGATGTGGGTGCCTGGTTCTAGGGAATCCAGCGTGACCACAAAGCGCTCTTCGCGGGTATCGAGCAGTCCGTCGACCGGCGCGATCGGCAAGTAGGGACCGCCGTCGAGGGAGAGCTCGAGCAGCGAGATCGGACCGAGGGCGTCCTTGGCGACGCCCGAGAGCTCGCGGCCCTGCACGCGCAGGCCCGAGAGCGCGGGGCCGTGGTTGTCGACGAGCAGCGGCCCGCTGATGACCTCCGAGCGCGTGACGAACGCGGGCGGGTTACTGGCCTCGTCAGACGCTTCAACGCGTACACGGTAGTATCCGTCGGGAAGCGTGCGGGTCTCCCACTCGTAGGTGTTGGCCTCGAGGATCTCGTGTTCTCGCAGCATCGGTAGCCACGCCGCGTGCGCTTCGTTGCGGAAGAACAAGCGATAGCGCAAGCGATCGTCGTCCGGGTTGTCGGCCTCCCAGGTGAGCGAAAGGACGCTCTTGTGCGGGGGCGGGGCGGCTTTCGGGTCCGGCGGCTTGGGGGGCTTGATGCGCACGTGGCGCAGTCGGGCGCGTTGATTCTGCGGGAGGTAGTACGCGTTGAGCCCGTAGAGTTGCGCGTCTCCGACCAGGCTCACGCGGACCTGAAGAAACCGCGCAGCCGCGCTCTTGATGGGCCCCGAGGTCGCGCTCTCGGCCGACCACGCGGACCAGCTGTCGTCCGGGGTCTCCGTGTTCCCGGAGCGCGTCGCCCAGCGCACGGTGCCCTGGGAGCGCAAGCTGAGCTCGCCGAAGCGCGCGGGGAACTTGGCGTCGAGGGCAGCGCTGGTCCAGCGCCCATCCCGGGCATTGTCCTCGACGCGGTAGACGGCGGCCCCATCCGAGGTCACGAAGTGCGCGGGCTTGCTCGAGAGGTGCAGCGCGACCACTTGGCGCTCGTCCGCGTCGGCCCACACGGCGCGGCTTCCATCCTCGGACACGCGCACCACGCGGCCCTCTTGCGCGAGCCCGACCTGGACCGCGAGGCCAGAGGGCTCGATCTCGAGCGCGCTGATGTGGGCCCCATCGGAGGCGTACAGCTCGTCGAGGCGGCCATCGAAGCCCAACCTGAAGAGCTTGCCCTTGCCGGGCTTGGGCCTGCGCAGACGGGGGGTCCCGGTGTCCTTGGTCGATTCGCTGCTCGGCGGCGGAGGCGGCTCGGGGAATTCGTTGGCGGCCACTGCCACGAAGCCCCCGCCCACATCGAGCGCGGTGAGCTCCTGGCCCGGAAAGTCGTGGAGCACGCTCACCTTGGTGCCCTCCACGCGCAGCAGACGGGCGCCGTTGCTCGTGCCCACGTAGAGCCGGCCTTCGTCGTCGCGATCCAGGCAGAGCAGGTGTTCGGCGACGTCATCGTGCACGAGCTGCGGCGCGCCCGCAGAAGCCAGCGAGAACAGCTTTCCGTTCGGGCCAGTGGCCGCGTAGAGCGCTTTCTTCTTGGGGTCGTAGCGCAGCGCCCAGATGTGCTCGGCATCGGGCAGTTTGGCGCGCTCCTTGGCCGCGCCCTTTTGGTCGATCGCGAAGATGCGTCCGCCCGGGAGGCTGCCCGCGAAGAGCACGCCGTCGACCCACTCGAGCGCGGTGATCACGGCGGCCTCGGTGTCTGCGAAGGGCTTGGCGCCCTCGGCGGTCACGCGGAACACCCGACCATCGTTGCCGGTCCCGACGTAGATGGCGCCATCGGGTCCGACCGCGCTCGAGTAAGCCACCGGGACGCCCTCGAGCGGCACGCGCGTGGTCGCCATGCCGCGCGTGAGCACGCCGCGCGTGTGGGAGGCCGTCCCCTCGAACTTGCCCTTTTCGAAGGCTTCGTTCGTGTCGACCACGAAGCTCTTGGTGGACACCGCGAGCACCGCGCTCGGCAGGAGCAGGCAGCCTGTGAGCCAGGCGAGCGCGCGCTTCATTGTCTCTCCTTGCGAATGGACAGGCTCAGCTTCGCCTGACCGGTGATGATACGTCCCATGGGGAGCGTCGTGCGCTGATGCGTGACGAACATCGGCGTCCGCGCCGAGTCGTTGCTCGAGGCCAAGCTGTCGAGCATCGAGCCCGGCAGATCCGGGATCACGAACCCTGCCAGCGTCATGCCCCGGGACTTGCGCTGCAGGCTCAACACCAGGCTGGTGCCAGGCAGGCCGGCGCGCACGTTCTCGAGTACGTCGCCGAGGTTGCGCGGGATGGGGCGTGGCAGGCGCACCTGATCGCCCGGGAGGATCTCGAGCTCGAGCTGCTCGCCTGCGAGACTCGCCGGGATCGGCAGCTCGACCACGCGCTGCTCGGTGGGGCCACCGTAAGGGCGGAGCGTGAGCACGACGCGCGCGGGTTCACCGGGGTCGAGCTCGTCCATCGCCAACTGGGCCGAGACCAACTCGCTGACCTCGCGCCCAAAGCGCACGTCGAGATCGATCTCCACGCGCTCCACCTGAGCTTGACCAAACGGATTGGCGTATGCGGACTCGAGCAGATCGAACACACGCAGGCGCGCGAGCGCTCCGAGGTGCGAGATGCCGTTGCCGGCGTGGCCCTCGTCGATCACCTGCTGCTCCGGCTGCTCCTTGATCCGCACCCGGCTTTGCGCGCGAAACATCATGTCGTCGGAGTCGTTCAGGGTCGCCCCCACCGCGCTGCCGAGCGCGGTGAGCACCATGGCAGGCGTGAGCAGTCGATGGTTCGCGACCTCCACGTTCCAGACCTCGCGCGGCAATCCCGGGACGCCCCGCACGCGGATCCGCACGGGGATCACGGCCGGGCTCACGTCGCTGTCCACCACGACCGCCGATTGCCGATCGTGGATCAAGGCGCCCAGGGGCTTGATCGCCTCCGCCATCTTGAACGAGCTGCGCTCGCTCGCGAGCACGTGGATCACCCGTGAGGTGGCGGTCGGCAGGCCGACCTCTCCCGCGTCGAGCATCGGATGACCGAACGCGACGGCTCTGCGACCTGCGACGTGCGTGACGGTGCCCACCGCCGTGGCCTGCACGTCACCGCGAATGAGCGTCACGGCGATCGAGCCGCCATCGACATATTCGCTCGGTCCGGCGTCGGTCGCTGCGCTGGCTCCGGAGGCCGCCTCGAGCACCTCCAGGCCGAGCGGCGAGAGGCGCTCCCGGAGCACGCGGGCCGCCGCGGGCGTGACCCCTCCGACCAAGAGCGGCGTGGCACAGGGGACGAGCTGCGGGGGCGCGCGGTCATCGAGGCGCGGTCGGCGCTTTCGGCCGAGCTCGTCGAGTGCCCAGAACGCATCGCGGCGCTCTCCGCCCATGTAGCCGCGCGGAGCGACGGGCTTGGCGGGGGCCGCGCTCAAGGGAGGCGCGAGCGGGAAGGCGTCGGGGCGGCGCGGGCGCCCGAGCTCCTTGAGCATGTTCGAGATCGGCGTGACGCCCGCGATCGGATCTTTGCCGAAGGACCAGCCGTACGCGTAGGCGCCGATCAAGCGGCCATCCAGGTAGACCGGGCTCCCGCTCATCCCGGCGACCGAGCCCGTGTGTTCGAGCAGCGGGTGGGGCGTCTTGATCAGCACCAGATCCTGATCGGGCCTGAACTTGTGCAGGACGCCGATCACCTCGACGTCGAAGCGCTCGGGCGTGGTCCCCCGAAAGACACTCAGGCCGTAGCCCTTCATGCCCGCCTGAATCTCCGAGACGGGCATCGTCTTCAACGCGCTCGGGGCGGCTCCGCTCGCCGCGGCGGCAACCAGGCCGACGGCCACCGAGCAGAGGCAGGTGCTCGTCCAGGAACGCCATCGATGCGAACCAGGAGCGCGGGCAGCGCGCCGCTCCCTCTCCCGACGGTGCGAGCGGCTCCGGCCGCGAACAAAACGCAAAAGGCTCACGAGGCGCTTATTCTGCCACGGCCCTGCGCGTCGGGTGCGCGCTGTTTGTGAGCGAAACTGCTGGCGTTCGGCGTGAGACCCCGTTCCGCGCTCTCTCTGGGGGCACCGCGTGCGGGAGCACCCGGTCGCTGCACTCCGCGAGCAACCGAGGGAGCTGCTTGGCCAAAAGTGGCTTCACCACGCAACCGAGGGCGCCCGCGGCGCGCGCGGCAGCTTCGAAGCGGGGCTCCGCGTGGCTGGTCACCATGACGATGCGTGAACCGGGGCGGGTTCGTCGGAGCTCGCGGACCAGGTCGACGCCTGAACGTCCGGGCAAGCTCTCAGCGATCAGGATGAGCTCGACGTCCCACTCGGACACCAGCGCCAGCGCCCCGCCGCCGCTTCCGGTGGCGACCACCTGCAACCCCTCGTTGCGGAGCGCGCGGGCCATCTGCGTCTGCAGATCCGGATCCGCTTCGACCACGAGCGCGGAACGCACGGGAGCCAGCTCTGGCTCCCTGGCGGGGGCCGCGCTCAACACAGGGGATCTCACCCTGCGACGAACAGCGCTGCGCTCCATCTTCCTCATGCGCGTTACGACAACCCCCTTGGATTGGCCATCATAGGGGCCGGTATAGGTTCGCGCAATGACCAGGGTGAGTCTAAGGGCCGGCGCGAGGAAGCGCGTCTTTTCGGAAACGGAAGTCTATCTACTGAACATCATGTCGGTTTGGCCGACTGGCCCATCCCGGAACGGAGTCATTTCAGGCTATCCAGGCGGATCCCTAGAAGATGCGAAACTGCACCAGCCGCCGGTCCCCCTCGGCGAGCTCGATCCTGCGCACCTCCTCGTGCCCTCCGGGGCGGTGCACGCTGATGGTGTGCGGGCCTGGGTCCACCCACAGGTCGTGGTCGAGCTCATTCACGTAGATGCGCTTGTCGTCGATCAGCAGGCGGTCGTCTGGGCGCAGCCCGTCGATCACCACCCGCAGGCGCGGGATGCTGGCCTCGATTCGAGCCATCTGGGTCTCTGCGGCCTTGCGGTGGTGGGCCTGGATGCTCGGGGCTTTGCTGGCGTTGAAGCGCCGGTAGTTGGCATTGCTCACGAGCAGCTTGCCGGTGCGATGCTGGGCCCCGGCCAGGTTGAACAGCGCCGCCGGGGTGGGGACCAGCGCGTACGACACCTGAAACGCGAGCAGCGCCTCGGCCCAGCGTCCCTGTCGCGCCTGCTCCACGCCGAGCTTGAATTGCTTGCGCGCTTCCTCGGTGGAGGCCGCCGGGGCGGTGGAGGCTCCCGGGGGCTCGGCGCGCGCGGTCCACTGCGCGAAGCACAGGGCCCCGAGTCCACAGAGGAGCACGCTGAGCAAGTGACGACGTGACATGGCGAATCCAGGGTAGATCACCTACGCCCACTTCGGGAAGCGAGCGCGCCGGTCGTTCCTTGACGTCCTACGCCGGGGCGCCCAAGAGTGGAGACGTGGCGCGTCGTCTGCCGATCCATGGTCAGAACACCGTCCTGCCCGCGCGGGGCAGGAGCGCGCTTCCAGCGCGCGATGGGCCATCCACGGACGCTGGCCTGGGGAGCGAGGCCGCGGCGCGCTTGATGGATGGGCAGGGGCGCCTTTACACCTATCTGCGCCTGTCTGTCACCGATCGCTGCGATTTCGCGTGTGTCTACTGCATGCCGCCGGGCGGCGAGGACGACCACGCGCTGCGCCCCGAATTGCTCTCGTTCGAGGAGGCCGCGCGCGTGGTGGGGATCTTCGAGCAGCTCGGCGTCTCCCGGGTGCGGTTCACCGGCGGCGAACCGCTGGTGCGGCGCGACATCGTGCACTTGGTGGAATTGGTTTCACGGCGCACCGGCATCACGCGCCTGGCGATGACCACCAACGGCAGCCGTTTGGCAGAGCTCGCGCGCCCGCTTCGGGAGGCCGGCCTCCGTAGCGTCAACGTCTCGATCGACTCCCTCGACCCGGAGCGCTTCGCGCAGATCACCCGCGGCGGAGACCTCGCGCGCGTGCTGGCGGGCGTGCACGCCGCCCTCGACGTGGGGCTCGAGGTGAAGACCAACACCGTGATCCTCGGAGGCATGAACGAGCAAGACGCTGGTGCCCTCGTGGACTGGGCCTGGTCCTGGAACGTCACGCCGCGCTTCATCGAGCTGATGCCGCTCGGGGAAGCGGCCAAGCTCTCCGCGACCCATTTCCTCGATCGCACCCGCGTGCTCGGGTTGCTCGGCGATCGCATCCGCGTCGAGGAGCGACCGGAGGCGGTGCCGGGGCAGGGCCCGGCGCGTTACTTCGCCGGGCGCGCGGACGCGACACGCAAGGTCGGCTTCATCACCGCGGTCTCCGAGGAGTTCTGCGCGAGCTGCAACCGCGTACGCGTCAACGCGCGCGGCGAGATTCGCGCGTGTTTGGCCTCCCGGCGCGCGCTCTCGCTGCGCGATCTGATCCGCGCGGGCGAGGACGATCACGCGATCGCGCGGGCGATTCGCCGTGCGCTCGGGGAGAAGGACGCCGGGCACGGCTTCGTGGATCCTTCCGAGATCGAGCACACCCGGGTCGGGATGAGCCTGATCGGCGGCTGATGTCTGGTGCACTCGGGGCCGGCTCGCGGTACACATCGTTTCTCCGTGCAGACGTCTCCGAGCAAGGTGTGGGTGTGGGTAATCGCGTTTTTGGCGGGTTGTGGCCAGGACGCCGGTGAATTGCGTGAGTGGCGGCCCGAGGATCACCAGCCGCCCCCGGTCGTCGCCCCCGAAGGGCAGGGGGAGGGCGCGAGCGCGGGAGCAGCTGGGGGCGCGGCGGTGGCGGCCCTCTGGAGCATGCGTTGCGCCAGCTGTCACGGAGCCTCGGGCCGCGGCGATGGCCCACAGCGGCCTCCCGGGAGCGCCATGCCCGATCTCACGCAGGCCGCGTTTCAGGCGCAGCGGAGCGATGCGCAGCTCGCCGAGGTCATCTTGAAAGGACGCGGGATGATGCCCGCTTTCGGTCAGGAGCTCACCGAGGCCGGAGCCGAAGCGCTGGTTCAACACATTCGCAAGCTGGGAGGCGGGCCTTGAGCGTTCTCGGGGCTCGCGCGCAAAGAGCCGGTGGCGCAGGGCGCGTGTGCGCGGGCGCCCTTTGGGCCCGATACTTTTGCAGAAATGGGGCGGATCGGTTAAACACGGCTGACTTTTTCCCGAGTCGTCTAATGGCAGGACGGCGGACTTTGGATCCGCTAATGATGGTTCGAATCCATCCTCGGGAACCACACGCGCGGCTCACCCCCGAAGCGGTCCGTCTTGCCCGCGAGCATGGTGGAAAAACGGGGGCGCCCGGGAGCCGAACGTCGCGCCTTCGTCTTCTGTTAAGTCCCTGTATTGAGGCGGGAGAGCATGGTCGACAGCCGAAGGTATAGAGACCTTTGTGAGCTGTACGAGAGCAGCGTCCGTAGCTACTCCGAGCGGCCCCTGTTCGGAAAGCGCGAGAGCCGGGGCTGGCACTGGCTGAGTTACCGAGATTTCGCGAGTCGGGTGGATGTGCTGCGCGCGGCGCTGGGGATGCTGGGCATTCAGCGCGGCGATCGGGTGGCGCTGATCGCGCCCAACGGCGCGGACTGGGCGACCGTGGCCTTCGCCACCTTCACCGCCGGGGGCGTGCTCGTCCCCATCTATCCCTACCAGCGCTACGACGACTGGCTGGATATCCTCCGGGACGCCAACCCGCGCTTCGTGTTCACCCACGACATCGAGGCCGCCAGCGCCGTGCATGGTTGGCGCGGCGAGCTGCACCCGGATCTGGCCCTCATCTCCATGGCGGGCCGCGCGATGGCGGGCTCCATCTCGCTGGACGAGCTCACCGAGCGGGCGCTCTCCGCCACGATGCCCGTGCAGCGTCTCGATCCCAAGGACCTGTGCGCGCTGATCTACACGTCGGGCACGTCCGGGCGTCCCAAGGGGGTGCAGCTGAGTCACGCCAACGTGGCCGCTGTGCTGAGCGATCTCCGCCGCATCTTCCCGGTGAGCTCGAGTGATCGCTCGCTCGCGTTCTTGCCCTGGGCCCATGCGTTCGGTCAGATCGTGGAGTTCTACGGGCTGTTCGCGATGGGCGCGTCCCTGGCGATCGCCCCCAACGAGGACGAGATCGTGAAGAGCTTGCAGGAGGTCAAACCGACCCTGCTCTTCAGCGTGCCCAAGCTCTACAACCGCCTGTACGACAGGATGCAGGAGCGCATCCGGCAAGAGGGCGCGATGACGCGCCGCCTGTTCGACGAGGCCCTGGAGAACGCCCGGAAGCGCCGCCGCATCCGCAGCCAGGGCAAGGCGCGCGGGATGATCGAGCTCAAGGCCAAGGTCTACGATCGCCTGGTCTTCGAGCGCATCCGCGAGCAGTTCGGGGGACGGGTCCGCTATGCCGTCAGCGGCGGCGCGCAGCTCGCGCCCGAGGTCGCCGAGTTCGTCGACAGCCTCGGCATCACGCTCTACGAAGGGTATGGGCTCACCGAGGCCGCGCCCATCGTCAGCACCAACTGGCCAGGCGCGCGCAAGCTCGGCTCCGTCGGCAAGCCGCTGCCCTCGGTGCGCGTGATGATCGATCACAACGTGGGGCCGAGCACGCGCGACGGCGAAATCATCGTCTATGGCCCGAACGTGATGCCCGGCTACCACAACGCGCCCGAAGACACGGCGCGCGTGCTGACGGCCGAGGGCGGGCTGCGCACGGGGGATCTGGGCTACATCGACAAGGAAGGCTTCCTCTTCGTCACCGGCCGCATCAAGGAGCAGTACAAGCTCGAGAGCGGCCGCTACGTGGTGCCGAGCCCGCTCGAAGCGGAGCTCAAGGCGTCTCGCTTCATCCGACATGTGATGCTCTGTGGCGATGGTCGCCCCCACAACGTGGCGCTGATCGTGCCCGAGTACGACTACCTGGAGGCGTGGGCCCGCGAGCAGGGGATCCGTGTGCAATCGCGGGAGGAGCTCTTGGCCCATCCCGATGTGCGCACCACTTTCGCGCGGGAAATCGAGCGCTGCTCCGAGACCTTCCGCCAGTTCGAAAAGGTGCGCAACTTCGAGCTGCTCGCGCGCGACTTCTCGGTGGAAGACGGCACCTTGACCCCCAGCTTGAAGATCCGCCGGCGCGAGGTGCAGGCCCTCTACGCGGACATCATCCATGAGCTGTATGGTGTTCACCGCGGCGAGCGGGCGGCGGTAGACTAGCGCGCGAGAGGGGAGTCGAGCATGGCAGAGGCCACATGGAACTATCCGACGCGGATTCTGTTCGGCGTAGGCGCGATCGCCGATCTGGGCGCAGAGGCCAAGAAGCTAGGGGCCACCCGAGCGCTGATCGTGACGGATCCGGGCGTGACGCGCGCGGGGCTCCTGGGGCCGGTGGAAGAGTCGCTGAAGGGGCAGGGGATCGAGGTCTCTTGCTTCGATCAGATCTCCACCAACCCCACGGAGGCCGAGTCACGCGCGGCCGCTTCGGCCTTCGGTGAGTCGCGCGCCGACGCGGTGATCGCGGTCGGCGGCGGCGCGGCGCTCGACGTCGGCAAAATGGTGCGCATCCTCGCCACCGAGCCGCTGCCGCTCGAGGAGTACGACGACGCGATCGGTGGAGACGCCAAGATGAAGGCGAACTTCCCTCCGATGATCGCGGTGCCCACCACGGCCGGCACCGGCAGCGAGGTGGGCCGCAGCGCCGTGGCCACCTTGGCCTCGAGCGGCCGCAAGACGATCTTCTTTCACCCCAAGCTGATCGCCAACGTGGCAATGCTCGATCCGCGCATGACCGAGTCGCTGCCCGCGAAGTTCACGGCGGCCACGGGCTTCGACGCGCTGACCCACAGCATCGAAGCGTTCCTCGCCAAGGGCGATCACCCGATGGCCGACGCGATCGCGTTGAAATCGGTGAGCCTGGTCGGCAAGTACCTCGAGCGCGCCGTGCGGGAGCCGCGCGATCTCGACGCGCGGGGCGGCATGCTCAAGGCCTCCATGATGGGCGCGGTCGCGTTCCAGAAGGGGCTCGGCGCGTGTCACAGCCTCGCGCACCCGCTCGGCGCCGAGCACGACCTGCACCACGGCCTCGCGAACGCGCTCTGTCTGCCGGCGGTGATCGACTTCAACCGCAGCGCGGTGCCTGGCCGGATCGCCGACGTGGCGCGCGCGCTGGGCGTGCGCGGCGAGGACGCGGACACGCTCGCCTTCGAGTGCTCCGGCGCCATCCGGGCCCTGCGTCACAAGGTGGGGCTGCCGGACGGCCTGGCCGCGGTGGGCATCCGGGATGAGCACATCTCGAGGCTCGCCAAGCTCGCCATGGAAGACGGCTGCCACGGCTCCAACCCGCGCACCTGCACCGAGTACGATATGGAGCAGCTCTACCGGGTGTCGCTGGGGGCCTGAGCGAGCGTCACGGCTCGGTCGCTGGATCCCAGCCCGTCACCAGGTTCTCTTCGAGGCCGTCGAGCGTCGCCATCGCGGCGGGCGAGAGCTCGAAGTCGAAGAGGTCTGCGTTCTCCGCGATGCGCCCCGCGTGGGTGGACTTCGGCAGCACGACGAAGCCGTGTTGCAAGCCCCAGCGCAAGAGGACCTGGGCCGGAGAGCGCTGCACGTCTTTGCCGATGGCGATCAGCGCGGGGTGGGTGAGGCGCTGGCCGTGCGTCAGCGGACTGTACGCTTCGAGCACGATGCCGTGCTCCCGACACAGCGCCTGCGTCTCGCGCCGCTGCAAGAACGGGCTGAGCTCGATCTGATTGACGTCCGGTTTGCGCTCGCAGTGATCGAGGAGCTCGGTGAGGTGCGGGACGAGGTAGTTGCTCACGCCGATCGAGCGCGCAAGTCCCTCGCGATGGAGCGCCTCCAGCGCCTCCCAGGAGTCGAGCCGCTTGCCGCGCACGGGCCAGTGCAGCAGGTAGAGGTCGATGTACTCGAGGCCCAACCGGCGCAGGCTCACCTCGAAGGCGCGCCGGGCGGCGTCGTAGCCGTGATGGTCGTTCCATAGCTTGGTCGTGACGAAGATCTGCTCGCGGGGGATGCCCGATTCGCGCACGGCCCACCCGACGTCCAGCTCGTTCCCGTAGACGTAGGCCGTGTCGATGTGGCGGTAGCCGAGGCGCAGGGCGGTCAACACCGCCTGCCGCGTGACCTCCCCCCGGGGGGCCTGCCAGACGCCGAGCCCCACGGTTGGAATTCGTTGGCCGCTCTGGAGGGGCAGGCTTTCGCTCGTGATGTCGTTGGACGCAGGCATGGAAGTTCCTTTGCGAAATCCCTGTCTTCGATGGATCCAAGATCCCAAGATCGCGCGCACCGCGCAAGCCCTCGGGGGGCGCCTCTGTTTTCCTCGCCGTTGCGCTCAATTTAGCGTAAAACCACGGCCAACCAGGGGGGGCCATGACCGCGAGCGAGCTCGAAGCGCGCGATCTCTCGAGCGAACAAGACCTTGAGAGTCCGCAGCTTGCCGAGAACTCGGCCGAGGAGGACGAGGCGTGCCCCCGCATCAGCCGCGTGAGTAGCCTCTTTCCGGTCGCGGAGGCGCTGCTCGCGGCGGCCCACTCGGACAGGCCCCCTTCAAACCTCGAACACGACGCGATCCGGCGCCTGCTTTGCGAGCTGCTCGGCACCGATCACCTTCCGCTGCGGCTCGAGCAGCGCATCCACGCGTTCGACCCGTCGGGGCTCGACCTGGAGATGTTGGCCGAGGAGCTGGCCGAGCGTCCCGTGGTGGGCAGGCGCAGCCTGATCGAGCTGACCCGCGAGGTGTGCGACGCCGACGGTGAGCTCGATTTGAGCGAGGACCGCTTCATGCTGGCGCTCGCGCTGGCGCTGAGCCTGGATCCCACCGAGGTCGACCACGTCGTCTACGACACACCCTTCCGCGGCCTCAAGCGCGTCGTCAAGCGCTGCGAGGATCTGTTCCTGGCTACCGTCTTTCTCCTGATCTGCGTCGTCCCCATGCTGCTGGTCGCGCTGGCCATCAAGCTCACCTCGAAGGGCCCGGTGCTGTTTAAACAGCCGCGGCACGGCGAGGACGGAGTCGAGTTCAACGTCTACAAGTTTCGCAGCATGCGGGTGATGGAGACCGGCGCCGAGGTGAGGCAGGCGCAGCGCGGCGATTCGCGCATCACGAAGGTGGGCGCGTTCATCCGGCGTACCTCGCTCGACGAGCTGCCGCAGTTCTTCAACGTGATCGCGGGGGACATGTCGCTGGTGGGGCCGCGCCCGCACGCGGTCGCCCACAACCACCTGTATCGCACGAAGATCCTCGAGTACATGCGCCGGCACAAGGTGAAGCCCGGCATCACCGGCTGGGCCCAGGTCAACGGCTATCGAGGCGAGACCGATACGCTCGAGAAGATGGTGGCTCGCGTGGAGCACGACCTGGCGTACATCCGCAGCTGGTCGCTGTGGCTCGACCTGAAAATCATCTTCCTGACGGTGTTCGGGCGGAAGGTTCGCCAGAACGCGTACTGAGCACCGCGCCGGGCCCGCCGGTGGTCCAAGAGCCCCGGCCGCCTGTCCCTTGCGCGAGCGCGCTGGCCGCTCCACAACCTGGGCCGACATGTCCTTTCTCGAAGAGCTCAAGTGGCGCGGCCTTTTGTATCAGACCACAGCGAACGAGGAGCTGGTGAAGCACCTCGCTACCCGTGGGCGGGTCGGCTATTGCGGCTTCGATCCGACCTCGGACAGCCTGCACATCGGCAATTTCATCCCGATCAAGTTGCTCATGCACTTTCAGCGCGCGGGCCACAAGCCGGTGTTCTTGATGGGCGGCGGGACTGGGCTTATCGGCGATCCCTCGGGCAAGGACAGCGAGCGATCCCTGCAGACCAAGGAGCGCGTCGAGGCGAACATCGCCGGGCAGCGCAAGGTCTTCGAGCGCTTCGTGGATTTCTCGGGCGCTTCGGGGGCCAAGCTGGTCAACAACTACGACTGGCTCCAGCATCTGGGCTTCCTCGAGGTCCTGCGCGACATCGGTAAGCACTTCTCCGTGAACGCGATGATCCAGCGCGACTCCGTGCGTACGCGCCTGGAGAGCCGCGAGCAGGGCATCAGCTACACCGAGTTCAGCTACATGCTGCTGCAGGCCTACGACTTCCTGCACCTGTACCGCACGCTCGGCTGCACCGTGCAGATGTCGGGCTCCGACCAGTACGGTAACGTCGTGGCAGGCATCGATCTGATCCGTCGGCACGCCCAGGGCGAGCACGGGGGAGAGCCTTTGGCCTTCGGCATCACCGCCCCGCTGCTCACCAAGTCGGACGGCAAGAAGTTCGGCAAGAGCGAGAAAGGCAGCGTCTGGCTCACCGCGGACAAGACGAGCCCCTACGCCTTCTACCAGTTTTGGATCAACGTGGAGGATGCCGACGTGGCCTCGCTCCTGCGCTGGTACACCTTCCTGCCCCAGGAGGAGATTGCGGGCATCGTGGCGGCCCACGAACAGGAGCCGCACAAGCGCGAGGCGCAGCGCCGCCTCGCGAGCGAGATGACCAAGCTCGTGCACGGCGAGCAGGAGTTGAAGCTGGCCGAGCAGGCCTCGAGGGCCCTGTTCGACGGCGATGTCCGCGCGCTCAGCGAGCGCTTGCTCGACGAGGTGTTCGCGGACGTTCCCCACTCGGAGCACCAAAAGTCGAAGCTCGAGGGCGAGGGCTATCCCGTGCTCGAGCTGTTGGTGGAGACGGGCCTCGTCCAGAGCAAGCGCGAGGCGCGCCAGTTCTTGGAGAGCGGCGCCGTGTCCGTCAATGGCGAGAAGGTCGACCTCGCGCGCAAGCTGCGCAGCGAGGACCTCTTGCACGGCAAGGTCGCCCTGCTCAAGCGCGGCAAGAAGAACTGGCACGTCACCAAGTGGACGTGAGCGCGCCGCTGGACTCGGCGCGCCACCTCGGGCGAACGCGCAACGTCAGATGCTCTCGAAGTAGCGCTCGAGCTCCCAGTCGCTCACGGCCTTTTGGTATTGGCGAATCTCCCACTCGCGCGTGAGCACGTAGTGCTCCACGAAGGGGGCGCCGAGCAGGGTGCGCGCGACCTCGCTTTGCTTCAAGAGTTGCGCGGCGCTGGCGAGGTCGGTGGGCAGGCGCTTTCCTGAGGGATCCGTCGAGGCATCCCCCCGTTGCGGTTCGCCGGGTTCGATCGCGTTCTCGATTCCGTACAGGCCGGCCGCGAGGCAGGTGGCCATCGCGATATGGGGGTTGATGTCCGCAGCGGTCTGCCGGTACTCGATGCGCGTGGCGCTCGGCTTGTCGCCCGGGATCAACCGGATGGCCGTGGTGCGGTTTTCCACGCCCCAGCTCGCGTTGAGCGGGGCCCAGACGCCGGGCACGTAGCGCTTGTAGCTGTTGATGGTGGGCGAGTAGAGCGCGGTCAGCTCGTCCATCGCGCTCAGCAGGCCGCCGAGATAGTGGCGACCCAGGGGGGAGAGCCCGTGCGGCGCCTTGGGATCGGCGAACAGGTTCTTCTCGCGCGTGCTGTCCCACAGGCTCTGGTGCAGGTGTCCGCTCGATCCGGGCAGGCTCGGGTTCCACTTGGCCATGAACGTGACGCTCAGCCCGTGATGCGACGCGACCTCCTTGCTCAGGGTCTTGAAGAGCGCCGCACGATCGGCCATCTCGAGCGCGGGGGCGTACTTGAGCGCCACTTCGTACACGCCGGGGCCCGTCTCGGTGTGCAGACCCTCCACGGGGATGTCGAAGTTCTCGCAGGCGTCGAGCAGCTCGTGCACGAAGTCCTTGTGCTGGCCTGCGCGCAACCACGAGTAGCCGAACATGCCGGGGGTGAGCGGCTCGAGGTTCTGAAAGTGCTTCGCGCGCATGCTCTGCGGCGTCTCGCGGAAGACCCAGAACTCGAACTCGGCGCCGAAGCTCGGCGAGTAACCCGCGGCCTCCGCGCGCGCGACGACGCGCTTGAGCAGGCCGCGCGGACACGCGAAGTGCGCCTTGCCGTCGGGGCCGCGGAAGTCGAGCAGGAAGGCGGCGGTGTTGGGCTCGTAGGGCAGGAGACGGAACGTTTCGATATCGATTTTGGCCAAGATGTCGGGGTAGCCCGACTGGGGGCCGCTTGTGTTGTCGTAGCAAACGTCGCCGATGTCCCAGCCGAAGATCACGTCGCAGAACCCGAAGCCCGCCTCGGCGACCGACCAGAACTTGTCGAGCGAGAGGTACTTGCCGCGCAGGACGCCATCGAGATCGAAGCCCCCGACCTTCACCCGGCGTACATCGTGGGCAGCGAACCGTTCTCGTAGCTGACTCAGGTCCATCTACCCATTCTACATGCCTCGGCCGTGTTTTGAACTTGGTGTAGACTGGCCTGTGACATGTTCCTCGAAGAGACGTGGCTCTCGTTTGCCGCCCGGACGCTCGCCGCGGGGGTCTTGTGGGCAGGCTGCGGGTCCGACACGGACCGTCCCTCCGAGCCCCTTCTGGTGGGGGACGGCGGGCCGAGGCCCACGCGCGATGCCGGGCCGCCCCTCGACTGCACCACTTCCCTGAGCCATCAAGACGCCGACTACGACGGCTTCTCTCCCGACCTGGGTGACTGTGATGACTGCAATCCGGAGGTGAACCCGGTCGCGCTCGACGTGCCGGGCAACGGGATCGACGAGGATTGCGATGGGTCCGACCTGGATCAACCCATGAGCTGCGACGCGCCGCTGCGCGCGGACTCGGACACCCCCGCGGACGCTGCGCGCGCGCTGGGTATGTGTAACGTCGCGGCGCAGATCGATCGCCACTGGGGCCTGCGGAGCGCGAAGTGGAAGCGGATCGACGGCGGAGACGAGCTCGAAGACCCGCTTCAGGTGTGGCTACCGGAATCGTTCGGCGCCGTCACGCCGCATGAGGGCGCACGCCTGTTCGTGATGTCGACCGGCGTCGCACGCGATGCGGACGACAAAGAATTCACCCCCGAGTGCGACTTGTTCACCTCGGCGGACCAGGGGATGGGAGATTTCAGTAACGGCGTCGTGCCACCTGCGCCCTATCCGGTCGACTCCTCCCAGTGCCCCGCGGACTCCCTGGGCTCGGAGGGCGCGCTGGCCTACAACGACGTGGGCCTCGAGCTCTATCTCCGCGCGCCGAGCAACGCGCGCAGCCTCGCGTTCGATTCGATCTTCTTCACGCACGAGTACCCAAGCTGGGTGTGCTCGCCCTTCAACGACTTCTTCGTCGTGTTCATGACGCCGACCCCGAAGGGGCTCGACGCGAACCGGCGGAGCAAGGACGACAAGAACGTGGTCTACGACTCGCGGGGCGATCTGGTGGGCGTGAACACGGCGCTGCTCGCGTCGTGTCGCGAGAGCGATCTCGCCAAGCGCGAGATCCCATGTGAGCTGGGACCTGCGTTGCTCGCTGGCACGGGCTTCGATCGCGGGGAGGCGACCTGCGGCGTGACGGCGGAGAACCAGGAGGTCGGCGGCGCCTCCACCGGCTGGCTGCGCACCGTGGTGCCCGTGGAGCCCGGCTCGATGCTGACCTTGCACTTCATGCTCTGGGACAGCGACGATCCCTCGCTCGACTCCACGGTGGTCATCGACAACCTCCACTTCGAGGCCGCCGCGCAGGAAAAGCCCACCACGCGACCCATCACCTCGGCCCTGTGAGGGCGCCAGGCGCCCTGGGTCACCTGGGCGAATCCACGTCCCCACGACCGGGCCCAGGGCCCAGCGCGACAATAGGTCGCGTTGCTCGCGTGCCGATCTGCACCAGATCTGCACCGTCGCCATGCGCCCCCTCCTTCGCTTCGCCCTCTTGCTTACCGGTCTCGCCTTTCCCCTCGCGCTCGCGCAGGCAGCATCGGCCCAGAGCTGCCACATGGCCCCGCCGCCGATGCACACGGGTGACACGGCGGTGGATCAGGCCTTTCGGGCCAGCCTGGGCTCGGTCTTCGCGAGCTACCGCAACGATTTTGGTGAGGGAGAGTACCAGGGGCTGAACGCTGCTTTCGCCTACCAGCACCCCTGGGTGTTCGCCGGGGTCTCGTTGCCCGGTTACCGCCTGGAGCGCAACGGAGAGGCACGCACGGAGCTCGGCGACGTGGGGCTCGAGGTCCGGGGGACCGCCTATCGGGATGCCGAGAGCGGCTTCGCCTTGGGCCTGGGCCTTGCCGCCACGTTCCCCACAGGCAACGAGAAGTTCGGCTTCGGAATGGGGCACACCATGCTGATGCCCGGGCTCTGGCTTTCGATCACGCGCGAGCTGTTCGTGCTCCGGCTCGAAGCCATCTACGGGCGCGCCGTCGGCGGACACCACGACGCCCACGCCGGGCACGCCCATCACCGCATGCTCGCGGGGTCGATTGTGCAGCCGATGAACGCCTCGGAGCTGGAGCACGGAATAAGCCTCGCGCTGCTCTTGCACCCGAACATGCGCGCCACGGCCCGGCTGTTCGGCGCGGTGCCGGTGGCGGACACGAACGGCCAAGCGCGCGAGATCGCGGCCTTCGGTGTGCAGGGCATCCTGGGCTGTTGGGACCTGGGGCTCGAGGCGCAGATTCCGCTCGTGGGGTCGCCGTTCGTCGCGCGCACGCTGCTCGCGTTGGGCATGGAGTGGTGAGCCCGCTGCGCGCTCGGCTTGCATAGGCCCCTTCCGTCTGCCACCCGCTGGCCATGGATGGGGATTCTCGGTTCTCCGACGATGAGCGGAACGCGGTCTATCGCGCGATCTTCGAGCGCCGCGACGTGCGCAACTATCTGCCCGATCCCGTCCCGGACGCGGTGCTCGCGCGGATCCTCGAGGCCGCCCATCAGGCGCCCTCGGTGGGGTTCATGCAACCCTGGAACTTTCTCGTCTTGCGCGACCCGCGCGTGCGGCGATCGATCTACGCGCACTTCGTCGAGGTCAACGAGCGCGCGGCGCGGGTGTTCGAGGACGATCGGCGGCGGGCCTATCAGTCGCTCAAGCTGCAGGGCATCCTCGACGCGCCGCTCAACCTGGTGGTGACCTGCGATCCGACGCGCGGCGGCGAGCACGTGCTCGGGCGCTTCACCATGCCCGAGACGGATGTGTACAGCACTTGCCTCGCGATTCAGAACCTGTGGCTCGCCGCGCGGGCCGAGGGGGTGGGCGTTGGCTGGATGAGCATCATGGAGCCCAGGGTGGTGAAGGAGCTGCTCGGGATCCCGGCGCACGTGGTGCCCGTGGCCTACTTGACCATGGGCTATCCGGTGGAGTTCGCGAAGAAGCCGATGCTGGCGGAGGTGGGCTGGTCCCGCCGTTTGCCGCTCGAGGGGTTGGTCTATGAAGACGCCTGGGCGCGACCCGCGCGCGCCATCCCCGCGGCGGAGCTCGGCCCACCCGCCCCGCGCCGGCAGGTCGCGGGTGAGCTCCGCGTCCCCGAAGAGGCGGCGCGTCGCAACGACGAGCTCACCAAGCCCAAGGGGAGCCTGGGCGTGCTCGAGCAACTCGCCCTCAAGCTCGCCGCCCTGCAGCGCACGACCTATCCGCGCTGCGATCACCCGCAGCTCGCGCTGTTTGCGGGCGATCACGGGGTCACCGTGGAGGGCGTGAGCGCGTACAAGCGCGAGACCACCGTGAAGATGGTCTACAGCTACCTCGCCGGGGGCGCGGTGGTGAACGCCTTCGCGCGCCGCGAGAGCGTGCCGGTCCACGTGGTGGACCTGGGCGTCGATCACGATTTTGGCGACGCGGGTGGCCTGATCCAGCGCAAGATCCGGCGAGGCACGCGCAACCTCCGGCGCGAAGCGGCGATGACCGAAGAGGAGTGCGAGGCGGCGATCGCCGCGGGCGCCCAGGTGGTCCGCGCGCTCGGAGCGCTCGATGTCTTGCTCTTGGGCGAGATGGGCATCGGAAACAGCACGAGCGCAGCGGCGCTGGTGGCCGCGCTGCTCGGGCTCACGCCGGAGGCGGTGGCCGGGCGCGGGACCGGGATCGATGACGTGGGCCTTGGGCGCAAGCATCGGGTGATCGCCGACGCGCTCGCTCTGCACGCAGGAGACGACCCCACGCTGCTCCTCGCCCGGCTGGGCGGACTGGAGATCGCGGGCCTGGTGGGGGCGATCGAAGCGGCGGTCGAACGCGGGGTGCCGGTGCTGCTCGACGGCTTCATCACGGGCGCCGCCGCCCTGGTCGCCGCGCGCCGCAAGCCCGGGATCGTGCCGTTCTTGCTCGCCGCCCACCGCAGCGCAGAGCCCGCGCATGGCCTCGTCCTCTCCTCGCTCGGCCTCAGGCCCCTGCTCGAGCTGGACATGCGCCTCGGAGAGGGCTCCGGCGCCGTGCTCGCGGTCTCCCTTTTGCGGGCGGCTTGTGCTGTGATGCGCGAAGTACGCACTTTCGAAGAGGCCAACATCGAGCGGCCCGAGGGATGAGGATTCATGGGGAGTAAGTTGCTCAGGTGGCTCGCGCCGCTGGTGATCGTGGGCACGCTGGTGGCGGGCCTTTTGTTGTGGAAACGGGGGCCCGACCCGCTGCCGCGCATCGACCCGGCCACCATCCCCGAAGGGCTCCCGCGCAAGGTCGCGGAGCTGTTGAGCGCCGATGGCGCGCTCCGCGGCCTCACGCCCGTCCCGAGCTCTCCCGTGTTCGTCGTGCTGCGCCAAAACGGCAGAAAGCTCGAGCAGGGGTGGTTCGATGGGAAGAACGCCCAGGACGCGGTGCTCAGGGGCGTGGTGGAGCTGGTCGAGAGGCAGCCGGGCCTCTTCGAGCGCGTCGATGTGGTGGAGCTGTGCTTGCCGCACTCCTATCGCCGCGAGAAGCCGCGCAAGAAGGGCGGCATCCTCGAGCACACGCACCGCGGCGTACGCGGGCTCTGGCTCCGGCATGGGTCGCACGAGGAGCGCGCCTGCCCCACCGAGATGATCGCGCGCAACGCGCGCTTCGAGGACGTCGAAGAGAGGTTCCGCAAGCGGGCCGGGCTGAGCAAGGACGAATATTTGGCGTCGGTTCAGGCGGAGAGCTTCGACGCCCACCAGCTACTCGTGCGCGTGAAGAAGGACCCGGCCGTGGTGCCCATGTTCCGCGGCAACACCGTGATCCCGCTCTCGGCCGTGAATCAAAAGACCACGGAGGAGCTCGCTGCGCGCCTCACCACCTGGCTCACCACGCAGGTGCAGCCCGACGGCCGCATGGTTTACATGGCGCTGCCGAGCCGACAAACCGAGTCCACCGACAACAACATGATCCGGCAGTTCATGGCCACCGTGTGTCTCGTGCGGCTGAGCAACGAGAAGCCGGAGGACACGCGGCTGCGCGAGCTGGTCAAGAAGAACCTCACCTACAACCTCACGCACTTCTTCGTGATGGAGGGGGACCTGGGCCTGATCAAATACGGCGACGCGCGGCTCGGGGCGATGGCGCTGGCGGCGCTGGCGATCGTGGAGTCCCCCTTCCGGGCGGAGTTCGAGAAGTACGAGACGGCGCTGCGCAAGACCACCGAGCACATGCAGAAGCCGAGCGGGCAGTTCTACTCGTTCTTCGGTAGCGAGAGCGAGGACAACCAGAACTTCTACCCGGGCGAGACGCTGCTCTTGTGGGCCACGCTGTACCAGGAGTCGCGCGACGAGGAGCTCTGGAAGCGGATCGACAAGTCGTTCAAGTACTACCGCACCTGGCACCGCGAGAAGCGCAGCCCGGCGTTCATCCCCTGGCACACCCAGGCTTACGTGAAGCTGCTGAAGATCCGCGACTACCCGGAGATGCGTGATTTCGTGTTCGAGATGAATGACTGGTTGCTCAGCATGCAGCAGTGGGAGACGGCCGACTACCCCGATCAGCCCGGGCGCTTCTACGACCCCAATCGCCGCCAGTACGGACAGCCTCACGCGTCTTCGACGGGCGTGTACATGGAGGGCCTGATCGACGCCTACCAGCTCGCCACCATGGAGAAGGACGAGAAGCGGCGCAAAATGTACCGCGACGCCATCATCGGCGGCATCCGCGCCTCGATGCAGATCCAGTACGTCGACGGCGTGGACATGTTCTACATCGAGAACCGTCCCACGGTGTACGGGGGGCTGCGCACCACCGAGTACGACAACCGCATCCGCGTGGACAACGTGCAGCACGTGCTCATGGGCCTGCAGCGCATCATCCCGACCTTCGCGGCCGAAAAGGCCTTTTGAGGGCACGCCCGGCGGGCTCTTAACACTTCTTCACAGTCGGCCCGCAAGGTCCTTCATCACCGCAGTGCAGGCTCTCTTCAGGCGACAGGTCTCGTTCGCCGGAAAGAGGATGCATGATTGGTTGGATCGTGGGCTCCGTGTGCCTGCTCGGGTCGTTCGTCATCTTGAGACGGCGCCACTTCTTCCGCTTCGCCGGCTGCGACGGCTATCACTGGGGGCACCACCATGGGCGTGGTCCCTTGCATCATCATCGGCCGTCGTGGTCGTGCGGGCATGGGGCTTTGCACCATGACCGCCACGGCGATCACCACGACGCTCACGGCCGCCACCCTCACCGCCGCTGGCGTCGGAACCCGTTGCACTTCTTGTTCGCGGAGCTCGACACCACGCCCGGGCAGGAGAAGGCGATCATGTTGGCCCTCGACGCCCTCGGAGAGAGCAAGGAGGCCGTGCGTCGGGATCTGAGCGGTGCGCGCCGGGAGCTCGCCGAGCTGTTCGCCGCGGACGTGCTCGACGGATCTGCGCTGGACGAACTCGTGCAGCGTCAGCGGGATCACTTCGCACGGGTCGCGCAGCTCCTGCGCGACTTCGTGGCCATGGTGCACGAGGCGCTCACCCCAGAGCAGCGCAGGGCCCTGGCACGCATGGTCGCGGACGGCTCCCTGGCCGCCGTGTTCGACGTGCGCGGCGAGCGATGGCCGAAGCCGGTACAATGACCGCAACTGCCATGATCCTGCGCGCCCTCTTGATCGACGACGACGATCGGCTGTTCGAGCACCTGAAGGAGTACTTCGCCCCGCACGGGGTGGAGCTCTCCCATGCGCGAGACGGGCGCGCGGGCATCACCCGGGTGTTCGGCGCCGAGCAGGGAGCCTTCGATGTGGCCCTGCTCGATCTGACGATGCCCGGGATGGATGGTCTCGAGGTCTGTCGGCGCATCCGCGAGCGCAGTCGCATCCCGATCGTGATGCTGACCGCCCGCGGCGACGAGACGGACCGCGTGGTGGGGCTCGAGATCGGCGCCGACGACTATCTCCCCAAGCCCTTCAGCCCGCGGGAGCTGTTGGCGCGCATGCGCGCCGTCGTCCGGCGTGCGTCGCCCGAGGCCGCCCACGAGCGGGTGCGGGTGGGCGAGCTCGAGATCGACGTCGGCAAGCGGGAGGCGGTGCTTTCGGGGCGGGTGCTCGGGCTCACCGGGCTCGAGCTGGATTTGTTGCTCGCGCTGGTGCGGCGCGCCGGTCGCGTGGTGCCGCGGGAGGCGCTGCTCGAGCTTTCGGGGCGCGGCGAGACCGCGGTCAGCGAGCGCACGGTCGACGTGCACGTCTCCCATATCCGCAGCAAGTTGGGTGACGACTCTCGCCATCCCAAGCTGCTGCGCACCGTGCGCGGCATCGGCTACGTCTACACCAAGGCGGACGCATGAGAGCGAGGGAGATCGAGCCCTGCGCGCGGCGCGAGCGCATGGTCCGGCACCATCGCCTCCTTCACGAGCGTCACCGACATCATCACGTTCACCACCTGCATCGCCGGAGGCGCCTGCAACGCATGCTCTTCTGGGGCTTCGGTGCCGCCATCCTGGCCACTTTTTGCATCACGGGGGTGGCGTTTGCCGTGATGCGCAGGCTGTACGCTCCGGGCCCCTGGATGCCGATCATCCTGATGTTCGTGGTGGGCAACGTGGTGTGGGCCCTCTCCGGACTCGTCGCCCGACGCATCGCGCAGCCCCTGCACGAGCTCGCACGGGTGGCGCATGAGCTCGGCGCAGGAAGGCTCGATCAGCGCGTGACGCTCTACCGGGGAGCGTACGAGATCCGCGAGCTCGCGCGCGCCTTCAACGAGATGGCACACCGGATCGAGGCGCAGGTGAAGAGCCAGAAGGAGCTGCTCGGCGCGGTCTCGCACGAGCTGCGCACGCCGCTCGCGCGGCTGCGCGTGTTGGTGGGCTCGCTCGCCGAGCGCGCGGGTGACGAGAAGCTCGCAGCGCACATGGAGCGGGAGATCGTGGAGCTCGACGACCTGGTGGGAGAGCTCCTCGCGGGCGCGCGCGTGGACGCGGGCGCCCTGCAGCGCCGGGAGCTCGTGGTCGAGGAAACGCTGCGGGTGTGCGTCGAGCGCGCAGGCCTGGGCAACGCGGTGGTTCGCGTCGGCCGCGGGGCCGAGTCTGTGCAGGCCGATGCGACCTTGCTCGCGCGCGCGGTCATGGTGTTGCTCGACAACGTGAAGAAGCACGGCGGGGAGCGGACCTGGGTCGTCGTCGAGGCGCTCGACGAGGGTTACACCCGGTTCTGCGTGGAGGACGACGGCGCCGGCTTCGCGCCGGAGGACCTGCCCAGGCTGTTTGCGCCCTTCGCGCGGGGCCGCGGGGAGTTGCCCGACGAGCATCGCGGGCTCGGGCTCGGCCTGTACCTCGTGCGGCGCATCGCCGAGGCACACGGCGGCGAGGTCTTCGCGCACAACCGCAAGGGGGGAGGCGCCGCGGTCGGCTTCACCGTGGCCAGCGCGGATAGGCTCGAAGCATAAGAAGTCCGCGACGTTACCCGGGGATTTTCCGCCCGGGGCGCGCGTCGGGGCCGCGCTGGTTGCGCGACACCGTGGACTGCCGTCAAGATAGCCCACGAACGGAGTGATGATGCGCGCGAGAGTGGGACTTTTGTTGGCGTTCTTGGTGGCTTGTGCAGACGACGGTAAGGACGGGCGCGACGGCACGCGGGTGGAGGTCGAAGACCTTGCGGTCGGCAGCAAGGAGTGCCCAAGCGGAGGCTTGCTCCTCGTGGTCGGCGGAGACCGACGCCCCGTATGCAACGGCATCAACGGCCTCGACGGCAAGCCCGGCATGAACGCCGACCCCGGGCAGGGCGGCTATCAACCCACGCTGAGCGTCCTGTGCGGCGCCGGGATCGATCTGCTGAACGGGGCTGCGAACATCGACACGCCCCAGATCATCGGCACCGACGGTGCGGCGGAGAGCTATTTCCAGTACTCCGTGGTCGTCTACTCCAACGGAGACGCGCAGACGACCTGCGGCGTGACGCTCGGTACGCTCGCCACCTCCTCAGGGGGCGCTTACTACGCGGGCACGGCAAAGGGCGCGACCAACCGCTACTGCCAGGTGGCGATCGACTATCCGCCCGCGCCGGCCATGGGAAACTCGGGCGGCATCTGGGAGTTCAAGGTCGATCAAAAGACGCCGCTCGCGACCTATTCGGATCAGGATCCGGGTCATCCGCTCCACGGCAACGTGATGGATTTCTTCGCCGACGAGTGCGTGATCCGCAAGTTCACCAACGGCACCTGGGTGGATGGCACGTTCGCCGACCTGTGAGGGCCATTCGCGCCGCCGTGGCACGCACGCCCCGCGGGCAGCGCGCTGATCTTCACTTGACTGGCTGATCTTGCGGGGGCGCCTTGCCTTTCGAAGAGCCGCCTTGCCCGAGGGACTTTTCGCCCGACGCGCCCGATCGAATCTCGATCTTGCGGTGCTGGGACCGGCTCTCTTCAGGCAGCTGCATCTGCACTTCGAGTACGCCGTTCTCGAACGAGGCGTTCACCTGATCGACGGAGATCCCGGGAGGGAGGGGGATCTGGCGCGAAAAGCTACCGTAGGAGCGCTCGCTATACGAGTAGCCCTCCTGGAACTTTTCGTGCTGCTCGCGGCGTTCTCCGCGGAGCGTCAGGGTGTCATCGCGCAGATCCAGCTCGATGTCCTCCTTGGACAGACCGGGCAGGTCTGCGCGCACGATGAGTTGGTTGTCGCGCTCGAACATCTCGACTTGCGGAGACCAGAGCCCGCTCGATGAGCGCGTGAGAGAGCCGAGCTCGCCACCCGATCCGAAGCCGCTGAACAATCGGTCCATGTCGTCGAACATGCGGCGCATGAGACCAAAGGGCGTGCTCGGCCACGTACGTTGCCATGCCGCTTCGCCGGGCGAGCGTATCCCGGTCTGCTCGGAGCGCTGCGCGGACAGCTGTCCACCCTCCTTCCGCTCGGGAGTCTCGTTCCTCATCTGAGCCATGCTTGCCTCCTTCTTGTTGCACCAGAGAGGTAGGCCCTTCGGGGCGCGGCGCGCGCGACCGCGTCGTCTCGACGCGCGCTTGTCCGCGTACGCCCATGCTCGCGTGCTCGCGCGCGAGTCCGGCTCATCGCGCCCCCTGGTGGCACATGCGTTGCTGTGCTTTTCCCCATGCCTACTCCCACGCGTGAACATGAGCAGCCGACGCCCGAGGAGCGCGAGCGCCGGCGACAACGCCACGAGGGCCGCGCCGAGTCGACCTACCGCAAGTTCATCAAGAAGGTGAGCGCGGCTACCGGCGTCACCGACGAGCGGGCCGAGCAGATCGTCACCACGGTGATGATCGTGCTGGATCGAAAGATGCCTTGGAACGAGATGGCCCACCTCGCGAGCGAGCTCCCGGCCAAGCTCCGTGAGCGCCTGGGATCCTGCGAACCACGCGATCTGCCGCCCGCCAAGGAGATCGGCGCCGCCGAGTTCCTCGCCCTGGTCGCACGCGAGCTCGACGCGAGCCCAGAGGAAGCAGAGACCTACGTGCGCGGCGTGTTCCGCACGCTCACCGCCAGCGTGAGTCCAGGGGAGATCGATGACGTGGTGAACGTGTTGCCGCGCAAGCTGCAGGAGCTCTGGCCCTCCAGGCGCTAGCGGGTGTGGCGAGGTTGCCCGCGCGCGCCGCGCGTACCTCGAGGCGTAGCAGCAGCTCGCCGCAGCCCATGCAGCCACCGAACAGGACGCCGCGTTTTGGAAAGTGCACCACGACGTTGTCCGGCGAGTGACCACCGCCCACGAAGAGGGCCTGCATGGGCTCGCCCCCGAACATGAGCGTGAGTCCCTCGGCCTGCGGAAAGACGTGCCGGGCGGCGACCACACGCGTCGCGCGGATGTGATCGGCGAGCGCCGGGTCCTCGGCTTCAATGTAGCGGGCCATGCCCTCGAGCCCCTGAACGCCGCGCTCCGCCTGGAGCGCCACGGTGTGATCGCTGGCGTAGGTCTCGACGCCCTCGGCGGCGTAGCCCTCGTTGCCCGCGGTCCCGTCGGCGTGGAAGTGCGTGTTGATCGCGACGATGCGGGGCGGCGCGAAGCGCGCGCGCAGATGGCGCACCAGCGCCCGCGTGGTCCCGGTGTCGTAGGGCGACGAGCAGATCACCAGCGATCCGTCGCGCATGTGCACGACGAGTATGTTCGCGGAGCTTTGGTTCGGACTCTGGTGCACGGCCAGGAAGACGCCGGGCGAAAGCTCGCGAAGCGAGATCCCGACCTGTGCGAGCTCCTCGGTCTCGAACGCGCCCCGCGGCTCGGCGGTCGGCGGCGGAGAGGAGGGCGCATGGTGGCAGGCTGAGAGCGCGAGCATGAGCATGAGCACGGGCGCCAGCGCGGAGTGCCAGAGACATGGGGAGCGCGACATGCGCCCATTGTAGCTTCGGCCCCGGCGTTCCATCCGGGCGTTCCGCGTGCGGCATCCTGGCGTCCGCCGTATCCTTGCGAGCCCTGACAGAGGGCCCAACGCAAAGGCGGAACGCATGAAGCTCGGAATCGTGGTCGGTTACTCAGGACGCAAGCTGGCTCTCCCGATGGAGCTCGTCCACGAAGCGGAGCGGCTCGGTTTCGATTCCTGTTGGACCTCGGAGGCCTACGGATCGGACGCGGTGAGCGTCTCCGCGTGGATCCTGGCGCAGACCCGCAAGATCAAGGTGGGTACGGCCATTCTGCAGCTCCCCGCGCGCACCCCCACGATGGCGGCCATGACGGCCATGTCGCTCGACCACCTCTCGGAGGGCCGCTTCATCGTGGGCCTCGGCCCCTCGGGTCCACAGGTGGTCGAAGGCTGGTATGGCGCGAGCTACGCGAGGCCCCTCAGCCGTCTGCGCGAGTACATCGAGATCATGCAGCAGGTGTTCGCGCGCGAGCAGCCGGTGACCTACGACGGCTACCACTACCAGCTTCCCTACAAGGGGGAGGGCGCGAGCGGGCTCGGCAAGCCGCTCAAGAGCATCTTGCATTGCGAGCGCAAGATTCCCATCTACACCGCGAGCCTGCAGCCCAAGGCCGTCGCGATGAGCGCCGAGCTCACCGACGGCTTCTTCCCGATCTGGCTCAACCCCGAGCGCCCGGACCTGTTCGCCGCGCCGATCGCCGAAGGCTTGGCCAAAAAGCCCGGCAAGCGCCGCGAAGACTTCGACGTCGCGCCCTTTGTCACGGTCGTGATGGGCGATGACGTCGACGCGTGTCGCGCGCTGGTGAAGCCCAGCATGGCTTTGTACATCGGCGGCATGGGCGCCCGCGGCAAGAACTTCTACACCGACTACGCGAGCCGCCTGGGCTACGCGGAGGCCGCCACGAAGATCCAGGACCTCTACCTCGCTGGCAAGAAGGACGAGGCCGCCGCTGCCGTCCCCGACCAACTGGTGGACGACGTCGCGCTATGCGGGCCCAAGGAGCGCATCAAGGACCGTTTGCAGGTCTGGATCGCGGCCGGCAAGCGGCACGAGGTGGGCACGATGATCCTGGGCTCGGCGCAGCCCGAAGCGCTGCGCGTGGTCGCGGAAACGGTGCTTTGAGCGCACGGGTGGGGCACCTATCGTGCACGTAACGCCAGGTCCCGTGGCTCCGTGGTATGTAGGGTCGTGGAGAAGGCCGACCTGAACCTCCTGCTTGCGCTCGAGGCGCTGCTCGCGGATGGGAGCATCGCGGCGCGCTGCCAAGCGGCTTCAGCTCAGCCCCTCCGCCATGAGCCGAACGCTCGCGCGATTGCGCGAGACGACGGGCGAAGGCCTCCTTCCGCATCTCCGTGCTCGCGTCGGTCTGCTGCATCATCGGGCAGAGCACGGCGATGGTGTCGCTGGCCTTCTACTTGCAGCGTGGGCTCAAACAGGGTGCGCTCCACACCGGCCTCTTGATCACGCCCTGGCCCTGAGCGTCGCGCTGGTGGCCCCATGGGCCGGGCGTCTCGCCAACCAGATCTCCGGCGCGTGGCTGTGTGTGCTTGGCGCTTCGTTGCTCGCGATCGGTTTGTCCTTGGCGGCGCTCTGGCCCCTCCACGGGCAGCCCTGGGCGCTCCTCCCGATGGCCGCGCTGTGCGGGGCCGGGGTTGGCCTCTTCCAGGTGGCCAACAACCGCAACCTGCTCTTGTCCGCTCCTCCAGGCCGAAGCGGCGCCGCATCCGGCATGCAAGGAACCGCCCGGTTGACGGGGCAAACGATCGACGGCTTGCTGATGACGTTCCTCTTCGCGGCCACGCCGAGCGCGCTCGCTCCGAGGATCGGACTCGCTGGGGCTGCGGGTGCCACGCTCCTTGCGGCGCTGGTCAGCAGGCGGCGGGCAGCCCGGTAAGTCGCGACGTTCGTTGGCGTTCTCGGAGGGACGCGAGGTCGCAAAACGTAAGGGATCGACGCTCAGCCAAGCAGACGGTTGACCTTTAGCGATGTTCAATGGTAATCATTGTTTTACGACGATGCCAAAAGATATTCAGGTGGGAATTCGTGTCGAGCAAGACGTGCTCGATCGCGCCGACCGAGTTGCCGAGTTGCTTGCCAAGAACTCACCAGCCGGTCTCACCCATTCGCGCACTGCCGTGATGCGGGCAGCGCTGTTGCGTGGGTTGGCCGAGATGGAAGCCGAGCTGCACGCAAAGCCCAAGAAGCGCTGAGCTAGCGGCGCAAAAAGCTTGGCCCCGAGGTGCTTGGAACCACCTCGAGGCCGATTGCCCAAAAGGAGCGACCCCAATGGACAACATCAGTGTATCGCAGAGAGAAGAGTTACAAGCAACGATGAACGAGGAGTTCGACACCTACGGACGTTTCAGGCGAGAACGGCTGCCCCTGGACAGTGCGGACCTGTCACCCGAGATGGTGAAGGCCGTGCTGGCTGAGCTGTTGAACGAACATGATGGCGCCCAGTTCGGTGGTAGCGAGGTCGAGTGGCACGTTCGGACCGAAGGCTACGGCCTGGTCGGAAGTCAGCTCGCTCGCCGCGCGCTCGTCCACGGCATGGGATGGCGGGATTGGATCGCTCGCGTGTTGCATGTCCTGCCATCCGGTGCGGGCGACATTCGCGGCATGGCTGCTCGCGCATCGATTCGCGGGATCATCGACGCCTTGCAAAGCGGCACGCTCGACGTGAACGACGAAGAGGATCGCGACGCGGTCATCGATCAGCTCGGCTATATCGCCGAGCGCTCTGGCTACGATTTGCCGGCCCACCTGCTTTACGTCCTTGCCCGAGGCGTCGCCCGGCTCGTCAACTGGGAGGGCCGAGAGAAGACCGCGTGGGCAGCCGAAAATCCCAGGCACGAGCAGCTGAGGCGAGTGAACATGCTTGCCACGGTCGAAGAAGTCGCTCGTGACCTCGTGAGCGAGATGAAGGGAGGCGGCCTGGAGGTAGAGGCCTTCGCCTTTCTGGGCATCCTGCGCGAACTGACACGCGTCAAGCGGCTCGCCGTCAGCAGCGGGGCGGACCTTCAAAACCGGATTGAGGTACCCGTTTAGGTACCCGCAACCACGGGCGGGACGACGGACATGTGGTTCTTTGTTTGTGGCGTTCCCGGAAGGACTCGAACCTTCAACCGCCGGCTTAGAAGGCCGATGCACTA
>JBIQKA010000279.1:0-1098 GCA_044507075.1 Myxococcales bacterium
CACGAGGGTGCCCAGCAGATGTTCGCGGAAGACGGCTTCCAGGTGGAGCGTCTGACCACGGCATTGCCGGAGGAGGAGCTGATTCGTCGGGTGGCGGACGTCCACGTGCTCGGCATCCGGAGCAAGAGCCAGGTGACAGCCAAGGTACTCGCCGAGGCCAAGCGTCTGCTCTCCGTGGGTTGTTTCTGCATCGGCACCAATCAGGTGGACCTGGCCTTCGCCAACAAGCGCGGCATCCCGGTGTTCAACGCGCCCTTCAGCAACACCCGCAGCGTGGCCGAGATGGTGATCGCGGAGATCGTCTTCTTGGCGCGTCAGCTCGGGGATCGCTCGCGTGAGGTGCACGAGGGCAAGTGGCGCAAGGTGGCCACCAACTCGTTCGAGATCCGCAACAAGACCGTGGGCATCATCGGCTACGGCCACATCGGTCGGCAGGTGGGTGTGCTCGCCGAGGCCATGGGCATGCGCGTGATCTTCTACGACCGCGCCACCAAGCTCCCCATGGGCAACAATCGCGCGGTGGGCAGCATGCAAGATTTGCTGGCCCAGTCCGACTTCGTGACCCTGCATGTGCCCGCGACGCGCGAGACCCACGAGATGATCGGCCCCACCGAGCTGGCCCAAATGAAGGCGGGCTCCTACCTCTTGAACCTGAGCCGCGGCACCGTGGTGCAGATCCCGGCCCTGGTGGATGCCCTCAAGGGCGGTCACCTGCGTGGTGCCGCGATCGACGTGTATCCGGAGGAGCCCGCGTCGAACGGCGACACCTTCGTGAGCCCGCTGCAAAACCTGCCGAACGTCCTGCTCACGCCGCACATCGGCGGCTCCACCGCCGAGGCGCAGGCGGCCATCGGGCGCGAGGTGGCGCTCTCGCTGCTCAAGTTCGTGAACTCTGGCGCCACCACGTCGGCCGTGAACTTTCCGCAGGCCGAGATGGGGCAGGCCCCCGGCACCCATCGCATCCTCAACGTCCACCGCAACGTCCCCGGCGTGCTGCGCGACGTGAACCGCATCGTCTCCGAGCGGCACGCGAACATCCAGAGCCAGCTGCTCGCGACCGACGCGGACATCGGCTACCTGATCATGGATCTCGATCAG
>JBIQKA010000279.1:1198-3119 GCA_044507075.1 Myxococcales bacterium
GCCGAGATGCTCCCGGCGTGCTTCTTCACCAGCTCGAACATCGCGTGATCGGCGCCTGAGGTCTGCTTCAGGAAGTCGGCCTTCTCGAGCGCGTCCGGCTTCATGACGTTCACGTGCAAGTTGCCGTCGCCGATGTGTCCGAAGAGGCAGATCTCCCAGTCCGGATAGTTCTTGTGGAAGACGGCCTCGAGCTCGGCACAAAACGCCTCGAGCGCGGCCACGGGCAGCGCGATGTCGTTCTTGTGGGGAAATCCGGTCGCGCTCAGGCTCTCGCTGATGCCCTCGCGCAGGCTCCAGAGCTCGGCCGCTTGCGAGGAGTTCTGGGCCAGGGTGCCGTCGAGGATGAGGCCGCGCTCGAACAGCGAGCCGACCCAGGTCTCGAGCGCGTCCTCGTCGGCGTCCTCGAGCTCGACCAGCACGTAGCAGGGGTGGGCGCGCTCGAAGGGCGTGCGCACTTTGCGGTGGCGCGTCACGCGCGCGAGGCAGCGATCGGTGAAGAACTCGTAGGCTGCGAGCGTAAGGGGCGCCCGGCGCGTGTCGCGGAACAGGCGCAGGACCGCGGGCACGTCGTCGACCGCAAACAGCAGCACGGACTGCTTTTCGGGCAGGCGGGTGAGCTTGAGCGTGGCCTCGGTGATCACCCCTAGGGTGCCCTCGGAGCCGATGAAGAGCTGGCGCAGATCGGCGCCGGTGTTGTTCTTTTCGAGCGCGCCGTTGAGCTCCAGGATCTCTCCGGCCGCGGTGACCACTTGCAGCCCGAGCACCCACTGGCGCGTGAGTCCATAGCGGATGACCTTCACGCCGCCCGCGTTGGTCGCGATGTTGCCGCCCACCTGGCTCGAGCCCTTGGAGGCGAAGTCCACGGGCCAGGTGAGCCCATGCTCGGCGCAGTGCTGGTGTACCGCCTCGGTGACGGCGCCGGCCTGCACGCGCACGGTGCCGCCGAGCAGGTCTACGGGATCCATCCGGCGCATGCGCGCGAGCGAGAGCACGAGCTCGCCGTCCTTGGCCACCGCGCCTCCGGCGAGTCCGGTGCGGCCGCCCGAAGGAACGACCGCGACCTCGGCGGCGTGACAGAGGCGCAACAGCTGCGCGACCTCCTCGGTGGTGCGAGGCAGCGCGATCGCGGCCGGCGCGGGCGCGTAGACCCGGGTCCAGTCTCGCCCGTAGGTGTCGAGGTCGTCTTGCTCGCGCGAGAAGAAGTCGGCGGGAAACGCTTGAGCGAGTTGGTCGAGAAAATGGCTGCTGGCGGGTTTGGACATGATGCAAATGGCGGCCTTGACCACAAAATGGACGGCCCCGGTGGGGAAGACTACGTCGCCGTCCGGGAGCACGAAAGGCGAGCCGCATGATTTCGTGGTCCTAGACTGGTTTTCGACCTCAAACCAGGGCGGCTTGAGAGCGGCGCTCTTGGACGCTGCCACGAGAATTTTACGAAGTCGAACCGGATTTCTGGTGTGTCGGTGGGTTAGCCCGCGATCTCCGTGTGAACCCCTGGGCGCACCTCTTGTTATCGTGGCGGTTCTTGTGGGTGCCCGGGCGCGAGCCGATCGTGCCTGGCCCCGAGTTGAGGGAGGCTTTCCGTGGGTGCAAGCAAAGGACAGGCGGGCCACGCCATCGACGACGATTTTGAGGCCGAGCCAGACTGGGCGCTTTTGCGTGCTCAAGCCGAGCAGCGTGACCTGGAGCACGCGGCTCATGGCTATGCCGACAGCCCCCAGGAGTCCGTCTCCGACGCCCAGCAGCAGGACTACGAAGCCCAGTGGGCGGCCTATGAGCAGCAGCAGGAAGCCGAGGCGCGCGCGCGTGCCGAACAGCAGGCTGCCTACGAGGCGCAGTGGGCGGCCTACCACCAGCAGCAGGCCGAGGCGCTGGCGCAGCAGCAGGCGTACGAACAGCAGCAGGCCGCCTATGCCGAGCA
>JBIQKA010000011.1:0-94946 GCA_044507075.1 Myxococcales bacterium
CTGCCTGCGCAAGGAGGGCAGCCGCGACGGGGAGCACGCCACGGGAGCACGCGAGCGGCGTTATTGAAGCTGAAAGCAGGGGAAGGTCATGGAGAGACTGATGCCGGGCTCGCGCTTGAAGCGTTGGCACGCGGTCCCCTCGAGCCGCACGTGCTGCGCGTCGACGATGGTGAAGCCGTTCGGGTCGCCGCAGCGCAGCGTGTCGTCGCCGAGCTTCGCCTGGCCCTTGCAGGTCGCCGGATCGTTGATCTCTCCCTGGATCTCCAGCGTGCACGAGATGGCATTCTCGATGATCGCGTTGAGCGCCGTGCTGAGCTGCCCTTTGTCAGCAGGTGTGTACGCTTGCCCGGTGTGCCCCGCCGCGGCCACCTCCTGTAAGTGGGCGGCAAAGTCGCCGCTCGCGGGCGCGAGGCTCAGCACGTACACGTCGATGTCCTTGGCGTCGGCCTGGGCCGTGGCGTCGAGCACCGTCTCGTAGTCGAGGGCGGGCGCGGCCAAAGTCTCGCGGTCCATGCACGTGAACGGCTCACCGTCGGTGGCGAGCACGATGCGCTGCGGGCCCAGCTTCATCTGCTCGCGCTCTCCCGGCGTGGGCAGCGCGGCGACGAGCGCCGCCAGGGCGCGGCCGGTGGGCGTGTTGTAGCCAGGCGGCTCGGCAGGAAACGCGCCCGTGAGCGCGCTCGCCTGGTCGAGCTCGGGATGGATCTGGGCGGGAAACGCTGGACACGCGGGCTCGGTCGGGTTGTCGTTGTAGATCCAGAGCCCAAAGCGGATCGCCGATCCAAGGCTCTCGATCAGGCCCGGGGCTCCGTTCGTCCCCTCGAGCGCCTCGGCGAGCGCACGCCAGCGCGTCTTGTCGCCGGCAGGCTGACAGAGCGCATCCAGCTGGTCGTCGCAGCTGCAGTCCGCGTCCTCGGGGTACACGCACTTCATGCTGCTCGAGCCGTCGACCAGGAAGACCACGGAGGGGATGGTTCGCACCGGCGTGGTCTCGATGTCCGCACAAATGGGCGGCTCCTCACTGTCCCCAAGTGGCGCGTCCCCATCACCGGGCGAAGCGCCGCCGCGGTCGTCTCCTTCGCCGTCATCTGCTTCGCCGTCGCCCTGCCCCGTCACGGGCAGATTTCCGGTAGACCGCTCCGGATCGGGGCTCGAGGCGCACGCCGAAGCGCACGCGAGCGCGATCATCAGGGAAAAGCGAAACGGCGACATGGCCTCTCTCACTTCACGCGCGCGCCGCAGCGGCCGAGCTCCTCATAACAGATGAGCGGGGCACAGCAGTCGCTGTCATTGCTGCAAGGCTTGCAGGTGCCGGACACGCAGGTCGTGGCTGACGAGCAGCTCTCGTCACAGGCGTCCACGCACTCGGGGGGCGGAGGCTCGGCGGGAGGAGGCTCGTCTGGAGGAGGGGGTGGAGCCGGCGGGTGACAGGCCTCGTCGTCCCCCTGGTCGAGGATGGCCGAGTCGTAGTTGATCTTCACGTAGCCGTCGGCGTGGAAGTTCTTGGCGAACAGCGCGCCGTTCATGTCCAAGAACCCCTTGATGTCGATGTTGGCGTTCGGGGCGTACAAGTTGCCCGAGAAGGGCGAGTACCCAGTCAGCACGATCGTCTGACTGCCTGCCACGAACACGCGGATGTCCTCCGGTCGGTTCGGATCGCCGAAGGGGCTGTACCCCGTCTGCACGAAGTTCCCTCCCACGAAGAGGTCCAACTCCGCGCCCGGTCCCACCAGCTCCACGTCGAAGGCGCCGACCGTTCCCACGTCGCCGCGCACGAACAGCGCGGTGCGGCCCGTGATGCGCAGCTGCACGGCACCGACGCCCGTGATGGAGTCGAGATAGAAGCGCCCGCAGGGCAGCGTGATTCGCGCCGCACCGACCGTGAGGTCGAGCTTGCTGAACGCGAACGGGTCGAGGTTGACCGCGGGGTTTGCGTTGTCGTTGTTCGTCTCGGCCTCGGCCACGATGGCAGCGACGTCGAGCTGGTTCTTGGCGCCGCAGGCACACGGAGGGTTGAGCTCGAGCACCTCCTGCTTCCGACCGCCGTAGGTGAAGTCGTTGAGGTTCAGACCGAGGGTCGTGATGGGATCCAAGGGCCACGTATAGGGCGGGGTGGTGAGCGTGCCCTGCACCGCCGAGAGCCCCATCAAGGTCATCTTGTTGACGCGCGCATCCTCGGCGACCGTGAGCAAGCCCGCCATCACGATGTCGCTCGCGATCTCCAGATCGCCCCAAACCTCCACGTCGCCCGCGACCCAGTTCTGCAGGTGCCCGGAGAACTCGGCGTTGCGCGGGGCGCCGAAGATGCGCAGGTCGCCGCCGACCTGGGTGTACGAGCCGGCGTAGTAGCCGCCGTTGATGCCGACGGATCCGCCGCTCCTCCAGCTGATGCTTCCGTCGTCGTTCTCGACGTAGTCCGCGGTCTGCAGGTAGCCCGCGAAGTACCCGCTCTCGCAGGCACACAGCGCGTTCTTGAACACCTTGCGCGCGATGGTCCCGGTGCACACGTCGCCGGTGCCACCCGTAAGCTCGTCGCTGGCGCCCACGGGCACCTTGATCACGGGTCCCTGGCCGGAACAGAAGGCCTCGTAGGAGACGCCACCATCGGCCTCGACGGCTGCATCGGCCCCGTCGTCCGACGCGCCGCCGTCGCCCTCGCCGTTGCCCAAGTCGCCGGTGCCAGAATCGAGCGGCTCCGCGTCGCCGTCCCCGGGAGCCTGGTCGCCGTCCCCGGGAGCCTGGTCGCCGTCCCCCGGAGTCTGGTCGCCGTCGCCATCGCCACCCTCGGGGCTCGCGGCGTCGAGTTCATCGCCCTGAGGGGTACTTCCATCGGGCCCCGCGTCCGGCGCGGCAGTGATGGGATCGAGGTCCTCCTTGGGCTTGGCCCCCTCCGCTCCGCAGCCAACCGCCAAACAGAGCGCCCCTATCCAACCGATCTGGCGACGTATCATGGTCTTACGTGCTCCCGAAACCTCTACGGAACCTTGGGTCCGGCCAATGCTTTGACCGGGCGGGAGGGAGCCTTCTTGATCCAGTAGGAATGCAAAAAGGCCGCTTCACCGTGAGCGCGAGTGTGTAAGCCAACCCGGTAAGCTGGTATGACACATCTCGTCTTTGTTATGACCGCACTGTCCACTTGCACACGCCGTGAGCGCCGCGCTGGCTGACCACCCCGCCCGCGGCTCGGCGCAGGCCCTATGCTCCACGCATGCGCGCGTATCTCGTGGAAAAGCCTGGGCCCCTGGCCACGCATCCGCTCCCGCTCCGTGACTTGCCCGAGCCCGCGCCCGGGCCGGGCGAGGTCCGCATCCGCGTGCACGCCTGCGCCGTGTGCCGGACCGACTTGCACGTGGCGGAGGGCGATCTGCCGCCGCGGCGGGCTGGATTCGTGGTCCCGGGCCACCAGGTCGTGGGCGTGGTGGAGGCCGTGGGCGCGAACGTCGCGCTCACCCCCGGTCAACGCGTGGGCGCCGCCTGGCTGCACAGCACCTGCGGGCGATGCCGCCCCTGCCGACGCGGCCATGAGAACCTGTGCGAGCGCGCCGAGCTCACCGGCTACACGGTGCACGGGGGTTTCGCAGAGCAGATGCTCGCGCGCGCAGACTTCGTGTACCCGCTGCCGAGCGCGCTCTCGGACCGCGACGCCGCGCCCCTGTTGTGCGCGGGCATCATCGGCTATCGCGCCCTCGAGCGCACCGAACTCGGCGACTTCGCGGGCGCGCGGCTCGGGATCTACGGCTTCGGGGCGGCCGGCCACATCGCGATCCAGATCGCGCGCCACCGCGGGGCGGAGGTCCACGTGCTGACGCGGGAAGCGACCCACCGAGAGCTGGCGCGCGAGCTCGGCGCGACTTGGGCAGGGAGCCCCACCGAGGCCCCTCCGGTACCGCTCGACGCGGCGCTCATCTTCGCGCCGGCGGGAGAGCTCGTCCCGCGGGCGCTCTCCCAGCTCGGCCCCGGCGGGCGCCTGGTGCTGGGCGGCATTCACATGAGCGACTTGCCTGCCATGCCCTACTCCCTGCTCTATCGCGAGCGCAGCGTGGCGAGCGTCACCAACAACACCCGCGCCGACGGCCATGCCTTCCTTCAGGAGGCCGCGGCGGCCAAGGTCCGCGTGCACACGCGGTGCTTCCCATTCGCAGCGCTCAACGAGGCGCTGCGCGCCGTGAAAGAGAGCCGGGTAGACGGCGCGGCCGTGATCGATATGAGCTGAGCCCTGGGCCGCGCCCTCGCGCACCCGAGGGTTGGCTGCGCGCGGAAACTGGGGGTATGCCTTCAGCGTGGAGAGCCTGGTAGATCGCTATGGGGATGGGACCGGACTCTGCAAGGCGGACGGCTGGCTCGCGCCGTACGCGGAGCGCCTGCGAGAGCGTCAGCAGCGCTTCCTCGCCAAGTACGCGGAGCTCGAGCGCGCAGGGGGCTTGCTCGAGCGCGTAAGCCTCGGCCATCACTACTTCGGGCTCCATCGCGGGGAACACCAGGGGAACACGGGCATATGGGCGCGCGAGTGGGCGCCGGGAGCCACCCGCCTCTCCCTCATCGGCGACTTCAATGATTGGGACCGGGAACGACACCCCATGCGGCGCGACGCGTTCGGCGTCTGGAGCACGTTCTTGCCCGACATCGATGATGCGCCCGCGATCGCCCACGGGAGCCGCATCAAGATCTGCGTGGTGAGCCGGCGCGGCACCGAAGATCGCGTGCCCGCGTACATCCGGCGCGCTGTGCAAGATCCCCAGAGCCATGACTTCAGCGGTCAGTACTGGGATCCTCCCGTGCCCTATTCGTTTCGCCACCCTACCCCGCCCTTGCCGCGCGCCTTGCGCATCTACGAGGCGCACGTGGGCATGGCCTCCGAGGAGGGTAAGGTCGCGACGTTCGCCGAGTTCACGCGCGATGTGCTGCCGATGATCGCCGCCCTCGGCTACAACACCGTGCAACTGATGGCCGTGATGGAGCACCCTTACTACGGCTCCTTCGGTTACCACGTGAGCAGCTTCTTCGCGGTCTCCTCGCGCTTTGGAACGCCCGACGAGCTCAAGGCCCTGATCGACGAAGCGCACCGGCTCGGGCTCCGCGTGCTGCTCGATCTCGTGCACAGCCACTCCGTCAGCAACACGCGCGAGGGGCTCAACCTGCTCGACGGCACCGATCACCAATACTTCCATGCTCCGCCGCGCGGCGTGCACGCCGCCTGGGACTCGATGGTGTTCGACTACGAAAAGTTCGAGGTGCTGCGCTTTCTCTTGAGCAACACCCGCTACTGGCTCGAGGAGTATCGCTTCGACGGCTTCCGCTTCGACGGCATCACCAGCATGCTCTACCTCGATCATGGCCTGGGAAAGTCCTTCTCCAGCTACGACGACTACTTCGGCCCCAACGTCGACGAAGACGCGGTCACCTACCTGAAGCTCAGCAACGTGCTCCTGCACACGCTGCGCCCGGACGCGACCAGTATCGCCGAGGACGTGTCGGGCCTGCCCGGCATGGCGCGGCCCGTCGAAGAAGGCGGCCTGGGCTTCGACTACCGCCTCTCGATGGGCATCCCCGACTACTGGATCAAGCTGATCAAGGAGCGGCGGGACGAGGCCTGGTCCCTGTCCGAGCTCTACGGCGCGATGCTCAATCGGCGGCGCGACGAGAACCACGTCGCCTACGTAGAGAGCCACGATCAGGCCCTGGTGGGCGATCAGACCATCGCCTTCCGCTTGATGGGCTCGGAGATGTACTGGCACATGCGGCGCGGCGACTCCAATCTCACCATCGATCGCGGGCTCGCGCTGCACAAGATGATCCGCCTGTTCACCTTCCTGCTCGCGGGCGAGGCCTGGTTGAACTTCATGGGCAACGAGTTCGGACACCCCGAGTGGGTGGACTTCCCGCGCGAAGGGAACGACTGGTCGTTCCAGCACGCGCGCAGGCAGTGGTCTTTGGCCACGCGCGAGGATCTCCGCTACCACGGGCTCTTGCGCTTCGATCAAGCGTTGATGGACCTCGACCAGGACTACGACGTCCTGCGCGCAGGGCCCATCGAGCAGCTGATGGCCCACGAGGAAAACAAGCTGATCGTCGTGCGCCGCGGCCCGCTCGTGGGCGCCTTCAACTTTCACGCCCACCGCTCCTACAGCCGACTCGGGATCCCCGTCCCCGACGCGAGCGACTACCGCGCCGTGCTGGACTCCGACGCGGCCGAGTTCGAGGGCTTCGATCGCCTGCAGACAGGGACCGCCTTCCCCAAGCAGAGCGTGCCGATGTACGGCCGTTCCCAGTCAATTCAGATCTACTTGCCGAGCCGGACTGCCCTGGTGCTCGTGCCCCAGAACCTGTCGCCAATTTCGGCGCGCGTGCATCATCCAGCGTAAGACTTACCCATCCGGGACCGTCCGATCCCGCAGTCCCCCTCCCAAGACAGCTGACAGCGCCAAAATCGCGGTGTATGGCAGGGCATGCTCGGCCCGCTCGAAACCGCACTCCTGGCGTTGCTTCTCCTCGTACTCATGTTCGGCATGGGCGCCACGCTCACGCTGGAGCGCTTTCGGGAGGTTGCGCGGGAGCCCAGGGCGGTCCTGATCGGCCTGGCCTCGCAGTTCGGCTGGATGCCATTGCTGGCGTTCGTGCTCGCCAAGGGGTTCGATCTGCCGGCGCCGGCCGCGCTCGGGCTGGTCATCATGGGCACCTGCCCCGGGGGCACCACCAGCAACATGTTCGCCTATTACGCGCGGGCCGACGTCGCCCTCAGCATCTCCATGACCGCGGCCTCCAAGCTCGTGGCCGTGGTGATGATGCCGCTCTGCCTGTGGCTCTTTGCGCGCCCGTTCACCAGCGCCGAGGTGAACATTCCGTACGGCGAGGTGTTCAAGACGTTGGTCGTCTTGCTGGTCCCGGTGGCACTCGGGATGTGGCTCCGGAAGCGGCGCGGCGAGGCGTTTGCTCGCCGCGCCGAGAGGGTCGGCGGGCTCGCAGGGATCCTGGTGCTCGTGATGCTCGTGGCGGCGAGCCTGTTCCGCCATGCCTCCCTCTTCTCGACCATCACGCCCGCGATGTACGCGGCGAGCGTGCTGCTCGGTGTGGGCGGCATGGCGCTCGGCGATCTCGCGGCCCGTGTCTCGCGGCTCCCGGTTCGACAGCGGCGCGCCGTCTCGCTCGAGACGGGGATTCAGAACAGCCCGCTGGCCTTCGCGATCATCGCCACCAGCTTCGATGGCGCGCTCGAGGCCGAGATGCTGCGGCTCCCCCTCTTGTATGCGTTGTTCGTGCTGATCGAGGCCTCCTTCGTCACGCTCTATTATCGCGCCCGGCCGGCCGCCGACGAAGCGCTCGAACACGCGGCGACGCTCGATGATCCGCTGCGCAAGGTTGCCTAGCTCGGGCGCCCACGAGCGGCCTTTTGCCTCGCCCAAGTCCGCACGATCGCCGGCTGCTCAAAGCACGTAGTAGACGACGAGCGTGACGACCGCGACGAGGGCGGCCACCAGCGCTGCCGCGAGGCCTACGTTGGGGCGAATCGGAAGCCGCACGGTTTCATTTGCAGAGTCGTACGGCTGTGAGAACTGCCCGTGTCGTGGAAAGCGCTGCGTGGCCATGATTCCATCCCCCCGGTTGTGCGAACCCGTGTTGGGTGCGCCGGGAGGGTTGAATCGCAAGCGGTGTGCCACTCGAAAAGATTCAAGCGGCAGACAAGAACGCGCTGAGCTCGCTGACGAAGCGGAGGGGAGCTTCGACCGGGATCACATGTCCCACGCCTGGTAGTTCACGGACCTGCGCGTGCGCCAACAACCTCGCGGTGGCCCGCTGCCCCTCGGCCGGATACATGCGCGAGGCGCCTCCGATCAGCACGGTGGTGGGTACGCGTAACGCGCTGAATGTGGAGCGCAGGTCGTAATCTTGCTCGAGGTAGGCGCGCATGATCTGCAAGTAGGTGCCGAGCCCCTCGGGGGGCATCAAGCGCCGGATCAAGGGCTCCCACGATAGAAAGGGCCGCAGGGCAGCGCGCACCGGAGTCCGCCCGAAGGCGGCCAACGCAAAGTCTCCGAAGATCGCGGCGAACTCGGCGCGCACCTCGCTCGAGAAGCGGTCGTAGTCGAGCTCGGCGTTGGTGGCGCGCTCGCGCTCCACGCGTTCGAGCGCGGCCTGCATGCGCGCGAAGAACTGGGCCTGCCGGCGGCCCAGCAAACCGTGCCCGTAGTCCTCCGTGTTGCGGATGACCAAGCCCTGGTCGATGTGCATGTAGCGCGAGTAGCGCCCGCCCCCGAACAGTCGAAACGACTGCAACGCCGTGAAGGCTCCCATGGAGATGCCCGCCACCGGGACCGAGTCCAGCCCGAGCTGGGGCAAGAGGTCCTCCAGATCTTCGGCGAACACCGTGAGCGGGCACGCGCTTCGAAGCGGCGCCCTCCGGCTCAACCCGAAGCCCCTCAGGTCGGGCATGAAGAACCGATAGCGATTGGACAGCGGCGTGACGAACGGCAACCAGGACGTGCTATCGGAGGCGAACCCGTGGAGTAAGAGGCACGGCTTTCCACGGCCGACCACCCGGACGAACAGCCTCTCGCCGTCTCTTGCGCTCAAAAAGGGCATCGCGCGGACCATAGCACCGCCCGCTTGGGCCCGAAATTGGCTGGGTCGCGCGGGCGCGGCTCGCGGGTGTCGAGTGCCGAAGGGGCGATATACTGCCGACCATGATCCGCATCGGAACCCCGCACACGAAGACGGAGACCACGCTCCTCCTGCTCGGCTCGGGAGAGCTCGGCAAGGAGGTGGCCATCGAAGCGCAGCGCCTGGGGGTCACCGTGATCGCCGTCGATCGCTACCCGAACGCCCCCGCGATGCAGGTGGCCCATCGTTCTCACGTGGTTCAGATGATGGACCCAAGCGCGCTACGTGAAGTGATCGTGCGCGAGAAGCCGGACTTTATCGTCCCGGAGATCGAGGCGATCGCCACGGCCACGCTGGTGGAGCTCGAAGCGGAGGGCATGTGCGTGATCCCCACGGCGCGCGCGGCGCGGCTGACCATGGATCGCGAGGGCATACGTAGGCTCGCCGCCGAGACGCTGGGGGTCAAGACCTCGCCCTATCGCTTCGCAGACGACCTGGAGCAATACTGGGCGGCCATCGAAGCCGTGGGCTATCCGTGCGTGGTCAAGCCCATCATGAGCAGCTCCGGCAAGGGGCAGAGCGTGGCCCGCGATCGAGCGAGCGCGGAGAAGGCGTACGCCTACGCGCAGACGGGAGGACGCACGGGCGCGGGCCGGGTGATCGTCGAAGGACTCGTGGACTTCGACTACGAGATCACGTTGCTCACCGTGCGTCACGCCGAGGGCACCTCGTTCTGCGAGCCGATCGGGCATCGACAGGTCGCCGGCGACTACCACGAGAGCTGGCAGCCCCAGGCGATGTCAGCGCGCGCGTACGCGGAGTCAGAGCGCATCGCGCGCGCGATCACGGACGCGCTGGGCGGGCGAGGAGTGTTCGGGGTAGAGCTGTTCGTGAGAGGGGACGAGGTGTACTTCAGCGAGGTATCTCCTCGCCCGCACGATACGGGGATGGTCACCTTGATCTCCCAGGACCTCTCCGAGTTCGCGCTGCACGTGCGCGCCATCCTGGGATTTCCCCTGGGAAACATCCGGCAGCACGGTCCGAGCGCGTCTTACGCCTTGCTTGGCGAGGGAGAGAGCGAAGCACCCTCCTACGAAATTGACCCGGCCCCGTTGCGCGAGCCAGATACGAGCCTGCGCCTGTTCGGAAAGCCAGAGATCAAGGGTCAGCGCCGACTGGGCGTGGCCCTGGCGCGCGCCAGCACGATCGACGAGGCGCGCGCGAAGGCAGGCCGCGTGATGCGCGGCGTGCGCGTCGTGCCTTGATCGGGGCGCGGCCCCCGCCTGCGCGTACCCGTTTGCCTCAAGTGGAGCGTGGCAGCATCGTTGGATGCGTGCGGTCCAGTGCTAGTAGCGGGCGCGCACTGACGAAAACGTGGTGCTGTTCGAGTCCGTGTTTCCGCGGCATGGCCAGTGCATTGGCCCAAGCACCATGGGGCCCATCGTCGTAGGTCGGTTGCGGGAAGTGAACCAAAGCGCGCCATGTCGGCCGACGGCGTTAGACCGACCGCGCCCGCCCGAGCCGTCTGGGCTCCTCTGAGCGACGCCTGCGAGACGCAGGTCCGCGGCGCACGCCCGACCTCCGACCATAGCAACGCCACTTCACTTGCTTTCCATTGCGAGCCGCTCGAGTACCGCTTCGAGACTGCCGGGGGACGTCATGAACACGGCCATTCTTGATGATGACGACGACAACCGCGACGGCTTCGGCGAGACAGATGGCTTGGCGCAGAGCGGGGTGCACCCCGTGCAGCGCCTCAAGCGCGGCGACCCGATCGGAGACAAGTACATCGTTCAAGGCTCGCTGGGCGTTGGCGGGTTTGCGGTCGTGTACGAGGCCGAGCACTGCGCGCTGGGCAAACCCGTCGCCATCAAGGTGATGCACCTGGAAGCGGATACCTCGCCCGCCTTGGTAGAGCGCTTTCGGCAGGAGGCGCGCATCTCTGCCTTCATCCACCACCCCAACGTGCTCGATGTTTACGACACGGGCACGCTGGCCGACGGATCGCCCTACCTGGTGATGGAGCTGATCCACGGCGAGACGTTGTACCGACGCATGGCCAGGCGCGGGCTCACCATCCCCGCCCTGGTGGAGGTGGCGCGACAGCTGCTGACGGCGCTCTCGGTGCTCTACGAGGCGGGCATCGTCCACCGCGACATCAAGCCAGAAAACATCATGCTCAGCAGTCCTGGCCGCGGACTCACGGTCGTCAAGGTCCTGGACTTCGGCATCTCCAAGAACGTCGGACAGCACGATCTCCACCTGACCATCGGCGGCTCGATGATCGGCACGCCGCACTACATGTCCCCGGAGCAGATTCGCGGCGAGGACGTGGACCATCGCTCGGACCTCTACGCGCTGGGCGTGGTGCTCTACGAAGCCATCACGGGCCGCGTCCCCTTCGACGCGGCTACGTTGAACGCGCTCGTGCTGGCGGCACTCAACGAAGATCTGACGCCGATCCACACGTTACGTCCGGATTGTCCCGCGGAGCTCGAGCGCATCGTGCTCAAGGCCATGGCGCGCGATCGCGACGAACGCTACGCAAGCCCAGCGGAGATGCTCGCGGATCTGGAGCGCCTGGCAGCCGCCACACATATGCCGCGCGGCGAGGCGGCATGGGGAGATCTGATCTGGGCCGCCCGGCCCTTCCCGCGCACACAAGCCGAGCCGATTTCCCTCGCCAAGACGCGGCACTATCACAGCGTGCGCGACGCGCGCGTCGCGCTCCCCGCGCCCGTCCGGGGGGGGCCCTCCCACGTCCCGCCGCGGCTTCGGGAGGCGCTCAAGACCGCGGTCCTCAAGCCACGCCGTGTGGGCCTGGCCCTCGTGGGCGTCTTCCTGTTGCTCGCCGCAAGCGTGCCAGAGCGGGCCACCCCCTCGGTGCACGTCGCGTCCCCCCCGCCTGACGCCAGGTCCGCGCGCACGCCGGGGGAAAGCCCCCAGACCTCCCCGTCTGCGAATCAGACCACGTTGAGCCCCGTGGTGGAGCCGCTTCCGCAGCCCGTGGTCACTGAGCTCGCTCCCCGCAAAACGCGCGCGCGCGCGCCGACCGATGCCCCCCGTCCCCCGCGCTCCACGGCGAGTCCCAAGCCGCGTCGACGGGAGCTCACGAAGCCTCAGCTCGCGCGCGGCCCGGCCTTCAAACGGAAAACCCACGAACAGAGCTTGATACGCCAGGCTTTCACGGCCTACTTGCACGACGAGCTCGAACGGGCGCACGCGTTGTACAAGCGCGCCGTGGTCGAGACGCCCGCCGAGTCGGAGGCATGGCGGGGGCTTGGCCTCGTAGCCGCGCGCCTCGGCCGCCACGAAGAAGCGCGCCGCGCGCTCGCCCGCTACCTGAAGCTGGTCCCCAATGCGCGCGACGTCCAGGCGGTCGCCGAACGCAAGCCGGCGGCGCGCTGAGTCAGCTCACTTCTTGGGCAGCGCCGCCTGGAACTCGGACAGACTCGGGCACGTCCAATCCGACGGCTTCGCGCCCGCGAAGTCCTTCTCCACCAGCCGCAGGGTGCCCGTCCCCACCGGTTCGGGCGCAGGCACGTCGCCACAATTGCGCTGCCCGTTGGCGTCGTCGATGACTTGCTGGCTCGAGCCGTTGTCCTTGGCCGTACCGGTATCCTGCAGGTTCTTGCCGTCGCTGCTCAAGGTGCCCGAATACAGCACGTCCACCGTCTGCACCGTGCTGGCAACGCACTTGAGGGGCTCACCGCCGAAGATCGTGGTGACTTGGGCCGTGATGTCCACGCCTGGACCGCCGCCGCCTGGGCTGTAGATCAGCGGGTCGCCCGTAACGGGAAGATCGCGGTCGCCGTCTTCGGCGAAGTTCCACTTCCAGCCCACGGCCTGGGCGCACTCCGAAGCCTGCCACTTGTTGCCATTGACGGTCAGCTTGCGCACCGCAGGCGCATAGGACTCGCCCTCGTCGGTTTCGCTCGAAGCCTCCGAGCAAGGCGCCGTACAGGACTGCTTGGTGGTGACGTGGCATTGCCAGTCGACCATCTGATAGTCATCGCCGTCCTCGGTGATCTCCACCAGCGAATAGGCCGTCAGATCCGAAGCGAGCGTCGAGGTGAGGACCATCATGTTCGCCTTGAGATCGGTGCGCATCCAGTACTTGCCCGCGATCCCGCTGAGCGGCTTGCCAGGGTCGACATCGCCATCGCCGTCGCCCCCGTCGCCGTCGCCCTCGTCCCCATCCCCGTCGCCCTTATCGCCGTCCCCATCGCCCTGATCGCCGTCTCCGGTACTGGCCATGGGCGCCGGATCGTCACCGCAGCCGGCGGCGAGCGCGAGGATGCACAGCGAGAGGGTGAGCTTGAAACGCCAGATCTTCGACATAACTGGAGAACCTCGGTCGGCCAGCGGGCTGGCTGTGGGCAGTGATTTGGGAACGCAGCCTAGCAGACACGGAATGCCCGTGCGTTGACCCGAGAGGCCGCAGGGTATGGCTAGATTGCCGGAACGCCCGATTCCCCGCCGCCACCGCCTTTGTAGCGCTTCCCTCGCCTGGCGCCTACCTGTCTGTCTGCCGCACCGAAACTACGCGGGAATGGCCGCGCCGTAGGGTGTCGCGAGGCCCCATGTCATCAGCCCTCCAGACTGGCGGGACGCCCCGCCCCCCTGAGAAGGACGCCACGGCGCTCGAGGCCGACATCGCCCTGTTGACCCGCCGTCTCGACGCCACCCTCGCAGAGGTCTCGGCCCCCGGCTTGCTCGAGCTGGTGCGCTCTTTGCGAAGCGACGCGGTGGCGATGCGAGGCGGCGCGCTGCCCGGCGGGCGGGAGCAGTTTCATCAGCGGATCGCGGCCCTCGACGTGGCGCGCTTGGCCGACCTGGCCCGGGTTTTCACGCAGTGGTTTCATTTGGTCAACGCCGCGGAGGAGCAGCACCGCGTGCGCTTCCTGCGGCGCCACGATCGCGCACACCCACCGGAGGACTCGATCGCCAGCGCGCTCACTTCCATGGTGCAAGCGGGGATGTCCGCGCGCGCCCTCAAGGCGCAGCTCGAGCGCCTGTTCGTGATGCCTGTGCTCACGGCGCACCCGACGGAATCGCGGAGGCGCACCGTGCGCGATCACGTGGCCGAGGTGAAGCGCTTGCTCGACGGGCTCGAACGCCCCTGGGGACCGCGCGCCCGCGAGGAGCTGCTCGAGAAGCTCGACTACACGCTGATGGCGCTCTACGGCACGGACGAGTCGCGCGTCACCAAGCCGACCCCGAACGACGAGTTCGAAGCCGGGCTCGACGTGTTCAAGCGCACGCTGCTCGAGGCGACGCCGCTTCTTTACCGGGAGATCGAGGACACGCTCGAGCGACTCATGCCCGACGAAGACTGGCTCGGCCTCGCGCCCGAGGATCCCGGGCGGTGGTTCGTGCCCACCTTTCTGCGCTGGGGCTCGTGGATCGGCGGTGATCGCGACGGAAACCCGTTCGTCACGGCGCACGTCACGCGCACGGTGCTCGAGCGGCAACGCTCGCTGATCCTCGAGCGCTACTTGAGCGACGTGGACGCGCTCGGCCGCGATCTCTCGCTGTCTTCTCGGCGCGTGAACAAGAGCTCGGGCCTCGGCGAGCTCGAGGCGTCGATCGCGCGCGATCGTGAGCGCTTTCCCGAGATCGCCGCGCGCCTGCGGCGGTTCAGGGCGTACGAACCGTGGCGCGAAAAGCTCTGGTACATCGCCGCCCGGCTGCGCGCCACGAGGAGCCGCGCCGAGGAGGCCTACGTGGATCCCGCGGGGTATCAGCGCGACCTCCTGATCCTCGAGCGCGCCCTGGTCTCCTCCGGACACCAACGCCTCGCGCGTGGCTTGCTCCGCGACTGTCGCCGGCGCGCGGATGCCTTCGGCTTCCATCTGGCGAGCCTGGACCTCCGGCAACACTCCGGCGTACACGAGCGGACGGTGGCAGAGCTCTTGAGCAAGGGCGGCTTCGATCGCGGTCTCTCGTACGAACATCTCGCGGAGAGCCAGCGCTGCGCGCTCCTGCACGAGCTGCTGGCGCGCCCGCAGCCGCTTTCACCCGCCTCGCGCGCAGCGCTCTCCGCGGAGACTCAGGATCTGCTCGCGACGCTCGACATGGTGGGGCGCGCGCGACGCGAGCAGGGGCCGCGGGCCTGTGAGCGCTACGTCGTGAGTTTCACGAGCTCGTTGAGCGATCTCTTGGAGGTGTTGTTCCTGGAGCGGAGCGCCGGGCTCGCCCCCGGCGAAGTGCGCCCTGTGCCCTTGCTCGAGCAACTCGAAGACCTCGAATACGCGCCCAAGCTCGCCGAGCAGATGCTCGCTTCGCCGCCCCTGCGCGCGGCCATCGGTGATGAGCTCGAGGTGATGCTCGGCTACTCGGATTCGTGCAAACAGGTGGGCTATGTGCCGAGCCTGGTCGCGCTGCGCAGGGCGCAACACAACTTGGCCGAGGTGGTCGACCGGCACCCGGGAGTGCTGCTCACCATCTTCCATGGGCGGGGCGGCGCCATCGGGCGCGGCGGCGGCCCCTCCCACCAGGCTATCCGCGCCCAGCCCGCGCGTGCTCTGCGCGGGCGACTGCGGGTGACGGAGCAAGGCGAGACCGTGACCGCTCGCTACGGGCGTCTGGACATCGCCCGCCGTGATCTGGAACAGGTGGTCAGCGCCGTGTTGATGAGCGGTGAGGCCGAGCAGCCCCCGCTCGCCACGGCCGAGCTGAAAGGACGCGACGCGATCTTCGATGAGGCGGCGCGCAGCGCGCTCGCGGCCTACGAGCAGCTGATCGCCGATCCGGACAGGCTGTCTCGCTACGTGTTGGCGGCGACGCCCATCGGGGAGGTGGCGGCGCTGCCCATCGGCTCACGCCCGGCGTCCCGCAAGCCGAAGATCACGCTGGACGACTTGCGCGCGATCCCCTGGGTGTTCTCCTGGAACCAGAGCCGCCATGGAGTGCCGGGATGGTTCGGCCTGGGAACCGCCCTCGAGGCCATGGTCGCCGAGCGCGGCCTCGCCCCCCTCCAGGAGCTCTACCGCGTGTCGCCCTTCTTTCGAACCTTGGTCAACAACGCCCAGCTCGCCCTGACCCGCGCAGACATCGACGTGGCAGCGTACTATGCGCGGCTCGCAGACCAGGACGCACAGGCCATCTTTCCGCTCATCCGGGCCGAGTGGGAGCGCACCGTGAACGGCGTGCTCTCGATCATCGAACGCCAAGAGATCCTGGGCAACCGCCCTCACCTCCTGTCCACGGTGCACCGCCGTAACCCCTACGTGGACGTCTTGAGTCACACCCAGATCGAGCTCAGGCGACGCCTGCTCGCGGGGCCCGATGAGCGGGAGCGCGAGCAGCTCTTGGCCGCCCTGTTCATCACCATCAACGGGATCGCCGCAGGCCTGCAGAGCGCTGGTTGAGCCGGCAAAACGGGGGGACGCGCGTCTGTCAGCAGCGATTTCCGTTGGCCAGGTGCCCCGGCCGTGGGCACGCTTAGTTGGCATGGCCAAGACCAACCGCACCGAACGCTCGTCCACGCTCCCGCCGCTCGACCCCAAGGCCGCCCATCTGGGCACGGGCGTGGAGGCCATCAAGCGCGACTTCCTCGCGAACCTCTACACGCGGCTGGCGAAGTTTCAGGCCGTGGCGACCCGCAACGACTACTACCGCGCGCTCGCGTACACGGTCCGCGATCGCCTGCTCGAGCGCATGATCATGTCGGGCCAGGCGTACTTCCAGAACGCGAGCCGCACGGTTGCCTATCTGTCGGCCGAGTTCCTGATCGGCCCGCAGCTCGGCAGCAACCTACTTTATCTTGGCATGCTCGAGGACGCCCAGAAGGCCATGGCGGGACTCGGCATCGACTTCGAGGAGCTGCTCGAGCACGAGGAGGAGCCCGGGCTCGGCAACGGCGGCCTGGGCCGACTGGCCGCGTGTTACATGGACTCACTCGCGACCCTGCAGATCCCCACCATCGGCTACGGGATTCGCTACGAGTTCGGCATCTTCCACCAGCAGATCCGCGACGGGTGGCAGCACGAGGTCACCGACAAGTGGCTACGCTTCGGCAACCCCTGGGAGATCCCGCGCTACGACATCGAGCTCTTGGTCAAGCTCGGCGGCCGGACCGAGGGTTACACCGACGACCAGGGGCACTACCGCGTGCGTTGGATCCCCGAGCGCGTCGTGAAGGGCATCCCGTACGACACCCCGGTTCTCGGCTATGGCGTGAAGAACTGCAACATGCTGCGCCTTTGGCAGGCGGCAGCGACAGAGTCGTTCGACTTCCAGGCCTTTAATGTGGGCGACTACCTGCGGGCTGTGCAGGAGAAGGTCGTGAGCGAGAACCTGACCAAGGTGCTCTACCCCAACGACGAGCCGGAAGCGGGTAAAATCCTGCGCCTCGAGCAGCAGTACTTCTTCGTGTCGTGCTCCATCCAGGACATGATCCGGATCTACTTGCAGCGCGCGAAGACCATCGATCACTTCCACGACAAGTACGCGGTCCAGCTCAACGACACGCACCCCGCGCTCGCCATCAGCGAGCTGATGCGCATCCTCGTCGACGAGTTCCAGGTTGGCTGGGACAAGGCCTGGGAGATCACCACCCGGAGCTTCGGCTATACGAATCACACGCTCTTGCCGGAGGCCCTCGAGAGCTGGCCGCTGCCCCTGTTTCGACGCGTGTTGCCGCGCCACCTCGAGCTCATCTACGAGATCAACCGTCGTTTCCTCGACCAGGTGCGCTTTCGGCTCCCCAACGACGACGCCCGCATCAGCCGGCTATCGTTGATCGACGAGGCCGGCGAAAAGAAGGTGCGCATGGCAAACCTCGCCTGCGTCGGCAGCCATGCGATCAACGGCGTGGCCGCGCTGCACACGGATCTGCTCAAGGAGACGGTGCTCGCGGATTTCCACGCGCTCTGGCCCGAGAAGTTCAGCAACAAGACCAACGGCGTGACTCCCCGCCGCTTCCTGGTGCTCGCCAACCCCAACCTCAGCAAGCTCATCACCAGCGCCATCGGAGATGGTTGGATACGGGACCTGAGCAAGCTCGAAAAGCTCGAGCCCATGATGGAGGATGCCGGCTTCCGCGAGGACTGGCAGCAGGTGAAGCACGCCAACAAGGTCTCACTCGCCACGCACCTGAGACAGCAGCATGGCGTCGTGGTCAATCCGGACTCCTTGTTCGACGTGCAGGTCAAGCGCATGCACGAGTACAAGCGTCAGCACTTGAACGTGCTGCATGTGATCTCGATGTATCGGCGCATCAAGGCGGGCACAGGCGGCGACGAGACGCCGCGCACGGTCTTCTTCGGGGGCAAGGCAGCTCCCGGGTACTGGCTGGCCAAGCTGGTCATCAAGCTCATCCACTCCGTGGCCGAGGTAGTCAACCACGATCCCGACACCCGAGAGCTGTTGCGCGTGGTGTTCATCCCCGACTTCAACGTGAAGGTGGGGCAACACGTCTACCCTGCGGCGGAGCTCTCGGAGCAGATCTCCACGGCGGGCAAGGAGGCCTCCGGCACGGGCAACATGAAATTCGCCATGAACGGGGCGCTCACCATCGGCACGCTCGACGGGGCCAACATCGAGATTCGCGAGGAGGTCGGCGAGGAGAACTTCTTCCTGTTCGGGCTCACCGCGAGCGAAGTCCATGAGACCCGCGTGAGCGGCTACGAGCCGCGCAAGATCTACGAGGACAACGCCGAGCTTCGAGAGTGCATCGACCTGCTCGCGAGCGGCTACTTCTCGCGCGGCGACCGCACGCTGTTCGAGCCCATCGTGAGCCGACTTCTCGACCGGGACGACTACATGCTGATGGCCGACTTCCCCTCCTACGTCGAGGCACAACGCAAGGTCTCAGCGGCCTACCGTGACCGGGCGCGCTGGACCCGCATGTCCATCCTGAACTCCGCACGCAGCGGCAAGTTCTCCTCCGATCGCTCGATCCACGAGTACTGCCAGGACATCTGGAAGGTCGCCCCCGTCAGCATCGAAGTGAAGTAGGGGACGGAGTATTCAAGCTTCGTTAGCGCGCAAGAGGGGACGGAGTACTCAAGCTTAGAACGGCTGTTCAAAAAAAACGCCTAAGCTTGAATACTCCGTCCCCTACTGCTTTTCGAGCTCCAGGGTTTCGGCTTCGGCGATGGCGCGTTCGTGGGCTGCTTTCACGGGAGCTTCGGGTTGCTCGTCGATCATGGTCTGATCCTCGGTCGCCGGGGCGGCCGGCGGCTCGCTGGGAGTCGGGGCCGGACGCAACGAAGCGCGCAGCCGACTCTTGGCGCCCTCGGCGGCTTGGGACAAGCGCTCTCGGGCCTGCTCGATTCCGGGTTTGGCCTTGCTCCAGCCATCCTGCGCGCGCGCACCCGTCATGCGCGCGGCGCCCACGAGCGCGGTGCGCGCCCGCTCCGTGCGCTGCTTCAGCCATGGCAAGACGGCCCTGCGCAACCAGTGCACCAAGGCGAGCCCAAGCCGCCGGTAGCCCTGCGCGATCAGCTTGAGCTCCGTGCGCATGCTGGGCTCACCGTCGGACCGCTGTCCTTCCTCCTCGCCCACGCCGACCTCTGTCGCAGCAGGCGGTAGAAGGGAGGTCCGAAGCGTCACCCCTTCGAGCGCAGCCAACAGCTCCGCACAGGTCTCAAAGCGATCTTCGCGCAGCTTCGCGAGGCAGCGGTCCACGAGCGCCTGCAGGTCTTCGCGTCCGGCGAGCTCGGGTCTGCGCTCCCACAGCTTGGGCACCGGAGAGGACAAGTGATGCCGGATGATCTCGTGCAGCTCGCCGTCGAACGGCTTCTTGCCGGTGAGCATCTCGAACAACAGGATTCCGACCGAATAGATGTCGCTCCGCGCATCGACGTAGCCGCCGGTGGCGTGCTCCGGTGACATATAGGGAGGCGTGCCGAAGGTGAAGCCCACCCGTGAGAGCTGAACGCCACGATCCAGGTAGCTGCCGGGCAGGAGCTTGACCAAGCCGAAATCGAGCACCTTGAGGTGTTCAACGGCAGGCAGATCCTGCACGAGCAAGTTGGCGGGTTTCAAATCACGATGGACGATGCCGCGCCCGTGGGCGTAGCAGAGCCCCTGCAGCAGCTGACGCGTCAGCCGCAGGGCGCGCAAGGGTTCGAGCGCCCCCTCGCTGTCGAGGACCTCGCGCAGCGTCCGGCCTTCGAGCAGCTCCATCACCAGGAACGGCTGTCCGCGCACCATGCCGTAGTCCTGTATGCTGACGATGTTGGGATGCGACAGGGCAGCCAAGGTGACGGCTTCGCGCTCGAAGCGCGGGCGCAACTCCTCGTCACCCACCATGTCTCGTTGCAGGAGCTTCACCGCCACCCGGCGGTTGAGCTTCAGCTGAATGGCTCGATAGACGAAGCCGACGCCGCCCTCACCGATCCGGTCCTCGACTTGAAAGCGCCCCTCGAGCACGTCCCCCGCCACGAGGCCATCACGCTGCTCTCCATCGGGCGCGGCCTGTGGAGGAGGCGGCAGCGGCACGCGCAGACCGAGGCGCGGAGGTGTTGGCAGACTGCTCACGGATTCGACCTCCTCAGGAATCCCAAACAGGGGTGCCGAGTGTAACAAAACCTAGCCGCGCTGGGCAGCCGCGGAGATTTTCTCGCAAGAACATGGCACTTTTTGCACATACCGGCGCCTCAGGTAGCGCCCCACCCCTGGTCCGAGCTCCTCGCGCGCGGGAACGCACGGGTCCCACGCTCCTTGCCTTTACGCCAATCACTCTCATCGCTCGTGTGCGGCTGTGCGCAGCACCGTGCGCCGCTGCTCGGCGCTGATTTGTGGCGTGAGATCACCTCGTTCGAGCCCCCTGACTTCCGTCGGCGCGGGCCTACGTTGAATGTGCGGGACCCGCTTGCGCGTCGCGAACACCGTTCGCCGTTCCCCCCCGCACATCAGACATGACCCAGTCGAAGCGCATACTCTTGGTCGAGGACAACGAAGATCTCGCCACCTTGCTCGCAGAGACCCTTCGCGAGAGCGGCCACACTGTCCGCGTGGCGTTGGACGGTCTCACCGCCCTCGAGATCGTCTCTTCGTTCGAGGCAGAACTGGCGATCCTCGATCTCGGGATCCCAGGTATCGATGGGCTCGAGTTGGCCCGTCGCCTCCACCAGATCCCGGATCGCGAGCCCCCCAGGTTGTTTGCGCTGAGTGGCTACGACGAGCGTCGCGATCGTGAGCTCGCCGCAGAGGTCGGCTTTGAGAAGTACTTCGTGAAGCCGTTCCTGCCGGAAGCTCTCGATCGGGCGGTCGCCGAGCTGGCCGGGGCCGAGCCGTGACAGCCACGCGATCGATCACCGAGCGGAACCGCGACCGAAGCCGCTCAGCCCGGCAAACCAAGCGTCGCCCGCCGTCGCCTGCGCAGGGCACAGCGCCGCGGCGGCGGGAGCTCGATCACCTGATCGACGTACTCAAGGCCGTCAAGCTCGGCGACTTCGACGTGCGCGTCGAGTCCGGCGCGCTGCGTTCGTTGGGCCCGGTCGGTGAGCTGCTCAACGACGTCATCGACCTGAACCAGCACATGGCCGACGAACTCGTGCGCGTACGTCGCGTGGTGGGGCAAGAGGGCCGCATGCACGAGCGCGCTTCGGTGGGGCCTGCGAAGGGCGCCTGGGCTTCCGCATTGCACTCCATCAACGAGCTGATCGCCGATCTGCTCGCGCCCACCAACGAGGTCGCCCGCGTAATCACCGCGGTGGCTGGCGGCGACTTGTCGCAGAAGGTGGAGCTGCACATCGACGGCAGACAGGTTCGCGGCGAGTACTTGCGCATCGGGACCACCGTGAACGCGATGGTGGATCAGCTGAACTCGTTTTCCACCGAGGTCACCCGCGTGGCCAAGGAGGTGGGCACCGAGGGCAAGCTCGGCGGCCAGGCCGACGTCCAGGGCGTGAGCGGAACCTGGAAGGATCTCACCGACCACGTGAACGCGATGGCAGCAAACCTCACCGCCCAGGTGCGCAACATCGCCAAGGTCACCACCGCCGTCGCGAAGGGCGATCTCTCGCAGAAGATCACCGTCGACGCCCGCGGCGAAATCTACGAGCTCAAGAGCACCATCAACGTGATGGTGGACCAACTCTCCTCGTTCGCCGCGGAGGTGACGCGCGTGGCCAAGGAGGTGGGCACCGAGGGCAAGCTCGGCGGCCAGGCCGACGTCCAGGGCGTGAGCGGGACCTGGAAGGACCTCACCGACAACGTGAACGTGCTGGCCGCCAACCTGACCACGCAGGTGCGCAACATCGCCAACGTCACCACCGCCGTCGCCAATGGAGACCTCTCGCAGAAGATCACCGTCGACGTCCGCGGCGAGATCCTGGAGCTCAAGAACACCATCAATGTGATGGTGGATCAGCTGCGCTCCTTCGCCGCCGAAGTGACGCGCGTGGCCAAGGAGGTGGGCACCGAGGGCAAGCTCGGCGGCCAGGCCGACGTCCAGGGCGTGAGCGGGACCTGGAAGGACCTCACCGACAACGTGAACGTGCTGGCCGCCAACCTGACCACCCAGGTGCGCAACATCGCCAAGGTCACCACCGCCGTCGCGAAAGGCGACCTCTCCCAGAAGATCAGCGTCGATGCCAGGGGCGAAATCCTCGAGCTCAAGAACACCATCAACACCATGGTGGACACGCTGAATTCCTTCAGCGCGGAGGTCACGCGCGTGGCCAAGGAGGTGGGCACCGAGGGCAAGCTCGGCGGCCAGGCGGACGTCAAGGGCGTGTACGGCACCTGGAAGGGCCTCACCGACAACGTGAACGCGATGGCCGCAAACCTCACCGTGCAACTGCGGGACGTGTCCAAGGTGGCCACAGCCATCGCCACCGGCGATCTGACCCAAAAGATCACCGTCGACGTCAAGGGCGAAATCCTGCAGATCAAGGACGTCATCAACCGCATGGTCGATGAGCTCAACGCCTTCGCAGCCGAGGTGACGCGCGTCGCAAGGGAGGTGGGCACGGAGGGGCGACTCGGTGGTCAGGCGGAGGTCAAAGGGGTGAAGGGCACCTGGAAGGACCTCACCGAGAACGTCAACGTGATGGCCGCAAACCTCACGGAGCAGGTCCGAGGCATCGTCAAGGTCGTGACCGCCGTGGCCCACGGTGACCTCTCGCAGAAGTTCGTGCTGGAGGCCAAGGGCGAAGTGGCGGCGCTGGCCGAGACCATCAACAACATGACCGACACCCTGCGCATCTTCGCCGATCAGGTCACCACGGTCGCGCGGGAAGTGGGCTTCGAAGGCAAGCTCGGCGGTCAGGCCAAGGTCCCCGGCGCAGCCGGCACCTGGCGGGATCTCACCGACAACGTGAACCAGCTCGCGGGCAACCTCACCTCCCAAGTGCGCGCCATCGCGGAGGTGTCCACCGCGGTGGCAGAGGGCGACTTGACGCGCACGATCAATGTCGAGGCGCAGGGCGAGGTCGCGGCGCTCAAGAACAACATCAACCGCATGATCTGGAACTTGCGGGACACCACCCACAGGAGCCACGAGCAAGATTGGTTGAAGACGCACTTGGCGCGCTTCTCGAGCATGATGCAAGGCCAACGCAACATGGTCACCGTCGCTCAGCGCTTGATGAGTGAGTTGACCCCGCTGGTCGAGGCGCAGCACGGCGCGTTCTACTTGATGGACTCCGATCCAGACGACGGGCAGCCCCTGCTCAGCCTGATCGCGAGCTACGGCTTCGGGGGGCGCAAGGGGCTATCGAACACCTACCGACTCAAGGAGACCCTGATCGGCCAGTGCGCGTTCGACAAGAAGCGCATCTTACTCGATGACGTGCCGAAGGACTTCATCCACGTGACCTCCGGCCTGGGCGAAGCGCCCGCGCGCGCCGTGGTCGTCCTGCCGGTGTTGTTCGAGGGGGAGACCAAGGCGGTCATCGAATTGGCTTCTCTCAAGGAGTTCGTCCCGAATCACCTGAACTTCCTCGACCAGCTGATGGACTCGCTGGGCGTCATGATCAACATGATCTCGTCGAGCATGCGCACGGACGAGCTCCTGCAGAAGCTCAAGACGACCAACGCGGAGCTCGAGGCCCAGGCCGGCGAGCTCAACGACAAGGCACGACTCCTGCAAATGAAGAACAACGAGGTCGAGCTCGCCAGCCGCAGCCTGGAGGAGAAGGCCGAACAGCTGCAGCTCATCTCCAAGTACAAGTCGGAATTTCTGGCCAACATGTCGCACGAGCTGCGCACGCCGCTCAACAGCCTCTTGATCCTCTCGCAGATGCTGGCCGAGAACCGCGACGGAAACCTGACGCCGGAGCAGGTGAAGTACGCGCAGACGGTCTACGCCTCCGGGGACGATCTGCTCACGTTGATCAACGAGATCCTCGATCTTTCCAAGGTCGAGGCCGGCAAGATGCCGATCGATCCGCACAGCTTCGCGCTCGAGGAGATCACGGGCAGTCTCGACCGGACCTTCCACCATCTGGCCAAGCAAAAGGGCCTCACCTTCGAGATCCGCGTTGAGCAGCCCGTGCCCTCCCGCCTGTTCACCGATATGAGCCGCCTGCAGCAGATCCTCAAGAACCTGCTCTCCAACGCCTTCAAGTTCACCAACGCTGGCTCGGTGGTGATGAACATCTCGAGCGACCCTACCCCCGGTTCGAACCTGGTGCGCTTCGTCGTCCGGGACAGCGGCATCGGGATCCCGGACAATCAGCAGGCACTCATCTTCGACGCCTTTCAACAGGCGGATGGAACCACCAGCCGCAGGTACGGTGGGACCGGCCTCGGGTTGACGATCAGCCGCGAGATCGCCCACCTGCTCGGAGGAACGATCGAGGTCGCGAGCGCGCCCGGCGAGGGGAGCACGTTCACGCTCAGCGTGCCCGCGCTCTATCCGGGCACCGAGACCGTGCAGCAGAGCGAGGAGATGTCGCGCCTACGAGGCAGCGAGAAGCTGTCGGCGCCGCCCGTTGAAGGGCCCCACTTCCGTGACGCCAAGGTGCTCGTCGTCGATGACGACACACGCAACCTCTACGCCCTGAAGAGCATGCTCGAGGCGCGCGAGGTCAACGTGCTGCAAGCAGAAAACGGGAAAGTCGCGCTCGAGCTGCTCCAGAGGCACCCGGACGTGGATCTGGTGCTGATGGACACCATGATGCCCGAGCTCGACGGGCTCACCGCGACGCGCGCCATCCGGGACATGCTGCAGTTCCAGCGCCTCCCGATCATCTCGCTGACCGCCAAAGCCATGCAAGGAGACCGCGAGACCGCGCTGTTCGCAGGCGCCACCGACTACATCACAAAACCTGTGACACCCGACCGTCTCTTTCCTGTGCTGCAGCGCTGGCTCCCGGGCACGAAGGCGCAGTCAGGGCTCGCGGAGGTGCGCGACGCGCCGAAGGATGGGGTCTAGGAGACCATCATGGTTAGCCGCGGTTCACGTGTACCTCTACCTCCACCGGGCGCGCCCGGGCCCTCACGCGAGCATGGCGGGGAGCAGCCGGGGGTGCTGCTCGTGGACGACACCGGTGCAAACCTGGTGGCGCTCTCGGCGGTGCTGAGTCCACTCGGCGTGCGCCTGGTGGAGGCCACGTCGGGCCCTGAAGCCTTGAAGCTCGTCCAGGAGCAGACCTTCGCGGTAGCCCTCCTGGACGTTCAAATGCCGGGCATGGACGGCTTCGATCTCGCCAGACGCATCCGCGCGCTGGACCACGGCCGCGAGATGCCCCTGATCTTCATCACCGCCATCCACCGCGAGGCGGCGTTCGTCCGCAGGGGATACGCCCTGGGCGCGGCGGACTACGTGACCAAGCCCTTTGACGTCGAAGTGCTGCGGGCACGCGTGCGCGCCTTCGTGGAGCTTTTTCAGCAACGCGAAGCCGTGCGGCGAGCGCAGGTGGCGGCCAATGAGAGCGAGCGCGACGAGGCCCTCCGCCGCGTGACCACCTTCGAGCGCATCGCGAGCGCGACGCTCGAGTCGAACGATCTCCGGGCGCTCCTCGACGAGCTCCTGCAGATTTTCCTGGACGGCGCGGACGCGGCCAATTTCGCCACCGTGGTCTTGTACAAGGGCGATCACGTGCAGGTGATGGGCAACGCCGTGCGCGGCCTCGCCATGGGGGCGATCCCGCAAGAGCAAGCGCTGAGCCGGGAGCTGTGCGCCAAGGTGGCGCGGGCCTCTCGGTCGGTGGACCGCGACCAGAAAATCCGCCCCGAGCCGCTCGCCCTGCCTACGAACGACTCACACGCGTTGTACGGCGTCCCGCTGTGGCGCGGCGACGAGCTCTTGGGGGTCGCCTACGCGGGCTCCAGTGAGCAACAGGAGCTCACGCCCCGCGAACAAAGCCTGTTCGTAACCATCGCCGAGCGCGCTGCTTGGGCTATCGCCAAGCACTCGGAGCGCACCCGCATGCAGGCCGAACGCAGCGAGCTCTTGCGGCGCGAGCAGCTCGCCCGCCGCGAGGCCGAGCTGGCGAGCCGGGCCAAAGACGAGTTCCTGGCGACGCTCTCGCACGAGCTGCGCACCCCGCTCAACGCCGTGCTGGGCTGGACGGCGCGGGCGCGGACCAAGGCGCCGCCCGATTTGCAGCGCGCGCTCGAGATCGTCGCCCGCAACGCCGAGGCCCAGGCGCGCATGGTCGATGACATGCTCGACCTCTCGCGCATCACCAACGGAAAGCTGCGGCTCGAGCTCCGTCCGTTGCGACTCGTGGGGCCGATCCTGGGCGCGCTCGAGGCGGTGAGGCCGGCCGCCGAGGCCAAGGGGGTGGAACTCAGCAGCGAGATCGACGAGAGCTTGGAGGTCAACGGCGACGTCGACCGCCTGCAGCAGGTGATCTGGAACCTGCTCACCAACGCCATCAAGTTCACACCGACGGGCGGGCGCGTGTCCCTGTCGGCGCGCGCCGCGGGAGATCGGGCGCTCGTCCAGGTAAGCGACACCGGGCAGGGGATCTCGGAGGAGTTCTTGCCGAACGTGTTCACGCCCTTCCGCCAGCAGGATGGCAGCTCCACCCGCAAGCACGGTGGGCTGGGGCTCGGCCTCGCGATCGCCAAGCAGCTCACCGAGTCCCATGCCGGCAGGCTGTACGCGAGCAGCGCAGGCTTGGGCCAGGGCTCGGTGTTCTCACTCGAACTTCCGCGCCAACTCACCGCCCCGCGGCGCACGTCGGCCTGGGAGGGCGCGGCCGGCGGCGAGGAGCAGCGGCTCGACCAGATCAGGGTGCTGGTCGTCGACGACGAACCGGACGCGCGCAACCTGCTCTCGGAGCTGCTCACCGACGCGGGCGCCGAGGTGCGCGCCGTCGACTCGGCGTCCGCGGCGCTCAGCGAGGTGCGGGCGTTTCGTCCTGCGGTGCTCATCAGCGACATCGCGATGCCAGATGCCGACGGCTACCAGCTGATCGAGGCGGTGCGGGCCTTGCCCGCAGACCAGGGAGGCACCACCAAGGCCATCGCGCTCACCGCCTACGCCCGCGAAGAGGACGCGGCCCGCGCGCTGAATGCGGGCTTTCAGAGGCACCTGTCCAAACCGGTCAACCTGGACCGACTGCGCTCGATGGTAGAAACGCTGGGCCAGACGCGCTCCTGAGCATCGTTCGTGTAGTCGCTTCTCCCACCCTTTTTTGTCGCCGTCGCCTGCCGAGGCGAAGGACATCACGGTCTCCTTCCGCCGCAAGGGCCGTGCCTTCTCGGTCCTCGCCGCCTATAAGAGCAGCCCAGCGGCCGCCCTGATGTTTCGCGGAGAAGCATCGATTCCAGCGAATCCCCCGAGGGCGGTCGGCTCGGTTCCTGGTGACGCGAGCAACTAAAACGGAGAGACGATTCCAATGACGATCCCGATTCGGCGCGCAGGCGTAATCGGGGCGGGCGTGATGGGCAGCGGCATCGCCGCGCACTTCGCCAACGCCGGCCTCGAGGTGGTGCTTCTCGACATCGTTCCCCCGAACATCAAGGACGAGGACAAGAACAAGAAGAGCGCGCGGAACGCGTTTGCCGCGGGTGGTCTGGAGAAGGCCCTCAAGAGCAAGCCGGCCGCGTTCTTCCACAAGAACAACGCGCGCCTGGTCAAGGTAGGCAACACCGAGGACGACCTCGGCCTGCTCTCCAACTGCGATCTGGTGATCGAGGCCGTCATCGAGCGGCTCGACGTCAAGCAGGCGCTGTTCGCGAAGCTCGAGCAGGTGCTGCCCAAGCACGCGATCGTGGCCTCGAACACCTCGGGCCTGCGCATCCACGACATGGTCGCCGGGCGCTCCGAGAACTTCAGGAAGAACTTCCTCGTAATGCACTTCTTCAACCCGGTGCGTTACATGAAGCTGCTCGAGCTGGTGGCGGGTCCCGAGACCGACCCCAAGACGTTCGAGCTGATCACGCGCTTTGGTGAGGACGTGCTCGGCAAGGGCATCGTGGTCGGCAAGGACACGCCGAACTTCGTGGGCAACCGCATCGGCGTGCACGGCATGGCGCTCACGGCACACCTGATGGTCGAGGAGGGCCTCGCGCCCGAGGACGTCGACGCCATCACCGGCACGCCCATGTGCCACCCGCGCAGCGCGAGCTTCCGCACCGCCGACATGGTGGGTCTCGACACCTTCGGCCACGTCGCCCAGAACTGTTACGACACGCTGGTCGACGACGAAGAGCGCGAGGTGTTCAAGCTGCCGGCCTTCGTGGGCGCGATGCTCGAAAAGAAGCTGCTCGGCGACAAGACCAAGGGCGGCTTCTACAAGAAGGACGGCAAGAACAAGCTGACCTTCGACTACAAGACGCTCGCGTATCGGCCCTCGGCCAACGACGAGGCCATCAAGAGCACGTGCAAGGCGCTCAGCAAGATCGAAAACCCGCGCGAGCGTCTCAAGAAGCTCGCGGCCACCGAGGGCCCGGTGGGCCGCTTCGCGTGGAAGCTCACCTCGCGCTCGCTCGCCTACTCCGCCCGTCGCATCGGCGAGATCTGCGACAGCGTGGTGGCCGTCGATGACGCCATGAAGTGGGGTTACAACTGGGAGCTCGGACCGTTCGAGGTGTGGGACGCGCTCGGCTTCGCCGAGACCACCGACCGCATGCTCAAGGAAGGCATCGCCCTCCCCGACTCCGTCAAGAAGATGCGCGAGAGCGGTGCCAAGAGCTTCTACCGCGAAGACGGCGCCGTGTACGACCTCCAGAAGGGCGAGTACGTCGCGCGTCCCAAGGACCCTCGCTACGCCAGCTTCGAGATCCTCAAGCGCGGCCAGGCCCCGGTGCTCAAGAACACCGGCGCCGAGGCCTGGGACCTGGGCGACGGCGTGCTCGGCTTCACGTTCAAGACCAAGATGAACAGCATCGACGGCGACGTGATCGGCCTCTTGAACGACGCGGCCACCAAGGCGGAGCACGACTTCCGCGCGCTGGTCATCTCCAACGAGGGCGAGCACTTCAGCGTGGGCGCCAACCTCTTCCTGGTGGTCATGCAGGCCATGCAGAAGAACTTCACGGCGATCGGCGACATGGTGAAGGCCTATCAGGACGCCACCCAGCGCCTGAAGTACGCCCGCGTACCCGTGGTCGTCGCGCCCTACGGCATGACCCTGGGCGGCGGCCTCGAGCTGTGCATGGCGGGTGACGCCGTGCAGGCGGCGGCCGAAACCTACTCGGGTCTGGTCGAGGTCGGCGTGGGCCTCATCCCGGGCGGCGCAGGCACGCTCAACATGCTGTGGCGCGCGCTCGAGAACATCCCCGAGGGCGTCACCGTGAACACCTATGACGTGGTCACCCAGGTATTCAAGAACATCGCCATGGCCAAGGTCGCGACCAGCGCGGAGGAAGGCAAGGCCTTCGGCTATTTCCGTCGCAGCGACGGCGTCTCCTTCGACAAGGAGCGCCGCGTGGCGGAGGCCAAGGCGCGCGCCATCGGCCTCGCCGAGTCCGGCTACCACCCCCCCACCCCGCGCGCCTACGTGCTGCCCGGTGACAACGGCATCGCCACCGTCAACATGATGGTCGATACGCTGGTCGCGGGCGGCTTCGCCTCCGAACACGACGCGCTGATCGCGCGCAAGCTCGGCGTGGTGCTCAACGGCGGCGTCGGCGGCGCAACCCACGAGGTCACCGAGCAGGAGATCCTCGACCTCGAGCGTGAGGCCTTCCTGAGCCTGTGCGGCGAGCAGAAGAGCCTCGAGCGCATGCAGTACATGCTTCAGAACAACAAGCCCCTTCGGAACTGAGCGCAGGAGAGATCGACAATGACTGACGTAGTGATTGCAGATGCAGTGCGCTCGGCTGTGGGGCGCGCCCTCAAGGGCTCTTTGGCGCTGAAGCGCTCGGACGAACTCGCGGGTGACGTCATCCGCGGGCTCATGAAGCGCGTACCGCAGGTGAAGCCCAGCGACGTCGACGATCTGGTCGTCGGCTGCGCGATGCCGGAAGGCGAACAGGGCCTCAACATGGCGCGCCAGTGCGGCCTGCTCGGTGACCTCCCGATCGAGAGCGGCGGCATCACCATCAACCGCTTCTGTGCGAGCGGCCTCCAGGCCCTGGCGCTGGCGGCGGGCCAAATCGCCATCGGCGCCTACGACTGCGCCATCGCGGGCGGCACCGAGTCCATGTCGCTCGTCCCAATGACGGGCAACAAGCTCTCCATGTCCCCCGAGGTCATGGAGCGCTTCCCCACCGCCTACACGCCGATGGGCATCACGGCGGAGAACGTCGCCAACCGCTTCAACATCTCGCGCGAGGACCAGGACAAGTTCGCGCTCGAGAGCCAAAAGAAGGCGGGCGCCGCCATCGCCGCGGGCAAGTTCGTGGACGAGATCGTGCCCGTGCGCGGCATCCGGTACGACGGCAACCAGCGCGTCACGTTCGAGTTCAAGCAGGACGAGCTCCCTCGCCCCGAGACCACGCTCGAGGGACTCGCCAAGCTCAAGCCCTCGTTCGCCGCCAAGGGCAGCGTCACGCCCGGCAACGCCTCGCCGTTGTCGGACGGCGCTGCCTTCTCGCTGATGCTCAGCAAGGCCAGGGCCGATGAGCTCGGTGTGAAGGGCCTCGGCTACTTCCGGGCGTTCGTGACGGTGGGCGTGGACCCCGCCATCATGGGCATCGGGCCGCTGCCCGCGGTGCAGAAGCTGCTCAAGCGCACGGGCATGTCGCTCAAGGACATCGACGTCATCGAGATGAACGAGGCGTTCGCGAGCCAGGCCCTGTACTGCAAGCGCGAGCTCGGCATCCCCGACGAGAAGCTCAACATCAACGGCGGCGCCATCGCGCTCGGGCATCCGCTCGGCTGCACCGGGGCCAAGCTGGTGGCCACCGCGCTCTACGAGCTGCGCCGCCGCAAGGGCCGCTACGCCATCGTCACCATGTGCATCGGTGGTGGACAGGGCGCCGCGGGTTTGCTCGAAGCCATCTGAAGGTCGAGGCGACTGGGCAGAAAGGCCGGTGGACGTCGAGCGTTCACCGGCCTTTTCTTTGGCGGGCGGCGCTTGCTTTCATGTCCTCACATCGCCGGTGGGCACGGCGCCTCGCACAACTGCATCGGCACCATGAAGTCGGAATCCTTATCCCATTGGCTGTACAGATGCGCCATCCGCAGGTACGTCACGTCGAAGTTCGCCTGGATATCCGCGCAGCCCGGAGAGGACAGGAAGGTGCCCGGCATGGCCGTCCAATCGTGAACCTCCTCCGTCGAACACGGCTCCGGGCCGCCAAACAGTCGCAGCGCTTTCAAGAAGCGGATCTCCTCGGGCCAACGGAATGAGTAGCGCGCATCGGCCTCCATCAAGGGCGCACCGTCCTCGCGCGACCAAATGGCGCTGTCCCCTTCGCCCGTGGCCTCGACCTCCGGACACATCGCGGCCTCCACGGTGGTGCCCTCGACCACATCGCCGCTCGCGGGCGGTGCCATGATGACGCTCTGGTCCCGTAGGATCAGGCAATCGCCGACGACGCTGCCATCCGCCCCCTCCGCGGGGGCCGCGTCCCGAGCGCCGGCATCGAGCGAAGGCTCGACCGGCGCAGCGCCGTCCCCTGTGCGCGGCCCGTCGCCGTCCCCCTCGCTCCCTCCGGAGTCCGGAGCGCCGCTTATAATCCCCACCGTCGCCAGCACGTGCTCCCCGCACGCGCCGAGGAGGAAACCCAGCAACAGCAAGCAAGACGGCGCCACGAACCGGGCTGGCCCGCCCGCGCCCCCTGAACTGACGCCTCCCGGTATCGATCTCTTGCGCACGACTGGAACCTGGGACCACCATCGCATGCCGCGGGCCATGTTGGCCACGGCTGGTTCCTGGGTCCGGCACGCGCCTCCCTTGCCTCATCCGATGATGAACTCGAGCCCCTTTCGTGTGTTGCTGGTGCTCGCCTGTGCTGCCGTCGCGGCGGCGGTCGCACGTGCCCAGGAGCCATCGCACAATGAAACAGGCATGCGCCTCGAGCTCGAGCGGGGCGTGACCTGCCTCGCCAGCGAGACGCTGCGCGCGCGCCTCCTGCACTGGCTTCAAAGCTTTCCTGACGACTCCGCCTACCGGCTCGTGGTGCGCGGCAGCGCGCATGATCCGCGCACCGTCGTGTTGCGCCTGCACCGAAGATCCTCGCCTGAACACGCACCCGTCGGCTCCGAGACCGAGCCCCCGATCGCCGAGCGGCGCTTCAGCCCCGGCCCCCGACGTTGCGAGGATCTGCACGACGCCGTCGCCATCGCCGCCTCGATGATGCTGAAGGCTGCCTACGCGTCTGAAGGGGCGCCCCTCGCGCCTGCCGAAGCAGAGCCCGCGGAGCCCGAGACGTCCGCGCCCCCTCCGGAGCCGCCCGAAGAATCGCCCTCCTTCGCGGCGCCCTTGCCGCATCAGGCTCCCGCCAGCAACTCTTTTTCCCGGGCAGCGCGACGTCCTGCGAAAACCAGCAGCACCAAGCTCTCGTTCGTTTCCGCGCCGCGCAAGCGCACGCCTCGGGGGCATCCTTACCTCGCGGCGCAGGCTGTCCTGGCACTGGATGTGGGCGCCTCTCCGGCCGGCGGCGCCAAGCTCGCCGCGGGCATCCCCCTGGGCGTGGGCTTCGAAGCTCGCCTGGGGGCGCTCGCCCTGCGCTCACGGATGAGCCCCCTCGAGGGCACGTCGGGGCGCTATCGCACCGCGCTGGTCGCAGGAACCATCGACGTGTGCCGGCGCTTTTCGACCAAGTCCATCGCCGAGCTGCGGCTGTGTGCCGGCTTTCTCCCGAGCTACCTGCGCGCGAGCGGCTTCAACTTCGCCTCTCCGCTCGAGGTCCCGCTGTTTTGGCCTTCGATCTCCGCCGACTTGGAGCTCGCGCTGAGGCTCAGCCGGCACACCTCCCTGCGCTTCGCGTTGACTCCCGTGTATGCCCTGCGTGAGGTCACTTTGGTGGCACGGGAGAGCGAGGGATCCGTCGTGGGGAGCGCGGAGCTCTCGCGCCTGGGCGTGATGTTCGGAATCGGGATCGGCCACGAACTTTTGCGCCAAGGATCGGCGCCCTCGGGGCATGAATCCCCGTGAGCGCGGCCGAGGAGCCAACGCGGCTGGAGACGGAGACGCTGTTTCGGCGTCACGCGGACTTCGTCGCCAACTTTCTCGCTCGTCTCGGCGTGGCCCAGGAGGACCTCGATGACGTACTCCAAGAAGTATTCCTCGTGGTCCATGTGCGCGGTGGATATGTGCCGGGCCCGGCCAAGCCGACCAGCTATCTCGGGGCCATCGCGACCCGCGCCGCGCTCAGCTATCGCCGGCGCCGCCAGCGGCGCAACAGCCGCGCCGCGACTTTCACTCCGGATGAACTCACGAACGAGGAGCTCAACCCCGTGCAACAGCTCCAGGTAAACGAGTCGTCGCGGGCCCTCAACGAAGCCCTCGCCGCCCTGGATCCCGTGCTCAGCGCCACGCTGCTGCTGGTCGAGCAGGAAGGCGAGAGCTGCGGCGCGGTCGCCGAGGCCATGGGATCGCCCGTGGGCACCGTGTACTGGCGACTCAACAAGGCGCGCAAGTTGCTGCGCCGCGAGCTCGAAAAGCGCGGAGAGCAGCCCCCCATGCGCGGCACGCGAAACAGGCGCGCGTCGAACGAGGTGCCGTGATGGCCGCGCGGCACAAACCCGAGCAGCAGAACTTGGGCGACCTGCTTCGCACGCTCGAGCAGCCGGTACGCTACGACGTCGACAGGGGCTACGCGCGTCACCAGCGGCTCCTTGCCAAGGGCACGCGCTTGCCCGAGTGGGTAGATGCATTGCCGAGCCGCAGCGCGCGCGGGTTCGTGCGCAAGTGGGTACCGTGGCTGGGTGCCGGCTCGCTGATCGTCGGGGCCCTCACCTGGCTTGCGCCCCCCTCCCCTATGCTGCCCGATCCCCGCTCCATGCGTGCAACGACTCCCCGCGTCCCCGGCACCTCGACCGACGTCAGCCCGTCGAGCCCTCCGGTGGGTGCGCGCGGCGAGGCGAGCGCACCGTCAGCACGCGTTCGCGCGGACGTGGCCCCCGGGGTGCCTCCCGCAAAGCCGCCCCGCGCGCCGGAGGCGAAGCTCGATCCCGCATCGCGCGGGCAAGAATCGCCCTCGGTAGCGCCCGCTCCACCCATGCCGAGCATCGAGGCTCTCGCGTTGCCGAGCGACGCGCCGCCCCCGGTGCAAGCCCCCAACGGCGCGCCCCACGACCATGACGGGCATGGGGCCACTGTCGCCCGTCGCGCCAGTGCGACCCGGGTGGAAGCGCGGGCGTCCGCCCGCTCCTCGTCGACCCGGGTCGAAGCTGAGGCGCCCCGAGACCGAGCGGAGGTTCTGCAGCTCGCTCAGGCCGAACGGCTGCTCGCGCGCGATCCCGAAGCGGCGATCGCCCTGGTGCGCAAGGGCAACGTGCAGTTCAAACGCGGTTACCTACAGCACGAGCGCCGCTACATCGAGGTCATGGGGTTGTTCGCGGCTGGCCGCGCCGAGGAAGGCAAGGCGCGGGCACAGTTCTTCTTGCGCGACTATCCAGCGAGCCCCTACCGCCAGAAGGTCCAAGAGGTGCTCGCGCAAAAAAAGGCCGAGGCGCAACGCGAGCGTGAAGCTTCGTTCCCGTGAGCCCGAAGCTGATCGGACACCGACCAGGCTCGCCGCGCGCAGATTCACCGCGCGCCGCGCTGGCGGGACAGCAGCGCGCGCAGGCTCCGAGATCGCGCGGCCGCATCTGGGAACGCTCCGCCGGATCACGCGCGATCCGCCAGCGGGATCAACTGAGCTTCATGGCGATCGCGCGATGCATTTGAGCTGGACAAGGACATCTCTTTCCATCATCGTCTGCGCTCTGGAAGGTCGAAACCCTTGGTGCCGCTGTTCCCTCGGGGGAGTGGGACAAACAAGGCACTGGGTTTCGCGGCCTTCCTCTGCGCGCAGGGCGCGGCGTGAGCGAGCTCAATCGAGGCCGCGCTTACCGAGCGCCCAGTAGGCTTTCGAAGCCGCGATGCGCGGCGTCCGCGGTGCGCGCTTCAGCCGAGTGCGCAAAGCTTGGATGGCCGCTGCCCTGCCGGTCATCACCAGCTGGGCCGCAGAGAGCCGCTCCAACTGCGCGAGGAGCTGCGCCTGAACGGCCGACAAGTGCGCGTCGTCCCCCGCGCGACGCACGGTGATGCTGTCGCCCAAGTCCAAGTCCTCGAGGACAGGCTGGACATTCAAGTCGGAGAGCTCGAACACGCAGGCGACCTTCTGCGCACCGAGCCGCGAACGCAGGGCGCGAGCGAGGCCGAGCGAGGTCTCGTCTCCGAACAAGACCAGCTGTGCGGGGAGCCGCCTCGGGTCGATCGAGCGACGCGGGCCGAAAAACAGCACTTCGTCTCCGATCTGCGCGCCCCGTCCCCAGGCCGCCCCCGGGCTCTCTCCATGCAGAAAAACCAGGAGCTCGGTGCTACCGCGCGCACCATCCCAGGAGATCGGCGTGTAGGTCCGCATGCCGTGCTCCGGCAAAAAGAGCTGTATCTTATCGCCCGGATTCCAGGACACATCCCGCAGATCAGCCCCCTCCAGGCGCACTCGGCGGAAGCTCGGCCCGGGCTCGCTCAGAGACGAGATCTGTGCCTTGCGGAAGATGAGCCGCCCAACCAGCGTTCCTACGATCGCTTTCGCGGATGTCATGGCCGGCACCCTATCGCCTTTGAAAGTCAACATCAACACCCATGCCAGCCCGCGCCGGCCTTGTGGGCGTTGCTTGCACGATCGGCCTATCGCGGTCGAGGGCGCGCGTCAGTCCCTCGCAACTTCGGGGTCGTTCGTCCGCCAGCGGCGAGTGCACACAAGGTACGGCGGCGTGGAGGAGGCCTTGGCAGGCTTGGCTGGGGCTGCTAGCGAACGAAGCCGCCATGGACCCGGACCAGCCCGACTTAAAGCGCGTTTACCGGCTGATCCGGTCGTTTGGCCTTCATCGCACCACCCCGCGCGTCGCGGTGCTGCGCGCCCTGATGGAATCTGGCTCACCAATGAGCCACGCGGAGCTCGCCGAGCTGTTGAAGGGGGCCGGTGTGGGCTCCGCGACGGTCTACGCGAACCTGAAGGCGATGTCCTCGGTCGGGCTCCTACGCAGGCTCGATCTGGGTGATCACATCTGGCGCTACGAGCTCGCACCGAGTGGCAAGGACAAGCCGAACCGGGAGCGCCTCCTTTTCCTGTGCAGCAAGTGCGGGCGCGTCTCCCGGCTGGCGGGCAGCACGGTAAACCTAGCGCTCGGCTCGCGCGCTCCCCGGAGCGCCCGCGAAGGGCGCTTCGAGCTGCAGCTCCGCGGACTTTGCGACGACTGCGGGAGCGACGAGCTCGTCTGAGAGTGGCTCCCCCAGGGCTCGGAAAGGCCTGCAGCGGGACGCACAGGCCCCCGTTTTTTAAAACCGTTCTTGAAATGCATTTTCCAAAGCAACCCGGAAGCGACCGAATTTGCAGTAAAAAGCACAACGAATCGACCCCTGTTGCTATTGAAATTGATTGTCAACTGCCTTCTTCCGGACATAGTCAGCCCGCGTCTTGGCTCACCCACTTTTAGGCGAGCCGCATGAGCGAGGAACACGACATGGCATACGACTTTGAAGAGCGCGCGATCACGCGCAGCCGCGCAGGCCTCCGGCTCGCGCTCGGACTCCTTCTGACCGCCGGGGCTGGCACGGGCGTCGGCTGCGGTGACGACGGCGACGACAAGGGCAAGAACAACGATCCCCAGGTCGACGGCGGCACGGACGCAGGCGGCGATGGCGATGGCGACGCGAGCGACGCCGGAGAGGATGCGGGCGGGCTTAAGGCGGCGACGCTCAAGGAGGTCCACTCGGGTGTCGTGACGGGCATCGATGATCTGCGCGGCCTCGTGTTCAGCGCCGATGGCAAGATCTACGCTTCCGGCTTCGTCACCATCGACGAGGATCCCCAGCTCGCCATCGCGCGCTTCAACGCCGACGGAACCCTGGACACCACGTTCGACGGTGACGGGGTGGCCACGCAAAACCTCATCGCGGCGGCCGACGACCAGGCCGAGTCCAACAAGGGCCGGGAGGATTCGCTCGGTATCGTCGAGCTCGCGAGCGGCGATTTGATCGTGCAGAGCAACGTCAACGACGGCGAAGGCGGGCGCAACGTCGTGCTGCTCAAGCTCAATAGCAACGGTGCGTTCGACGGCACCTTCGGCGTGAAGCAGATCGACTTCGGCTGGCCCGACGCGGATCTGGCAGATTGGCCGAACGACACGCCTCCCGTCGACAACTCCTGGGGCATCGCGCTCGACAACAGCTCGGGCACCGAGAAGATCGTGGTGTTCGGGCAGGGCCCGGCACCGAAGGGTGCGCTGCACGAGGGCGCCCAGCGCACCGATGACGACCGCTACATCGTCCGCGTGCTCGCCAGCGATGGCTCGCGCGACACCAGCTTCGCGACCAACGGCGTCTTCAGCGTCGACATCGATGGCGCACGCCTTTCGGACGGCGGTCGGCGCGGCGCAGTGGAACCCGACGGCGCCATCCTGAGCGCGGGCTACACGAACTTCGGCGACGGCCTGAACAATCACGTGGCGCTCATCCGCCTCCTGCCCGACGGCACGCCTGATCAGGCCTTCGGCTTCGGCACCGAGTCTGTAGGCGTCACCAAGTTCAACCCTTTCCTGAGCTCGGGCGGCGCGGCGGAGGCTTACTCCACGGCCAAGCTGTCCACCGGCCGCTACGTCACGACCGGTTACGGCACGTCCAACTTCGAGTTCCAGTCGATGGAGAACGATCTGGTCAGCTTCGGTCTGATCAATGGTGGACTGGACACCGGATACGGCATGGACGGCTCCTTCGCCATCCAGAGCGAAGGTGATCCGAACGCCGGTAAGGGCACCCGCCCCTACCGCGAGAACGGTCGCGATTTGGTGCGCCTCGCGGATGATCGCACCCTGCACGTGGGCTGCTACGACGACTTCGCGGCGCTGTTCATGGTGACCAAGGAGGGCGCGTTGGATGAGTCCTTCGGCCAGGCCGGCGCGATCCACTACACGCACCCCACGCCGTTCTTCAAGGTGGCCGTCTCGCCCGATGGCAAGCGCTTCGCGGCGGGCACCTCCTCGGGCCCCGCTGGCGCGTTCTTGTCAGTGCTCGAGCTCACCGAGATCTGATAGATTGCGCGCCACGCCCGCCCCCCCTTCTAGGCGGGCATCGGGCTCTTTCGCTTTGTTGAGGGGACCGGGATGTACCGCAAGAAGACCACTTTAGGGTCGCGCGCGTCGAGGGTGGCTCGGTGTGCGCAGGTCGAAGGGAGCGCTGCTCCCACGAACGGGGGCTTGCGCGCCCATCTCCGCTGGGCTGTCCCGCTCTCCGCGCTGTTGCTCGGCGCGTGTCAGCAGGCGGGCACCGACGAGCGCCGCGATAGTGGCGTCGCCGCGCTGCCCGATGGCTCGGCTCCTCCGCCGCCGCCAGACGCGGGCGTGGAACAGTGCGGTGACGCTCCGGTCTCGACCGCCGCCTTCACACGTCGCGGCCTGCTCGAAGCCGCCGCAAGCTGCGCCACCTACCACTACTGCCAGTTCACGCACGAGGCAGGCGCCCTGACCACCAAGCTGCGCGCTCTGCAAAGCGACCCCTCGGAGCTGCGGCGTCAAGAGGCGCAGGATGCCTGGCGAGCTGCCATGGCGAGCTGGTCGCGCGCGGAGCTCTTCCAGTTCGGACCGGCGGGCACACGCGCCATCGATCCCTACCACGGCCAGTCGCTGCGCACGCTGATCTACGCCTGGCCCAACACGAGCCGCTGCCGGGTCGAGGAGCAGATCGCCTCCCAGGCCTACCAGAGCGACTTTTCGCGGGTGCTCGTCAACGGGCGCGGCCTCTACGCGGTGGAGTACGGGCTGTTTTTCGAAGCAACGGACACCGCGTGCGCGGCCAGCTCCGCGACCGGCATGGCATGGCCCGCGCTCGCAGCCGCTGACCTCGCCGCGCGCAAGGTCGCCTACGCGCAGGCGGCCGCCGAGGACGTTTACGGGCGAGCGTATCAGCTCCACGAGACCTGGAAGCCGGAGGGCGGCAACTTCGGCGCGACACTCGCGAGCGCGACCGGCTACCCGAACGAGCAAGAGGCGCTCAACGTCGTCGCGTGGTCCATGATCTACCTGGAAAAGGAGATCAAGGATTGGAAGCTCGGCATCCCCGCGGGTTACACCACCATGGCCCCCGTGAGCGAGGGAGAGAGCCCCTACGCGCGCGCCGCAACCGAGAACCTGCGGGCGAACCTGCAGGGCTTCCGTGCGCTCTTTCAGGGGTGTGGCCCCCAGGGCGAAGGCATCGGATTCGACGACTGGTTGACAGAAGCCGGGCACCCCGAGTTGGCCGCCGAGATCGTCGCCGCCACCGCAGACGCGCAGGCGGCGATGGATGCCGCGCCCCCGCTCCATGAGGCCACCGCAGAACAACTCGAGGCGCTCTACCAGGTGATCAAGAGGCTCACCGATTTGCTGAAGCAGGATCTGTTCGGCACCGGAAGTCCGCTCAACCTCAAGCTGCCTGCGAGCGTGGAAGGCGACACGGATTGAGCGATGTCAGAAGGCACGGGCAGCAGGACGAAATTCCTTGTCCGCGAGGCGCTCGATAAGCCCGTCGACAGCGCCTGGTTGGCCGCGTTCCGGCTGCTCTACGGCCTGGCGCTCGCTGTCTCGATGGCGAGATTCTTGGCGTACGGATGGGTCGACCGGCTGTTCGTCTCACCGGGCTTTCAGTTCAAGTATTGGGGCCTCTCGTGGGTCGAGGCGCTTCCCCGGGCCAGCATGCACGCGTTGTTCTGGGGGTTGCTCGTGCTCGCCCTCGCCCTCGCGTTCGGCGTGCTCTACCGCCTCACCGCGTCCGCGTTCGCGCTCGGCCTCGCGTACACGCAGTTCCTCGACGTCTCGAACTATCTCAACCACTACTATCTCGCCACGTTGGTCGCGTTTCTGCTGGCCGTCTCTCCCGCGGGCCGCTCCTACTCGGTCGACGCCTGGCTGAGGAAGCGCTGGAGAGGACCTCCGCGCGACACGCATACGCCGAGCGTGCGTGCGGGTTGGCTCTATCTCTTCCGCTTCCAGGTTGGGGTCGTCTACACGTTCGCGGGGCTCGCCAAGTTCCAAACGGACTGGTTACTGCACGCGCAACCGCTGCGGATCTGGCTCGGCGCCAGCGTGGACCTGCCGTTGCTCGGCCCGCTCTTCACCTATGACCTGGTCCCGCTCGCCTTCAGCTGGTGCGGCTTCTTGTTCGACACCTCGGTGGTGACGTTCTTGCTGTGGGACCGCACGCGTCCGTGGGCCTATCTCGTGGTCATCTTCTTCCACGCGATGACCCGCCTGCTGTTTCCCATCGGCATGTTCCCCGTGATCATGGTGGGCGCGGCCCTGGTGTTCTTCCCGCCCGATTGGCCCCGGAGACTCGCCGCGCGCCTCGGCTCGTTCTTGTCTGCACGGTCCGTCGCTGCCTCGCGAGCAGGCCAGCTCGCGCCGCAGCCCTCCCCTTCCCCGCTGCGACGTCGTCTGCAAACGCTGGGCTGGGCGCTGGCGGCGCTTTATTGCGCGGTTCAGCTCACCTTGCCGCTGCGCCACCTGGCATACGGCGGCAACGTGCTTTGGCACGAACAGGGCATGCGCTTCTCGTGGCGCGTGATGTTGCGCGCGAAGGGCGGAAGCACCACGTTCCGCGTGCACAGCAAGCGCGACGGCAAGACCTGGCACGTGAGCCCTCGCACTTACCTGACGCCCATGCAAGAGAGCGAGATGTCGAGCCAGCCTGACCTGATCCTGCAGCTCGCGCATCACATCCGGGAAGACTTTCGAAAGCGTGGTCGGGGCGATGTCGAGGTGCGCGCCGACTCCTTCGTCAGCTTGAACGGTCGCCGCTCTGCGCGGTTGATCGACCCCACCGTGGATCTCTCGCGGATCGGGGACGGATTGGGCCGCGCCACGTACGTCCTTCCACCTCCCGACACCGCGCCCCCTCACACACGCCCGGTCCTCTAGACCACGAGATCGCAAAGGTTGACCATGTCGTTTGTTCGAGCCCACGCGCGCCGAGCGCTTTCCTTGAGCCTCCTGCTCTGCTTCTTCCCACGGGCAACCGGCGCGCAAGAATCGCAAGCTCCCGATGCACAGGTGGAGCCGAGCCCCGAAGAGGCCCCGAGCGCACCGGCACCTCTCGAGCCTTTCGCGCCGGAGGGCCAAGACGCTCCTGAGGCGAGCCCCACGCCGCCCGCGCCCCCACCGCCAGTAGGCGACGAACCAGGCGACGCGCCGTCGACGCCACCCGAGCCCATCGCCCCCGAGGCGAGCGTCCCGCAGGACGAGGGCGCAGCGAGTGAAGCACTGCCGGTGAAGGAGGACGAGATCGCCGCGCCCGATGGAGAGGCCAATCCGTCCGATGAAGAGGCCACCTCTCCCGGCAAGCACCTGCAGGGAGAGGTGATCGAGGTCACCATCGCGAACACGCGCGTGGCGCAGACACCTGGCTCCGCCCATGTGCTGCGCGCCAAGGATCTCGAGCGCTTCGAGTACGACGACCCGCACGCGCTGCTCATGCAGGTGCCGGGCGTGTACGTCCGCCAGGAGGACGGCACGGGTCTGCGTCCGAACATCGGCATCCGCGGCGCAAACCCCGATCGCAGCAAGAAGCTGACGCTGATGGAGGACGGCGTCCTCTTCGGCCCCGCGCCCTACTCGGCGCCGGCGGCCTACTACTTCCCGCTCACCACCCGCATGGTCGGGGTACGGGTGCTCAAGGGGCCGTCCGCGATCACCTCGGGCCCCCAGACCATCGGCGGCGCCATCGACTTCGTATCGGCGCCCGTCCCGACAAAAGACAGCGCGTACATCGACCTCGCGGGAGGGCAGTATGGCTACGGCAAAGCCCACGTACGCGTCGGGACGGGCACGGAGAAGTTCGGGTTGTTGATCGAGGGCGTGCACCTGCAGAACTCGGGCTTCATGGAGCTCCCCCGCGGAGGAGATACGGGCTCGCGCCGCAACGACTGGATGATCAAGGGGCGATACAGCGTCGACGGCGACCTGGCGGAGCACGAGTTCGGGGTGAAGCTCGCGTATGCCGATGAGATCTCGAACGAGAGCTACCTCGGGCTCTCCGACGCCGATTTCCGCGCCAACCCGTACCGCCGCTATCCCGCGGCCGGGCTCGACCGCATGACCAATCACCGCACCTCGGTGGTCCTCTCGCACCTCGCGACCTTCAAGAGACGAAACCTCGAGATCAAGACCCAGGCCTATCGACACGACTACACGCGCGCCTGGCGCAAGCTCAACTCCTTCGGCTCGGGCGCCGTCTCGCCGGTGCTACGAAACCCCAACGATCTCACGAACCAAGCGCTCTACGGGGTGCTCACCGGCGCGCTCGACAGCACCAACCCCGGCGAATACCTGCTGATCGGCCCCAACGACCGGACCTTCGTGAGCCAGGGCGTGCAGAGCGTGCTCAGCCATTCGACCACGACCGGGGTCCTCTCGCACGACATCGAGGCCGGCGTGCGGCTCCATCACGACTCCATCGACCGCAAGCACACGCAGGACTCCTATCGCATGGAAGGGGGCCGCCTCGTCCTCAATGAGAACGTCGGCACCGATACCACCACCTCCAACTCGGCCGACTCCTACGCGCTCGCGATGCACATCGTGGACGCCATCCACTTTCGTGCCCTCACGCTCACGCCCGGCGTCCGGCTCGAGATCATCGGCTCGCGCAGCCACGACCGGTTGACTGGGAAGAGCGCCGACGCGCTGGTGGTCGCCGCCATGCCCGGCGTGGGCGCCTTCTACGCGCTGGGCAAGGGCCTGGGTCTCCTCGCGGGTGTGTACCGCGGATTCAGCCCACCCCCACCCGCCAGCAAGAACAAGCCTGAATACAGCGTCAACTACGAGGCGGGCGCGCGCTTCACGCACCGACGTTCGCGTCTGGAAGCGATCGGATTCTACAACGACTACCAGAATGTCACCGCCGTGTGCACCGCCTCGGGTGGATGTCTGGCGCAGAACGTCGACCGTCAGTTCGACGGTGGCAAGGCGCGCATCTACGGCGCGGAGGTGTACGGCAGGCATGAGCTCGCGTTCGGCCCCGTCAAGCTGCCGCTCAGCCTCACCTACACCTTCACGCGCGGCGAGTTCATGCACTCCTTCGCGTCCCAGGACCCGATCTGGGGCAACGTTCGACGTGGCGACGCGATGCCCTACCTTCCCAAGCACCAGCTCACCGGCATCGCCGCCCTGGAGTACAAAGCGCACGGTGTGTCCGCCTCCGTCACCTACGTGGCCCCCATGCGCGAGGAGCCTGGCAGTATGCCGCTCGAGCGCGCCTGGACCACGGACAGCCAGCTCTGGGCCGACGTGGAGGCGCACGCCCGGGTATATGGACCGATCAAGCTCTACGCGAACCTGCGCAACCTGATGAACGCCGAGAACATCGTGGGTCGGCGTCCTTACGGAGCGCGCGTGAACGCTCCGCGCTGGGTGCAGGTCGGCGTCAAGGTCAACTACTGACGAAAGCCGTGCTGCAGAGGGGCGGAAGCTTGCGTCAACATCCCCTCCTGCTCGATGAACCGCACGACGTTCTCCAGGCCGTCCCCGGTCTTCAGGCACGTAAACACAAAGGGCCGGTCCCCGCGCATCCTGCGCGCGTCGCGATCCATCACCTCGAGCGATGCGCCCACGTGGGGGGCCAGGTCGGTCTTGTTGATGATCAACAGGTCACTCTTGGTGATGCCCGGCCCACCCTTGCGCGGGATCTTGTCGCCTGCGGCCACGTCGATCACGTAGAGCGTGAGATCCGAGAGCTCGGGGCTGAAGGTGGCGCTCAGGTTGTCGCCGCCGCTCTCGATGATGCAGAGCTGCAACCTGGGGAAGCGCAGCACCATGTCCTCGACGGCGGCCAGGTTCATCGAGGCGTCCTCGCGGATGGCCGTGTGTGGGCACCCTCCCGTCTCCACGCCCGCGATGCGCTCCCGTGGTAGGGCCTCGTGGCGTAGCAAGAACTCCGCGTCTTCCTTGGTGTAGATGTCGTTGGTCACCACCGCGAGGTCGTAGTGCTCGCGCAGCCGCCGACACAACGCCAAGACGAGCGCGGTCTTGCCCGATCCCACCGGGCCGCCGACGCCCAATCGAAGTGCACTCTTGGTCATGACCTTCCCCCTCAAGAACGAAAAAGACGTGTGTACTGGGTCTCGTGCAGGACACTTGCGAGCGTGAGCCGCGGCGTGAGGGACGCGATTTGATCGTCCTTTACCTCGAGCGCCGCCTGCACGGCGCGATCCACCACCGAGACCAGGCGCGAGAGGATGCGTTGACCTGCGCTCTGCCCGAGCGGCACCAACTTGATCGCGCAACTCACCTGGTTTTCCGCGAAAGCAAACAAGAAGGCACCGAGCGCGTCGAGCTTGTCGATGCCCCACGCGTGGGCCGCCAGCGCGAACACCGTCGCATAGGCGCCATGGACGCGAAAGGTTTGGGCCGACGCGAGCCCCTGGTCAGACAGGACGCGCACCAGCGCGAGGCCGAGCTGACGGTCCTCGAGCGCGAGCTCCTGGGTCTCGCGCGCCGCACACAGAAACGTGTTCCAGCGCTCCACGCTCAAAGCGTCCCGCCGCTCGAACGCCTCGAAGATGCGCACGAACACCGGCCCCTCCAGCGAGGCCATCGAGCGCTCCAGCACGCCTGCGATCCAGCCGTGGGCGTCCTCCTCGCTCTGCACCCACCCGAAGTGCACGGCGCTCTCGAGTCCACGCGAATACGCGTAGGCCCCCACTGGCAAGGCCGGACTGGCGAGCTGCAAGAGGCGCAAGAGCGGAGCCCGGGAAGTCATCCCCCTCGCCCTTCGTCCAAGTCGCTACGCTCCCCCCCGCCACCGATCTCCACCTTCCCCAAAACGTGCCCGTGCCCGTGGCCCCCTCCATGCCCATGCGCGTGCCCATGCCCCCCCGAGTACGCTCCCCCCTCCGGCTCGAACGGCGCCATCTCCACCACCACGCTCAAACCGAGCTCCCGCACCATGTGGTCCAGCACGTGGTCGCGCAGGTACCGCACGAACCCATCGCCGACTTGCAAGGCCACGTGGCGATTGCCGAGGTGATAGGCCACACGTGCCAGCGCGCGTGGGTCCGCGGTGTGGACACTCGAGACCTGCTCGTGCGCCGCGACCACCCGCACGGAGCGCCCATCCGAGAGCGAAAGCACGTCGCCGCCGCGCAACAAGGTCCCCCGCGGCGTCAAGAGCACCGCGGACTCACCCGTGCTCAGCACCACCCGCCGTCGCGTGCGCTGACGCTCCTCGAAGGGCAACGTGAGCGTCGCGGTCACTTCCCCGGCCCCTACTCTCTCGCGAATCTCCAGCATGCCAAACCTTCAGAAGAGGAAGTAGCGTTGTGCCAGGGGCAGCTCCCGGGCCGGTTCACAGGTCAAGAGCTCGCCATTGCAGCGAACCTCGTAGGTCTGCGCATCCACTTCGATGGTGGGCGTCACGTCGTTGTGGATCATGTGCTTTTTCTGGATCTTGCGGCAGCCCCGCACCCCCACCACGCGCCGCGCAAGTCCGAGCTGGCCCGCCACGTCATGCTCGAGCGCGGCCTGCGACACGAAGGTGACCGAGGTTTTGCCGAGGGCCCGCCCGAACGCCGCGAACATGCGCCGGTAGTGCACGGGCTGCGGCGTGGGAATGGACGCGTTGGGATCGCCCATCGGCGCCGCCGCGATCAACCCGCCCTTGAGGATCATGCTGGGCTTGGCCGCGAAGAACGCGGGCTTCCACAGCACGAGATCCGCGAGCTTGCCCACCTCCACCGAGCCCACCTCGTGCGCGAGTCCCTGGGCGATGGCCGGGTTGATGGTGCACTTGGCGATGTAGCGTTTGACGCGGAAGTTGTCGTGGCGCGCGGTGTCCTCGGCGAGTGTGCCGCGCTGGACCTTCATCTTGTGGGCTGTCTGGAAGGTGCGCGTGATCACCTCGCCCACCCGCCCCATGGCCTGCGAGTCGGACGAGATCATGCTGAACACGCCCAGGTCGTGCAGGATGTCCTCGGCGGCGATGGTCTCGCGCCGAATGCGGCTCTCGGCGAAGGCCACGTCCTCCGCGATGGCGGGATCCAGGTGGTGACACACCATGAGCATGTCGAGGTGCTCATCGATGGTGTTCACGGTGTACGGGCGCGTGGGGTTGGTGCTCGAGGGCAGCACGTTGGGCTCTCCTGCCGCCCGAATGATGTCCGGGGCGTGACCGCCTCCTGCCCCCTCGGTGTGATACGCGTGGATGGTGCGGCCCTTGAAGGCGCGGAAGGTGTCCTCGACGAAGCCCGATTCGTTGAGGGTGTCCGTGTGGATGGCGACCTGGATATCGTGCTGCTCCGCGACGCTCAAGCAGTTGTCGATGGCCTGCGGCGTGGTGCCCCAGTCCTCGTGCAGCTTGAGGCCCATCGCCCCCGCCTCGATCTGCTCCTCCAGGGCACGCGGCAGACTCGCGTTGCCCTTGCCCAAGAACCCGAGGTTCATCGGCAGGGACTCGGCCGCCTCGAGCATGCGGTGTATGTTCCAGCGCCCCGGCGTGCAGGTGGTGGCGCTCGTCCCCGCCGCGGGGCCGGTGCCGCCGCCGATCATGGTGGTCACGCCGCTCATCAGCGCGTCCTCGATCTGCTGCGGACAGATGAAGTGGATGTGCGCGTCGATGGCGCCCGCCGTGACGATCTGGCCCTCGCCCGCGATCACCTCGGTGCCCGGGCCGATCACGATGGTCACGCCCGGTTGAACGTCGGGGTTTCCGGCCTTGCCGATGGCGGCGATGCGCCCGTCCTTGATGCCGATGTCGGCCTTGACGATGCCCCAGTGATCCACGATGAGCGCGTTGGTGATCACCGTGTCGACCACCTCATCGCCAGTGCGCTGGCTCTGGCCCATGCCGTCGCGGATGACCTTGCCGCCGCCGAACTTCACCTCTTCGCCGTAGACGGTGAAGTCACGCTCCACCTCGATCCAGAGCTCGGTGTCGCCCAGACGCACGCGGTCGCCGGTCGTCGGCCCGTACATCTCCACGTAGGCGCGGCGCGTGATGCGGCTCATCGCAGCCCTCCCATGATCTTGCCCCGAAAGCCGTACACCTTTCGGTCTCCGTCGTACGCCACCAGGCCCACTTCGCGCTCCTGGCCGGGCTCGAAGCGCACCGCGGTGCCCGAGGGGATGTCCAGGCGAAAGCCGCGCGTGCGCTCGCGCTCAAAGCGCAAGGCCTCGTTGGTCTCGTAGAAGTGATAGTGGGAGCCCACCTGGATCGGCCGGTCGCCCGTGTTCGCCACCGTGATGGTGACGCGGGTCCGCCCCACATTGAGCTCCAACTCGTCTTCGCTCGTCTCGATTTCGCCAGGGATCATGGTTGCGCTCTCCAAATCGCTCAACGAATGGGCTCGTGGACGGTGACGAGCTTGGTTCCGTCTGGAAATGTCGCTTCGACCTGGACTTCGGGGATCATCTCGGCGATGCCCTCCATCACGTCTTCGCGCCTGAGCAAGGTCGCGCCGTAGTTCATCAGCTCGGCCACGGTGCGCCCGTCGCGCGCCCCCTCGAGGATGGCCGCGGAGATGTAGGCGATGGCCTCGGGGTAGTTGAGCTTGAGGCCACGCGCCTTGCGACGCTCGGCGAGCAACGCGGCCGTGAACAGGAGGAGCTTGTCTTTTTCGCGTGGGGTGAGTTCCATCGTCGCTTCCGTTCGAGCGTCCAAGCGGGCCATTTCGCCCGCATCTCGGGTTACGTGCGCCAAATGCGTGGGGCCACCGCGGGGCCTGCGTAGCGGGGGCGAAGGACCTGCCAAGCGCGCCGAAAGAGGTTCGTTGCCTCGTGCGCGCGATCGCCGAGGTAGCGAAGGACCAGCGCGGACGAGACGCGCGTGACGGCGAAGTGGCCCGCGGCAAACGCGCGGGGCGGCCCCTCCTCCCATTCGGTGGCGAAAGAGAGCGCGCCACGAACATCGTCCACCCACTCCGACGTCGGAGGCGTGGCCGGCGCGACGACGAAGGTTCCGACGACCGCGTGTCCCGCCATCCCCCAGGGCGCGCCCAGCATGGGGTCTCCCCCCCGGAAGGCCGCGCGCTCGATCCACTGCAACTTCCCCGCGCGCTCGATGCTGTGCTCGACCCACAGCCGACCACGCTCGAAGCGCTCCCCCGCGGCCGGACGCCCGAGGCAGACGATCTCCCAGCCGGCATAGGTCGCGCCCTCCGCGAGCCGCACACGCGTGTGCATCGCAGCCTCGCAGCCCTCGAACGCGATGGTCTCCTGCGGGAACCACTCGCAGCAAGCGTGCTCGTCGAGCTCGAACTGCTGCCGGATCTGCGCCCTTCCGCCCAGGCTGCGATAGAGCTTGGTCGCTCCCGGTGTGGTGATCAACGCACGCGCCGCAGGTCGCACCTCTGCTTCCAACTCGAGGATGTCCCCGCCCACCACGCCGCCCGGCGGATGCAGGACGTACACGTGGCATGTGCCGTTGCGCTCGGGATAGAACGGTCGCTGAATGCGCAGCGGGCCCACGTGCGATTGGGAGCGGATCGCAGTCCGCCCAAAGCGAGGTGCAAACTCCAGCGCGAGCCGTGCATGCCACCCCTGTCGCTCCTGGGCCGCGTACGTGAGCGCAGGCGGCGCGAGGCTTGCGGAGGAGCCCGGCTCACCGCGCGGGCGGCTGTCCAACGTGACGTCCACGCTCATACCACCAAGTGGCGCGCCACCAGGTCGTCCGTGAGCGCCGAGAGCTCGCCGCCGGCCACCACCCGTCCCTTGTCGAGGATCGCGAAGTCCTCCGCCACCTTGCGCACGATGGGCAACTTCTGCTCCACCAGGAGCACGCTCATGCCGAGCTCCTTGCACATGCGGGTGATGAACTCGCCGATCTCGGCCACGATGTTGGGCTGGATGCCCTCGGTGGGCTCGTCGAGAATGAGCAGCTTGGGCTCGAGCACCATGGCCCGCCCGATGGCGAGTTGCTGCTGCTGACCGCCCGAGAGGTCGCCCCCGCGCCGGTGCTTCATCTCCTTGAGCACGGGAAAGAATTCGTAGATCTGCGCCGGCACGGTCTTCGACTTGTCCGCGCGCGCCGAGAGCCCGATCTTGAGGTTCTCCTCCACCGTGAGCTGACCGAAGATCTCCCGCCCCTGGGGCACGTAGCCGATGCCCATGCGCGCGCGCACGTCGGTTCGCTTGCCGATCAGCTCCGCGTTCTTGAAGCGCACGCTGCCGGAGGCCACGGCCACGAGGCCCATGACGGCCTTGAGTAGGGTCGTCTTGCCTACGCCGTTGCGGCCCATGAGACACGTGACCCGCCCCTCGCGGAGCTTGAGCGAGACGTCCCAGAGCGTGTGACTTTGCCCGTAGAACTGGTTGATGTTGTCGATCTCGAGGCCCATGGTCCCCTCAATGTCCGAGGTACACTTCGAGCACCTTCGGATCGGCCTGCACCGCCTCCATGGGCCCCTCCGCGAGCACGCTGCCCATGTGGAGCACCGTCACGCGCCGCGCGATGCTGCGCACGAAGTCCATGTCGTGCTCCACCACCACCACGGTGTGGTCGCCTGCGAGGCCGGTGAGGAGCTCGGCGGTGCGCTCGGTCTCCTGGTGCGTCATGCCCGCCACGGGCTCGTCGACCAGGAGCACCTTCGGCTTCTGCGAAAGGAGCATGCCGATCTCGAGCCACTGCTTTTGCCCGTGGGAGAGCAGCCCCGCCGGTCGGGTGCGCTCGGCGTCGAGCCCCACGGTCTCGAGGATGCCGTCGATGGTGTCGCGCTGCTCGCCGTTGAGGCGCGCGAAGATGCTGCGAAACACGCCCTTGTTGGCCGCGAGCGCGAGCTCGATGTTCTCGAACACCGAGTGCCCCGGGAACACGGTGGGCCGCTGGAACTTGCGCCCCACGCCCATGCGCGCGATCTCGTATTCGCTGTGCTCGGTGAGGTCGATGGACTGACCGTGCATGTACACGCGCCCCTCGGTGGGGCGGGTCTTGCCGGTGATCACATCCATCATCGTGGTCTTGCCGGCGCCGTTGGGGCCGATGATGCAGCGCAGCTCGCCCGGCTCGAGCACCAAGCTCAGGTTGGTGAGCGCATAGAACCCGTCGAAGTTCACGCTCACGTTGTCCACAAAGAGGATCGAGGTCTCCCAGCGCGGCTTCGCTTCCGCGCTGGCCTCCGCGGCGGCCTTGTTGGCCGAATCTTCTGCCTCACGCACGACGTCTGCGCTCGGCGCATCGCGCATGGCAAGCGCGGCTTCTGCGACCGGCTCGGTCATGTCAGACCTCCCCCTCGGTGGGGCTCGACGCAGCGGTAGAGCGGATGGCAGCGGGCGCTGCCTGCGGCGCCCGCAGGAAACGCCCACCGAGCTTCGCCAGCACCCCGGCCACACCGTCCGGCAGGAGCAAGGTCACCAGCACGAACAGCGCGGCGAGCGCGTAGAGCCAGGCGTCGGGATAGGTGACGGTCAGAAAGCTCTTGAGCCCGTTGACGAGGCCCGCACCGAGCACCGCCCCGCCGAGGGTTCCACGCCCGCCCACGGCCACCCAGATCGCCATCTCGATGGAGTTGGCCGGCTCCATTTCGCTCGGGTTGATGATGCCGACTTGAGGCACATACAGCGCGCCCGCAAGGCCCGAGAGCATGGCCGCGAACGTCCAGGCGAACAGCTTGAAGTCCCGCGGGTTGTAGCCACAGAACATCACCTTGCTCTCGGCGTCGCGAATCGCTGTGAGCACGCGCCCCGCCTTGCTGCGCACCAGAAACCGGCACGAAAGATAACTGCCGAACAGCACCAGGATGGTGAGCACGTAAAGCGCGAGCTTGGTGCGGTTGTCGGAGAGCGCGTGCCCGAGGATGCGCTTGAAGTCGGTCATCCCGTTGTTTCCACCGAAACCGGTCTCGTTGCGGAAGAACAGCAGCATGAGCGCGAAGGTCATGGCCTGCGTGATAATGGAGAAGTACACGCCCCGGATCCGCGAGCGAAACGCGAAGAAGCCGAAGACGCAGGCGAGCACGCCGGGGACGACCATGGTCATGGCGATCGCGAACGGAAAGCTCTCGAAGCCTTGCCAGTACCAGGGAAGCTCCTTCCAGTCGAGGAAGACCATGAAGTCCGGCAGCTCACTGCGGTAGACGCCCTCTTTGCCGATCGAGCGCATCAGGTACATGCCCATGGCGTAGCCACCGAGCGCGAAGAACACGCCTTGCCCCAGGCTGAGGATCCCTGTGAACCCCCAGATGAGATCGAGGGCCAGGGCGAGCACCGCGTAGCAGGCGAACTTGCCGAGCAGCTGGATGACGTACGCCGGGACGTGGAGCGGCGACTCCGGGGGCAGGTACAGGTGCAGCATCGGCACCACCACCACGAACAGCGCGAACAGGCTGAGCAGCACGAGCCAGCCGCGGCGGGTCTGAAGCCCTGTGATCTCGCGAGGCAACATGGCTCAGCCCTCCACCATGCGGCCCTTGAGGGCGAAGATGCCCTGGGGGCGCTTCTGGATGAACAGGATGATCAGGGCGAGCACGATGATCTTGCCGAGCACCGCGCCCGAGAGCGGCTCCAGTAGCTTGTTCACGATGCCGAGGCCGAACGAACCGGCGACCGTACCGGCGAGCTTTCCTACGCCCCCGAGCACCACCACCATGAAGGAATCCACGATGTAGCCCTGGCCGAGCTCCGGGCCGACGTTGCCGATCTGCGAGAGCGCCACGCCGCCGAGCCCCGCCACGCCGGACCCCACGCCGAACGTCCACATGTCCACCCGGGCCGTGCGGATGCCCATGCAGGCCGCCATGGCGCGGTTCTGGGTCACGGCGCGCACGTGAAGGCCCAGGCGCGTGCGCGTGAGGAGCAACCACACGAAGGCCAACACGAGCCCGGCGAACACCACGATCGCCACGCGGTTGTAGGGGAGCACGATGCCCTGCGTGAGCTCGTACCCGCCCGACAGCCACGCGGGCGCCGCGACCGCCACGTTCTGGGCGCCGAAGATCAAGCGCACCGTTTGGATCAAGCCGAGGCTCACGCCCCACGTCGCGAGCAAGGTCTCGAGCGGTCGCCCGTAGAGGAAGCGCAGGATCCCGCGCTCGATCATCATCCCGACCGCGGCGCACACCACGAACGCCGCCGGCAAGGCTGCCGCCACGTACCAGGCAAAGGCCTCGGGCGCGTGGCGCTGAAACGCGACCTGCACCGCGTAGGTGACGTAGGCGCCCAGCATCAGCATCTCCCCATGGGCCATGTTGATCACCCCCATCAATCCGAAGGTGATGGCGAGGCCCAGGGCCGCCAGCAAGAGCACGCTTCCGAGGCTCAGGCCGTACATCAGGTCGCCCACGAGGCGTGTCGCCGCCTCGGTCCACCACAGGCTCGCCAGCACCTTCTCGGCCGCTCTGCGCACCTCTTCGTCAGGCTCGAGGTACGCGCCCTCCGCATTCTTTTCGGTGAGCCGCTCGAGCCTGGGCTTGAAGGAAAGCTCCCCCGTCTCGCCGAGGGTCTTCACCGCGCTCAGGCGCTGGGCCGGGTCGGAAGCGTCCAGGTCCACCTGCGCGAGCGCGAGTGCGAGGGTGCGCTTGATCGAGGGCTCGGCCTCCTTCCGCCAGGCCTCGCGCAGCGAAGGTGCCACCTCCGCGCTGGGCGCGCTGGCGAGGGACTCCGCCGCGGCGCGCCGGATCTGCACGTCCTGTGCGCTCAGCTCCAGTCGCGCGAGCGCCAAGGTGAGCGCCTTGCGGATCGCGTTGTTCACCACGATGGCGCGCCCGCCTCCAGCCGGGCCCGCCGCGCCGTCGAGCACGCCCGCGTAGGCCCCGTTTTTCTCCCAGAGCACCCTCGAATGGGTCGTGTCGACGCGCAGCCGGCCCTCGCGCAAAGCTGTCAAGAGCGGCAGCGCGCGCGGGTCGCCGGCGTTGGCGACGGCGGCGATGCCTTGCTTGATCTCCCCCACGTCTTCCGACGCGAGCTTCTCCACCGCGTCCGCGAAGGCGTCGGCGCGCGCGCGCTCGGGCAGCGTTGCACACAAGCTGAAGATCACGACCCATAGGACGAAGGCGAGGCGCATTCAGGTTCCTCTTGCGCTAGTTCACGAACTTGGCGGTCTCGCAGTTGCCGCAGGCCCAGGGATAGGTCCAGTCCGCCACCTTCTTGGCGCTGTCAGGAATGTAGGGGCTCCATGCCTGCGCGCGGATGGGCCCCTCTGTCTTCCACACGATCTGAAACTGACCGTCGGCCTTGATCTCGCCGATGTAGACCGGCTTGTGCAGGTGGTGGTTCTTGGCGTCCATCTGCTCGAGGAAGCCCGACGGCGCCTTGAACGACTGATAGCCGATGGCCTGGCGCACTGCATCGACCTCGGTGGTGCCCGCCTGCTTGACCGCCTGCGCCCAGAGGTTGATGCCCGTGTAGGTCGCTTCCATCGGGTCATTGGTGACGCGCTTGTCGCCGCCCGGCAGGTTGTGCTTCTTCACGTAGGCCCTCCACTTCTCGACGAAGGCCTTGTTCTCGGGAGACTCGATGCTCTGAAAGTAGTTCCAGGCCGCGAGATGCCCGACGAGCGGCGTCGTGTCGATGCCGCGCAGCTCCTCCTCACCGACGGAGAAGGCGATCACCGGGATGTCCTCTGCCTTGAGGCCCTGGTTACCGAGCTCCTTGTAGAACGGCACGTTGGAGTCGCCGTTGATGGTCGAGATGACCGCCGTGGGCTTGCCCTGCGCGAAGCGCTTGATGTCCGCCACGATGGTCTGGTAGTCGCTGTGACCGAACGGCGTGTACTTCTCCATGATGTCCGCCTCGGCGATGCCCTTGGACTTGAGGAAGTACTGCAGGATCTTGTTGGTCGTACGTGGATAGACGTAGTCCGTGCCCAGGAGCACGAAGCGCTTGGCGCCTCCGTTTTTGGGATCCATCAGGTACTCCACCGCGGGGATCGCCTGCTGGTTCGGAGCGGCGCCCGTGTAGAACACGTTCCAGGAGGACTCCTCCCCCTCGTACTGCACCGGGTAGAAGAGCAGGCCGTTGAGCTCCTCGAACACCGGCAGGACCGACTTGCGCGAGACGCTGGTCCAGCAACCGAACACCGCTGCGACCTTCTCGCGCGAGATGAGCTCCTTGGCCTTCTCTGCAAAGAGCGGCCAGTCGGAGGCCGGATCGACCACCACGGCTTCGATCTTTCGGCCGAGCAGACCACCGTTTTCGTTGATCTCGTCGATCGTCATCAACGCGACGTCCTTCAAAGAGGTCTCGCTGATGGCCATCGTGCCGGACAGGGAGTGCAGAATGCCCACCTTGATCGGCCCGCTGTCTGCCTTCGCAGGCTCCGAAGCGTGAGCGGATGCGGTGTTCGCTTCGCTCCCGTCCGTGGGCGCAGACACCTCGCTCTTGCCGCAGGCAAACCAGGCCATACAGGCGGCTGCGATCAACGTTCTTCCGAGCCATTTCTGCATATCTTCTCCTCCGAGGGCTCCCTGGACATCGACGCCAAGAATTCGCGGCGCAAACGGGCGTGTGGGCGCGAGCAAGCCGCAAGAGTGCGGTCGTCTCCCACGCTTCAAGTTCACGTATGCGAACGTGCCCGGCTTCTATTTCCGGCTCTTGTCGTCGCAGTTAAAACGCGGCCGGAGCAGCACTTTGTCAGGCAGAGCAGCGCCCGAGGCGGCGCTTCATAGGCGACAAACGCCCATCCCCGAATCGACGTGGAGACGCTAGGCTAGACGAACAGCGCGCCCGCGATCCAGGCGCAGCCCACGGCCAGGGTGATCAGCGCGCAAACTGGACGCGCGTGCGACGCGAACCTGGGCTGCCGCGTGACATGTCCGATGAAGAGACCGGCACCCGCCATGGCGATCACACCGGCGGCGACGAAGCCAAGACAGTAAAGGAAGCCCCCCGGTACGCTGAGCCCCAACAGCGGCAACACCGCGAACAGGTGCCCCGCTCCCGCGGTGCCGTGGAGCGCGCCGAGCCCGAAGGCGGCACGGTCGGTGTTCGCGCGCCCGTGGCCGCGCGTTCGCTCGCGCATCGTCCAGCCCCCCACGAAGACCAGCGAAAAGCCGACCAACAGCTCGGCCCAGCCCGAGATCCGTTCGAGCGGAACGGCGCTACGAAAGCTGAGTCCGAGCAGCAACCAAAGCAGCATGCCGCCGCCGTGACCGAGGCCCCACAGCGCGCCGTACGTGCGCCCCTTCGAGGGAGCGTGGGCGGCCAGCGGGAGCACCGCAGCCAGGTGATCGGGCCCGCTGAGCGTATGAAGGGCGCCGGCGAGGACGCCACTCAACAGCGCCAACATGAATTCTCCAAAAGCGCCAGCATGCCAGCGCAGCCTGGGCTTCCGGCATTTCGGTCATGTGTCCGCGGCGTTAATTGCGGCCAGCCGCGGCGTGAGATCCTCGATCCCGAGCTCACCACAAAGCGTCGCCAAATCGGCGGTGGGACCACGCCAGCGCAGCGCCTCCAGATCCTCGGTTAGCGGCACGTCGAAGCGGAGCGTGGCCAGCTGCTCGTACAGGCGAACCTCCTCGCGACGTGCCGCGAGCTCCCGCGCGAGCGCTTCGGCCCCACGCACCGCGACCGTCCACGACGAGGCTTGATCGGGGATGCTCGCGACCTGACCGTAGTGCGAGAGCACCTTGGCCGCGCTCTTCTCTCCCCAACGCGGGATCCCAGGGATGCCGTCGGCGGTATCGCCGACCAGCGCGAGAAACCCGGGCACGCTCCCAGGCGGCACGCCGAGCCGCACCGACACGCCGGGCTCATCGGTGATCTGCTGCTTCTTGCGGTCGTAGAGCACGATACGCTGCCCGGACACGCACTGGCACAGGTCCTTGTCGGGCGAGGCGATACGCACCTGGGCCACGCGCGGATCCTCCGCGAACCTGCGGGCCGCGGTGGCGAGCGCGTCGTCGGCCTCGAACTCGATCATCGACCAGGCGACGATCCCGAGCGCCCGGGTCGCGCGCTCGGCCAAGGGAAACTGCGACCACAGGGCGGGATCGATGCCCTCTCCGGTCTTGTAGCCGACGAACAGCCGATTGCGGAAGGACTCGATCACGGTGTCGAAGGCGGCCGCCACGTGCGTGGTGCCAGGCTCCGCCAGCAATCCCGCGAACGAGCGCAACAGTGTGCGCGTGGCACCGACCTCCTGGCCCGCTGGCGAGAGCGCGGAAGGGGCGCCGTAAAAGGCGCGGAACAGTTCATAGGTTCCATCGAGCAGCGTGACGATCACGGTGGGCCGAGCATAGCTCGCGCTCACGCAGATCGCCTAAGGGACTCGGCGCTGGACCGCGCGCTCGCCGAGCGCGTAGTGTTCGTGGTTCAAGGAAGGGTGTAAGAAGTTGGTTCACCCGCGGTGATGCTGAGGGCATCCGCCTGAGAACGAGCCGTGCCGTCCGTGCGGTGCACGGGCGGCGGTTGGGATGAGCGAGCATGAAACGTCTGAGAAGCACGGCACGACCCCTCACTTGGCTCAGCGATCAGATTGACGCCGACGAACGTCGGCTGCTCGTGCAGTCGGTCGTGGTCGGCATCGTGGTGTGGGCCTTCGTGGCCGTGCTCAAGTGGTGCGTTCATTTGGGGATCGCCGCTACCAGCGCGCTCCTGCGTTGGGCGCCGCACGTCAGTCTGGTGTGGGCGCCTTTGATCCTGGGCGCGATCTGCGTCGTGTATGTCGTGAAATTCCGTCAGACCACGGTGTACTACCGCGGCAGCGACGAGCGGCTACATCCGCTGGAAGCCGTCGAGGGCGACGGACTGGAGCGTGCAATCGCTCTCTACTTTAGCTCGGAGCCGACCCTCGAGCGGACCTTGCTTGGGACGCAAGGGCTGGAGGCGCGCTGGCGGCTGCCGACCTTCTCACTCGCCCTCCGCAAGATGGTCGCGAGCATCCTGACCTTGAGTTCCGGAGGCGCCGGCGGCCTCGAGGCCAGCGTGACGCTCGTCGGGGAGAGCACGGCCGCGGGTCTCTTCAAGCCTCGGTCGTTCTCGGTCGGGGTCCCCTTTGCCACGCGCAACACATGGGTCTCTCGGCGTATTCAGCGCGCGCGAGACTGGTGGCGCGCGTCGCAGCCCGAGGACCTGCAGGCCGCCCAGCTGTGTGGAATCGCTGCGGCCATCGCGACGCTATTGGGCACGCCATTCACCGCCGCTTTCTTCGCCATTGAGGTCATCTACCGCAGGCACCCGATCGTCGACCGCCTGATCTACGCCCTCGTTTCGGCCTTGATCGCCTTCTTCATGAATCATCTGATCACTGGGAGCCATTCCGCGTTCACGAAGGTGAGCGCCGAACCGCCGCTGTACGTGGGGCGGTATTACCTTGGCCTTGCGGCGATGGCCGTGAGCATGGGAATCCTCTCCGTCGGCTTCCGCGCCTTTCGAATCTGGGCAGATTCGGCGTTTCAGCGGAGATTTGCGCGGCCCCTTCAGCGCCACATTGCGGGTGCGGTCATCACAGGCGCTGTCGCTGTGGCATCCGTGAGCATCATCCACGGGGTGGGCTGGGCCGTGCCCGAGGGGGCCGAACGAGCCAGCGCAGCGTGGCTCGTGCTCGGTCCGGGCGAGAACATCATCCAATGGTCGTTGGAGGGCAAACTCGGCGTGGGTGTCGCCATCATCGCGCTGCTCGGCCGGTTCGCCGCCACGATCAGCACCATCACCTCTGGTGGTTCTGCAGGGCTCTTGTTTCCGACGCTCAGCTTCGGCTGCCTGGCCGCTTCTGCATGGTCCCACGCGCTGCAGTTCGATGCGGCCTTGATCGTGATCCCTGCCATGACCGCCAGTCTGGCCAGCGTCGCCAACGTCCCTTTGGCCGCGATCATGCTGGTCGTGGAGGCGTTCGGAGCCCAGTGGATCGTTCCGTCGATGTTCGTCCTCGTGCTGGCCTCGGTCTTCGCGCACACCAACTCCATCTACCGCGCGCAGCGAGATAGCTTCGATCGCGGACAGATCCTGCCCGGCGTCAGCGTGCGTCGCATTCGCGTGCCGGGGGTATGGGCGGGCAAAGACCTACGCTCGCTGGGGATTCGCGAGAAATTCGGCCTGACCGTGATCGGCATGGTGGATCGCCGCGAAGGCGTCGACGGCCAGTTGGACGAACGTATCGTGCTCAATCCCATGCCGGAGCAAGTCTTGACGCGAGGCGACATGCTGATCGTCCTCGGGGAGGACGATCGGATCGAGCGCTTTGCCGTGGAGAGCGCGGCGGTGACGGCGACGGGCTTGCCTGCGTTTCGGCCCCCCTGAGCCATTGACGACTCACCACGGCGCGTGGGCCAGGCCCACGACGCAGCTCCCGGAAGTCCACCTCGAGACGCGCAAACAGAGACAGCGCGACGATCCCGAGCGTGGACAGCAACGGCACCGCGCTATCGCCGTGGAACTTGTGACCCCCCATCCCCGGCAAGCCGCCCAGTCCCACGCACGTGACGGGGCTTGGGATTTGCGCGCGCCGACACGGTGCGCGGCGACAACGATCGCTACACTTGCCCCATGGCAGCACGCAAACTGGCAGGGACCACGAAGGGAACATCCAAGCAGCCCAAGGCCCGGCCGACCCAAAACGCGGTAGCCACCAAGACGGCCAAGAAGGCTGTCCGCGCCGGGATCGAACAGGTGCACGCAAAGCCCGAGAGACGCGCGACGGGGGCGTCGTTCGCGGCCGTCCAGGAGCGCCTGGAGAAGGCCGTCCCCCGGGCGGTGTGTGAGCTCAACCATCGGAGCCCATTCGAGCTCTTGATCGCGACCATCCTGAGCGCCCAGAGCACCGACCGCACGGTGAACGGCGTCACCCCCAAGCTGTTCGCGCGCTGGCCGACCCCGAAGGCGCTGGCCGAGGCACCGCAGGAGGAGGTCGAGGAGGTGGTCAAGCGCACCGGGTTCTTCCGCAACAAGGCAAAAGCGATCCGCGGCGCCGCGGAGCAGATCACGCGCAAGCACGGCGGGAAGGTCCCCAAGACGCTCGAAGAGCTCGTGGAGCTCCCGGGTGTGGCGCGCAAGACCGCCAACGTGGTGCTGGGCACGGGCTATCGCATCGCTTCGGGCTTCGTGGTGGACACGCACGTGACCCGTGTAGCCAAGAGACTCGGCCTCACCGCGCACACGGATCCCGTGAAGATCGAAACCGATCTCTGCGCGGGCTTCGCCCGTGAGCACTGGGTGGACATGTCGCACCGCGTGCTCTTGCACGGGCGCTACACGTGCGTGGCCAAGAAGCCGTGGTGCACGGAGTGTCCCCTGAACGAGCTCTGTCCGAGCCGCGAGAGCGAGCCCGCCGAGAGCTGGCAGGAGCGCGCGAAGGGAGAGGCCGCGCGCGTGGCCCAGGGCCTCTCGGCGAACGCCGTCACGGCAGGCTGAGCTCGCAGCCCTTCCCCTCCAAGGCAGGAGGTCCAACAACTGGGCGCCCTGCCCGAGGCGCCCGAGGCGGCGCGTGACAAAGTCCGCCCCCTCGACGCTGGGCGCGCTCCTCGAGGTGCCATGGATTCGGCTTCCTCTTGGCGATCCGGTTCACGGAAACGGCGACTTCCGGCCCCTCAGTTGCCGGACTGACCGCCGAGGGCAGAGATGCCTAGAAAAGCCCCCGTTGGGCGAATCCAACCTCGTTGACCCGGGATGTAGGCCGGTGTTACACGGGGTCGGATTTTTTCCGTGTCCCATGGAAATGAACGTGCGTTGATCTGACGCAGCTTGGCCTGTCTTGGGAGATTTATGACGCGCCGCTCCAACCTCATGTTCGTGCTGCCGCTGCTCGTTGCGGGCTGCGGCGCGGAGGCTCCGCAGAGCGGCGGCATCAAGCCGGGCGATGTGGTCGACATCAACAACGACGGCATCGACGACGGGCTCGCCGTGGACTCCGATGGCGACGGCATCGCCGACAGCATCGACCTCGACGGCGACGGAATCGCTGACGGTCGCTTCCCGTGGCTGCCCCCGCTGAACAAGGGCGGGCAGGACGGCGGCCCGGGCGACGGCGATCAAGGGGACGGCGATCAGGGTGATGGCGACGGCCCCACGGGCGACGGTGACAAGCCCGGCGGCGACGGCGACGGCGATGGCGACCTTCCGGACGAGCTCGACATCCAGATCCCGCTCGCCAAGGTGCCCTGCGGCAACAGTGAGTGCGCGATCCGCGAGGACCACCTCTGCTGCGGCGGGTGGGATCCTGCGACCGGCTTCACCGCCGAGATGTGCATCACCGAAGACGCGTGCTTCTGGACGCCCAACGCCGAAGAGGGCTTCGACGACGAGGGCCTCTATTCGATGACGCTCGGCGGCGCGCTGATCAAGCCACGCGGCGTGTCCAGCACCTGCGACGGCGCCGAGGACTGCAAGTCAGGCCAAGTCTGCTGCTACGTGCGCATCGGCGTGCCGCTCGGCACTCCCCCCAACAACTGGACTGGGCCGGGTGCCGGACGCCAGTGCATGGATCCGGACACCTGCCTGGACATCGCCGCCGCCAACGGCGTACCGACGGGCGTCCTGAGCTGCAACGACGACACCGACTGCGCCTTCGCGGCCGGCACCACCTGCCAGCCTGAACAGGACAACACGGCGACCACGGGTGCCAACGTCAAGGCCCGCGCAAACTACAAGGTGTGCCGATGAACAAGCTCGCTCGCGCTTTGCTGGTGCTCCCGCTCGTCCTCGCCTGCGCATGCTCCGCGGCGCCCGAGGTCGTGGGCCACCCCCTTCCCCGGCGCCCGGGTGATCCGGGGATCTTGCCCGGCGATCCGGTCGACCTCAACGGCGACGGCGTCCCAGATGGGATCGCGGTCGACATCGACGGCGACGGTGTGGCCGACGGCGTGGACACGGACGGCGATGGCATCGCGGACGCGCGGCTCCCCGGTGGGCCTCCCCTGCCCTGGGAGGAAAACGACGAGGACGACGAGCTCGAGTGCCCGCCCGAAAACCCCTATTGCAGCGACGACGGCACGCCCCCGCCGCCAGGCTGCGGCGAGGCGACGTTCGACATCGAGCCGACCGGGGTCAACGTGATGCTCGCCGTCGACGGCTCCAAGTCGATGAACAGCTACTGGTACCGGATCCAGGAAGCCATCCGGGACATGATCGTCGACAACCCCAAGCTGAACTACGGCATGCACGTGTTCTATGGGACGGCCACCGATGACGTGCTCAAGGCGATCGAGAAGGGCTTCAACTTCTGCGGCATCAACCAGGACGACGTGCTGCCGCCCGCCGCAAACCAGCAGACCTCGGTGCTGCCCTTCATGGGCCCGCAGGCGCCCGGTCAGGGCAACCTCTACTACGACTTCACGCCGGTCATCGATCCGCTGAACTACTACCTCCTCAACACCACGCCGCTCGAGGATCCGCGGAGCACGAACTACCTGGTGTTCATCTCCGACGGCAACGACAACTGCTTCGGCACGGTATTCGCCAGCAAGGCCGACAAGCTGCTCGCCTACCAGAAGCTCGGCATCGAGCTTTCGAAGAAGAACATCCGCGTGCTCCCGATCGGCTTCGACGCCGCGAGCGCGCAGCTCACGGCCCTGGGCAAGCCGCGCATGACCAACTTCGATGCCATGGACACGCTGGCGATGTGGGGCGGCACGGGGCTCGACAAGGCGCTGGCCGCGGACAACGTGGAGGATTTGGCCAAGGCGCTCAAGACGGTCGCCCAGCGCGTCCGCCCCTGCCGCTTCAACATCCCGGCCACGCTCGACCCGTCGCAGAACCTCAACCCCTTCGAGCTCAACTTCTTCTTGAGCGGCAAGGAAGTGCCCCGCGATCGCAAGCGCACCGAGGGCTGGAACTTCATCGACGGGAACACCAGCGAAGTGGAGTTCTTTGGTCAGTCCTGCCAGGCGATTCAAGCGGGCAAGGCGCCCGAGGCGCGCAAGGGCTGCATGTCCGAGGTGTGCGGCACCTCCAACAGCAAGGTCTCCACCAAGGCGCGCGCGGTGCAGTACCTCCTCGATCGTTCGCTCACCATGAATGACTGCACGGACCCGACGGCCTTCGCCTGCCTTCCCCTGATCGGCAACGGCTCGCTCTCCTGGTGGGGCATGATGGCCAAGGCCATCGGCACATCCGTGGCCTCGGTGGTCAACGACGACGTGGAGTTCGGACTTCGTATGTTCCCGAGCGCTGGCGAAGGCCTCGGCTCATGTGAGGTCCAGGATCAAGCGGAGGTCGAGCCGGGCCCGAGCACAGAGCTGACCATCATCCGCGAGCTCCTCTCGAGCTATCCCAACGGATTCACGCCCATCCTCGAGGCGCTCGACAAGGTGGCCAACAACCCTGGTCGGCTCGCCGAAGCCGAAGTGCTGGGCGCCGTGATCGTCGTGAGCGATGGCGGCGACGTGGGCTTCTGCGCACCAGGCGCCACCCATGAAGAGCACGTAGCGCGCGCGGGTGCGGCGGCCAAGAAGCTGCTCGACAAGGGGATCAAGACCTTCGTCGTCCGCTTCGGCTCGACCGATGATTTCACCGTGAACGACGATGAGATCCTGAACGCGATCGTCGACAACGGCGGGACGGCGGTGGTGGATCCGGCAAATCCCGACGCGCCCCGCTACTACCCGGCTCCGGACGAGGCGAAGCTGAACGAGGTGCTGGCGAGCATCTCCCAGGGCCTGAGCACCTGCAGCTTCACGCTCGACGAGCTGGCCGATCCCTACGTCGACAAGAGCAAGGTCAACCTGTACCTCAACGGAGAGGTCGTCCCCTTCGAGCAGACGCAGGGCTGGGGTTGGGCCAACGCGGAGCAGACCGAGATCCAGATGTACGGCCAGGCCTGCACGGATTTCAAGACCAACCGCACCACGAGCCTGGTCGTGGAGTTCGGGTGCGAGCCGATCGTGCTGCTCTGAACCGCGGTTCAGTGCGCTAGCCTCCGAGCGTGAGGCGCGCACCACGGATGCGCTCTTCCCAGAACGCCCGCTCGTCTTCGCGATGGCTCACCATGAGCACGGTGCTGCGCTGCTGGGTGCACAGCGAGGCGATGAGCTCGAGCACGCGCGCGCGATTTTCGGGGTCGAGGCCCGAGGTGGGCTCGTCCATCACGACCAGGGGCGGCACCTTGATCACCGCCCGGGCGATCAGGACGAGGCGCTGCTGACCGAAGGAGAGCTCACGGAAGGCGGCGTCGGGGGCGAGGTCGAGGTCGAGCCACGCGAGCCAGGCGAGCGCGCGGGCGCGATGGCTGGGTTCACGCGCTTGGTAGACGCCGATGCTGTCGAAGAGGCCGCTCACCAGCACGTCCTCGACGCTGCCGCCCACGCGGTAGTTGCGGTGGAGCTGCCCCGAGACCATTCCCACGTTCTTCTTGATGTCCCACACAGTCTCGCCCGTTCCACGGCGGCGGCCAAACAGGTGCAGGTCGTTCGCGTAGGCCTGGGGATGGTCGCCCGTGAACATCTCGAGCAGGGTGGACTTGCCGGAGCCGTTGGGGCCCTCGATCAAGGTGTGCTGTCCCGGATGCACGGTGAGATCGAGGTCTGCGAACACGACTTGCTCGCCGTATTGCACGCGCCCCTTGCGCAGCACGATCAGCGGCGTGGCGGGATCGAGCGGCTCGTACCAGCTGCCCATGTGCACTGGAGGCGAAGCCCTCGCGACCGCACCCTTCTGCTCACGCGCACACCATTCTGCGGGGCTGCCGCGAAAGATCACCTCGCGCTGCGCGATCAGCGTCACCTCGCGCAATGAGTCGAATGAGAACGGGAGCTGCTCGGGCCGCGCTGCGCTCACCACCAGCACCGGCACACTCGCCGCCACCTGCTCGATGCCCAGGGCGAGCTCGGCGAGCGCGGCCCTGTCCAGGCCATCGAACGGCTCATCGAACACGAGCAGGGAGGGATTGCGCAAGAGCGCCCGCAAGAGCAGCACCTTGCGGCCTTCTCCGGTCGAGAGCAGGCGATAGCCGCGTTCCCACAGCGGCCCGAGGCGAAAGGCGTCAAACAACGGGTGCGCTCGGCCGCCCTCCCCCAGCAGCTCGGCGACCGTGGTGCTGGTGTCGACGCCCTGATGGAAGTTGGCCTCGTCACGGGCCAGCTGGTCCTCGTAGAACGCCTGCTGAGACTCCGCCGAGAGCAGCTCCGCGCCCGCGGTGCGCTCCACCAGCGCGCGGGCCATGGTGGACTTGCCGCAGGCGTTGGGTCCCGTGATCACGGAGAGGCCGGCGCGAGCTGGCTCGAGCTCGAAAACTGCAGAAGCATGCGGTGCTGTCTCGTACGGCGACATGCGCAGGCATTGTGACGGGCAGCGCGCCCGCTGCAACGAAACCCTCTTGGACCTTCGCTCAGGCCAGTGTGCTCCCCGGCGCCAGCTCCCACAGCGCCGCGGCGGTTCGTCTGCCCAGCGTCTTCACCTTTGCGCAAAGCGACACGTGATACCCGCGCGGAGGACGCGCCACCGGCACGCGCTCGATGCGCCCGCGCAGCGGACTGTCCCGCAAGACCAGCTCTGGCACGATGCCAACTCCGCACCCGAGCGCGACCATCGACAGAATGGCCTCGTTGCCCTCGACCTCGGCGTACACCTCGGGGCTGGCCCCGTGCTGGCCGATCCAGATGTCGAAGCGCTCCCGCTCGAGGCCCCGGCGCGGCAGGATGACCGGCACACCGTTCCAGTGGGCCCCACCGAGGCGCGCGCGGCGCGCGAGCTCCTTGTCGGCGCCGGGCGCGATCAAGGTCAGGTCGGTCTGCGCCAAGCGCACGAAGCGTAGCTCACTTCCGGGCTGGTCGGGCTCGGGCACCACCGCCACGTCGACCTCATCGTTTTCGAGCCGCTGCAGGCAGCGGGCCGCGTCCGAGGTGCCGAGCTGCAGGTGAATGCCAGGGTAGCGCGCGCGGAAGCGGGCCAAGAGCTTGGGCAACAGGGAGTACGAGGCCGTGACCGTGCAGGCGATGCGCAGCTCGCCTGTGGGCGCCTGCTTTTCGGCGTCCAACGCTTCCAGCAGCCGGGCCTGCGCGACTTGCTGTGCGCGGGCGTGCTCTCGGAAGATCTCGCCCGCGCGCGTCAACCGGACGCTCCGCTTGTCTCGATCGAACAGCTGGTGCCCGAGCTCGGCCTCGATGCGCTGGATGCAGCGTGTGAGCGCAGAGGGGCTCATGTGCAGCGCCTTGGCGCTGCGCGCGAAATGTAAGCTCTCCGCCACGTGCAGGAAGGCGGTGAGCTCGTCTTCTCCGGGGGTCGCCATGAATTGCAAAAAACGCAATTCATCCTATCCAAAATAGGCGTAGACGCAACATTGAAGCGGACCTGGGCCGAGCTTATAACCCCCAGACGGCCGCCCACCGCGGCGCTGATGTTTGCCGCGGGACCGCCCGCTTCGACACCCGGGAGAGATCGAGCATGTCGCGTCAAAACTACTTCAACACCCTCACCATGGCCGGCAAGCTGGAGCAGCTCGGCAAGTGCCGCTTCATGGCGCGCAGCGAGTTCAACGGCGTCGAGAAGCTCCGCGGCAAGAAGGTCGTGATCGTGGGCTGCGGCGCCCAGGGCCTCAACCAGGGGCTCAACATGCGCGACTCCGGCCTCGACGTCAGCTACGCGCTGCGCGCCGACGCCATCGCGCAGAAGCGCGCGAGCTACACCAACGCGATCAGCAACGGCTTCAAGGTCGGCACCTACGAGGAGCTCATCCCGAGCGCTGACCTCGTGTGCAACCTCGCCCCCGACAAGCAGCACGCCGACGTGGTGAGCAAGGTGATGCCCCTGATGAAGAAGGGCGCCACGCTGGCGTACTCGCACGGCTTCAACATCGTCGAAGAGGGCCAAGCCATCCGCAAGGATCTCACCGTGGTCATGGTCGCCCCCAAGTGCCCCGGCACCGAGGTGCGCGAGGAGTACAAGCGCGGCTTCGGCGTGCCCACGCTGATCGCCGTGCACAAAGAGAACGACCCGAACGGCGACGGCCTCGAGATCGCCAAGGCCTACGCGGCGGCCACCGGTGGCGACCGCGCGGGCGTGCTCGAGTCGAGCTTCGTGGCCGAGGTGAAGAGCGACCTGATGGGCGAGCAGACCATCCTCTGCGGCATGCTGCAGACGGGCTCCATCCTGTGCTTCGACAAGATGGTGGCCGAGGGCATCGAGCCCGGCTACGCGAGCAAGCTCGTGCAGTACGGCTGGGAGACCATCACCGAGGCGCTCAAGCAAGGCGGCATCACGCTGATGATGGATCGCCTGAGCAACCCCGCGAAGGTCAAGGCCTTCGAGCTCGCCGAGGAGCTGCGCACCCTCATGCGCCCGCTGTTCAAGAAGCACCAGGACGACATCATCACCGGCGTGTTCAGCGAGACGATGATGAAGGACTGGGACGCGGGCGATAAGAACCTGCTCGGCTGGCGCGCGGCCACCAACGACACCGCCTTCGAGCGCACCGCGGCGGGCTCCGACAAGATCAGCGAGCAGGAGTACTTCGATCACGGCGTCTTGATGGTGGCCATGGTGAAGGCGGGCGTGGAGCTCGCGTTCGAGTGCATGGTGGAGGTCGGCATGAAGGCCGAGTCCGCGTACTACGAGTCGCTGCACGAGACGCCCCTCATCGCGAACCTCATCTCGCGCAAGAAGCTGTACGAGATGAACAAGGTCATCAGCGACACCGCCGAGTACGGCTGCTACCTGTTCAGCCACGCCGCCGTGCCGCTGCTCAAGGACTTCATGGCCAAGCAGAAGACCGACGTGATCGGCAAGGCGTTCGCGCCCGGCAGCCAGCAGGTGGACAACCGCAAGCTCCTGCAGATCAACCAGGCCATCGAGAGCCATCCGGTGGAGAAGATCGGCGTCGAGCTGCGCGGTTACATGACCGCGATGAAGCAGATCGCCGTCGGCGGCTGATTCAGGCGACCCGCTCCATCGCGCGCTCGTGCCTGGAGAAGCGCGCTTCGGTCGCGGTCACGCCCTCTAGCCATGCATCGGCCACCTGCTCGGCCACCGTGTTCAGGTCGAGCAGCCCGGTGCCCTTGAGCATGCCGAAGGCGATGCAGACCGCGTTCTGCGGGCCGAAGACGAGCACCTGTGCGATGTTGTTGGCCCGCTCACGTCCCAGCTCGTAGCCGAGCAGCGGCTCGAGCACCGCGCTGATCCGATCCCTTCCCGCCATGATGCTGATGGATCTCACAACCATTCGCCCCCCACGTGAAGCGGGCGCTTCCCTTCGCCCGCAGCGCCGTCGTGACCGTGCGTGACACTACATTTCACGCGCCGGGGGAAGGTATCAACGTGCGGGGAAATCGCGCGAATCTTTTCAAGAGACCACGATAAATCGATGGGTGTCTATGCGGCCCAACCTCACATCCACGACACCGCCGTGGATCTCGGCGAAGCTCATGCCGCATCGTGGGGTGTGGGCGAATCTCTTCGCGCACGTTTTCGAGTGCTTGGCAGCTCGCTTCGTGAGCTACCTAGCAGAGTGGGCGCGGCGCGACCTGCCCCGACTGGGGACGCTCGGCGCCCGATACGCGCCCACCTCCCGCACCTCTCCCTGAAATTTCAGACGCCGGAATTTAAGCCGCGTCGGCGATCTCGGGCTCGAGCGCGCGCAGCGCGGAGCGCAGCTCGCTCTGCAGCTTGATACGCTCAAACAGCGGGATCACCTCGGGCGCGAAGGTGCGCGCGAGGCTCAGCCACTGCTTCAGCCTGCGCAGGGCGCCCTCGTCGGTAAAGCCCGAGGTCACCATCAATTCCGCGTAGCGCAGGAGCACCTGCGCGTAGGCGCCGAGATAGTTGCGATCCGGCTCACACACGGGCGCGCCACGCAGCTCGCGGAACACGAAGGGCCGCGCGAGCGCGCCGCGTCCGATCATGAATGCGCTCGCGCCGCTCTGCGACGCGCAGGCGAGCAGACTCTCGGGCCCGAGCAGGTCGCCATTGGCCACCACCGGAATCGAGAGCGCCGCGCGGGCGCGACCGATGGCCGCGTAGTCCACTGGCGGCGCGTACATCTGCGTCTTGGTGCGGCCATGGATCGTGAGCCACGACGCGCCGCCGCGCTCCACTGCCCGGGCGATCTGCACCACCTCGCTTGGGTCCGCCCAGCCCACGCGGATCTTCACCGTCACGGGGATCTCGCTCGGGACAGCCTCGCGCACCGCGCGCGTGATCTGCTCGGCGCGCTCCGGGCAACGCAGGATGCTCGCGCCGCCGTCGTGGTTGTTCACGCGCTTGGCGGGACAGCCGAAGTTGATGTCGATGCCCGGCGCCCCGAGCCGCGCCGCGAGCTTGCCTGCCTCCGCCATCGCGCGCGGCTCGCCGCCGAGGATCTGCACCAACACCGGCACACCGCTCGAGGTCACGCCGCCGCGGCCGAGCTCGGGGCAATCGCGCAAGAACACGCGCGCGGGAGGGGCGCGATCGGTGACACGTACGAACTCGCTCACGCACTGGCTCACGCCGCCGAGGCTCGAGGCGAGCTCGCGGTGCACCCAATCGGTCACGCCGTCCATCGGCGCCAGCGCGAGGAACAAGCCCGCGTCGCGCGGGGTCCTCGCGACCACGTGGCGTTCGCGGAAGTAGCGCTCCTGGTAGGACTCGGTGAGCTCGGCGGACACGGCGCGCGAAGAATGCGCGATGAAACTCCCTCGGGCCAGCCCCGCCCGCACCTACCCGGGTCCGAACGACGCGTGTTCCCGTGCTACCCCTGCCGAGTGCAGAAGCTGCTCGAAGTCCTCCGTGAGGAATGCTCACCCGCGACCTGGTCGCGGGCGGTCACCCAAGCCCGCAGCGGCCAGCTCTCGGGCAGGCGCACCCGCGACGGCTCCTTCGAGGTGCGCATCGCCACCAAGGGCGGCATGACCTCGCCGATCGTGACCCTCTCGCCGGAGCACGAGGAGTGGTCCTGCGATTGCCCCTCAAAGGAGCCGGTCTGCCAACACGCTGCCGCGGCCGTCATCCTGCTGGTCCAGGCCGCGAAGGAGGGCACGGACCTGCTCGGCGTGCGAGGCCCCGCGGCCACGCTCGGCTACGAGCTCCGCGGCGAAGGCAATCAGCTCTTTCTCACCCGCGTGGTGAAGCAGGAGGCCGAGCGCAAGAAGCTCACGGCCCGCCTCGTCGAAGAGCGTCAGAAGGGCGAGTCCGCGCAGATCGCGACCACGCGCGCCGACGTGGAGATCGATCTCTTGATCGGGAACATGCGCGAGGGCCCCATCCCGCGCGCCTTCGTGCCGAAGCTCATTTCATGGTTGAGCGAGTGCGAAGACGTGACGCTCGATGGAAAGCCCGTGCAGCTGGGAGATCCGGTCGACGCGCAGGTCGCGCGCGTGGAGCGTGAGCGCGAGGGCTTTCGCTTGATCGCCCGCGACAACCGCGCCCTCGACCGCGTGTTCGAGAACGGCGCGGCGCTCACGAAGGGCGCGCTGTGCGTGGTGCGCGAGCCCCAGTTGTCCGAGACCGATCTCGCCGCGCTCAAGCGCGGTCGGCACGTGGCGCTCAACGACGTGGCCGACCTGGTCGGGCGCGTGATCCCGGCGCTGCGCGAGCGCATCCAAGTGGACGTGCCCGAGGAGCTGTTGCCGGGCGCGCAGGCCATGCCCGCCCGCCTCTCCCTCTCGGCGGACGTGCTCGCAGGCGTGCTCGAGGTGTTGCCCACCATCGTCTACGGCGATCCTCCGTGCGCGCGTGTGGACGGCGGCAAGCTCACCTATCTGGGCGGCCCCGTGGCGCTGCGCGACGTGGAAGCCGAGCTCCGCTTGAGCAAGCTGGTGGAGCAAAAGCTCGGGCTCGAGGTCGGCCGGCGCAAGCGCCTCGAGGGGGAGGCCGCGCTGCGCCTGGCCGATCGCGTGCGCGCGCTCGACGACGTGCAGATCTCGGGCTCGGGACTCGAGAGCTTCTCGCTGCGCGGCCCGCTTACGCCCGAGCTCAGCGTCGAGGGCCATTCCTTCGCGCTCTCCTTCCGCACCGAGACCGGCGAGCGCGCTTCTGCGGACGCCGTGATCGCGGCCTTCCAGCACGGCTCTCCGCTGGTGGTCCTCGAGGGCGGCGGCTTCGCGCCGTTGCCGCGCGACTTCCTGAACCTGCACGGCCACTTGGTGCGGGACCTCTTGAACGCCAAGGACGAACGCGACGGCAACTTACCCAACGCCGCTTTGGTGGATCTCGCGCGTCTGTGTTCGGCGCTCGACTACCCGGCCCCCGCCGAAGTCACGCGCCTGCGCACGCTGAGCGAGGACTTCCGCGGCATCCCCGAGGCGCCGCTTCCCGCGGGCGTCCAGGCAGACCTCCGCAGCTATCAGCTCGCGGGCTATCGCTGGCTCAAGTTCCTGGGCGAGGCGGAGATGGGCGCGCTGCTCGCCGACGACATGGGCCTCGGCAAGACCCTGCAGGCGCTCTGCGCGCTCACCCCCCCCGCCCTCGTGGTGTGCCCGGCGAGCGTGGTCTTCAACTGGGCCGCGGAGATCGCGCGCTTCCGGCCCGAGCTCAAGGTGTGCAGCTATCACGGCCCGCGCCGCGCCCTGGACCCGAGCGCGCACGTCACGGTGACCACCTACGCCATCATGCGCATGGACGCGGCCGCACTCGGTCAGACGCGCTGGGACACGCTCATCCTCGACGAGGCCCAGACCATCAAGAACCCGGACAGTCAGGTGGCGCGCGCAGCCTACGAGCTCCCGGCGCGCCGCCGCGTCGCGCTCACGGGTACGCCCGTGGAGAACCGCCTCACCGATCTGTGGAGCCTGTTTCACTTCCTCAACCGCGGCCTGCTCGGGGGCCGCGCCGACTTCGAGGCCGCCTACGGCACCCCGATCGCGGAGGGTGACCGCGAGGCCGCACGACGCTTGCGCGCGCGCATCAAGCCGTTCGTGTTGCGCCGCATGAAGCGCGACGTGGTGAAGGAGCTGCCACCGCGCACGGACGTGGTGCTGCACTGCACCTTGGATGACGACGAGCGGGCGCTCTACGAGAGCGTACGCGCGGCGACGCAGAAGGAGGTGGTCGAGCAACTCGAGGCGGGCGGAAGCGTGCTCGCCGCGCTCGAGGCCCTCTTGCGACTGCGCCAGGCGTGCTGTCATCGCGCGCTGCTCCCGGGGCAAAGGGCCGACCGCTCGAGCAAGCTCGACGTGTTGTTCGAGACGCTCGACGAGGCGCTCAGTGAAGGGCACAAGGCGCTGGTGTTCTCGCAGTGGACGAGCTTCCTGGATCTCGTCGAACCGGAGCTCGCGTCACGCGGCGTGCGCTTCGTGCGCCTCGATGGCTCCACGCCGGATCGCGCGGCCGTGGTGAAGGCGTTTCAAGAGGACAGCGGCGTGGGCGTGATGCTCCTGTCCCTCAAGGCCGGCGGCGTGGGCCTCAACCTGACCGCCGCCGATCACGTGTTCTTGCTCGATCCTTGGTGGAACCCGGCCGCCGAGGATCAGGCCGCCGACCGCGCCCATCGCATCGGCCAGGAACGCCCGGTGCTGGTCCATCGCCTGGTGGCGAAAGACAGCGTCGAGGAGCGCATCCTCGCGCTGCAGGAGAAAAAGCGCGCCCTCTCCGCGGTGGCCACGGACGGCGCCGAGGCTGCGGCCGGCATCACGCGCAGCGACCTGCTCGAACTCCTGCGTTGAGCGCTGCGCACCGGCGCGTCGCGTGTGCACCCCCCGGGAGCACACATCCACGTCTCCAAGCCGATAAGGGGGAAGCGCGCGTCCCTATTGGGGGGCGGGACGCGCGCTTCGGAGTACGAAAGGGACCGCGGGGTAAACGGGGGAGTTTTGGCGATCCCAGGGGCTTGTTCGGGCGGGGGACGTCTAGGGGTCCCGAACAAACCGCGCACTCACGAACACCTACATAGCGAGAACTAGGCCAACATAAGCGCACACGAAAACATGGGCATTTTTGCCCCTCTCGTGCCCGCGTGCCTCGCCCCAGCTTTCAATGCTGAAATCTCGCGACTTCAATCTCACAGCTTTGCAACGCCGATCTGAAATGCTCGGATTGCTCGCGTGACATCGCGTCACGTCTGAAACGGCCGAAACAAGTCAATCGAGCGGGCTCGCTGGCCGCACCGAATCACGCACCACGTCCGTGCTGGGCCGCTCGCCGAAGTACTCCACGAACTTGGCCTCGGCCTCCTCCCCAAACAGGATGCGGCACGCCTCGAATAGCCCGGGCGCCTCGCGAATCGTCTCCGTGGTCGCGATGAGCGCGATCTTGGAGCGCCTGCGCAAGAAGTCGGAGAGCTTGCTGATCATCTCGCGTCGCGCCGCGTGGTAGAGCTCGCCCCGAATGTACTCGGTGCCGCGGATCAACACCTCGGCCATCGCGGGGTCGGCGCGGATGTCCTCGAGCAAGCGCAGCCCGCTCTCTCCGTAGCGGCGCCAGATGCGCGTCGAGAGCGGCTCCGAGCTCTCGGCAGCCGTGAGCTTGTCCAGGTCCATCAAGCGCGCCTGGTGGAAGAACTCCTCGCGCACCTCTTCCGGAGGCTCTCCGTACCAGCGCCGATGTTCGTAGGGCAACACCAGCCCGAGCTCCGTCACCAGGTCCGCGATCTCTTCGCCCACGTTCAGACAGTCGGTGAGCTTGCCCCCGAACACGCTGATGTGGGCGCGGGCGCGGTCCACCTCGACCTCGTGCTTGCGGGAGAGCGTGAGCCAGTCTGCGCCCTCTCCGCTCTCGACGGCGTGCTTCACCACCAAGGGCCGCACGCCGCAGCGCTCGGCGAGGATATCGGCCTCGGTGAGCGGTCGCGCGAGGTTCAAGCGCTTGTTGATGTTGTCGAGTACGAAGCGCCGATCCTCCTCGTGCACGCGGGGCGGAAGGCGCTCTTCGCGCGTGTCGGTGGTGCCGATGCAGCTCTTGTTGCCCATGGGGATCACGAAGAACAGCCGGCCATCGTCCGCGAAGAAGGTCAGCACCCGCCGCGACGGCGTGAGCGCAGGGACGATCAAGTGGATACCGCGCGAGAAGACGTGGCGGTGCGCCGTGCGGATGCCCGTGCTCTGGTTGTGCAGATCCACGAAGGGGCCGCAGGCGTTGATCAGGATCTTCGCGCGGATGGTCAAGGCTCGTCCGCCGATGGTGTCCCGAGCGCGGCAGTGCCACCGCCCGTCCGCTTCTCGCGTGGCGCCCTCGGAGACCACGTAGTTGGCGACGATGCCGCCGTGGTTGATCGCGCTGCGCACGAAGTTGAAGACGAAGCGCGCGTCGTTGTCGACCAGGTAGGCGTCCGAGTATTCGAGCCCTCCCTGACTGCCCGCGGTGCGCACCACGGGCTCCTCGCGCGCGATGTCCGACACGGAGAGCAACCTCGGAGGGCGTGTGAAGAAGTTCCCGATGAACCAGTAGAGCAAGGCGCCGAGCCAGACCAAGAAGCGACTCTTGCGGAAGCTCTTCTCGAGCGTAGTGAAGAAGCGGATCTCCCGGATGCTCGAGGGATAGGCGCGGAGCAGCCGGTTGCGGGACAGGCACAGCTTGCGCACGAGCAGAAACTCGAAGCTCTCCAGGTACTTGATGCCGCCCCACACCAGGTTCGAGCTCTCTTGGCTCGTGAACCCCGCGAAGTCCTCCCTGTCGATCAGCGCGACCTTTGCGCCTTGCGCGCTCAGGGCAGCCGCGCTGACCGCCCCGTTGATGCCGCCCCCGACGATCAGCACGTCGAACTCTCGTTCGCCGAGCTTGACCAAATTGCTTTCGCGCAGCTTCACCGGCCCCTCGTGCGCGAATTGTACGCCACCTCGCGACCTCGTGCGGCTACCATGCGCAAAATGCAAGCCAGCGACTTCCGCCTGCCTGCCCGCGATGGAACCCCCATCTTCGTCAGGACCTTTACGCCGGAGCAGCCCCCGAGGGGCGTCCTTCAGCTTTCCCACGGCATGGCGGAGCATTCGGCCCGCTACGCGCGGCTCGCGGAGGCCCTCACCAGTCAGGGCATCGCCGTTTACGCAAGTGACCATCGGGGCCATGGACACACCGCCCCCACCCCGAGCGCGCTCGGGCACTTCGCCGACAGCGAAGGTTGGGAGAAGGTGGTCGACGATCAGAAGCTCCTCACGGAGGAGATCAGCTCGAGACACCCCGGGCTACCTTTGATCTTGTTCGGCCACAGCATGGGCTCGTACGTCGCGCGCAGCGTCGCCATCCGCTACGGCAGCGCCTACCGGGCCCTCGCCCTGTCGGGGACGGGCCACGATTCCCCTGCGGTCTACAAGAGCCTGCGCATGGTCGTTGGCGCCGAGAAGCTACGCCAGGGCGGGCGCGGAAAGAGCGCGCTGATCAGCAAGCTGACCTTCGAGTCCTTCAACAAGACGATCGCGAACCCGCGCACGGCGTGCGACTGGTTGAGCCGCGACCCCGCCGAGGTGGACGCGTACGTGGCCGATCCACTGTGCGGCTTTCGCTGCTCCAATCAGCTCTGGTGGGATGTGATGACGGGGCTCGCCGAGATCTGCACGCCGGCCCAGATCGCGCGCATGCCCAAGGGGCTACCCGTGTACGTGATGGGCGGGGAGGAAGACCCCGTGAACAACAAGCTCGCAGGCATCCGCAAGCTGCGCCGTGCCTTCGACGAGGCCGGCATGCGCTCGGTCACCGTGCGGCTCTATCAAGGGGCGAGGCACGAGCTCCTCAACGAGACGAACCGCGAAGAGGTCACCCGCGATCTCCTCGAGTGGCTCAACCAGCAGTTCGCATAGTAGATCGGTCCCCATGTCGAACAGTGTTACCGAGGCGCTCAAGGTTCTGGTTGGCCATCGCAGCCTCACCGCAGACGAGAGCCGGGAGGCCTTCGAGGCCATCATGACGGGCGCGGCAGGCGCCGCCGAGGTGGGTGCGTTCCTGGGAATCCTGGCGACCCGCGTCCCAACCGCCGAGGAGCTCCTGGGCGCCGCCACGGTCATGCGTGAACACGTCGAGCGCGTGCCCGCGAAGAGCGATCCCGAAGAACTCGTGGACACCTGTGGCACCGGGGGCGCCCCCAAGACCTTCAACGTCTCGACCACCGCGGCCATCGTCGCCGCGGCGGCCGGCGCCAAAATTGCCAAACACGGCAACCGCTCGCGCACGGGACGCGGCTCCGCCGAGGCGCTGCGCGCGCTGGGCCTGCAGGTCGACGCCGATCGCGCCACGCAGGCCGCCTGCCTCGACGAGCTCGGGATCTGCTTTTGCTACGCGGTGCACCACCACCCTGCGATCAAGAACGTGATGCCCGTGCGCATGGCGCTCGGGATCCCCACGGTGTTCAACCTCCTGGGCCCGCTGACGAACCCGGTGGGGGCGAAGCGCCAGGTGATGGGGGTCTACGATGCGCGCTTCTTGAAGCCGGTCGCCGGGGCGCTGCGGGCGCTCGGCGCCACCCGCGCCATCGTGATGCACTCGGACGACGGACTCGATGAGCTCTCGATCTCGGCGCCCACGGAGCTCGTGCACGTGACCCCGGGAGGACTCCGCAGTGAGCGGGTCTCCCCGGAGGATCTCGGCCTTACCCGCGCGCCGCGCGAGGCCGTGGTCGCGCGCGATCTGGAGCACGCGGCGCAGATGGTGCACGAGGTGATCTCGGGCCAAGATCAGGGGCCTGCGCGCAGCATGACCTTGATGAGCGCCGCCGCGGCGCTGCTCGTGGCCGACAAGGTGAAGACGCTGCGTGAGGGGGTCACGCTGGCCGCGCGCACCATCGACGAGCGAAAAGCGCAGCACAAGTTCGAGGCCTGGGTCGCGCGCTCGAACGCGTGAGTAGCCCCGAGGGCGCGCTCAGCTCGCCAACAGCCGCATGCAGTTGTGGATGATGCCGAGCCCGCGCTCTCCGTCCGCCGTGAGGATGGATTCGGGGTGGAACTGGACCGCCGCAACGGGCAGCGTGCGGTGCTCGATACCCATCACCACGTTGGCCGCGTCCGCCTGCGCCGTCACCACGAACGCGTCGGGCACGCTCACCGCGTGCAGAGAGTGATAGCGGCCCGCGATGAACGTGGGCGGAAAGCCGCTGAACAGCTTGCCTCCCAGCACCCGCACCTCGGAGGGCTTGCCGTGCATCGGATAGCTCAAGACCCCGAGCTCGCCGCCGAAGTGCTCGATCAGCGCCTGCAACCCGAGACAGACGCCGAAGATGGGCAAGTTGCGCTCGAGCGCCTGCCGGATGGTGCTCGAGGTGTCGAAGTCGCGCGGCGAGCCGGGCCCGGGGGAGAGCACGACCAGGTTGGGCACGATGCGGTCGTACTCCCGCGGGTCGAACCCGTTGCGCAGCGTGACGACCTCCGCCCCAGTGCGTCGGAAGTAGCCCGCCAGGGTGTGCACGAAGGAGTCCTGGTGATCGACCAAGAGAACCTTCTTGGCGTTCCCGGGATAGCCGCTCACCAGATCCACGCGCGACGGTCGATCGCCCTCGAAGTCGATGGCCTCGAGCTGAGCCGCCGCCTTGAGCCGCGTCTCGCGCTCCTCCGCCGCGGGGTCCGAGTCGTAGAGCAGGGTCGCGCCCGCGCGCACCTGGGCCACGCCATCCTTGAGCCGGATGGTCCGCAGGGTGAGGCCGGTGTTGAGCCCGCCGTCGAAGCCGAGCTTGCCCACCGCGCCGCCGTACCATGCGCGCACGCTCTGCTCGTGATCCTCGATGAACTGCATGGCCCACAACTTGGGCGCGCCCGTGACGGTGACCGCCCAGGTGTGGGTCACGAAGGCGTCGAGGCCGTCGTAGCCCGGGCGCAGCATGCCCTCGACGTGATCGACCGTGTGGATCAGCTTGGAGTACATCTCGATCTGCCGACGGCCGATCACGCGCACGGTCTCGGGGCGGCACACGCGGGACTTGTCGTTGCGATCGACGTCCGTGCACATCGTGAGCTCGGACGCCTCCTTGGCGGAGTTGAGCAGCTCCAGGATCTGACGAGCATCCGCGATGGCGTCGCCGCCGCGCGCGATGGTGCCGGAGATCGGGCAAGTCTCTACGCGCTCGCCGTTGACCCGCACGAACATCTCGGGCGACGCACCGACCAGATACTCCGCGTGGCCCAGGTTCACGATGAAGCCGTAGGGAGCGGGGTTGGTCTTGCGCAGCCTGCGAAAGACCTCGCTCGGGCGCTTCTTGCAGGCCCGGAAGAAGGTCTGCCCGGGCACGACCTCGAACAGATCGCCGCGGGCGAAGGCCTCTTTGGCCTTGGCCACCACCTGCTCGTACTGGCCGGGCTCGTGATCGCACTCGCGGGCCACGTCCGAGGCGGGCTGGTACGCCTCGCGCTGTCCGGTGCGCGGGAGCCCAACGGTGGAGCGCCCGTCGACCTCGAAGTCGTAGCGGATGACCTGCGCGGTCTCGCGCATGTGGTCCACCACGAACAGCTCGTCCGGGATGTAGAGCACGAGGTCGCGGTGTTCGGCCGGGCGCTCGAGCCTGCGCTTGACGGGATCGAACTGGAACGTGAGGTCGTAGCCGAACGCCCCGTACAAACCGAGGTGGCTATCGCGGGTGCTGTAGAAGGCCGCGATCAAGGCGCGCAGCACGCTGAACACGCTCGGCAGGCGCGTGCGCTCCTCTTCGGTGAATGTCCCCTGGGGCTCCACCACGCGGGCACAAAGCTTGGTGCTCCCTTCGCGCCGCAGCTCGGCGAGCGCCTCGAGCGATCGTAGCGCGCGCTCGCAGCCCGTAAGCAGGATCTCCCCGCGGGCGTTCAGCGCCTCCACGAAGACATCGCGCTCCCTGCACCACAGCATGATGGGCGGATCCACGAAGCCGAGGTCCCAGCGCGTATAGCGGCCCGGGTATTCGTAGCTCGAGGTGAGCAACGCGCCGCGCCGAACGTCCAGGTCCGTCGCGAGCTGTTCGATGCTGCGCGTACCGTCGATGTCTTCGATGACTCGCCGGACGCGGATACCAGCCTCGGTCTTGTAGGTCTCGGGAAATGGAACCGTCACGCGCGAAGGTTAGCGCGACCTGCCCGTCGGCCAAAGTGCCTTTGCTCCCGTTCGGGAAGTATCGGGAACGCGCGCGGCATCTCAGGGCGCGGGCGCAGGCCCCTGAGGCGGCGCGATTTCGCTGAGCGCCTGGTTGCGCAGCGTCTCGTAACGCTTGCCCAGCATGCGCTTGAGCACCTCGGCTTCGGCCTCACGCTCTCGCCGGGTTTCGTTGCTGAAGGCCTCGAAGCGGCCTGCGAGCGCCGCGCGCTCGCTCTCGCTCTGCGCCAGGGCACCGCGCAACCCCTCGGCGCGGAGCTCCAGCGCGGTCAACGCGTCGTCGGTCGCACGCAGCTGCAGGTTGGCGCGCTGCAAGTCTCCTTGCAGGACCTGACCACGCTGAAAGCTCAGGCCGACCCCCACCAACGATCCCAGCGCGACCAATGCCAGCGCCACGATCAACCCACGCTGGGTGTTCTTGCTCGCTGGCGTCCGCGTGCGCACGGTGGACCCTTCCTCGACCGGCTCCTGATCCAGCGCGACCGGGGCCGGCAGCGCGCGGCGTACGGGGCCGCTCTCGGCGGGTGTAGGCGGTTCAGGTGCCGCCACGTCGCTCTCGAATCCTGCCACCGGCGCGACCAGGCGCTCGCGATGGAGACCGCTCGCGAGCTGACTCAGCTCGGGATCGGCGCCGTAGTCTCCGGCTTTGGTCGACAGCCCGTGCTGCTCGAAGAAGGCGAGCATCTCGGGCATGCTCTTGCGGCAGCGCGCGTGCTCGTGCAGGAAGCGCTCGACGTCCGCGCTCGTGATCTTGCTGCCGGGCGGAACCCCCTGGGCCAACACCTCGTAGAGCACGTCGAGCAGCTCCGCCTCCGACTTCACCGACTCGTCCTCCACGCCCAGCTCTGCTTCTGCCCGCGCCACCATCTCGGCCTCCTGCTTTTTCCGTATCTGTCCGCGGGGATCCCACCCCGCTTCAACCGGCGTGCTGCGCGTGCGGGCGCAACTGCCCGCGCCATCACGCACCGCCACGCCTACAAGCGTGTTCAGCGCCGTACGCGACCCTAGACACACCTGGATCTCGCCCGCCAAATTTCGGCACGCGAATCCTCCTGGCCCCCACAGCCGGCGCGCCCCAGCGTACAATCGTGCCCTCGCGTCGTGTCCATCTCACCCCTCTCGCTGCCCGCCATCGCAAGCTTTGGTCGCTTCGAAATCCTCGGCCGCCTGGCCCTGGGCGGCATGGCCGAAATTTTTTTGGCCCGCGAGCGGGGCCCCGGCCGGGGCACGCGGGCCGTGGTGGTCAAGCGCATCCTCCCGCACGTGGCGGACGACCCGCGCTTCGTGGAGATGTTCCTGCACGAGGCAGAGCTGGCGATGGGGCTCAATCACCCCAACCTGTGCACCATCTACGAATTCGGCGAGCAGGACCGCGAGTACTTCATCGCCATGGAGTGGGTGCAGGGCGTCTCGATCACACAGATGCACAAGCGCCTATTCGGACGCAACGAGTCAGGATTGCCCCCGCATCTGGTGGCCCGGGTGGGCGCCGAGATCGCCGACGCGCTCCACTACGCCCACCACGCCGAGAGCGCCGACGGCACCCCCCTCAGGCTCGTCCACCGCGACGTCACCCCAGACAACATCATGGTGAGCTTCGACGGCAAGGTGAAGCTGCTCGACTTCGGCGTGGCCAAGGCCGCCTCGCAGCGCGTGCGGACCGAGGCGGGCATGCTGAAAGGCAAGTTCGCCTATATGTCCCCGGAGCAATACCAAGGGCTCGAACTCGACGGGCGGGCCGACGTGTTCTCCCTGGGCGCCTGCATGTACGAAGCCGTGACCGGCCTCGCCCTGTTTCACCGCTCGAGCGAGTACGAGACCATGGGCGCCATCGTGTCCGACGAGCCAGCTCCACGCGCCAGCACCTATCGCCGCGGCATCCCGCCGGGGCTCGACGCCGTGATCGCCAGGGCGCTCGAGAAGGACCGCGATCGACGTTATCGGTCGGCACTCGAGCTGCAAACGGACCTCGAGCGGTTTTTGGTCTCCGAAGGAGCCGTCATCAAGGCGCGCGAGGCGGGGCTCTACGTGAGCGAGCTGTGCGCGGACGTGAAGCTCTCTCCCCGAATCGACCAGCGGCCCGAGCTCTGGACCCGTGAAAACGAGACCGGACGCGTGGAGCGTGCGGCCATGCGCGACGCACTCACCCACGACCTCGACGCGGAGGCGGCGAGCCTCGCGGCCAGCCGCAGGCGCAGGGGCACGCTGGTGCGGGCCACCTTGTTCGTCATCGTGATCGGGCTGGTCGCGGCGGTGCTCAACGCCCTCAAGGGCTGAGCAGCCAACCCTCCTTCGCCTTCCGTCGTCGCGCGCTAGGCGCTAGGGGCTGTTCCTATTGTCGGGTCGTTTCAGCTGGCGCGGCCGGCGACGAGCGTCAGCAGCTCGGAACCAGGCGGTCCCTCTGCCGAGCGACTAGGTGCCTAGAGCGCATTTCATAGATCCCCGCGCCGGATCATGGAGCGCCGCGGCCTCGGATCCGTCGACCTCGGACCGAGGCAATGCCGGGGTATTGTCGCAGTGTCCGAGGTCGGCGGAGGCGGCGCCGCGCCGCCCGCGAGGCGGTGCGGGGATCTATGAAATGCGCGCTAGTCGCAGCGCACCGCGTCGGTCGACCCCTCGCGGCACTGGACGATCTGGTAGAGGCGCTCGAAGCCGCGGCGCTCGTCGAGCATGACCTCGGAGATGCGCTTGAAGACCTCGGCCCAGTCCGCGCTGGTCAGGCTGCCGCGGGCGCCCGGCTCTTCTCGGTTGATGGCCAAGAGCGCGTCGTACACCTCGACCAGCGGCGAGGCGCGCTCCTCGGGCGTGTTCTCGCCCGGGAGCGCCACGGCGTTGTTGAGCACGCGGTCGAGCACACGTCGAGAGTCCCTGCTGGCGGTGTCGCGCAGTAGCTCGAGGCCGCGCCAGATCATGCCGTCATGCAGGTTGGGCGCGGCGCCGTCGCGCACGACCTCGAGCGCGTTGGGCAGAATGCTGTGGGCCATCACCTGGATCAGCGCGAGCAGGTTTTGGTCGCCCGGCATGGCCTCGAGCAGGTCCGCGAGGGTCGCCACGATGGAGCGCACCTGTCCATCGCCCGCCGCGCCACCTCCCAGCACCGCGTTGGCGTAGCGGTTCAGCGCGGCCATGGCGCGTTGGTTCCTGCTCAGCTCCTCGACCATCTTGAGCCCACCCGCAAACACGGGGCTGCGGATGATATCGATGGTGTCCTGCACCATCTCAGGCCCGAGCGTGGCCAAGGTCCCCGCCGCGGACTCCTTGTGCCACCGTTCGCGCAAGAACTCGAGGGCCACCAGCACGAGGCTGCGCAGCCTGCGGTCGGTGAGCTGCTTCGCGCCCGCGGCGTCCGTGCTGGTGGTGAAGTAGCTGTCGAACAGGCCGGCGCGCGCGCCCTGGTAGGCCTCCTCGAGCGGGCCGCTGTCGCCGATGCGGTCGTCGATGCCGCCCAGGGCGTCGAGCGCCAGATAAAGCGGGCTCGCCCAGCGGCAGGCGCCCGCCTGATCGAAGCACGAACCGTCGTTCCAGCAGATGGTGGCCCGGCCGTCGCGATAGGTGAGCGGCTTGCGGAAGCCATCGGGTCGCGCGGCCGCGCCATCGCACGCCTGCGCGGGGGTCGCCCCGGGCGCGAGCAGGTCGCAGGCCCCCTTGCCGTCGATCACCCGCAGGTCGCCGCCGGAGGGCGCGCAGGAAGCGTGCGCGCTGAGCAGAAGCTCGGCCAGCTGGGCGCTAAACATGAGCCCGTCCCCGCCGCCGATCTGCAGCTGCTCGAGCCGCTCGAGCAGCGGATAGGCGTGATAGATGAGCCCGAGCCGGCGCGCCGGATCGGTGGGCAAGCTGTTCACGTCGAAGATGGGACCACCATGCGGGGCCTCCTGGTCGACCACCAGGGTGCCGTCGTCCACCGCGTCCGCCATCAGCTCTTCATAGCTGACCAGGTTGCTCAGGCTCCGGTAGTGGGGCTTGCTCGGGTCGACGTTCTGCACGAGCGGGTTGCGCGGCGAGTCGTAGTGCTGGCCCACCACCTGCCCGAGCGTGGAGAACAGAAAGTCGGTGCCCTCGAAGTTCTTTGGGTCATCCGTCTTCTCGTCGTAGTCCGTGCGGTTCACGCCGTCGGCCAGGGTCTTCATGGCGTCGAGCAGCGAGAGGCTCGCGCGCTCGCCCGTCACGGGATCTGCGAAGGTGAGCTTGTGCTCCCAGGCAAACGACGTGGCCCCGTAGTAGGTGTCCAGGCGGAAGCGCAGCGGCGGCGTCTTCGGGTCAGCGATGCAGCACACCGCGTCGTTTTCGGTCTTGGTGTCGTCCATGTCACAGCGGGGCACGCCGGTGTCGGCCGCGGTGCACGCGCGGGGCGCGCCGCGCACGAGCAGGGGATCGAACATCAAAAAGCTGCTGCTGCCCGGCGGCGCGAAGAGCACGCGGGTCAAGGCGGCCACGTCGGGGCGAAGGTCGGCGACATCCTGGGCATTCGCGAACAGCGAGGAGTCGTCCATCAGGAAGGCGATCAACTCCCCGAGCTCGTCCACCTGGGGCTTGCCCGCGGCCTCGCGCGCCTGGTAGGCGAGCTCCGCGTAGACCTCGCGCGAGAGCTGCGCCGAGCGGGTGATGCAGGGGGTGGGCTGGGTGGGATCGGTGATGCGGAAGGTAGGGTCGTAGTCCGCACACTTGGGGCGGCCGGGGATCTCCGCCTCGGCGACGTCGATCAAGTAGCGCTTCATCCAGGGATTCGGGATCTCGATCTGAAACTCGTGGCTGAGCGCGCGACCGAAGGCGCGCCCCACGTCCGGCAAGTTGATCAAGTGGCACGCGGGCAAGACCGAGGGCTCGCCGTTGTTGGGGCCGTCGGGGTCCACGAACGCCGCTGTGTACACGTCCGCGCCCGGCATGCTGAGACACGTCGCTTGTGGGTCATACCCCGCGTCGCCCGGCTTTGGACATGAGTAGTCCTTGGCCGCTTGTTCTTCGGCGTCTGCGATGTTCTTCTCACGGTCCTGGCGCTGGGCACGGACCCGATCCCGACAGCTTTCGGTGTCCGCGCGCGCGATGCAGCGGGCGGCGCTCGCGTCGCACGCGTAGTGGGGCCCGAACATGGCCTCGCAGTCGGCGTCGGCGACGCATTCGCACGCGAGCGACTCGTCCTCCGGCGTCTTCAGGTCGTCCTCGCACTCCTTGAGGTTTTGACAAGGATCCTTGAGGACCGCGAAGTCGAGCAGGTCGCCGAGCGAGATCGTCTTGTTGCACTGGGAGCGCCCCGCCATCTCCCAGATCAGCCCCATGGAGCGCTGGAGGATGCTCTGGTTCGCAGGCTGCCCGCAGTCCTTGGAGCTTTGGGGCCGACCTTCGCGCTGCACCATGCAGTTTTGGCCAGGCCGCGCCCAGCGCTCGAACGGGCTGCCCGCGATGGGTCCACCGCAGCCGTCCCGACCGCAGGTGACCGGGATGTCGCCGAGGCTCCGGTCCACGGGCGTGCGGAAGCTGCCGATGGTGCGCGGCTCACCGGGTGCGCGCTTGGATTCGCCCGCTGGATTGTTGCGCCACTCGTCCTTGTAGCGGAGCAAGGTGGCGATCAGCGCGCCCTGATGCCTGAGCACGCTGGGCTCGATCACGCGCTCCACGGCAAAGCCGTTGTTCGGGTTGCGCGCGTAGCCGAGGGCCCCCCGCATCAACAGCTCGAGCAAGGTCGGCCCGTCCGCGGTCTTGCGGCGCCGACTGATCCGCTCGCCCTCGAACAGGAGCTGATCCCAGAACGTGCTGCCCTCTGCGAGATCGGCGGAAGGATAGGCGTCGCCTGCGGCCCGGGTGCGCCGCTCGAGCGCGAGTAAGGGCTCGAGGGCCCCCACCAGCTCGGACTCGTACGCTTCCAGGAGGCGCTGGGTGAGCTCGAGGGATTGCTCGTAGACGGGCCTATCGAGCACCACCATCGAGGCGTGCACGAGGTCCACGATCGGGCTGTGATCAGTGTCCGGGGCCGCGTAGTCGAAGGTCGCCTTCCCATAGCTCTCGCCATGGGGCACGCGATCGCCGAACACCGCGGGCACGAGCCTGGCCACGTGCACTGCCGTCTGGGACTCTGCGTCGAAGAGTTTGGCCGCCTCCCGCAGCGCCGCCGAAAGCACGCTCAGATCCGCGTCGTAGGTCTGGTAGAGCGTGCGCGTCGGATCGACGCTGCCGTCCGGGAGGAAAGCGAGGGCGCGCCCCTCGGCATCGCGTGCCACGCCCACCTCGGAGATCTCGGCGAACGGCTCGGGCAGCTCCCGGCCAAAGTTCGGGTCCACGACGAATTCGGCGCCCACGATGTCGGGCACGAGATTCCCGTCGTAATCGACGAACGGAAAGGGCACCGGGTTTCCGTCGAGCGGGGTCGGCACGGGCATGCCGAACGCGTCACGCTTGGCCACGTAGAGCGCCCGGCCCGAGCCGAACTCCGCGCGCGTCCGCGACAGCAGGTCCTTCATCAGCCGCGTGTCCGAGTCGGGCGCGTCGTCGAGCTCACCCGTGGCCAGCTCGAGCGCCATCCCCACGAGCGCGGTCTCGAAGTGCGGCCGCACGGCGGCGTCCTCGGTCAGCAAGGGCAGGAGCGCCGAGAACAGCGGGTTGAGCTCGTCGTAGGCCAACAGTCCGCGATAGACGCCGAAGGAGCCCTCGCGGTCCAGCATGCCGTCACGCGCGATGCGCGCGAGCCCCTCGAGCGCGTTGGGGTCGCTGGCGATCTTGCGCAGCACGTTCGCGAACGCGCGGGTGCTGTTCTGGATGCGCTCCTCGGGCGGATCGTAGAAGGGGAGCAAGGTCCGCATCAGCAGCTCGAGTTCATCGCCGAGCCCCTCGGGCAGGAGGCTATCCAGGGCGCGCACGACCTGCGCGCGGCGCTCGGCCAACGCCACCAAGCGCACAGGAAACGCCTCGCGTCGATCGGCGAGCTCTTGCTCCGCTTCGGCGGCGCTCCCGAGACAGAGCACCTCGGACTCCCGACCGTCGAGGTCGTGGGGCATCTCGGTCCCCGCGACCCGCCGACACAGGGCCTTGTAGACCTCCTCGCCCAGGGAACCGCGAGCGCCACGCACGTCCTCGAGCCCCTCGAATTTTGGCGTGCAGCCTGCGATCACGAGCAGCGACAACACCGAAGCCAAGCCACGACGGTTGCCTCGACCCGGTGCGCTACGCCCCATGAAAAACCTCACGATCCCGCGAAAAAGAAAGCTGGACAGGCGCGCACTCTACATCCAAAGGACGCTAGAAGCCTAGGCCCAGGAATGGACCGAAGAAGACGCCGCCTTGTCTCCCGATCAAGAACCAGGCGTCGGCTCCGAGCCGCACGCTGGCCCCCTCGCCCATCGCGAACCGGTAACCCAGGGCGCAGCCTGCCCAACCGGCCACAACGAAGCCCCCCTTTTGCGCCCCCGGCGCAACGCCCAGTCGGAGCGTGGCCATCGGCCCGCCGACGTCCGGCGCGCGCGGCGCGAGGCCGAGCGAGAGCCCGAACGGCGTAAACACCCGAGAACTCGCGCCCTTTCGGTTCGACACGGCCCCGACGCCCGCGGCGAGCCCTGCCCGAAACGTCCCCTGTCCCCACCAGAGGTCCGCGTTGGCGGCCCCCCCAAAGCGGCCCGCCGGCTCGACCAGGACGCGCCCATCGACCGCCCCGTGGAGCTCGGTTTGGGCTGCCGCCCGCGAGACGAGGCTGCCCAGGCAGAGGGCGACCGCGAGGGTCCACGCCCACACCAGAACGCCCCCTCCCCCCACGGGATTCGCTCGACGCGCCGAAGCCAGCTGCGGCTCCTCAGCCCTGTGGGATCTTCTTGGCGTCCGCGAGGAACTGCTCGAGCCCGGTCTTGGTGAGCGGGTGTTGGAGCAACTGGTAAATCACCTTGTGCGGCATGGTCCCCACGTGCGCGCCCGCCAGGGCGGACTCCACCACGTGCACCGGGTGGCGGATGCTGGCCGCGAGCACCTGGGTCGTGAAGCCGTAGTTCTTGTAGATCTGCACGAGCTGGCGGATCAGCACCATGCCGTCACCCGAGATGTCGTCGATGCGACCGATGAACGGGCTGATGTAGGTCGCCCCCGCTTTGGCGGCGAGCAGGCCCTGTGTCGCGCTGAAGCACAGGGTGACGTTGGTCTTGATGCCCTCCTCGGTGAACACCTTGACCGCCTTGATGCCCTCGGCGATGAGCGGCACCTTGACCACCACGTTCTTGTGGATCTTGGCCAGCGCGCGTCCCTCGCGGAGGATGCCTTCGAGGTCGGTCGCGATCACCTCGGCGCTGATCGGACCATCGACGATCTCGCAGATTTCCGCGATCAGCGCGGAGAGCGGACGCCCCGCTTTGGCGACCAAGCTGGGGTTGGTGGTGACCCCGTCCACGACGCCCATGGCCGCGGCATCGCGAATCTCGTTCAAGTCCCCGCTATCGATGAAAATCTTCATGGCCCTGCCCTCTGAGAGGGGAAGCTTTGGATGAGTGGGTGCATCTGGTCAAGCGTGCGCTGCATTCCTTTCGATGAGCAGCGCTCCAGGGAGCATCCGCGCTACGGTGAAGATTGGAAGTCCTACGGGGGTCTCTACTACCGTGAAGCAAATTGCATGGCTGCTCACCTGTTGGATCGCGTTCGCGCACGTCTCCCCGAGCGCAGGTCGAGCCGACGCCACGCCCGCGGCGGCCCTGAATCAGCGGCTCGAGGCGCTCGATGACCGGGAACGGACGCTCCTTTCGCCGATGCTCGAGCGGGGGCCCGTCGCCCTGGTCGAGCTCGTCAAGGACGACACGCTGCCCTCCGTGCTGGTGGCCACCTACGTGGACGCGCCCGCCGAGCTCGTCGCGAGGATCGTCGCCAACCCCAAGGACTACCCCAAGTTCATGAAGACGCTCGACCACGTCGAGGTGCTCTCCCAAAACAAGACCCAGACCGCCTACAAATGGAGTTGGCAAACCGGTGTGCTCTTCTTGGAGGGCGAGAACCGGATGACCGCGTTTCCCCCGCCCGCAGGGCACCCCGAGCTCGGCCATCGCATCAGCGTCAAGAGCGAACGCGGACAGCTCGGCGAGGGGCGCCTGTTGTGGCGCGTGTTTCCCGCTGGCGAGAAGCGAAGCCTGCTGATGCTGGTCATGCGCGTGGACATGCGCGAGGCCAACTTCGTCATGAAGCAGCTGCAGGCGGCCGCCAAGAGCGTGAACCGCTCGGTGAACCTGGCGCTCTGCTACGTGATGGTGCTCGGCACCAAGCGCGAAGCCGAGCGTCGTTCGGGCCAGCCGTCCACCACGCTGGCGCAGAGCGTGGCGCTCGAGGCGCCCACGTACGATGTGGTCAAGTTGAGGCCCCTCCTGGGGCGTGCGGACCTGCTGCTGATGGAGCTGACGCCGAGCGGGATCGGCAAGCTCAGCATCTACGGGCGCACCGGCCTGTCGCCGGAGGCCATCCGGCCGGTCATGACCGAACCCGAGACCTTCGGAAAGGCCCTCGTTCCCGGGAGCTACACCCGGGTGACGAAGCGCGAGGGCGCCCAGAAGACCTTCGAGTGGGGCATCAACCTGCCCTTGATCGGGACGTCGGGCACCATGCTGATGAAAGACGTGGGCCCCACGCTGTCGATCGATGCGACCGAGGGCGCCCTGAAGGGCGGCAAGTGGCGGTTCGAGACGCCCACGTTGCCCGGAGGCGAAGCCGTCGTGCTCGGTTATTCGGCCTTCGATATCACCAAGGCCACCTGGTTGATCGAGAAGATCGCGGCCATGGACCCGGCCATGGGGCACGGCCTGGCGGCTGCCAGCCAGGTCATGATGCTGCGCGCCCTGCGCAAGCGAGCGCACGAAGAGGCCAAGCTGAACAAGGCGCGCAGCACGCCAAAGAGCAGCGCAGCGCCCAAGGCGCCCTCCCCTTCGGCGCCTCCCGCGCCGCCTACCCCCGCCTCGCCTTCCGCGCCTTCCGCCCCGGCCCCCGAGGCCGCGACCTCGTCGTCGGCCCCCTCCTCTCCCCAGGCGCCGGCCACGACGCCGCCTTGAGACTTCCGCGGCGCCGTCGAGCGCAAGTGGTATAGCTCCCTGATGCGAGCCCTCCGCTTCACGCGAGCGGTCCTGCCTCCAGCATGCGAGCAAGTCCGGGCGGACATCCGAGCCTTCTTGAGCGAGCATCTGCCCGGGCGCGCTCCCGCGCAGCGCGCGCTCAGCTGGACTGCGTTCGACGCCGACTTCAGCCGCAAGCTGGGGGCCCACGGCTTTCTGGGGATGACCTTCCCCAAAGCGTACGGCGGCCACGGAAAGAGCGCGCTCGAGCGCTACGTGGTGGTCGAGGAGCTCTTGGCCGCAGGCGCCCCCGTGGCCGCGCACTGGATGGCGGATCGCCAGAGCGGCCCGCTCCTTCTGCGCTTCGGCAGCGAGGCGCTCAAGCAGGCCTTCTTACCGCGCATCGCCCGCGGCGAAGCCTACTTCTGCATCGGAATGAGTGAGCCCGACACCGGCTCCGACTTGGCCTCCGTGCGCACCACCGCCGATCGCGTGCCCGGCGGCTTCCGGGTCAACGGCACCAAGCTCTGGGGAACGCACGTCACGCGCTCCCAGCACATGATCGCGCTGGTGCGCACCGAGCGCGGGCTCGCGCAGAAGCACGCGGGGCTATCGCAGCTGCTGATCGATCTCGACGGTCCGGGCATGACGGTGCGCCCGGTCCTGGACCTCCTGGGTCACGACCATTTCGGCGAGGTCACCTTCGAAGACGCCTTCGTGCCCGAAGAGCGCTTGATCGGCAGCGAAGGCCAGGGCTGGCAGCAAGTGATCGCCGAGCTGGGCCTCGAGCGCAGCGGCCCCGAACGCTTTCTTTCGAGCTTTGAGCTCCTACGTCAGCTGGCGGGCTGCGCGAGCGAGCCGGAGCACGAGGTCGCGCTGGGCTCGCTCTACGCGCGGCTCTCGGTGTTGCGACAGATGTCGCTCTCGGTCGCTGCCCGTTTGAGTCGGGGCGAAGAGGTCGGCGTCGAGGCGGCCATCGTGAAGGAGCTCGGGACCAGCTTCGAGCAGGCGTTACCGCACGTGATCCACGACTTGCTCGGGACACCCGTGATGCGCCAGGGCGGAGACACCTTGATGCAGGTGCACGCGGTGATCAGCCAGCTCGCCCCTTCGTACTCGCTCCGGGGTGGCACCCGGGAGATCCTGCGCGGGATCATCGCCAAGGACCTACTCCGATGATCGCTCTTCTCACGCAGACGCTCGACAAAATCCTCGCACGCCCCGCGCACGATCCGCTGACGAGCTCCGACGATCCCCGGGCCTCCGTTTGGGACGAGCTGCGGCAGAGCGGGCTGCTTTCGCCCTTCCAGCACGGGCTCGAGCGATGGTCGGACGCCGCGGGCTTGATCCACCGTGCCAGCGCGCGTGCCCCCGGCTTGCCCCTGTGCGAGCAGCTGGTTTCGAGCTACCTGACGCGTGAGCTCAACGCCCCTGAGTGTGGTGAGCTGATCACCTTGGCCGATCCGAACCTGAGTGACCTGGTGGTGAGCGAAACGGGGGTCACGGGGCGAGCCGCCCTGGTCCCGCACGTCGCCGTGGCGACCCACGTCTGGGTCGAGGCGCACACGGCGCAACGAACGCGCGAGCTAGTCCTGATGGAGGTGCGCGGCGTGGAGGCGCGCGCCGGCGAAAACATCGCCCGCGAGCCGCGCGACGCGCTGACCATCGTGCGCGCGCCCGCGGTGTTCCGGGCGGCGCTCGACCTCTCCATCAGTCCCTTGCTCTGGCTGGGCGCGCTGGCGCGGGCAGCGCAGATGGCGAGCCTCGCCGAGCAGGTCCTGCTCTCCTCGCTGGAGCATGCCCGCACGCGCACCCAGTTCGGGCGCCCCATCGGCAACTTCCAGGCGGTGCAGCAGGAGCTCGCCATGCTCGCTTGCGAGGTGGCCGCCGTGACCATCGCGGTGGACGCTGCTTCGCGCGCGCTCGACGACGTGGGATTTCGCCGCATCGCCGCGGCGGCCGAGCCCATCGCCGCCGCCAAGGTTCAGGCCGGCACCACCGCGAAGTGCGCATCGGAGGTGGGTCACGCCATCCACGCGGCGCTCGGCTTCACGCAAGAACATCGATTGCACCGCTACACCCAGCGCCTGCTCAGCTACCGCGCGGAGTTCGGCGCCGAGCGCTGGTTCGCGCGTTTTCTGGGTGACCGGGCCCGGCGCGCTGGACCTGAGCATTTGTGGAGTCAGCTTGTGTCCAATTCCCTACCTTCCCCCACGTCACCGCCACTCGAGGAGAGCCCATGAGCCTCAAAGCCAAACTCAGCGATGATTTGAAGAGCGCGATGCGCGCCAAGGACACGGTGCGCCTCGACGCGCTGCGCTCGATTCGAGCGGCGATCACCCTACGCGAAGCAGACACTCAGAAAGAGCTCGATGACGACGCCATCGCGGACCTGGTGCGCGGTCTGCGAAAACAGCGAGTGGAAGCCATCGAACAGTACGAGCAAGGCGGACGCCAAGATCTGGCGGAAAAGGAACGTCTCGAGAAGGACATTCTCGAGCAGTACCTGCCGGCCGCTCCGGACGCAGCAACGATAGAAAACACCGTCGTTGCTGTAATCAGTGAGCTCGGTGCCAGCTCATCCAGGGATATGGGCCGTGTGATGCAGACAGCGAAAGAACGCCTGCGCGGCGTCGACGGGAAAACGCTGAGCGAGCTGGTAAAGCGCCTTCTTTCAAAGAGTTGAGTCCGGCGCGAGCGACCCTCCCTAGCGCGCCCTCCCGAGCTGGGTTAGCGGGCTAGCAAACGCATTTGGTCCAAAACCGGAATCTACCCTCGACCCCGAGAAGTTTTAGGCGTAGAAAATCCGCGCTGCCGGAAGATTTTGCTTGCAGAGGGGGGGCCCTTGGCCTCCATCCTGTCGCCTCGACGGGGCCCGGAGGCCTCATGTAACGGACCCCGCTGGGGGGCCCACCAACTATCTATTGGCCGCGTGACCTGGACCAGGCCGGGTACGTTCGCTCGCGACGCGGCTGATCGGATTCGTTGGAAAGCTTGGAACGAAACGCAGGTCCACGGCGTTGAACCCCCGCTGGACGCTCTCATTCTGCCTGCGCCATGGCGCAGAGGAGCTCGTGTCGATGGAAATGCGCGCGCAAAAGGCTAGTGCTCGCGGGAAGCAGGTCTCTCGTTCTTCGGCTGCTTCGTCGCGTCCCATTGCTGCCAAGGCCAAAACTGGGCCGGCCAGCAAGGTGACGGCGAAGCCTGCCGCCAAGGCCGAGCAGGCCAGTCGTACCATCGAGAAGACTTCTGCCAAGGCGGAGCAGGTCAGCAAGGTGGCGGACAAGCCCAGCAAGGCCGTCGCGGCCGCCAAGCCTGCGGCCGCCCCGGCGTCCAAGGCCGCCAAGCCGAGCAAGGCACAGGAAAAGGCCGCTGCCGGCGCGCAAGGAGAGGGCAAGGCCAAGCAACAGGAAGAGGCCAAGACCAAGGCCCCGGTTGCTGCCACTGCGACTGCCGCTGCGACTGCTACTGCCGCAGCCGCCCCGCAGCCCGAGGCCGCCGAGGAGGAGCGCGCGGAGACGGAGCCGAGCCCGGAGGATCTCGAGGAAGTGGAGAAGGAGACCGCGAAGGCCATCGGCGACCTGGAGCGCAACGACCGCTCCATGCTCGGCCGCTACTTCCGGGAAATGGCGAACCACCGCGTGCTCTCGCCGGACGAGGAGCTCGAGGCCGCGCGCCGCATCCATCAGCTCGAGGTCGCCTACTGGCGCGCCCTGTTCTCGCACGTGCCAGCCTTCGAGACGGTCGCTCGGGTGCTCGACCTGCACCTCGAGGAGCTGCCGCCCGAGGTGGCCACGCTGCGCAAGCTGGCCAAGGCCCCCAAGAAGGCCCTGAGCAAGAGCGACCAAAAGCGCTGGGACGAGACCGCCGACGCGCTAGCGACCAAGCTGCGCGAGCTCGATGCGGACCGCATCTTCGTGGCCGAGTCACAGAAAGCCGTGGAGCGCCTGGCGGGTACCCACACGGCCGAGCGCGACATGGTCGTCGGTGAGTTCCAGGTCACGGCGGCCTTCCGCAAGTACCTGAGCGAGGTGCGCGCTGCCCAGCGCGCGCAGCAAGCCGCGAAGAACCGCTTCGTGACCGCCAACCTGCGCCTCGTGGTGTCGATCGCGCGTCGCTACAACCACGGCCGGATGCCGCTCATCGACCTCATCCAGGAGGGCAACTTTGGTCTGCTCAAGGGTGTGGAGCGCTTCGATCACACCCGCGGCTACCGTTTCAGCACGTACGCGTCCTGGTGGATCCGTCACGCCATCAACCGCGCCCTGGCCGACAAGGCCCGCGTGGTGCGTGTGCCCGTGCACATGCTCGACACCTACCAGCGTGTCGCGCGGGTGGCGCGCGCCATCGAGGCGCAGACGGGCCGCGAGGCCACGCCCGAGGAGATCGAGAAGGAGACCGGCGTCAGCGCGGACAAGCTCAAGCAGCTTCAGCAGAGCACGCCGGTTGCGCCCTTCTCGCTCGACCGCAACGTCGGCGACGAGGATGGCCGTCGCTTCATCGACTTCATCCCGGCCGAGGACACCCCTTCGCCCCACGAAGACCTCGAGACCAAGACTTGGAGCGAGCAGCTCCAGCAGCTGATGAAGACGCTGACCCCGATGGAGGCGCGCATCGTGCGCTGGCGCTTCGGCCTCGACAACGAGGACGAGCTCACGCTCAAGGAGATCGGCGACAAGTACAACCTGTCCCGCGAGCGCATCCGCCAGCTCCAGGAGCAGGCGCTCGGCAAGATGCGCCGCCACGTCCAGGTCTGACGCCAAGTTTGACGCGCACTGCAACGCGCTCCTCGCTTGCGGGGGGCGCGTCGCGCTTTAAGGCCGCCCGCGCACAATCGGGCAGAACGCCCCCGGGCGGTGATAGAGTCGGCGGGCCATGCCGTGGGAAGTGCTTTCCGGTGTCTTTGGGCTGACATCCTTTCGGGCGGGGCAGGCGAACGCGGTCGAGGCGTTCCTGAAGGAGCGCGACGTGCTCGTGCTCTTGCCGACCGGCGCCGGCAAGTCGCTGTGTTACCAGGTGCCCGCCGTGGCGCTCGCGCGGAGCGGGCGGGGACCTACGCTGGTGGTGAGCCCGCTGGTGGCCCTGATGGACGACCAAGCGCAGAGCTTGCGCGCGCGCGGCGTGCGCGCCGTGGCGCTGCACTCAGGCATTGCCTGGAAAGACCAGAGCGAGGCCTTGCGCAACCTGGCGCAGCAGGAGCTCGTCTACGTGAGCCCGGAGCGCCTCAAGAACGCGCGCTTTCGCGGGCACATCCTGCGCGTGGGGCTTTCGCGCGCGGTGGTGGACGAAGCCCACTGCATCAGCGAGTGGGGGCACGATTTCCGCCCGGAGTACGCCGAGCTCGGCTGGCTCAAGCGCGAGCTCGGGTTGCCCGTGATGGCCCTGACCGCGACCGCCACCCCGCGCGTCCGGGAAGCGATCGTGAGCTCGCTGGGCCTCGAGGCGCCCCAAGTCGTGGAGACCACGCTCGCGCGCCCCAACCTGAGCTTTCGCGTCAAGCTCCTCGACAGCGAGCGCACCCGGACGGTCTGGGCGATCGAACGATTGACCGAGCTCGGCTTCGCGCGGCGCAAGACCGAGCAGCGGGCCATCGTGTTCGCAGCCACGCGCAAGCGGGCCGAGGCCATCCAGAAGGCGCTCCGGAAGGCGGGCATCCGTGCGGGCTACTACCACGCCGGCCGACGCGACAGCGCGCGCACCAAGGCGGCCGCGCTCTTTTCGGCGGGCACGACCCCCGTGTTGGTGGCGACCAGCGCGTTCGGGATGGGCGTAGACCTGCGGAGCGTCAGCGCCGTCCTCCACGTCGAATCCCCGGCCACGCTGGAGGCCTATGTCCAGCAGGCAGGGCGGGCAGGCCGCGAGGGGGGCGTCGCCGAGTGCTGGCTCGCGTTCTCTCCAGCCGACCGGCGGATCCAGGAGAAGCTGCGCGGCCCTTCGCCCTCCCCTGGCATGGTGCTCGGCTTCGAGGCGCTCGAGCAATACGCCTTCGAGCTCCGCTGTCGGCAGCAGCAGATCGCACGCCACTTCGGGGGCGTGCTCGCGACGCCATGCGGCAGGTGCGATGTGTGCATCGACCCGGAAGGCGCCCGCAGACAGCTCGCCCAAAGCCAGCAACACGCGCGTGCACAGCGCCAAAAGACCGAAAGCCGCGCGCGCGCAGAGAGCGCCAAGGCCGCAGTGGAGCTGAGCGAGCGCGACCTCGAACTGGTGGTGGCGTTCATCGACGCGCTTCCCAAGCCGCTCGGACGTCGGTATGTGGTGCGGGGGTTACGCGGCAGCCAGGCCAAGGACGTGGCGCGCAAGCGCCTCAAGCAAAACCCTCACTTCGGTGCGCTGCGCGAGGCCGCAGACGAAAGTATCTTCCGGGCCATCGACACCCTGCTCGCGCGCGGCTTGCTCGAGCCCAAGGGCAAAAAGTACCCAACCTTGTGGGTCGCCGGAAAGCGAGTCCGTCCCGCGCGCTCCGCGGCCGCCCGAGCCCCCACGAAGAGCAGCTCGCTCGAGCTCTCCCTCAAGCGCTTTCGGCGCAACGAGGCCAAGCGACGCCGCATCAAGCCCTACCAGGTATTTCAAAACCGCACGCTCGAGGCCCTGTGCAGCGCACGCCCGCGTACGGCGGACGAGCTCTCCACGATCTGGGGCATGGGAGAGGAGCGCATCAAGAAGTACGGTAGCGCGCTGCTCGACCTCTTGCGCACCGCCTAGACTCGAGTTTGGCGGTTTGAAAAACCGCCAAACTCGAGCCTAGGGGCTGTCCCTCATTCTTTGGGCACGTCGAGGCCCGCGCGAGGCGTTCCGGCGCTTTCGTGCTCGTGCTCGTCCTCGTCCCCGTGAGCCGTAGTCGTGCGCGGCGCGGCTCACCGGCACATCTTGCTCAGCATGGAGACGATACACACGGAGAGAGCTTTTGCTGTAGCCGCAGTTTTCTTTGGTGTCGACAACGGCGTGGAGCTTTGTCGAAAAGCCTCCTCGAGAGCGGCCCAAAGCATGGGATTGGCCCCCCCTTTTCCGCCGGAGGCATCTTGATGTGCGCGGACGACAGAGGCATCGACGAACGAGCCCGTTTCATCGACATCGAGCTGCAGCGACTTGAAGATGCGCGCCCAGAAGGGCGTGGCGGTGCACAGATAGCTTCGATCACGAACTGGATCTCAGGACAACATGCTTCTCATGCCGCGTTCCTAACCGTT
>JBIQKA010000082.1:0-17150 GCA_044507075.1 Myxococcales bacterium
CCTTCATCCTGGAGACGGTGGCCTACGACATGTGCGCGCTGATCGAGTTCGCGTTTGACCAGAAGAGCCCGGCGACCCGAAAGCTGCTCAAGATCTTCTTGCAGGTGGACAAGGAGGGTGAGACCGCGACCCAGGAGACCAGCCTGCGCGGCGTGCGCAAGGCCCAGCTCAAGCTGGCGAGCTATTTCCTGCTGCGCGGCGACGAGGCCCTGGCGCGCGAGGTGTTCCTCGACATGGGAGACGAGCGACCGGAGCGCCTGGCCTCGATCCGAGACGAGTTGATGAACGTGGAGTCCCGCGAGTTCTGGGAGGTCTCCGACCGCGGTGTGAACTTCGACTACCTCGGGGACGAACGGAAGGCGCAGCTGCTCCGCTTCTTCGAGTGGTTCGGCGATCGCTTGCCGCGCCCGCGCGGGATGCAGAAGGCGCAACACATGGCCGCCATTCCGGCCGACGCGGGCAACCTGGTGCCCGCGGTCGCCTCGACCGTTTCGGCTGGCGACGGCCAGGCGGAGTGAGCCATGGACGTGCAGCCGCCGGACCTGCGAGACGCGTCGCCGACGCGGGTCGAGGCACGCAGCCGCCGTCCGCCGAGCCGTGAGGTCCCGCTCGAGATCGACGAGACGGAGCCCGCGCCCGAGTACGAACCTGCCTCCCACACCGTGCGCAGCATCGTCGATCGACAGCTGCATCGGCGCATGGAGCTGTTTGCGCCGCTGGTCTTGGCGCTGATGTTGTTGGTGGCAGCCACCTCGATGGTGCTGGGCGGCGACCCGGTGGCGCAGCGCGTGCTGCTCGCGACGCTCGCGGTGGGCGCGCTGGGCAGCGCCTCGACGCTCTACCGACTGCGCCGCGGGGCGCACCTGGAGGTGCGGCACTTGGTGTTGTTCGGCGCCGCGTGCGCGTTCCCACTCAACGGGGCCTTCTATTACTGGGGCGTCCTCTCGGGGGTGTTGGTGTTGCTCCCGCTCGGGGCCTTCGTGTTCCCCGTGGGTCGCACGCGCAAGGGCATGTTCGCCGCGGCAGCCGTGCTCCTGCTCCACATCTTGCTGTCGAGCTTGACTATCCTGGGCGTGATCGAGGACCGCGGGTTGATGCGCTTGAACGAGCTCTCTATGCCTGCCCGTTGGCTCAGCTTGTTCTTCGCGGACGCCATCGCCGTGGCCGCGTACTTCATCGGGCGCAACAGCGAGATGCACGCCGAGCACGCGCTGCGCGACCTGGACCGCGCCGCGCGCGACGTGGCGCAACGGGGTGAGCTGCTCGCCGAGGCGCGCTTCGATTTGGCCCGCGCCCTCCGGGCCGGGCGCGCGGGGCGCTTCACCGGACAGAGCCTGGGCGGCTACACGCTGGGCATGGTGCTCGGTCGTGGGGCCATGGGCGAGGTCTACGAGGGCACCTCGCCCAGCGGTGAGCCCTGCGCCGTGAAGCTCTTGCACCTGCACCTGGTGAGCGACCGCAACCACTACGCGCGTTTCGTGCGCGAGGCGCGCATCGCCTCGTCCCTGCAGGTGCCGAACGTGGTGCGCGTGATCGAGGCCTCGGACGAGAACGCGGTGTTGCCGTACCTGGTCATGGAGCGCCTCAGCGGGGTAGATCTCGGCGCACATCTCGGGCAAGTCATCAAGCTGGAGCCATCCGCGGTGATGGAGCTCTTGCGGCAGATCGCCGCCGGGCTCGACGCCGCGCACGCGGTGGGCATCGTGCACCGCGACTTGAAGCCGCAGAACATCTTTCGCGCCCAGGTGGGCGACCACGTGGTCTGGAAGGTGCTCGACTTCGGCGTCTCCAAGCTGCTGGATCAGAACGCGACGCTCAGCCAGGGCGTGGTGGTGGGGACGCCGAGCTACATGGCGCCCGAACAGGCTCGCGGCGACGCCGTCGACGGCCGCGCCGACTTCTACTCGCTGGCGCTCATCGTGTACCGCGCGCTGACCGGTCGTCCTGCCTTTCTGGTTCGCGACGTGCATGCGCTGCTGGCTGTGGCCCTGACCCGCATGCCGCCGCGACCGAGCGACGTGGTGAAGGCGCCGGCTGAGGTGGACGACGTGATCGCGCTCGCGATCTCCAAGGACCCAAGCGACCGCTTCCCGACCGCCATCGCGTTCGCGGACGCGCTCGAGCACGCCTTCGCGGGTCGGATCGACCCCGAGCTGCGAAGGCGTGCCCAAGAGGTCCTCGCGCGTTGGCCCTGGGACGATCCGGCCCGCGCCGCGGCCGATCTTCGAAGCAGCGACGGAGCGCCGTGATCCCAGCCCGCCTGCCCCCTGCGCCGCGCCACCACGCGATTTGGAAGATCGCCAGGGGCGCGGCATGATCAAACACCATGGAGCACCTGCTGGCCGGCGACATCGGAGGTACCAAGACAGCGCTCTCGCTGTACGCGCGCGATCCCCAGAGCGGGTACCGCGAGGTGGCGTCTGCTCGCTACGTGAGCGCTGAGTACTCCGGGCTCGCCCCGATCATCCGAGACTTCCTGCAGACCGCGCTCGGCGATCACAGCGCCGAGCCCGTGCGCGCGGCCGCGTTCGGCGTGGCGGGTCCGGTCGAAAGTGGCATCTGCAAGACCACCAACTTGCCATGGGTGATCGACGAGAGGCTGCTCTCGCAGGTCGTCTCCGCGCCCGTCGGCCTGATCAACGACTTTCACGCGGTGGCGCTCGGGATCGGTGAATTGCGCATGGAGGACTTCGAGGTCCTGCAAGCAGGGGAGCGCGACCCGCAGGGCCCGGTGGCCATCCTCGGCGCGGGCACGGGCCTCGGGGAGGCCATCTTGGTGCCCATGCCGGGCGCGCGCAGTCCGCTCGTGCTCGCCAGCGAGGGCGGGCACGTGGACTTCGCGCCCCGCACGCCGCTCGAGGTGGAGCTCCTCAAGTTCTTGTGGACCCGCCACCGACGCGTGTCCGTGGAGCGCGTGGTTTCGGGGCCCGGCATCAAGGCGCTCTACGACTTCGTCGTTTCGAGCGGTCAGGCCGAAGAGTCCCCCGTCGTGCGTCAAGCGTTCGAGCGCGAAGACCCGAGCCGGGTGATCGGGGAGCATGGCGTCGCGGGGACCGACCCCGCGTGCGTGCGTTCCGTCGATCTCTTCGTGAGCCTGTACGGTTCGGAGGCGGGGAACCTCGCGCTCAAGGTCCTCCCGCGCGGGGGGCTGTACATCGCGGGCGGGATCGCGCCCAAGTTGATCGGCAAGCTCCGGGACGGCTCGTTCATGCGCGCCTTCCTCGACAAGGGCCGGCTCTCGAGCGCGCTCGATCGTCTGCATGTGTCGGTGGTGATGAACCCCCAGGTGGGCCTGTTCGGCGCCCGCAGGCGCGCCCAGGATCTGGACGCAGAGCGCCACGCCCACCGCTAAACGCCCCGCAATCCTCGGGGCTCGCGCACGTTCACGATGGCGACGGCATTGGGCTCGGGCAAGCCCTCGATGAGATCACCGAGCGGGCTCAGGCGCCCGTCGCGCGCGATCCGAAAGACCGCGAGCGAGTCCGAGTCCAGCCCGGCGCGGTCCCGAATGTGGGATGTCTTGCGGAAATCTCGGCTTTATGGGTGGGTATGACTGTTCCATGACATCGCTTACCGACCTTGTGGTCTATAAACCTACCCGGCCCGGAAGCGCTGCCACGCTCTTGAACGAGCGCGCACCTCACCCGAGAGCGCGCGGAGGGCGCCCGAGCCACAACCGGAGAGCGCCATGGTCATCCTCATCTTCTTCATCGTGCACTGGCAGGTCTGCGTCTTTTGTCAGTCCTTTTTCTTGCACCGCTACAGCGCGCACAAGCAGTTCACGATGTCGAAGGGCTGGGAGCGCTTCTTCTATCTGTTCACCTACATCTGCCAGGGCTCGAGCTTCTTGAACCCCCGCGGCTACGCGATCCTGCACCGCATGCACCACGCGTACAGCGACACCGAGAAGGATCCGCACTCGCCGCTGTTCGCGACCAACGCGCTCTCGATGATGCTGAAGACCAAGCACGAGTACGACGACTTCGCGTATCGCCGCAAGGAGCCCGAGCCGCGCTTCGCCGGCGACTATCCGGAGTGGGAGTTCATCGACAAGCTCGGCCAGAACTGGGTGGCGCGCCTTGGCTGGGTGGGAATCTACGCCGTCGTGTACTTCCAGTTCGCCAGCTCGCCCTGGCTCTTCTTGCTCTTGCCCGTGCAGGCCGTAGTGGGACCTGTGCACGGGGCCATCGTGAACTGGTGCGGACACAAGTACGGCTATCAGAACTTCGACAACGGAGACGCCTCGCGCAACACGCTCTTCGTGGACTTCTTGACCGCGGGCGAGCTGTTCCAGAACAACCACCACAAGTTCGCGATGAGCCCGAACTTCGCGGCGCGCGCCTTTGAGGTCGATCCCACGTACATCGTGATCAAGGCCTTGAACGCGCTCAAGATCATCTCCCTCAAGGGCGGCCAGCGTATGCGCTTCCCCGAGGTGGCTGCGGCGGAGTGAGCAAGGCCGCGCGGGGCCTCCGCGCTCACGGGGGAATGACCGTCCGCGGTGTGAGTCCGGTTCAATCGCGGATTAGGTCGTAGTCCGCCACGTGGAAGGTGTCCTCACGGGCCTCCGCGAGCCAACTCTGCACGGCGGGGTGGGCCTCGAGCGCCGAGGCATACTCGGCGCAGGCGCCCGTGAGCTTCACGTCGTAGGTGCGAAAGCGCATCACCACCGGCGCGAACATCGCATCGACGATCCCGAACTCACCGCACAGATAGGGGCCCTGCGCGCCGAACCGCGTGCGCAACTCGGCCCATAGCGCCTGCACGCGCCTCACGTTGCGGTCGACCTCGGGCGTACGCGGAAAGCCCGGATAGCGCGCCCGGATGTTCATGGCCATGGTGCTGCGGCTCACTGCATCCCGCTTTCTTCGCTCGCGCCGGGGGCGCTCTCAGGGGAGTCGCTCTCAGGGGAGTCGGTCGAGGCCGGGGGGCCGGCGCTCGCCTTGCCGTTCATGGCCTTGCCCTTGTCGTCGAGATCACTCGGGTACACATCGAGGTACTTTTCCACGATGGCGCGCGGAGCCTCGGCTTCACCCTCGGGCGCGCCCACCTTGATCAGGTGAGCGTGGCTGACCCAGAGCATCCATGCATCGCCCGCCGAACCCTCCATGCGCCACACGTGATCGCCTCTGGACTTCACGACTGCGAGTGAATAGCCGTCCATGCTCCGGAGACGTTGGCGGACGGTCTCGGTGAGTCCGCCTGCGCGCTCGTAGCGGGTGACCACCACCGGCGCGACCGACAGCTTCTCCCCGCCGCGCACGTAGGTGGCGGTATGGGCGATGGCGGGGTTTCCGGCGATCGGAAACTCGACGTCTAGGACCTGCTGGTAACGTCGATAACCATAGCCGTCGAGGTCTGCCTCGATCACGTAGCGCGGGGGGAGCTTGGGGCTGCAGGCTGCGAGTGAGAGGCTGAGAGCCGCACAAGACAGGGGAAAGCGCACCCAAGGAGACTAGCAACTCGCACGTCTCTTTTCACCTTCGTTCTCCCACGACGTAGGTTCATGCACCGCGTCGAAGCGGGTCGCTGACCTCCGTTCGCGCGCAGACCAAGGGCGCGCTGGGTGCGTTTGACCGCTTCTTTCGGCTCGGCCGGCGCTACCATGAAACCATGACATCCACCAAGGTCTCCTCGGGCATCGCGGACTCCATTCTCGACACCGTGGGCGGCACGCCGCTGGTTCGCCTTTCGCGCATCGGACGGGATCTGCCATGTGAGCTCTTGGCCAAGTGCGAGTTCATGAACCCCGGTGGGTCCGTCAAGGATCGCATCGGCGTACGGATGTTGCTCGACGCCGAGCGCGCGGGCCGCATCAAGCCGGGGGACACCTTGATCGAGCCCACCTCGGGCAACACCGGCGTCGGTATCGCCATGGCGGGGGCGGCGCGCGGGTATCGCGTGATCATCACGATGCCCGAGAAGATGAGCCAGGAGAAGCAGGTCGTCTTGGAGGCGCTGGGGGCCGAGATCATCCGCACCCCCACCGAGGCCGCCTGGGACGCGCCCGAGAGCCACATCAGCGTCGCGCGTCGCCTCAAGGAAGTGATCCCGAACGCGCACATCCTCGATCAGTACGCGAACCCCTCGAACCCGCTCGCCCACGAGGAGGGGACGGCGGCGGAGATCCTCGAGCAGTGCGGCGGGAAGCTAGACGCGGTGGTGATGACCGCCGGCACGGGAGGCACCATCACGGGTGTGGCCCGCGCCATCAAGCGCGCGCTCCCGCAGGCGAAGATCATCGGGGTCGATCCCGAGGGCTCCATCTTGGCCGGCCCCGGTGAGATCCGCTCTTACAAGGTGGAAGGCATCGGCTACGACTTCATCCCAGACGTGCTCGACGTGTCCATCGTGGACGAGTGGATCAAGAGCAACGATCGCGACTCGTTCCGCGTGGCGCGCCAGCTCATCCGGCAAGAGGGGCTGTTGTGCGGCGGCTCGAGCGGCGCGGCCGTGTGGGCGGCGCTCTCGGTTTGCCAGCGCATGAAGCAGGGCCAGCGCGTGGTCGTCGTGCTGCCCGACTCGATCCGCAATTACCTCTCCAAGTTCGTGAGCGACAGCTGGATGCGCCAACACGGCTTCCTCCAGTCCGACTGGGAGCTCGGCACCATGGGCGATCTGTTGCGCGCGCTCGGGCCGCGCTCGGTGATCACGCTCGAAGTGGACGCGCGCGTCGGCCAGGCCACCGAGCTCTTCAAGCGCCACGGCATCTCGCAGATCCCGGTCGTCGATCAAGGTGTCCTGACCGGCATCCTGACCGAGCTCGACGTGATGCAGCAGTTGGTGGCTGGACGCTGCTCGTCCGAGACCACCGTCGCGGAGGCCATGGTGCGGCGGGTGTCGACCGTGGGCATCCATCAGCCGGCGGGGGAGCTGCCGCAGATCTTCGAGCGCGGTGAGATCGCGCTGGTGGTCGACCAGGACCGTCACGTGCTGGGGGTCGTGACCAAGATGGATCTGATCGAGGTGATCTCAGGCCGTCGGCAGGCGCCGAGCGGCGCGGGCGGGCGCGCGTCGCTCCCGCCGCCTGCGGAGAAGGCGTGAACCCGTTCTGGCTCAGGCGCCCCGGTTTCGGCGAAACGCCTCGGGTGACACGCCGAACCAGCGCCGAAAGGCGCGGTGAAAGTTCGCTGGATCGGCGTAGCCGAGCGCTTGACTCACTTGCTGAACGCCGAGCTGGGTGTTCTCGAGCAGCGTCCGCGCTCGATCGCGCTTGAGCTCGTCGAGCAGCTGTCGGTACGTGGTCTTGCGCGCGTGGAGCTGGCGCTTGAGGGTGCGCTCGGAGACGTGGCGCTGCTTGGCCAGCTCTTTCAGCGAAGGAAAGCCCTCGCGCTGGGCCAGGATCGCGCGGCGCAGCTCGCCGAGCAGTGAATCCGGCTGCGTGCGCAGCGCGAGCTCCTGTTCGCACTCTTTCTCGATCTGTTGCGCGGCCACGGAGTCGGCCATCTGCAACGCGTCATTCAGCCGGCTCTTGGGCAAGAGCAAGCGGTCCCTCGCCTGCGCGAAGCGGACCGAACCTGGCCACAGGTGCGAAAAGCGCGGGTAGTAAGGGGGCTCGGCGAACGTGAGCTCCATGGCGGTGGTCAGGGGTCGACCCAGCAGCGTGCGCGCCATCTGGACAAGCGCCGTGAAGAGCGCCTCGACGACGAACGGGCGCAGCGAAGGCTCGAGGAGCGTGTCGAGCAACTCCAGCGAGACGTGCTCGGCCTCCTCGGAGTACACGAAGCGCAGGTTGGGAGCGCGCAGAGAGACGAAGCGGATCAACACCTGGATCGCGTCGCGGAGGGTGGCAGAGGTCATGGCGAGCATGCCGACCGAGCCGTGCGAGGAGAGCTTGAGCTGCAGCCCGTAATAGAAGCCGAGTCCGGGTTCGCCCGTGAGCTCGAGGGCACGCCGGGTGAGGGCGATGCTGGAGGCGGGAGAAATGCGACCCTCCGCCTGCTCGAGCACCGCGCGCTCGATGCGGGCGTCCGTGAGCAGCGTGTCGGCGTCCACGCCGAAGCGCGCCGCGAGCAACACGAGTTGCGCCGGGTACACCGAGGGGATCGAAAGCCGACTCAGCTCTTCCTCGTTCAGCGCGCGCGGCTGGCCCCGAATGACACTCATCCGGCCCAATATGACATCCGATTACAATCTGAATCAACCGAAGATGTCTTGGTCGTCGTTTCGTTCTCTGGAGGCATCGAATGAAGGAAAGCATCCGCAAGGCCCGCGCCCACACGATCCGGCCGCGTCCCCTGGAGCTCAAGATCCCCGCCGATCTGCCGCGTCACTGGATGGGCGGCGATCCGTACGCGACGCACCTCCTCAACGCCCTCTCCATCACGTTCCCGCCTGGAGAGCGGCTGTTCATGGCCGCCGTGCGCGCGCTTCGGCACAAGGTCGAAGACCCGGCCCTCCAGGAGCAGATCAAGGCCTTTCTCTCCCAGGAGGCACTGCACAGCCGTGAGCACAGCGCACTCAACGGATGGCTCGCCAAAGCCGGCTATCCGGCCGCCCAGTTCGAGCAGGAGGTCGCCGACGAGATCGCGGCGCGTCGCAGTCAGCGCGGCGCCTACGAGGACCTGGCCGTGACCTGTGCACTCGAGCACTTCACGGCCATCATGGCGGAGAGCTGGCTCAAGCATCCCGAGGTCAGGACACAATGTCATCGCGAGCTCTCGGCGCTCTGGCTGTGGCACGCCATCGAAGAGCTCGATCACAAGGCCGTGGCCTTCGACGTGTACCAGGCGGCGGGCGGGAGCTACGCCCAGCGCGTGGCGACCATGGTGTTCGTGACCATCGGACTCATCGGGGGCATCAGCGTCTACCAGGCCCAGCTCATGGCGCACGATGGCCAGCACAAGAACGTGCGCGTCTGGGCGAAGGGGCTGTGGAAGTACTGGGGCCCCAAAGGGTACTTCACGAAGCTGATCCCGAGCTACCTCCGGTACTTCCGCCGGGACTTCCATCCCTGGGACACGGACGACACTTCCCTGATGGCGGCCGCCGAAGCGGAGCTCTCTCGGCTCACCGGCGTCCGCTACGACGCCCCGCGGGCCGACGCCGCCTGAGCTTCGCAAGCGGTTCGGTCGGGCTGGCCAGAACGACGCTGTTGCCCGGCGAAAACACGGGTGATCGGGGTAGGCTTTGAGCCGCCCCGATGATCACCCTCGAGAAGCTCAGCAAGACCTATCGCAGCGGGCACGCCCAGCTCGCGGTGCTTCGGGAGGTCTCCCTGCACATCGCAGAGGGGGAGTTCGTGGCGATCATGGGCGCGTCGGGTTCCGGCAAGTCGACCTTGCTCAACGTGCTCGGCTTGCTCGATGGCTACGACCGAGGTTCTTACCGGCTCGCGGGCAACGACACGCAGCGGCTGAGCGACCGCCGCGCCGCCCAGCTGCGAAATCAGCTCCTGGGCTTCGTGTTCCAGGCCTTCCACCTGCTGCCCCACAAGAGCGCTTGGGAGAACGTGGCGCTCCCGCTCTCGTACTCGGGGGCGGCGCGCGGTGAGCGCAAGCGGCGGGCGTTGGCGATGCTCGACCGCCTCGGCCTGGGCCAGCGCGCGCTGCACCGTCCCCATGAGCTCAGCGGTGGCCAGCGGCAGCGCGTGGCGATCGCCCGCGCGCTGGTGACCAACCCGAAGGTGGTGCTGGCCGACGAACCGACCGGCAACCTCGACAGCGATAGCAGCGCCGAAGTCATGGCGCTCCTGCGCGAGATCCACGCCGAGGGGCGCACGGTGGTGATGGTGACGCACGCGCGGGACGTGGCGGAGGTGGCCTCGCGCCTGATCTACGTACGCGACGGCCAGGTCGTCGACGACGGGTGTAGCGCCTCCGCGCTCGCCGGAGGGGCGGCGTGAACGAGGTCCTCGACAGCATCACGCGCAGGCCGCTGCGCTCGCTCGCCACGGCGTTCGGAGTGTACTGGGGCATCTTGATGCTCACGGTGCTGCTCGGCGGCGGGCGCGGGTTGCGCAATGGCATCGAGAAGATGTTCGCGGGTGACGCGGTGAACTCGGTCTGGGCCTTCACGGGCTGGACCAGCGAGCCCTTCGAGGGGCTGGGGACGGGTAGGCACATCCGCCTGCGCGAGGATGACGTGGAGGCCGTGATCCAGCAGGTGCACTCGCTGACCAACGTGTCGCCGCGTACGCAGGCTCCGGGCCTGTCCATCGTGCACGGGACGCGCAGCGCTTCACTCCCGCTCTACGCGATCTATCCGGCCTACGCCGTCACCGAGAAGATCACGCCGATCCGGGGGCGCTTGCTCAACCAACTCGATTTGGAGCGACGCCGCAAGGTGATCGTGATCGGGCAGCGCGCGCGCCCTTTGCTCTTTGGCAACGAGAACCCGGTGGGCAAGTCGGTCTCGATTGGTGGCGTCGACTTTCGTGTGGTCGGCGAGTTCGCCGACCCGGGAGAGGGTGACGAAGCCCGCCGCGTGTACATGCCGTACACGACGCTGGCGAACACCTTCGACGCCTCGCGCACCGTCAACGTGATCGTCGCCTCGCTCAAGCCAGGCTACCTCACCGAGCAGGCGCGCGAGGACTTGGCACGCCTCCTCGCGCGAAGGCACCGCTTCTCGCCCCACGATCGCAGCGCCTTCGACGCCTGGTTTGCGGAGAAGGAATATCGTCGCGTGGAGTCGCTGATGACAGGGGTCGATTGGGCCATCCTGCTGGTCAGCCTGGGCACGCTGCTCTCGGGCATGGTCGGCGTGAGCAACATCCTCTTCGTGTCCGTGCGCGAACGGGCCAAGGAGCTCGGGCTTCGGCGCGCGCTGGGGGCGACCTCGACCACGATCTTGCTGCTGGTGCTGAGCGAAGCCCTGCTGCTCGCCGCGCTCTCGGGTGGGCTCGGTCTCGCCAGCGGCCTCGGGCTCGTGCAGCTCGCCCAGAGCCCGGAGTTCAGCTCGGACCTGTTCCAAAACCCCAGCATCGACCTGCGCGCGGCGCTGCTCTCGCTCACGCTGCTGGTGACCACGGCCTTGATCGCAGGATACTTCCCCGCGCGCGAAGCGGCGCGCATGCGGCCCATCGACGCATTGAGGCGAGAATGAACAAGCTCTGGCGAGCGACGCGCGTGTGCGCCGGAGCCGGGCTTTCGGCCCTGCTCCTCAGCGCCTGTTTCTTGCGCAAGGACGACGCGAGCCGCAGCAAGGACGACCTCGTGGTTTCGACCGGAGACGTGGTGTACCGAACCCAGGCCACGGGCCGCATCGTGCCGCGCGAAGAGGTCTTCGTACGTTCGCTCGTGGCCGGTCAGCTGGTCGAACTCAAGGTGCGCCCCGGCGCCCGCGTGAGGAGGGGCGACCACCTGGCCACGGTGCGCATCGTGGCCGATCCGGTCGCGCTCAACGACGCACGCGCACGTGTGCAGGTGGCGGAGATGAAGCTCAACATCGCCCGTCGCGAGGTCGAGCGCCTGAGCCCACTCCGGGCCGGGACCGCCTTGAGCGGCAAGGATCTCGCGCGCGCGGAGGACGACGAGCGCATCGCGCGCATGGAGCTCGAGACGACCAAGGAGCGCCTACGTCTGGTGTCCGAGGGGGCGGCAGGGAAGGGCGAAAAGTCCACGCGTATCGTGGCGACCGTGGCGGGCACGGTGCTGGCTACGCCAGCCTCCATCGGCGACTACGTGAGTGAGACCAACGCCTATCGCGACGGCACCACGATCGCGGTCTTGGCCGACATGACGCAGCTCCTGTTCAAGGGGCAGATCGAGGAAGCCTACGTCGGCAAGCTCGCGCTCGGGATGGAGGCCAAGGTGCGCATCGGAGCCCTCGGGGGCACGCCCTATGCGGGTCGACTGATCTGGATCGCGCCGCGCGCCACCATCGATCTCGGTCCTGGTGGAGCGCCCGCGGGCATTGGGGGTCAGGTGGTTCCGCTCACGGCCTCGAGCGCGGGCATCACGCGCTTTGAGCTGTGGATCGAGCTGCAAAACGCGCCGCCCGACGTGCGCGCGGGCTACAGCGCGGCCGCGGAGCTCGAGCTCGAGCGCAGAGATCAGGTGCTGCTGGTCGAAGAGCGGGCCTTGCGATTCGACGCTGGGAAGGCCTTCGCACGTGTTCGCAAACCAAATGGTCAGGCGGAGGAGCGCGAAGTCGAGGTGGGCGTGTCGGACGGTCTACAGATCGAGATCGTGTCCGGCCTCGAGGCCGGCGAGCGCGTCGCGGTAGCCGGCGAAGCTCTGCCGTGAGCCTTTCGCGCCCGAGCCTGCCTGCGGCTAGGCAGCACACCGAACGAACGACGCCGCGAGTGGTTCGAAGCGAGTGACGTTCGGTTGCGTGCGCGTCGCACCGAGCAGGTTCCGGGCAGACGCAGCAAATCGAAGGATGCGTCCCCGGGCCTCATGGGAGCGCTCGACAAGGCGGTTTGCGGCGCCGCGTGCCCCCGTGGTATCCGGTAGAATGGCAGCTGGGCGATTGACAATTCTTCCTGCAATCACCGCATGCGTGCAGGGTAAACGGCGCGTCGAACTCCCGCGTAGGTTCGTCGACGCGATGCAGCGGTACGCAAGGCTCTGGCCCGGTGAGCTGAAGGTCATCCTGCACCCTGGCCCGAAGCCACACGAAGATCCGGAGCTGCTCTCCCTCGACGCTGCCGATCTGCCTTTCGCGCTGGAGGTCTGCCGTTTCGGAGAGCATGTACTCGACTCCAAGCTCGCGGGAAGCTGCGTGGTCTGGGGGGGATTTGACCCGCGCATCCCCAATTTGACCGCTCGGTGCAGGTCGCTCGGCATCCCCTGCGTAAACGTCATGGAGGACTCCTTGCGCGCCCGTCTCCAGCGTGTGCGTTCTGGGGCTGGCCATCGTTGGGACTTCGTGCGCAGCGCAGCGCGAGAGATCAGCCGTGAGCGCATGGCGATGGTCTCGGTAGCGCGCGCTGCGGGCGTGCAGTGCAACGGGTTTTCGGCCTACGCGCGCTATCGCAGGCTGTCGCCCGACGCCATCTTGTACTTCGACACCCCGCTCGAAGCGTCGATGGTTGCGGACGCCGAGGACCTGCGCGAGCGTGCCCGTCGCCTGGAAACGAAAGGCCCGCTGACGCTCGCGTGCTTCGAGCACGCGGACGGGGCCGGCAGCGAAGAGTTGATCGCGCTGGCAACGCAGCTGAAGCGTCGGGGCTTCCTTTTTCGCTTCCTGATCATCGGCGAGGGCGACGCGCTCGAACGCATGCGCGCACGGGTTCGGCAGGAAAAACTACAGGAAGTCATCTTGCTGGGCGCACTCTCGCTCGCCGACGAGCTCATGCCGCTGCTCCGACGCGAGGTGGACCTGTTCGTTTCGTGCCATCCACAGGGTGAGGCCACCTATCTGGCCGCGGCTGCTGCCGGCGTGCCGATCGCGGGGTACGAGAACGAAGCGTTGAAGGGTCTCTGCAGCCTCGCGCCGCTCGGCGTCGCGCTCTCGAGCGGCCGCCCGGATCGTTTGGCGTCGCGCATCGTCGACCTCTCGCGCGAAGGGCTGCTGGCGCGTGCTCACCATGCGCACCGCTTTGCGCGCGAGCACGTGTGGGAGACCACCTGCGAGCGCCGCGTCCTACAGCTGCTGAACACGGCAGAGCGCTGGCAGGCCAGGGCAGCGGGCGAAAGCCGCCTACCGGCGGCGACAACCTCCTGAGGAACGCGGCACGCGCGGCACGGGCCCAGCCGGTCTCGGCCAGCGTTCCGCGCTTGACGATGGGGGCTTGCCCCGGTCCGCTCCTACCGTGGGGTGAAACACGGCTGTTAAGGGGGGGAGGAGAGCTCGCCGAATCCGCCAGGGGCGGACGGCAGGCCCTCGGTGCCGGTCGGACACGTGTCCGGCTGTGGGCGGGCCCGCTTCCAGCGCCGTGGGGAGCGCTTGAGAAGCAAGGGGTAAGCCCTGGCCCGACCCTCGCTCGGAGGCCGGCGGCCGAGCTGATCAGCAAAAATGCCCCGATCCTGGTGGCAAATGCCCACCGTCGGCAGTACGGTCGGGGCGGCCGAGCCTACCCCAAATGTCTATGATCCCCGACAAACAAGGAGGCCAGCGAGCCCCATCGTGCCCTTCGGGCGAAGCTGCGGGTAGGATGCTCCCGGTCTCGTATGTAGACGCACGCACCTTGTTTGTTGAGGCGCTCCCCTGCGCCCTTGGCCCATGAACCAGGAAACGACACGCATGACCAGCACGAAGAAACGCGCCCTGATCACGGGCATCACGGGACAGGATGGAAGCTACCTCGCCGAGCTCCTTTTGGAGAAGGGCTACGAGGTGCACGGCACGGTCCGGCGCTCGTCGAGCTTCAACACCGGGCGCATCGATCACCTGTACCGCGACCCGCACCTCGAAGATACGCGGCTCTTTCTGCATTACGCCGACCTCAGTGATGGGTCGGCGCTGGCCAGTTTGCTCCGGCGGGTCCAGCCGGACGAAATCTACAATTTGGGTGCCCAGAGCCACGTGCGTGTGAGCTTCGACGTGCCCGAGTACACCGGCGATGTGACGGGCCTGGGCACCGTGCGCTTGCTGGAAGCCATCCGCGACGCAGGCCTCCAGCCCAGGTTCTACCAGGCCTCTTCGTCGGAGCTTTATGGCAAGGTCGTCGAGACTCCTCAGAAGGAGACCACGCCTTTCCACCCGCGCAGCCCCTACGCGGCCGCCAAGGCCTATTCCTACTACATCACCCAGAACTATCGTGAGGGCTACGGGATGTTCGCGGTGAACGGGATCCTGTTCAACCACGAGAGTCCCCGTCGCGGCGAGACCTTCGTCACACGCAAGATCACGCGCGCACTGGGGCGCATGAAGGTGGGCCTCCAGAGCAAGCTGTTCATGGGCAACATGGACGCCAAGCGCGACTGGGGCTTCGCGGGCGACTACGTCGAGGCCATGTGGCTGATGCTGCAAGTGGACACGCCGGACGACTACGTGGTGGCCACCGGCGAGACGCATAGCGTGCGCGAGTTCCTGGAGCTGGCTGCCAAGCACATCGGGCTCGACGTGGAGGGCAGGGTAGCGATCGATCCGCGCTACTTCCGCCCTGCCGAGGTGGATTTGCTGCTGGGTGATCCGAGCAAGGCCAAGGCCAAGCTGGGCTGGAAGCCCAAGGTGGACTTCACGGGGCTGGTCAAGATGATGGCTGAGGCCGACCTGGATCTCGCGGAGCGCGAACTCCACGCACTCAAGCGCTAGTCAGCCGTGCCGTTTCGCTCTTTCTCCGAGCCCACACCGAGGTGCTTTCCGTGACCCAAACGTTTCGTGAGTTCGTCGACCGTGTCTACATGATCAATCTGCCGGAGCGCGCCGACCGCCGTGCGAGCACCCTGCGCGAGCTGCGTGATCTGGGCTTTCCCGCCGACGATCCGAAGATCGAGATTCCGTTCGCCCCCCGCCCCGCCGACCCGAACGAGTTCGCGTCGCGCGGCGTGCACGGAAACTTCCTGAGTCACCTGGGCATCCTCAGGGACGCTCGCGACAAAGGCTACCGGCGCATCATGGTGCTCGAGGACGACGCCATCTTCTCGAAGCGCATGGTGCGCACCCAGAAGGCGATCACGGGGACGCTGCTGAGCAGACCCTGGGACCTGTACTTCCTCGGGCACTCTCTCAAGAAGGAGATCGCCCACGCGCCGGACGGTCTGGTGGAGACGCGCGCCGAGTTCATGTGGATGCACTGCTTCATGGTGAACCACACGGTCTATGATCGACTCATCGCCTACTTTGAGGAAACGCTCGTGCGCCCGCCCGGCGATCCCCTCGGAGGTCGTATGTACATCGACGGGGCATACAACATGTTTCGTCGGCTCCACCCCGACGTGGTCTCCTACGTCCACAAGCCGATGCTGTCAGCGCAGCGGGGCGACCTGAGCAGTCTGGGGCGCTGGCAGTGGTACGACATCCTTCCGTTTGCGGCGCCCGTGATGCGGACGGTGCGCACGTTGCGCGACGAGGCCTGGAAGCGCGTGAACTACTGACCGCCGACTCACGGATTTAACAGGCAGCGTCCGAGCTTGGCGAGGCCGCGCCGCGCCGTGCGTAAGGCCGCGCGGGAATCTGTGAAATGCGCGTTAGGCGAAGAACGCAGCCTCACCGGCGTTCGCATCGAGCTCGGCCAGCGCACCAAAGAGCAACGGAACGTTGTCGGCAATGTGCCCAACGCGCGCGTTGGACACGATGGGCACGTTCAAGTGGGTCAGCCGCTCGGCGAGCACATGATCCGCGGTGACGCCGTCGGGCCCTGGATCGCACTGCGTGAACTGGCCGAGAATGACGCCTCGCACGCCCTTCAAAAAGCCGCATTCGAGCATCTGGGTGAGCATGCGATCGAGGCGATAGGGACGCTCGTTGATGTCCTCCAAGACCAACATCGCCCCCTCGAGCGAGGGCGTGTAGGGGGTGCCCATCAACGAGGCCAACACGGTCAGGTTGCCCCCGAACAGGCGCCCCGAGGCACGCCCGCCGTTCACGGTGCGCAGCCCCCGCAGAGGGCGCGGATCTTGCCCTTCGAGCAGATCGAAGAACGCATCCCGCACGGCCATCGGTCCCTCACCCAGCGAGCAGACCATGGGGCCGTGAATCGAGCACAGCCCCGCGCGCGCCCAGAGCGCATGCAACGCCGTGACGTCACTGAACCCCACAAGCCACTTGTTGGCGTGACGAACCGCGTCGGGCGATAGGCGTGAGAGCAGCCGCGTTGCACCGTAGCCACCTCGGGCGGCGATCAAGGCTCGAATCTCAGGATCGGCGAGCCCGCGCTCTAGATCATTCAGACGAGCGTCGTCGTCGCCAGCCAGAAAGCCCACGCTGGCGAACAAAGAGTCCCCGAGCGAAGGCCGATAGCGCTGCGTGAGAAAGGGGAGCCCTTGATCGAAGCGCGCTCGATCGAAGGGGCTGGAGGGCGCCACGATGCGCACGGCAGCGCCCTGGGAGAGCGCGGGCGGACGGGCGAACGAGCAGGTTGCCATGCGGTAGCTTAATCCGGGCCGGGTCGCGGATGCACGCGGATGAGGGCGGCCTCGCGCCTCACTCCAGCCGCCTCAAGAGCACGTTCGCATCCGCGCGGCGGAAATTCCCGAAGGTTCCAGACGCGAACGGCGCGAGCGCCTCGCGCGCTGCCTGTCGATGACCCAGGCGGACGAGGAGCACCGCGCGGTTGTAGCGGGCCTCCACCGCGAGTGCTCCGCCAGGGTTCGTCGCCA
>JBIQKA010000082.1:17250-21171 GCA_044507075.1 Myxococcales bacterium
GGTGCATCTGTCGATCTGCCTCCGCCACGTCGACGGTCAGCGAAGCGTCCGGGCCGATCCCGATCAACCAGTGAACGTGCGCGACGGAGGGGTTGTTGCCGCTGGTGTAGGTGGCCTCGATCGCCGAAGGGGCCTGGGTTCGCAGAATGGCGTACTTGCGCTCTTGGAGCGCCAGCAGGGACGCGAGATACGTACGCTCACGATCCAGCTGGGGATCGGAGGTGGAGACTGGGCACCCGGGGCTGTTCTGGAGCGACCAAATGGTCTTCCTCTTCACACAGCCCGCGCCCAGCCCGAGCCAGCACAAAAGAAAAAGGCACGCGATTTTACGTCGCATGCCCTGAGTCTCCGCAGCCCTCGGCGGCGTTCAAAGTTTCTTCCGGATCACCCCGCGCCGGAAGCGGACTTCTCTGGCCGCTCACGTGCCGAGGCGGCAATGAAGTCGCGGTTCATGCGCGCGATGAAGGCGATGCTGATCTCCTTGGGGCAGGCTGCTTCGCACTCGCGGTGATTGGTGCAGTTGCCAAAGCCCTCGTTGTCCATCTGGCGCACCATGGAGAGCACACGTCGATCGCGCTGCGGCTGGCCCTGCGGCAGGAGGCCGAGGTGGCCGATCTTGGCGCTCGTGAACAGCGAGGCGGAGGCGTTGGGACAGGCGGCCACGCAGGCGCCGCAGCCGATACACGCCGCGGCGTCGAACGCGAGGTCGGCGTCGGTCTTGTTGACGCGGATGCCGTTGGCCTCCGGCGCCGAGCCCGTGCGCACGGAGATGTAGCCGCCGGCCTGGACGATGCGGTCCAGGGCACCGCGATCGACGACCAGATCGCGCAGCACCGGGAAGGCGCGCGCGCGGAACGGCTCGACCCAGATCTCGTCGCCGGTCTTGAAGGTTCGCATGTGCAGCTGGCAGGCCGTGGTCGCTGCCTGCGGGCCGTGCGGCACGCCGTTGATCATGATGCCGCACATGCCGCAGATCCCCTCGCGGCAGTCGCTGTCGAAGGCGATGGGCTCCTCACCTTTTTCGCTCAACTTCTCGTTGAGGATGTCGAGCATCTCGAGAAACGAGGCGTGCTCGGTGACTTGGAGCTCATAGTGGACGAACTTGCCTTCGGCTTGGGGCCCCGGCTGACGCCACACATGGAGGTGGATGTTCAACTCGCTCACTTGTAACTCCGCTGGCTGGGCTTGACGTAGTCGAACTCGAGGGGTTCTTTGTGCAGCACGAAGTTCGTAGGGCCGTTGTCATCGCCCTGGTACTCCCATGCCGCGACGTACTGGAATTTTTCGTCGTCGCGCTTGGCCTCACCTTCTTCGGTTTGGCTCTCCACGCGGAAGTGGCCGCCGCAGCTCTCCGTGCGATGAAGCGCGTCCTGCGCGAGCAACTCGCTCATCTCGAGGAAGTCGGCCACGCGTCCGGCCTTCTCCAGGTTCTGGTTCAGCGTTTCACCGCTGCCGAGCACCTGGACGTTCTGCCAGAACTCCGCGCGTAGCTCGGGGATGCGCTCGAGCAAGGTCTTGAGGCCCTCCTCGCTGCGCGCCATGCCGCAGTACTCCCAGACCATCAGGCCGAGCTCGCGGTGGAACGAATCGGGTGAGCGCTTACCCTTCACCGAGAGGATGCGGTTTACGCGGGCCCGGACGTCGGCCTCTGCCTTGCGCACCTCGGGGTGACTCTCGTCGACCTTCTTGAGCTTGCCGTCGGCCGCTTGCTTGCCGATGTAGTTGGCCACGGTGGAGGGCAGGATGAAGTACCCATCGGCCAGGCCCTGCATCAGCGCGCTCGCGCCCAGGCGGTTCGCGCCGTGGTCCGAGAAGTTCGCCTCACCGCCCACGAACAGACCCTGCAGGTTGCTCATGAGGTTGTAGTCGACCCACAGACCACCCATCGTGTAGTGGATGGCAGGATAGATGCGCATGGGCGTCGAATAGGGGTCGTCGCCGGTGATGCGCTGGTACATGTCGAACAGGTTACCGTAGCGCTCGGCGATCTTGGCCTTGCCGAGGCGCGCGATGGCGTCGCCGAAGTCGAGGTACACGCCGCGTCCGCCGGGGCCTACGCCGCGCCCCTCGTCGCACACGTCCTTGGCGTTGCGGGACGCGATGTCGCGCGGCACCAGGTTGCCGAAGCTCGGGTACTTGCGCTCGAGGTAGTAGTCGCGATCGGCCTCGGGGATCTCGTGGGGCTTTTTCCCGCAATCCTCTTTGCGCTTGGGCACCCAGACGCGGCCGTCGTTGCGCAGCGACTCGCTCATCAGCGTGAGCTTGGACTGGTAGTCGCCCGCCACCGGGATGCAGGTCGGGTGGATCTGTGTGTAGCAGGGGTTGGCGAACAGGGCGCCCTTTCGGTGCGCGCGCCAGGTGGCCGTGACGTTGCAGCCCATGGCGTTCGTGCTCAGGAAGAACACGTTGCCGTAGCCGCCGGTGCAGAGCACCACCACGTCGGCCAGCTGGGGCTCGATCTTGCCGGACACCATGTCGCGCGTGACGATGCCGCGGGCCTGGCCGTCGATCATGATCAGATCGAGCATCTCGGTGCGCGGGTACATCTTCACGGTGCCCGCCTGGACCTGCTCGGCGAGCGCGGAGTAGGCGCCGAGCAGCAGCTGCTGGCCGGTCTGGCCGCGCGCGTAGAACGTGCGCGACACCTGGGCGCCGCCGAAGGAGCGGTTGTCGAGCAGACCGGAGTACTCGCGGGCGAAGGGCACGCCCTGGGCCGTGCACTGGTCGATGATGTTCACGCTGAGCTGCGCCAGGCGGTATACGTTGCTCTCGCGCGAGCGGAAGTCCCCGCCCTTGACGGTGTCGTAGAACAGGCGGTACACGCTGTCGCCGTCGTTCTGGTAGTTCTTGGCCGCGTTGATGCCGCCCTGGGCCGCGATGCTGTGCGCTCGCCGCGGCGAATCCTGGTAGCAGAAGCACTTCACGTTGTAACCGAGCTGGCCCATGGTCGCGGCGGCGGCGCCGCCGGCCAGTCCTGAGCCCACCACGATCACGTTGTACTTGCGGCGGTTGGCCGGGTTCACCAGCTTCATGTCGAAGCGATGGCGATCCCAGCGCGTGGCGATGTCACCGCCCGGAGCATTCGACTTGAGTTCGATCGTCATGTTCGCGAACCTTTTCCTTCGACCTGTCGAGGCGGGCGGCTCCGCCCGCGCGCAAAAAAACCCGGCGCCTGGGCGGCGCCCGAACTACTCCGCAGTGTCCTCGACGACGGGATCGACCGGTTGGAGGTTGCCGGTGAGCACCGAGAGCGGCACCGAGATGAAACCGAGCACGATCACGACCGTGAGCGCACCGGCGATGCCCTGACGCAGCCCGTTATACTTGGGATGGTCGAGGCCGAACGTCTGCGTAAGGCTCCAGACGCCGTGATAGAGGTGCATCCCGAGCACGCACATCGCGACGATGTAGAGCACCGAGATGATCGGGTTCGCGAGCGCTTGCGTGAGGTTGTTGTACACGTCGCCGTGCACGAACACGAAGGCGTTGCCCACGCCGACCGTGAGCGTGAGCACGTGATAGATGATGAAGGCGAGCAGCAAGATGCCGCCGAAACGCATGGTGAGGGCGGCGTAGTTCGTCGCCAGGTTCTTGCGCTGCATGTATGCGGTGGGCCGGGCCTCCGAGCTCTTCGACCAGAGCGCGAGCGCGCACTGGATGTGCACGCCGAGCGCTGCCAAGAGGATCAGGCGTTGGCCCCACAAGAGCGGCGGGTTGTTGGCCAAGAACCCGGCGTACTCGTTGTACGTCTCTCGGCCGGCGAACGCGCCCAAATGACCCAGCATGTGCAGGATGACCCATCCCACCACGATGAATCCGGACGTGGCCATCGCCACCTTCTTGCCGATGGTGGTTCCGTAGAATGTCATTACCCTGGTCGTCATCGCTTCTCCTCCGGTCCGGCCGCAGTTCTCGCGAGGG
>JBIQKA010000280.1:0-3052 GCA_044507075.1 Myxococcales bacterium
CATCTCAATGCGCCTTCTTGGCCTTGTAGTCGTTGACGGCGGCCTTGATCGCGTCCTCGGCCAGGATGGAGCAGTGGATCTTGACCGGCGGCAGCGCGAGCTCTTCGGCGATCTGCGTGTTCTTGATGGTCAGCGCCTCGTCGAGCGACTTGCCCTTCACCCATTCGGTGACGAGCGAGCTCGACGCGATGGCCGAGCCGCAGCCGTAGGTCTTGAACTTGGCGTCCTCGATCAAGCCCGTCGCCGGGTTCACCTTGATCTGCAGTTTCATCACGTCGCCGCAGGCCGGAGCGCCGACCATGCCGGTGCCCACGCTGTCATCGCCCTTCTCGAACGAACCCACGTTGCGGGGGTTCTCATAGTGGTCCACGACCTTTTCGCTGTATGCCATCTCAGTACTCCAGAAACTTCAGTGCGTCGCTCGTGTGTCGATCAATGGGCCGCCCATTGAATGGTGCTGAGGTCGATGCCCTCCTTGTGCATCTCCCACAGCGGCGACAGCTCGCGCAGCTTGGCCACCCGATCCTTGAGGGTGTTGATCACGTAGTCGATTTCGTCCACGGTGGTGTAGCGGCCGATGGTCATGCGCAGCGACGAGTGCGCGAGTTCGTCACTGCGGCCGAGCGCACGCAGCACGTAGCTCGGCTCCAGGCTCGCCGAGGTGCAGGCCGAGCCCGACGACACGGCGATGCCCTTGATGCCCATGATCAGCGACTCGCCCTCGACGTAGTTGAACGACATGTTCAGGTTGTGCGGCACGCGCTTCTCGAGGTCGCCGTTGATGAAGGTCTGCTCGATGTCCGCGAGGCCCGCGATCAGCCGCTGCTGCAGCATGCGCACGCGCTCGCTCTCGACGCCCATCTCCTCGCGCGCGATGCGGAAGGCCTCGCCCATGCCGACGATCTGGTGCGTGGGCAGCGTGCCGGAACGCATGCCGCGCTCGTGGCCGCCGCCGTGCATCTGCGCCTCGATGCGCACGCGAGGCTTGCGACGCACGTAGAGCGCGCCGATGCCCTTCGGACCATAGGTCTTGTGCGAGGCCAAGCTCATCAAGTCGATCGGCAGCTTGGCGAGGTCGATCTCCACCTTGCCCGTCGCCTGGGCCGCATCGACGTGGAAGATGATTCCGCGCTCGCGGCACATCGCGCCAATGGCTGCGACGTCCTGGATGACGCCGATCTCGTTGTTCACGTACATCACCGACACGAGGATGGTGTCGGCTCGCATTGCGTCCTTGAGCTTGTCGAGGTCGAGGAGGCCGTCTTCCTGCACGTCGAGGTAGGTCACCTCGAAGCCCTGGCGCTCGAGCTCGCGCATGGTGTCGAGCACGGCCTTGTGCTCGGTCTTGACGGTGATGAGGTGCTTGCCGCGCGTCTTGTAGAACTGCGCAGCGCCCTTCAACGCCAGGTTGTTGGACTCGGTGGCGCCCGAGGTCCAGATGATCTCGCGGGGGTCGGCACCGATCAGCGCCGCCACCTGTTCGCGGGCCTTCTCCACGGCTGCCTCGGCTTCCCAACCCCACGCATGGCTGCGCGACGCCGGGTTGCCGAAATGTTCGCGCAGCCACGGAATCATCGCGTCCACCACGCGCTGGTCACACGGCGTGGTCGCGCCGTAGTCCATGTAGATCGGGAAATGCTGGGTCATGTCCATGACGAAAAGGCGAGAGACGGTTTACTTGCTCATGGCGCCACCCAGGGCGAAGACCGAATTGGGGGCGGTGATCTTGATCGGCTTGACGACGGGCTGGGTCGAGATGGCGCGCTTGACCGGGTGCTCCTCGATGGAGACGCCCTTGGCCAGTTGCTCTTCCACCAGCTTGCGCAGCGAGATGGAGTCGAGGTACTCGATCATCTTGGCGTTCAGGCTGGACCACAGGTCGTGCGTCATGCAGCGGCCCGAGTCTTCGCCCATGCAGTTTTCCTTGCCGCCACAGCCGGTGGCGTCGATGGGTTCATCGACGGCGACGATGATGTCCGCCACCGTGATCTCATCGGACTTGCGGCCGAGCGAATAGCCACCGCCCGGGCCACGGGTGCTCTCCACGAGCTCGTGGCGGCGCAGCTTGCCGAAGAGCTGCTCCAGATACGACAGCGAAATCTGCTGGCGGGCGCTGATGGCAGCCAGGGCCACGGGCCCGGTGTTCTCGCGCAGCGCGAGGTCGATCATGGCGGTAACGGCAAAACGGCCTTTGGTGGTCAGTCGCATGAAATCCTCCTGGTGCCGGTGACAGCACGATTAGTCAATGAAAGCGATCAATGGTGGCTTCACGCTTGCAAGTCACCGCCCTCTTGGGGCGGGTTAACCCGCGGGAGAACCCGACAGGTTTACTCAAGTATACCTGAAACCCACTGATTCGGTCGGCATTGGCTAAGGAAGTTCCCCCTCGGTGACCAGGCTCTTTGGCCTGTCATTCCCACCCTGACTTACTTGGACCCGGCCGGTTCGGGTCACACATTGTCGGTCCCCGCGGCCCCGAATGCTTGTTCGCGCAAGGTCGCGAGCTGATCGCGGACCCGCGCCGCCTTCTCGAACTCGAGGTTGCGCGCGTGTTCGAGCATCTGCTTTTCGAGCTGCTTGATGCGTTTGGCAAGGTCCTTCTCGGACAGTGCCTCCACGGCCGCGCTCTCCAAGACCCTTTGCGCGTCCTTGGCTTTCTCGCTGTAGACCCCGTCGATCAGGTCGCGCACCTGCTTGCGGATGCTGCGCGGCGTGATGCCCTGCTCCGCGTTGTACGCGAGCTGCTTGGCGCGGCGGCGCTCGGTCTCGCCGATCGCGATCTTCATGGAGTCGGTGATCTTGTCGGCGTAGAGGATGGCCTTGCCGTTGAGGTTGCGCGCCGCGCGGCCGATCGTCTGGATCAGCGAACGCTCCGAGCGCAGGAAGCCTTCCTTGTCGGCATCCAGGATGGCCACGAGCGACACCTCCGGAATGTCCAGCCCCTCACGGAGCAGGTTGATGCCGACCAGCACGTCGAAGGTCCCCAGCCGCAGGTCACGCAGGATCTCCACGCGCTCGACCGTGTCGATGTCGCTGTGCAGGTAGCGCACCT
>JBIQKA010000281.1:0-3046 GCA_044507075.1 Myxococcales bacterium
AGGTCACGCTCGGTCCCAAGGGCCGCAACGTCGTGATCGAGAAGAGCTTCGGCGCTCCCACCGTGACCAAGGACGGCGTCACGGTCGCCAAGGAGATCGAGCTCGAGAACAAGTTCGAGAATATGGGCGCCCAGATGGTGCGCGAGGTGGCCTCCAAGACCTCCGACGTCGCGGGCGACGGCACCACCACCGCCACCGTGCTGGCCCAGGCGATCTATCGCGAGGGCAGCAAGATGGTCGCCGCGGGTCACAACCCGATGGAGATCAAGCGCGGCATCGACGCGGCGGTCCAGTTCGTGATCGAGAAGCTCGAGAAGGTCTCGAAGGCCACGAAGGATCCCAAGGAGATCGCCCAGGTCGGCACCATCAGCGCCAACGGCGACACCGCCATCGGCACCATCCTGGCCGAGGCCATGGAGAAGGTCGGCAAGGAAGGCGTGATCACCGTGGAAGAGGCCAAGGGCCTCGAGACCACGCTGGACGTCGTGGAGGGCATGCAGTTCGACCGCGGCTACCTGTCGCCCTACTTCGTGACCGACCCCGAGCGCATGGAAGCCAAGCTCGAGGACGCCTACATCCTGATCTGCGAGAAGAAGATCTCGAACATGAAGGATCTCCTTCCTGTGCTCGAGGGCGTCGCTCGCACGCAGAAGCCCCTGCTCATCCTCGCCGAGGACGTGGAAGGTGAAGCGCTCGCCACGCTGGTGGTGAACAAGCTGCGCGGCACGCTGCACGTGTGCGCGGTCAAGGCGCCCGGCTTCGGCGATCGCCGCAAGGAGATGCTCAAGGACATCGCCATCTTGACCGGCGGTCAGGTGGTGAGCGAGGACCTCGGCATCAAGCTCGAGAGCATCGGCGTCAACGATCTCGGCACCGCCAAGCGCATCACGGTGGACAAGGACAACACCACCATCGTCGACGGCGCCGGCAAGAAGAACGACATCAAGGGTCGCATCGAGACCATCCGTCGTCAGATCGAGGAGACCACCAGCGACTACGACCGCGAGAAGCTCCAGGAGCGCCTGGCCAAGCTCGTGGGCGGCGTGGCGGTGATCAAGGTCGGCGCAGCCACCGAGGTCGAGATGAAGGAGAAGAAGGCACGCGTCGAAGACGCCCTGCACGCGACCCGTGCAGCGGTGGAAGAAGGCATCGTGCCCGGGGGCGGCGTGGCGCTGATCCGCGCGCAGGCGGGCCTCGACAAGCTCGAGGTCTCCGACGAGCAAAGGGTCGGCGTGAACATCATCCGTCGCGCCATCGAGGAGCCGCTCCGTCAGATCTCGGCCAACGCCGGCGTCGAGGGTTCGATCGTCGTCGACAAGGTCAGGAACGGCAAGGGCTCCTTCGGCTACAACGCGCGCAGCGACGAGTACGGCGACCTGCTCGCCATGGGCGTGATCGACCCCACCAAGGTCGTCCGCTACGCGCTGCAGAACGCGGCCAGCGTGGCGGGCCTCATGCTCACCACCGAGGCCCTGATCGCCGAGCGTCCGAAGGAAGAGCCGGCTGGCGGCGGTCATGCCGGTCACGGGCATGGCGGCGGAATGGACTTCTAGTCCAGTCCGTTGGGCGGCGGCATAGCCTTCTGAGCCGCGCCAAGGTTGGCGGAAGGGGCCTCACCTGAGCCCCTCGCCGACCCACGAACGGGGCCTCCTCGCGAGAGGAGCGCCCCGTTCGCGCTTCCGTCCGCGTCAGGAAGGTCCCTTGGCCCGGCGGTATTCGCGGGCCGCTCGCAGGGTCGCGAAGGCCACCATGGCGATCCCGCCGAGCTCCAGGATCCAGTTCACGCGCAGCCCCAGGATCCGCGTACTGATCAGGATATCGACGTGGTGGAAAGACGCCGCGCGCACGATCACGAAGCTCATCACCGCGCCCAACCCCAGGATCGTCCAGAGCGCGCGGGTACGCACGTGCCGCAGCAAGAGCCCCATGGCGAGCATTCCGAACACACCGAACAGGATCATCACGCCAATGAACCCGAGCTGCACGACGCGACGCTGGTCGTACCAGCCCCCCTCGTGCGCCATGTCCCGGGCAACCTGGGTGAGCCAACTCTGCAGGTCGAGCTGCTTGTTCACGCCGAGGCCCAACATCACCAGCGCCGACGCGCCCCACAGAAGCAGGAGCGAGAGCTCTTCGCGCGCGAGCTTGGGGTTTGTCGAGGTGTGGCTCCGCAGTGCGTTTCGCGCCAGGAGCGCCGCGCGCACGGAGCAAACGCAGGCGAACGCGTAGGCCACCACGGTCAGCCAGCCGATGAACGTTGGGTCCCCGATTCCGGGCTGCCAACGGCCATCTGGGCCCATTACCAGAAAAATCCCGAGCAACACCCTCATCCTGCGTCGAGCTTAGCCGCACGACCTAGGCGCGCACAGGCCGATCTCTGGGCCGGTTTAGGGGCTGTCCCTCATTCGTGGTCGCGAAAAGCTCGATCATCTCGAACGGTTAGGAACGCGGCATGAGAAGCATGTGTCCTGAGATCCAGTTCGTGAACAAAGCTATCTGTGCACCGCCACGCCCTTACCGACAAGCCATGGGAGCGCCTCCAAGGGCTGCTGCCTGAGCGCCAGCCCTGGCCCGGCATCGAGCGCGCCCGCTCTACGTCGCGCTGACACCGGGTCAGCAGCACGACTCGACCAAGGCGCCGTTCGTCCCCGTCTTCGTCCTCGTCCTCGTCCTCGTGAGCCGTAGTGGTGCGCGTGCGCGAATCGGCGCAACCAGTGCGACCACCGACAGGGAGCGCGCTCGCTACCACTCCATTGCCCGAGGTTCTGCCATGGAATGCGCAGCCATCCTTGATCTCCTCCGACTCCAAGGTCTCGTCCAGCCCGAAACTGCGGCTACAGCAAAAGCTCTCTCCGTGCGTATCGTCTCCATGCTGAGCAAGATGTGCCGGTGAGCCGCGCACGCGCACGACGACGGCTCACGGGGACGAGCACGAGCACGAGCACGAAAGCGCCGGAACGCCTCGCGCGGGCCTCGACGTGCCTAAAGAACTAGGGACAGCCCCTAGCTTTCGGAGCTGCCGAAGGGCGGGGGCACGGAGCCGCGG
>JBIQKA010000282.1:0-3041 GCA_044507075.1 Myxococcales bacterium
AACGCGAACTCGATCAGCGCGCACATGTCGTAGGCCACCGTCTCCAGGATGAAGGGCAGCTTCGCGTTGAAGGAGAGCAGGCCGTAGTACTTGAAGTACTTTGCGATCTCGAGCGCGCGACCGCCGCTCGGGTCCCGCCTGATCGCGCTCTCTCCCACCAGGCGATACTGATTGAGCACGTTGTAGGCGGTGCGGATGTCGTGGGCGTTGATCGCCGAGCGCAGGTAGGTGTTGAAGAACTTCACCACCATCTCGAACAGCTGGGCGTTGTTGTGATCCCAGGCCGCCTCCGCCATCAGGCGCGAGTTGATGGCCACCAGGTAGTTGATGTCGCGCATCTTGTTCAGCGCCTCGTTGTAGAGGCTCTGGTAGCCGCGCAGCACCTTCCACTCGAGCCAGACCTTGCGCTTGCGCAGATCCTCGAGCACCTCCGGCGCCATCGAGACGAAGTCCGGGTTGTGGGCGAGCGAGCCGTCGATCCCGAACCAGCCTTCCGGCAACTTGGCGCGCAGCCCCTGGTAGCTCACGAGCAGCGAGCAGAGCGCGTCGACGCCGGCCATCGACACCCCCTTATCTTTGTGCTCCATGGCGTTGAGGGACACGTCGGAGAGCTGCTCGATCCCGCGCACCGCCTCCTGCTGCGCGGCCGAGAGCCGGCTCGAGATCCCGTGCGCTGCGATGTTGTGCAGAGTCTTGTCGCGGATGCGCTGCACGATGCTGATCGGATTGAGGAACGAGAACACGAAGGCGAAGTACGGCAGCAAGATGAGCAGGCACAGCGTGAGCATCGCCATCGAGACACCGATGGACACGTAGGGGACAAACCCCCCCTGGCCAGGCTCGTAGTCGATGATTAGGTTGACCCAAAGTCCCTGCAGCGCCGTGATGACGAAGAACCCCATCACGTAAAAGTTGATGGGCTCGCGCACGAACAGCTCGGTGATGCGGTGGGTGTACCGGTTGGAAGCGAGCTCCACGATAATGGCCACAACCGTGATCGCGATGGCGAGCACCGCGGCGACCACCTCTCCGGCGCTGCCGAGGGTATTCTGCGCGGAGGCGGGGTTGGGCTCCAGGATCAGCGCGAGGACGTGCGCAGGGTCCCCATTGTGCGCGGCGTCCACCGCCACGGTCACCACGAACACCGCCAGCGCCCCGCCGAGCAGGATGGACAACGGAACGAGCCAGATCCCAAGCTCATTGAGCAGGCGCCTCATGGCCCCACAGGGTACAACGAACCGTCTCCGGCCAGGACATCCAATCCTCCTCTGTTTTCTGCGCCTTGGCGAGAAACGCTTTTGCCGCCACCTGGCCTTCCTGCTAGCGTTGCGCCCCCCGCGAGCGAGGAGGCGAGCATGATGTCCATAAGCACCGCCGAAGCCCCGCGTCCTGACCTTGCCCTGCGCGCGCTGGTCTGGGCCGCCGATGTGGCCTCCGCGGACCCCGCGCAGACGGAAAGGCGCCCACAGAGCCCCACGGCCGAGGAGTGGAGCACGCTCAGTGCGGCTGCAGTGAGGCGGGAGCTCGATCGACTGCTCACCGGACGCCATCCGGACGTCGGCCTCGACGCCCTGCTCGAGATCGGCTTCCTGCACGCGTGGCTGCCAGAGATCGCCGCCCTGGTCGGCTTTGGCGATGGTGAGTGGCGCCACAAGGACGTGTGGAAGCACACCAAGCAGGTCGTGTGGCAGAGCGTCCCGCGGCTCAGCGTGCGCTGGGGCGCCCTCCTGCACGACATCGGCAAGGTGAAGACCCGCAGCGTCGGTGAGAACGGCGAGGTGCACTTCTTCGGGCACTCCGAGGCAGGCGCGGCCATGTTCCGCAAGCGCGTGGCGCGTCGGCTCGGCTTCGAGGGCGAGCTTTATCAGCGGGTGCACTTCTTGATCCTCAACCACCTGCGAGCCAGCCAGTACGACGGCACCTGGACGGACTCCGCCGTGCGCCGCTTTGCGCGCGAGATGGGGGATGGCCTCAAGGATCTGCTCGACTTGAGCCGGGCGGACATCACGACCAAGCGGCCCGAGAAGAAGAAGCGTGGCCTGCGTCAGATCAGCGAGCTGAGCAAGCGCATCAAGGCTTTGGCCGCGATCGACGCCAAGGTCCCTCCCCTGCCCAAGGGGCTCGGCAGCGCCATCTCCGAAGCGTTTGGCGTCCCGCCCAGCAAGCGGCTCGGCGATTTGCGCAAGGAATTGGAGACGCGCTGCGAGAAGGGCGAGCTCGAGTCCCACAAGGACGTGGGCTTCTACGTCGCGTGGATGCGCGCCCACGCGGGCGAGCTCGGGCTCTGATCGGTTTCGTCAAGGTTTTGCTCGCGGGCGGAACCGCCCGCTTCGATACCGCGCGGGATCGCGGATGATCAGCGTGCGCACGCCGTGGCTGCCATCGCGCACGCTGAACACGTGCGTGCCCGGCTTGTTCCCGGCGCGCACCGCGCCGAGGTTGAAGCCGGCCTGGCTCAGCCGGGCGTGGGCCGCTTCGATGTCGCGCACGCGGAACGCGAGACCATAGAACGCATCCTCCTCCTGCAGGCTCGGATCGGAGACGAACTCCAAGGTCACCCCGCCGGTGCGAAAGAAGAGCATGCGCAGCGCCCCGAAGGTCGTGTCGAGCGCGAGCCGAATTCCAAGCCCGCTCCCGTAGAGGTCCTTGGCTGCCTCAGGCTGCGCGGTGCGAATGGCGACGTGATCGAGCGCTTCCACGACCGTGGGCGCCACCGGGGCGGCCTCGGTCAAGCTGACGTCGGCGGGGCGCTCGACACCAAACACGCTGATCCCACGCGTGCTTCGACGTGAAAGCTCGAGCGTGCGGAAGGTCCGTCGCGCGCCGTCCAATCCGACCGCCTCTCCCTCTTCGGGCGGCGCCACCCGAACGCCCCGTGCGCGCAGCTCGGCGTGCGCCTGCGCTGCGTCGCCGACGCGAAAGGTCAGCGAGAGGATTCCCTCACCATGCGCCGCAAGATGTGTCCTCAGCCCCTCCGACTCGACCGCCGAGGCGCTCGGCGCGAGGATTTCGATCGCGGTGTTGGCGAGCGCAAAGATGGC
>JBIQKA010000083.1:0-20740 GCA_044507075.1 Myxococcales bacterium
TGGTGCCGAACTCGCGGCTCCAGTCGTAGCTGAAGCCGAAGCGCTTGAGCTGACGGCGGAAGTTGTCGATCGCCTTGCGCGTGGTGAGCGCCGGGTGCACGCCGGTTTGGATGGCGTACTGCTCTGCGGGCAAGCCGAACGCGTCCCAGCCCATAGGATGGAGCACGTTGAACCCGCGCATGCGCTTGTAGCGCGTGAGGATATCGGTGGCCGTGTAGCCCTCGGGATGGCCCACGTGCAGGCCGGCGCCGCTCGGGTACGGGAACATGTCGAGCGCGTAGAACTTGGGCTTCGTCGCGTCGAAGCCCTCTTCCCCGGGGTTTGGTTGCTTGAAGGTTTGCTGCTCGTCCCAGCGCTTTTGCCAACGCGTTTCGATGTCAGCGGCAAGGGTGGCGTCGTAGCGGTGCTTCGGGATGTCGTCGGCCATGCGACGGCGAGTTTACCGCTTTTTCGCGCCCGCGCCGCGGGGCCCACCCCGGCTCGGTCGCGTGCGGCGATCAGCGCGGCCCTCTCCGTAAGACATCCTCACTTCCGCGCGAGCCGAATGACCTTGGCGGCGCGGCCGCCCCCGGCGACAGGGTCCACGGGCGGGAGCGAGAGCAGCAGGCGCTCGATGTGGGGTAGGGCGCGTTGCACGTTGCCCTCCGCGTGGAGGGGGGAATAGGTCTCATCGAAGATCAAGGCGAGCTGGTATTGGCCGGCGATCGCGTGGGCGAAGCACTGGATGAGCGGGCCCCGCAGCTCCGAGCGCACGAGCTCGCGGTCGCGCGCGGCACGCTCCCGGATCTCGGCCAGCGCGCGCGCAGCACGCAGCCGCCGCGCGGCCGCGGCGAGTCCGCCCTTATCGGAGAGCGCACCCAGCACGTCGAGCTCGGCTCGCAAGGTGCGCAGGGCGACCGGCCCCAGCTTGGCTTCGCGCAAACGCTGGTGGGACTCGGCCGCCGGCGCGGCCAAGAGCTCCGCCCAGGTGAGTCCCGTGCCGCTCAGCATCTGGTCCGCGCGCGCCGCCAGGATGAGCGCGTCCAAGTCGAGCCCCTCTTCGAGCGCCTCCGAGCAACCCCAGACCACCGGCGAATACACATCGATGATCCACGCGGTCTCGGCGCCCGTGCGCTCCGCCAAGGCCGCGAGCGCGTGGTCGAGTTCGCGGCGCAGTACGGTCGCCGTGCGCGTGGGGCTGTCGGCCACCGGTTGGCCCATCGTTTCCTTGAAGGACTCCACCACGGAAAGGAGGCGGGCTTCGGCGCCCGGTCGATCGCGGGGAGGCTCGGCAAACACGGCGACCACGCGGCGGCTCTCCTCCAGCGTGGCCCACACGAGACACGGGTCGGTGGGCGCGTTGCCGCCGATCTCGATGCGTGCGTCCTGGGCGCCGAGACGCTTCTGGAGCATGTCGAGAAGCTTGAGCCAGACCTGATCCTTCACGCTCTCAGTCTCCGCGGGCAAGCGGGAATAGTCGAGCGGTTTTCGGGGCTTGAGTCGCCGAAAAGCCCGTGCCGCGCGCCGCTGCGCCGGACGGGGCCTGCGGGCCGGGCAGCCGACGTCTGCAGGCGGCGGCTTGAGCGGGGTGTTGGGTGGCAAGGAGATAACCCGAAACGGGCAGGGGGGAACCTGCGGCCTGAGGTGGGCCTGCGCGAGCTACACTCGCCCCGCCATGAGCGCCCCGTCCGACGTTTTCGACCGCGACTACTATCGACGCTTCTACGAAGATCCCAAGACGCGCGTGAGCGATGCGGCGCAGGTGGCCAAGCTGGGCAACTTCGTGTGCAGCTACCTAGACTACCTCGAGCTCTCGGTCCGCCGGATCCTCGACGTGGGCTGCGGGGTAGGCCACTGGCGCCGCGTGCTGCGCCGGCGCTTTCCGAGCGCGCGCTACCAGGGCGTCGAGTTCAGTTCCTACCTGTGCGCGCGCTACGGATGGGAGCAAGGATCGGTGGTGGACTATCGCGCGAAGCAGCCCTTCGATCTGGTCGTCTGCCAAGGGGTGTTGCCGTACCTCGACGCCAAGAGCGCCAAGGCAGCCATGGACAATCTGGGGACCCTTTGCCGCGGCGCGCTGTACGTGGAGGCCGTGACCCAAGAAGACTGGGACGAGGGGGTGTTGGACAAGCGCAGGACCGACCACGGCATGCAGCTCAGGCCGGCCCGCTTCTACCGCCGCGGGCTCGCCGCGCACTTCGTCCCCGTGGGGGGCGGGGTGTGGCTGTCACGGCGCGCCCGTGTTCCCACCTACGCGCTCGAGCGGGCTTGAGGCGCAGGAGCTGTCGTGGATTTCAGAGAACTCGACGCCATCATCGACCGGCTGGGCGCGAGCGCGCTCGTCGAAGCGCTGGACCCCTTTCTCACGGAGGCCCGCCGAGCCCGCATCGAACAGGTATTGGCCGGACGTCTAGAGTCGGTGCGCGTCGCGGTGGAGCATCCCGAGGATCCGCACAATGCGGCGGCCGTGGTGCGCAGCGCGGAGGCCCTGGGCGCGATGCACGTTCACGTGGTGGACGCGCCGAGCGGTTCACTGAACGCCCCGAGCACCACGCAGGGCGCCTACTGCTGGGTCCATACGCATCATCACGCCACGCTGGCGGCGCTCTTGGCCATCGCGCGCGGCCAGGGGCTCGCGATCGCGGGGGCCATGATGCAGGGCTCCATCACCATGCACGAACTGCCGAGCGATCGTCCCCTCATGCTCCTGTTCGGCAACGAGGGGGTGGGGCTCAGCGCCGAGGCGCAGGCCGCCTGTGACTACCGCTTCCGCATACCCATGGTGGGCATGAGCGAGAGCATGAACCTGTCCGTCTCGGCAGCGCTCGCCCTCTATCAGGTGACCCGGGCACGCCGCGACTATCTGCGCGCGGACGGTGATCTCGCGGGCGAACGCTTGCTTTACGAGCGCGCGCGCTATTACGCGCGGAGCGTCGACCGGCGCCTCCTCTCGGCGCTGCTCGAGCAGCGAGGGGCCTGATCAGGCCGCGCGCAGGCGCGCTTCACCCGCCTGGTTGCGCTCGAGCCCACAGGCGTGGGCCACGTCGTCGCGAAAGGCGAGCCAACCCGCGAGGCACTCTTGTATGGCGGCGATCACGCGCGCGTAGTCCTCCCGCTCCACCCGTGAGAGGAGCACATGCCAGGCGGCTTTGCGGTGCTCTCCCTCGACGGCGCGATGGGCCTTGGTGAGCGCGAGGTGCTCGAGCGGCAGGCCGTAGTGTTTCACGAGTGGATGCTCTTCGAGCGGAGGCACGGGCCGTTTGGGTGCCCGCTCATCGAGCTCACCGCGCTCGTAGGGGGTGCCCTCGAGAAAGAGCGTGCTCGCGGCGGCCGCGGCAGCCCAGCCGCGGTGCATGGTGATGTGATCGAGGGTGTCGCGGTACGCCTTGGCTGCGGGCAGGAGCTCGACGCGCTCGAAGCGGCTCAGGTCCATGCCGAGGCCCCGCGGGTACTCCAAGAACAGCTCCGGGTGCGGTCTGCCGGCCGCGATCTTGCCGGTCTCCTCTTCATACATGTTCTCGATCAACTCACGGCGGACGTCCGCGAACGGACACTGCACGTAGGCGCGCCCGACCAGGACCGGGAAATCACGCACATAGACCTCGTACTCCTGCTCCAGATGGATGTGTAGGAGCCCCTTGGGCACGAGCCCACGACCAAAGGCGGGCCACGCCCAGTGGACCTTGCGTTCCATCACTTGCAGTAGCGACTCGCGAAAGCTCTCCAAGTGCACGTGACCTCCAGTCTTGCCCGCGAGGCCACGTGGTTGGGCGCGCGAGCTCAGCCAGAACGGGCGTGATCGATGCCGAGCGGCTGACCGACCGCGAGCCATCGACTGGGTGACGTCGTAAGAGCCGATCTCATTTAGCCTGACACGGAAGGTACGGGTTGACGTCCGAGAACCCGTAGGTTCCGCCGCAGAGCACGACCTTGAGGCCATTGTCGCCGGTGCATGTCTGCTGCTTCACCGTGACGCCCAGGCCGCCGATGCTGATCCAGCCCAGCGAGTCACCCCAGCAGTATTCAAACCCACAACTCGGATCGTTGGCTTCGCACACGATCATGCATTGGGTCAGCTGGAGAAGCCCCCCTTCACAGCGCACCTTGTCGCACGTCCCGCTCTGGCGACAGTCGACCATGCAATCGCCGCCGCCCTTGCAGGTCGCGTCGCAACGATCGGTGCCGGTGCAGTCGATCTCGCAGATGTTGACTCGGGACTTGTTGCAGGTCGGCTTGCAGTAGTCTGCGCCATCACAATCGATGTCGCAGCGCGTGTCCGAGTCGCAGGTGGGCGTGCACATGGGCACGTCCCCGCATCCGAGGGTGCACTCCTGGTTGGAGGAACAATACGGCAAGGGGTCGGGCGGCGGGGTCTCCGCATCCGGGGGCGGCGGGCCGGCGTCTTGGCCGGCGTCGGGCACAGGGCTGCCGCTGTCCACGGCGGCGTCGGGCACAGGGCTGCCGCTGTCCACGGCGGCGTCGGGCATGGGGCTGCCGCTGTCCACGCCAGCGTCGGGCATGGGGCTGCCGCCATCTCCATCGGGTTCCTCGCCTGCGTCGTTCGGGCTCGCGTCGGGCGAAGCGTCGAGGTCGCCCGCGTCGGCTGCGCTGGCATCGACCGCGCCATCACCGTCTCCCGCATCGAAGGCGGCATCCATGTCCGGCGCGGCATCGACGGTTCCATCCGGCGGGGTGCTCGCAGCGTCGGCCGACGCGTCCATGTCGCCGTAATCATCGTCGTCGACATCGTCGTCGTCGTCATCGCTCGAGGCGTCCGGGAGCCGAAGATCTGGACGCATGCCCGAATCGTTTTCGTCCGGCGTGCCCTGCAGACCGTCGTAGCCGACCAGAAAGCACCCGCTCACGGAGAGCGAGGCGCAAAACAAGAGCGGGATGACGAGCTTGCGCATCAGCTTCCTTTGCGGGCTGTGAGCGGGACTTCGAACGAGATCGGCTGCGCTTGGGCGGGGAACGACATGGCGCGCACGGCGGACTCGATGCACGCGCCCATCAGCGTCTGCGAGAGCTCGGCGGGCGAGATCCCCGCGCGCTCCACCCGCCCGTCGCTCGAGAGCGCCAGCTTCACGGCCAACTTCGGGATCGCTTCGGCTTCGGCGGCGTGCGCGTTGAGGCACGCCACGACCGCCGAGCGCTGCTTGCGGAAGCTCTCAGCGAGGATCTCGGCGGTGCTCTTCGGCCCCGTCGGCGCGGTCGCGGCGCTCTTGCGTGCGGCGCTCTCCTGCGCCTTGTCTGGCGTGGGATCCGGGCTGGGGCTGAGCGGAGGGCTGACCGTGGTGGCGGGGGCGGGAGGGGTGGGAGCGGCCGTGGCCCCGGCGAGCGGCGCGGCGGGCTCGGATCGAACGACGATGAAGCGCGGCGCCGAATCGGCGCTCGAGCGCCCAAACCAGATGGCGCCCAGGCCAATCGCGACCGCGACGACTCCTGCGCCCACCGCGGGCACGAGCCAACGACGAGCCTGCGGCGCACTGCGCTGAGCGACCTCCCCGCGGGGGGTGATGTCGGTGTCCACCATGGAGCGCCTGCGCGGAGGCGCTTCCGAGTGGGTCTCGAGCTGCTGGTTGTCGTTGCGCCAGGAGACCGGCCGCAGACGGGCGTTCAATCGCTCCACGGCCTTGCTGCCCAAGACTTCCTGCGAGGCCGCGAGCACGGCCTTCTGCATCTCGCGCACGCTCTGAAAGCGGTCCTCGGGCTTCTTGCTCATGGCGCGCGTCACGACTTCGGACAGCGCGATGCCCACGTCCGGCACGCGCTCGACGAGCGGTTTGGCCTCCGTGGTCATGATCATCAACATCAGGTCGCCCGGGTTCTCCGAGTAGAACGGCATCTCGCCGCACAAGAGCTCGTAGAGCACGACGCCCATCGCGTAGATGTCCGAGCGTTGATCGATCTGGCGTACGCCGCGCGCCTGCTCCGGGGACATGTAGGCGGGCGTGCCCACCACGTGACCATGTTTGGTCGTGACCTGCGCGGTGCCGGTGGAGTCGAGGAATTTGGAGATGCCGAAGTCCAAGATCTTGGGCGCAACCATGCCCTGATCGCGGACGAGATAGATGTTCTCGGGCTTGAGGTCGCGGTGCACGATGCCCGCGTCGTGGGCTGCCGCCAAGCCATCGAGCACTTGGGTGACGATCGCCAGGAGCCAGTCGAAGGGCATGGCGTCGCCGCGACCGAGCACATCGCCCAGGCTCTCGCCCTCGAGCAGCTCCATCACCATGTAAGGGACGGTCGAGCCGTGCGTGCCGAAGTCCAGGATGCGCACCACGTTGCGATGATCGATGGCCGCCGAGATCCGCGCTTCGCGCAAGAAGCCCTGCATGATCTCTTCGCGTCGCCGCGACTCCACGGCATCGACCAATTTGATCGCGACCGGTCGCGCGAGCACCGTGTCGACACCACGAAACACCTGGCCCATGCCACCCGTGCCGATGAGCTCATCGAGCCGGTAGCGTCCACCGATCAGATCGCCTGCTGCAAAAGTCACGTTCGAGAACCGAACTATATCGTGACTAGCGCAAACGTCGCAGGTAGTAGTGCACTCCCGTGACGGGATGGCTCACGCGTACAGCGAGTGCGCTGCGTGTGGCGTTGGCCGGAACTGTCACCCGAAAGCGCCCCTGTGCGTCGAGTCCGACAGGTACGCCGTCGACCGACACCTCCGAGCGGAGCAGCGCGGCGCCCGCGACCGAGATACTCTCTCCGGTGTTCGCGCTGCCCTCCGCGGGCGCAGACAAGTAGGCCGAGCGCGCGGTGTTGTCGAAGACGATGCGCAGCCCGCCCTGCGCAGAACGGTGACCGTCGCTGGCGGTGAACTGAAAACTGTATTCACCTTCCCCGAGCTCACCCGACCTGAGCGCGTGCTGCGGCTTCTTGAGCTCGTACCGTAGCTCACGTGCGCCCTTGTGAATGACCAGGGTGTAGCGCGGCGCAGGGGGGGCCCCAGTCCAGTTCATCGCGACGACTGGCAGCACGTTTTGATAGCGGACCGTGTACTTGCGACCGTCGGCCTCCACCTCCACATGGGGCGCCGTCTTCGGGAGCTCCATGGTGGCGGGATCGCGTTGCACGCGCAGGGTGGCTTCGTTGCCCAATCGCTTCTTGCCGCAGCGCATCTTCAGGCGATAGGCGCCAGCCCCCATCCGGACGACCACGTGCTCGACGCCGCGTGCCGCGGTCAGTTGATTGCGGCCCTGGGGCCCCGCCACATCGAGCGCCGGCAGGCTGCCGTCGGGGCAGGCAGTGAGACCGATCCGCACGTCGACCGGCAGCGTGGCTGTATGGATGGTGGCGCTCTCTGGCCCGCTCAGCCCGAAATCCGCTCGGGTGACGGTGGCGGCGCCCTCCTCGGCTGAACCCTCCTCCTGCGATGCGGTCGCCGCCGCGGGCGGGGCCTTCTGCGGTTCTGCGGCCTTTTCGGGGTCCGTGAGCGCGAGCTCCTGACCCTGGCCCAGCGCGATGGTGGAACCGTCCTGTTGCTCCACGGTGACCTTCCCGACCAGCACGTCGAAGGTCACGTCTCCAGAATCGCCCTCTCCAGCCCTCACGCGTACGCGGGTTCCCTTGGTCAAGCGCGCGACCGCGCGCGCCGTGTGGACCTCGAGATCGAGATCCAACACGTCCAACTCCACCGCGCCCTCTTCGAGCGTGATCCGCTCGTTTCCGCTACCTGGCGCTTGCGCCAGAAATCGCATCACGGTGTTGGGCTCGACCAATGCCGTACCCTCTGGGTAGAGCTTGAGCCGCGCTACGCTCTTGTCTCCCGTGCGCAGTCCGTCGCCCATGACGAGGTGATCACCCGGGGCGGCGGTGAGCCAGGTGCCCTGGCTCGCCGCCCGGTCCCGCCTCACATCGCCGCTCAACGTCTCGAGTTCGGCTACCCGGCCTTCGCCACAGGTACCCCCACAGGCGACCAACCAGGCAAACAAGATTCCCCACCAGCGTGGGTTCACTTCTTCGTTCTCCGCAGGTCCACGACGAGGATGGTAACCCCGAGTCGCTCAACTTGCGCATTTCGCTCCTGGGTTTCGTGCCCGTTGGCGCTGATACGCAATCGGTAGTCACCCGGCGGGACGTCGATCAGGAACGTGCCGTCGTCGTTGGTCTGGATGACGGCTCCGGTGTTCAGGATCTCGACCTGGGCCTTGAGCGGGCCACCGCGCAAACTGCGCACCTTGCCCTTGATCTCCCCTTCGGGGAGGCTGCGCTCCACGGCGATCGGGAATTCGAGGTGGGGTTGATCGAGCACCGTGTTCTGCTCGGTGGGCTTGTAGCCTTGCGCGGTCACAGATACCGAAAGCGGGGCATCCCGCAGCACCCGGAAGCGCGCGCGCCCTGTGGCATCCGTCTCGCGACTCAAAATTTCGTCGCCCATGGTCACCGTCACGGCCGCTGCGGTCAGCGGCGCGCCGGCTTCGGTCACGAGCACGACCAGCTCGCCCTGGGTCGTGCGTACCGGTTGGGAGGACGTGGCAGGCAGCTCTTCCAGCGAGCGCGCCGGTTCAGGCTTCTTTCCGAGCAAGAAGCCGACGGTGACCGCCGCCCAGAAGCGCGGCTCCACGCGCACCAGATCGTCGAATGTCGGGCGGCTGCTCAGGGTGACCCCGAGCTCCGCGCCCGGAACGAACCGATCCCCTACGACGGTCTGCAGCGCACCACGCAGGCGCATCGGTGATTGCATGGGCGCGGGCGCGCCGGTTCCGAGGTTGACGTCCCAGCTCCACTCGCCGACCACCGTGAGGCGCTCGAGCTGCGCGGTGAACATGGCCCCGACCAGGACCGCGTCGTAGCGGGACACCGAGGCGCCCAGACGGTCTGCCAAGCTCAGCGAGTCTGGATTCGACAGGGCGCGGGCGCTGCGATCGAAGCGATAACCGAACAGGCCGGAGAGCTCGCCTCCCTCCCAGGCGGCCCAGGAGGCCAGGGCCGAGAGCTCGGTCGTCACGCCCGAGAACCCAAGCTTGGCGGCGTTGGCTCCGGGGAAGCGGAAGCGGGTTTGGCCCGCCAGCGAGAAGGTTTCGTTGAGCGCGAAGGCGTGGCGCGTCATCAGCTCCGTGCTGCCCGCGAAGCCTTTGTCGTTGCCGAGGGACTTGCTGCGGTGAAGGTCGTAGCGGCCGTCGAGCTTGAGCGCGAGCTGCATCCAGGGGATCTGCGCATAGGCGCCCGCGAATTCGGAGAACACACGCGTGTGTTTGTCGTCCTTGGCGAGCACGCTCTCGGTATGGGCGTAGCCCAGCGAAAAAGCGCCACGGAAGGCACGCAGGGTGTCCGACTGGGGGATAACCCGAGCCGAGCCGACGAAACGGCCTCCGTCCAGGGCTTCAGGACCGAGCGGGGTGGCCTGGGCGTGCGCGGCACGCGCGCCAACCAGCACCAACCCCAATATCCAGCACACAGCGGCCGCCCAGAGGGCGCGGCCGGGGAGCACTTCCTTCATAAGCATAGGGATCTTCTCATCCCAGGGCGCTTGTCACCAATAGAACAATCGGGTCGTGGGGTGGGAGCCCGCATTTTGTGAGCGGAAGGATGCAGCCGGGCTTGTTGAAACAGCCTAACCTGTGCGTAACGATGCCAAGTGCACGCCTGGGGTGTGCGAGGGGATGAGCTATGCAGATTGAGTCGAGCGATCTGGTCCTGGATCGCGCCTATGGTTGGGAACGTCAGACGCCCGACCGTGTCTACATGACGCAGCCCATGGGGGCGGGTGCGCTACGTGAGTACACGTGGCGGGCTACCCTCGACGAGGCTCGCCGGATGGCCGCGCACCTGCAGTCCTACGGATTTCCGCCCGGTTCCAAGATCGCGATCATCTCCAAAAATTGTGCTCACTTCATCATGAGTGATCTGGCCATTTGGATGGCCGGTCACGTTTCGGTCGCGCTCTACCCGACGCTGCAGGCCGAGACCGTCCGCTACATCCTCGATCACAGCGAGAGCAAGCTGATTTTTGTGGGCAAGCTCGACGACTGGCCGAGCCTCAAGCCCGGGGTGCCCGAGGGCATGCCGTGCATCTCCTATCCGCTCAGCCCACCGACGGATTTCCCCACCTGGGACAAGATTGTGCGCGACACGCAGCCCATCGCGGGCAGCCCCACACGCGGGGCCGACGAAACCGCGATGCTCGTCTACACCTCGGGGAGCACGGGCAAGCCCAAAGGAGTGGAGCATACCTTCCGCGCCATGGCCGCGGCGGGCAAGGGGGTCTCCCAGGCCCTGAAGATGGCTCCCTCCGAGCGCATGCTCTCGTATTTGCCGCTCGCCCACGTGTTCGAGCGCTACGCGGTCGAGGCCGCCTCGATCTATGTCGGTTTTCAGCTGTTCTTCGCGGAGACTCTCGACACCTTCGTGGAGGATGTGAAGCGCTGTGAGCCGACGCTCTTCCACTCGGTGCCGCGCCTGTGGCTCAAGTTCCAGCAGGGGGTGCACGCCAAGATGCCAGAGGAGAAGCTCGGGCGGCTCCTGCGCTTGCCGATCATCGGCGGCCTCGTGCGCAAGAAGGTGCTCAAGGGGCTCGGGCTGCATCGGGCGCGCCTGGCCGTGAGCGGCTCGGCGCCCATCCCGCCCGAGCTCATCAACTGGTACCGAGCGCTCGGGCTCGAGCTGCTCGAGGGCTACGGCATGACCGAGAACTTCGCCTATTCGCATGTGTCGTTGCCGGGCCGCTCCCGCGTGGGCTACGTGGGCGACTGTTTGCCGGGCGTGGAGCACCGCATCAGCCCGGAGGGGGAGATCGAGATCAAGAGCCCGGCCAGCATGAAGGGCTACTACAAGGAGCCGGAGATGACCCGCAGCTCCTTCACCGAGGACGGCTTCCTCAAGACCGGCGACCGCGGGGAGATCGACAGCGAAGGGCGGCTCAAGATCACCGGCCGCGTGAAGGAGCTGTTCAAGACCAGCAAGGGCAAGTACGTGGCCCCCGCGCCCATCGAGAACTTGTTGAACGCCGACGGGCGCATCGAGATGTCGTGTGTCGCTGGGGCCGGGCAACCCCAGCCGTTCGCGATCGTCATGCTGGCCGAGGAGCTGCGCAAGAAGCTCAAGCAGGGCAGCGGCGATCGCGCGGGCGTCGAGCAGGCCATGCAGAACCTGCTCAAGCAGGTGAACAAGCAGGTCGAGGAGTACGAGCAGCTCAAGTTCGTCGTGATCGCCGAGCAGGAGTGGCAGATCGAAAATGGCTTCTTGACCCCCACGCTGAAGCTCAAGCGCAACGTGGTCGAGGACACCTACGGCAAGCACGTCGAGGATTGGTACGGCACCAACAAGCCGGTGCTGTGGCACTCATGAGATCGTCGTGCATGCGCCCCGCGACCGTGTCCGCGCGCTGAACGAGCTGCCTGCGTCCAAGCGCGGCAAGTTCGTCCTCTACTGGATGACCTCGGCGCGCCGGCCGCTCTACAGCTTCGCGCTCGAGCACGCGGTGGCGCTGGCCAAGGAGCAGGGCCTTCCGCTCGTGGTGCTGGAGGCGTTGCGGGTCGCGTATCCGTGGGCCTCGGTGCGCCTGCATGACTTCGTGCTCGCCGGGATGGCCGATCACGCCGCGTACTTCGCGGGCAAGGCGATCACCTACTACCCGTACGTGGAGCCGCGCCCGGGCGCAGGCGCGGGGCTGCTCGCTGCGCTCTCGGAGCACGCGCACGTGATCGTGGCCGACGACTATCCGGCCTTCTTTCTCCCGCGCATGCTGCGTGCCGCGGCGAGCCGGGTTTTCGTGCGCATGGAGGCGGTCGATGGGAACGGCCTCTTGCCGCTGTCGGCCGCAGACGGTCGTCCCTTTCAAAATGCTCACAGCTTTCGGCGCTTCTTGCAGCGGGAGCTCCCGGCGGCGCTCGGCCGCACGCCGCTCCGAAACCCGCTCGCGCGCGTGCAGCTTTCGACACTGAAGCGCCTCCCTCAGGCGATCACCGCTCGCTGGCCCAGCGCGAGCCCCGACGCGCTTGAAGACCGGGCGTCGCTGCTCGCGCGCCTACCCATCGATCACGACGTCCCGCCGGTGAGCTGCCGCGGTGGCTTCGTGCGCGGCGGTGAACAGCTGCGAAGCTTTGTGAAAGAGCATCTCGCCCACTATGCGAAGGAGCGGCGCCACCCGGACGCCGGGGCGAGCAGCGGGCTCTCGCCCTGGTTACACTTTGGGCACGTCTCGACCCATCAGATCCTGGCCGAGCTGATGACCGCCGAGGGCTGGGACGGCCACCCGCGCGGCAAGGTCCGCAGCGGCGCGCGCGAAGGGTTCTGGGGGCTGAGCGAGGGCGCTGAGGCGTTCCTCGACGAACTCGTGACCTGGCGTGAGCTCGGGTTCAACACCTGCGCCACGATGGACGGCTACGATGCGTTCGAGTCGTTGCCTGAATGGGCCAAAAAGACCCTGGCGCAGCACGCAAGAGATCCGCGTGAGCCGCGCTACGACCTCGGCGCGCTCGAACGCGCCGAGACCTACGACGAGGTCTGGAACGCGGCCCAGCGCGAGCTGCTGAAGGACGGCCGGATCCACAACTATCTGCGCATGTTGTGGGGCAAGAAGATCCTCGAGTGGGCCGAGAGCCCGAAGAGAGCGCTCGAGATCATGATCCACCTGAACAACAAGTACGCCCTGGACGGAAGAGACCCCAACTCCTACTCCGGGATCTTCTGGGTGCTGGGCCGCTACGATCGCCCCTGGGCGCCCGAGCGCCCGGTGTTCGGGACCATCCGTTACATGAGCAGTCGCTCTGCGCAGCGCAAACTGCGGATGCGTCGCTACCTTGCGCGCTGGGGCAAGGAACTCCAAGCGGAGCTCTTTTGAGCGGAGGCAGGCGGACGTCACGGTGGGGCGAGCACATCCTCGGGGAACTCGAGCGCGCGCGCGGGGGCGCGGACACGTCGCCCGAACAGAATGCGCTCGCGCGCAAATGGCCGAAGATCCTTTCCGTGGTCCACGCTCGCCCCGAGCGCGAGCAGGAGCTTGCGAGCGCCGGGCACCACCGCGCGTTCGCGCCGGGGATCGCAGCCGGCCTGCGCGACGAGCACGCCGATCGCGCGATACAACCTGCTCGCGACGCGCACGGCCAGCCCGGCCGTGAAGGGCAGGGTCACGATGCCTCGCTCAGCGGACGCGTAGTAGCGGTCCGCCTCGCGCAATAACTCGCCGATCACCCCTTGCATCGCGGCGAGCAGACGGGGCTCCGTGGGAAAGGGGCCCGCGATCTGCTGGGGCACGGCCGGCGCGCCGTGGGCCGCGAGGAGCTGACGCGGGAGATAGAGGCGGCCGAGCGTCCAGTCCTCGCGCACGTCGCGGCAGATGTTGGTGAGCTGCATGGCGATGCCGAGGTGGGCCGCCGGGAGCAGCGCGTCGTCGCGGGTGACGCCGAACACGTGGCACATCATGAGCCCCACCACGCCAGCCACGCGGTGACAATAGAGCAGGAGATCCTCGCGCGTGGTGTAGCGCGTGTCGCGCACGTCCATCGCCATGCCGTCGATCAGCTCTTCGGGATAACGTCTGGGCAAGCCCGTCTCGAGGATCACCACGCGAAAGGCGCGCAGCACGGGGTCTGAGAGCTCCGAGAGCGCGGAGGTGTAGCAACGATCGAGTTCTTCCTGAAGGGTGCGGAGCGCGCGTGGCTGCTCGTCACGCGAGACTCCGTCGATCGCGTCGTCCACGCGGCGACAATACGCGTACACGGCGGCGGCGCGATCGCGCGCGCCGGGGTCGAGGAAGCGCGCGGCGAACGCGAAACTCCTGGAGTTGCGCTCCAGGATCGCGCGGCACGCGCCCAGGGCTCGCAGGTGCTTCGGGTCGAAGCGGGCGGCTCCGCCCGCGAGCAAAACGTCGAAGCGGGCGGTTCCGCCCGCGAGCGAAACGTCGAAGCGGGCGGTTCCGCCCGCGAGCAAAGCATCGACCGGGGTCACGCGAAGTCCTCCATGATCACCCGCACGGTGGCCTTGGCGGAGTTGATCACGCCCGGCAAGCCCGCCCCGGGATGGGTGCCCGCGCCCACGAGATAGAGGCCGTCGATCGTGTCGTCGCGATTGTGCGGGCGAAACCAGGCGCTTTGGGTGAGGGTAGGGGCGCATGAGAACGCTGAGCCCTGGTAGGAGCGCAGCTCGCTCTCGAAGCCCTTGGGCGTGAGCCAGCGCTTGACCACCACGTGCCTGCGCAACGCGGGCAGCCAGCGTTCGAGATAGGCCAGGATGCGCTCGGCGTACACGGGGCCCACGACATCCCAATCCAAACGGGCCTGGCCCAGGTGCGGCACGGGTGAGAGCACGTAGAAGCTATCGCAGCCCGCGGGCGCGAGGCTCGGGTCGGTGACGGTCGGCGCGTGCAGGTAGAGGCTGAAGTCCTCGGGCAGGTGATGCCCGCGAAAGATGTCCTCGAGCAGCCCCCGATAGCGCTGCCCAAACAGCACCGTGTGATGCACGACCTCTTCGCGGTAGGTCCGGTCCGTCCCGAAGTACAGGACGAACAGGCTCATCGACCAGTCCATGCGCGCGAGGCGCGCGGCCTTGCGGGAGGCGGTCCTTTCGCCCGCGAACAGCCGCGCGTAGGTGTGATGCACGTCCGCGTTGGAGATCACCAGATCGAATGCCTCAGGTTCGGGGCGCGCGGCATGCACGAGGTGTCGCACGCGTCCGCCTGCGCGTCGCAGCTCGACCCGCTCCACCGGCGCCTCGAGGCGCAGCTCCCCTCCGAGCTCCCAGAGGAGCTTGACGAGCGCGCGCACCAGCGCGCCCGTGCCGCCGAGCGGGAACGAGACGCCCCACGCCCGTTCGAGGTAGTGGATCAAGGTGTAGATGCTGCTTGTGTCGAAGGGGTTTCCGCCCACCAGGAGCGAATGGAAGCTGAGCGCCTGTCGCAGGTGCTCGTCGCGCACGAAGCGGCTCACGGTGTTGTAGACGGAGCGGTCGGCGCGCAGTCGAAGCAGATCGGGCGCCACCCTGATCATGTCCGAAAAGCGCAGGAACGGCTGGGCCACGAGCTCCGTGTAGCCGACGTCGAAGACGCGCCGGGAATACTCGACGAAGCGCAGGTACCCGGCGGCGTCCCTTGGGCTGCGCCGCGCGAACTGCTGCAGCATCCCCTCCGAGTCTCCCACGTAGTCGAGGCTGTCTCCGTCCGGCCAGGCAAGGCGGTAGAACGGGTTGACGGGGACGAGCGTGACGTAGTCGGACAGCTTCCGGCCGCAGAGCTCGAACAGCTCCTCGAGGCAGTGCGGCGCCGTGATCACGGTCGGACCGCCGTCGAACACGAAGCCTTGCTCCTCGTAGACGTACGCTCTGCCCCCGGGCTTGTCCCGTGCCTCGAAGACCACCACCTCGAATCCGGCGTGTTGCAGGCGGATCGCCGCGGCAAGTCCGCCGAACCCGCTCCCGATCACGGCGGCCCTTCGCTTCTGTGTTCGCTCAGCCATAGCTCTTCTCCAGTCGCCCGAGCTCGGCGCTCAGGCCGACGAAGGCAGGGCGCTCGCCAAACCTGGGCTCGAGCCTGTGCAGCGCGTCGCTCAAGGCGGCTCGGATGGCGACCCGTCCGCGCGCTTCGACGGCCTGGGCGAGCCGTTGTCGCACCTCTGCCAGCGCCTCGCGCCGAGCGGTCTGTCTGGTGAGCTGCTTGTAGGTGATCTCGTCGAGGCTCTCGACGGCCCACGCCCACACCCAGTTGACGCGTTGTCCACGCAGGTCTTCGAGGCCCTTCTCCAGGCGCTCGGCGGCCAGGAAGGAGCCGAGGTCGTCGAGCATCTGCAGCACCACGCCGCAGCGCTCCCCGAACGCGGAGAGCGCCTCCACGTCGTCTTGCGTGGCCCTTCCGACCAGCGCGCCGAGACGCGCCGCAAGGCCCATCAACGCCCCCGTCTTGAGCTCGCTCGTGGTGCGGGCCACGCAGGCCACCTCGGCGCGCTTGAGCTCGGCGATGCGCAGCGTGAGGTCCAGCGCTTGACCCTCGTGGCAGCGCACGAGGCAGCGATGGGCCGCGCGCGTGGCCGCCAGGGAGCGAGACGGATCGAGGTCGACGTCGTCGAGCTTGCTCAAGGCCACGAAGTACAGCCAGTTGCCCACGTTGAGCGCGCGGGGCATGCCGAGCGTGCGGTGCAGCGCCGGGCCCCCCCGCCGCTCTTCTGCGTCGTCCTGGATGTCGTCGACGATGAGCGAGCCACCATGCAAGAGCTCGATGGTCTCGAGGGCCGCGCGCGGTAGACGGTGTGCGCCGTCCGCCGTGAGCGCGAAGCAGGTCTCCACCAGGCGCGCTCGAAAGGCCTTGCCGGGGCGGAGGAGAAATTCCCTGGCTCCGCCGAACAGCGCGCGCTCGAAGTGGTGGGGGTCCAGGCCATGGCCCCCACACACGAGCGCTTCCTGCTCGAGCGCGGCGGCGAGAGACGCCGTGGGGGAGGCGTTTTCGATGAGGGGCTCGAGATCGCTCGTGGTCCCGGGCGTCATGGGGTTTGCTCCGCAGGGAGAGTGCGCGACCGCCCCAGCGCTCGCTTCCACGAGAGGCCACGCGGCGGGGGTCTCAACAGGATGCGGGCGCGATCGACCGTGGTCAGATCCGCCGCGTAGAAGCGCTCGATCACCGGCTCGGGCAAGCGATAGAAGTGCTCGAGGATCTCGAAGCGCCGCTCGGGCTCGAACAGCCCGAACATCATGCGCGTGAGCAGGAGCAAGAAGCGGCGTTGCTCGCGGTGACACGCGGCGAAGCGCGCGAGCGCGGTGTCGGGGCTGCGCGGGAAGGGTTGGCTCTCGGCGAGCGCGGTCGCATAGCGAACCGCGAGCGGGAAGGAATAGCCAGTGACCGGATGGAAGAACCCTCCGCGATATCCGGCGCGCAGCGGGCCGCCCGGGGCCGGGGCGTCTTGCTCGCGCCAGGGCATGGGCAAGACGCCGTGCTCGGAGCGAAGCACGGCGTGGATCCGAAAGCCCTGCTGCTTCGCGTAGTCCTCGATGCGGCGGATGGCCCCTGCGCGGTCGAGGGCTTTGGTGTCCGAGAAAAACGTCTCCTCGAGCAGCCAGCGGTCGCGCGCGAACGGCAGCAGGTACATGAAGCGAAAGCCATCTTCCTGGGCCATGCAGGCGTCCATCAAGACCGGCTCGAGGCGCAATGAAGGGGGCGGTTCGGCCTCGACCTCGAGCCCAACGAACTTCTGATAGCCCTGCTCTGGGAACGACTCATCCGCGACTGGGCCGCGCGCGTCCACGACCATGGCTCCCCGCAGCTGCTCGCCGTCCTCGAGCATGACCGAATCGGCCTCGATCGAGCGCGCGCGCCGCGCGAGCAGGATGCGGTTCGGTGGGCGCGACAGACGGTCCGTGAGCACGTCGTGCAGACGTTGACTCGTCACGCACGCGTAGGGCGAAGCCAGCCGCCGGGTGCGCCGTGGAAAGCGGACCTCGTAGCCGGGCCAGCGTTGGACGATCAGCGAATCGATCCAGCGCCGCGCTTCGGGGCGCACGTCGCGCGCGTGGAAGCACCAGGTGTGGTTCCCGCCGAGCCGTGGTCCGCGTTCCACCAGCGCGACGCGCAGGTGAGGGGCCGTCTCGAGCAGCGCGAGGATACACAGGCCGCTCGCGAGGCCGCCCCCCACGAAGACGTAATCGTAGTGCATAGCAGGTTCTTCCTGGGAGGCGTGACTCCCCAAGACGTCCAAGCGGGCGGTCGCCCGCGAACCAACGACCAGTTACGGCACTTCCGACTTCTGCTGTCGACTCGCTGAGTATTGCTCCTCTCGTGGTGTTCGGCTCGCGCGAAACGCCCGAACATCGCTGCGCGCACGCGATCGTGCGCTAGGAGGGATCGATGTTGACTCCGTCGTTGACTTGGTCGCTCGGATACAGGATCACGGCGGTCTTCTCCGTGAGCCCCTCCCGAACCTGTACCCAATCGGGTGTTCGCGCGCCCAGGTCGAGCGAAGCTTTGGCTGCCTTGTCCCCGTCCACTTTGTAGACGGCCCAGCTGCTGCCATCTCGGAAGGTCGCGCTGGCCGGGACCACGAGCGCGTCGGGGATGAGCGCCGTTCGAATCCGGGCCTCCACGCGGTAGCCATCGCTGAGGGCGCTCCACGTCTCGTGGGGGCCCACCAGGTCCAACAAGACGGGGACGCGCTGCTCCTCGACGCCGAGCGCGCTGCGGGTGGTGAAGGCCGAAGGCTCCTTGCGCCGCACCACTGCCTCGATGGGGGTATCGCCGCCCCACCGTTCGATGCGCGCGACGGTGCCCGGTTCGATCTTGACTGCCTCGGTGCTCAACACGTCTACCACCACCTCGAGCTTGCTGGGATCTCCGATCTCGATCAGCGGCATGCCCGGTTGGACGACGCCCTCGCTCTCTTGGTAGACGCGCAGGACGCGACCGCTGATCGGCGCCTTGAGGGTCAGCGCGTTGCCCACGTCCTTGCTGCTGCCCGCCATCGAGGCGATGGCCGCCCGCGCCATGTTGAGCTCGTTCTCGGCCACGCGCTCCCCGAACTGGGCGGCCGCGAAGTCCTCCTCCGCTGCACGCAGGTTGAACTCACTCTGGTCGAGGGCCTGCTTCGACGTCCCCTGGCTCGCGTGCAGCGTGCGCAGGCGACTCGCCTGGTCCCTGGCGAACGCGAGCGCGGCCTCGGCGCGCTTCACGCTCACGCGGGCGCGTTCGAGGTTGGCCTCCGACATGGCCGCGCGCGCCACGGACTCCGAGCGGGTCCGCTGATCGAGCAGACCCGGAGCGACCGGGGAGATCTGCGCCAAGACGGCGCCCTCCACCACCTCGTCTCCGGGGCGGAGCGTGATCCGGGCGAGGTTCCCGATCACCGGCGCCGAGACCACGTAGCGGGCCCGGATGCGCGTCTTGCCGGACTCATCCACCGTCACCTCGAGCGGCCTGCGCTCGACCTTTCCGAGCACGACCGGCACGGGCTTGGGCACGAAGCCGAGCGAGATGAGCGCGGCGGCGAGTGAGAGCACGAAACCAGTGATGATCCGCCCGAGGATGCGTCGACGTTTGCGTTTGTCCATGGCTACTCTCGTGTCTTCAAGACTTCGATCAGATCGAGTTTGTCGAGCTTGCGACGCACCAAGAGCGCGCTGCCGACGGCGGCCAGCGCGGTGACGAGCGCCGCGACCGCGTAGGTGTGGTGGCTGATGATGGCGGGAAAGCGGAACGCCTCGGGGTCGCTCACGGCGAGCATCGTGCTCACCAGCAAGCGCCCGAACAGGAGGCCTATCGGGATGCCCAAGAGCACCTGCACCGAGAGCTCTCCCACGAGAATCTGGGAGATCTCCCCGCGGGTGAAGCCGAGCACCCGCAGGCTCGCGAGCTCGCGCCCGCGCATCGACAAGGACACGCGCGCGTTGTTGTAGACGACGGACAGGGCGATCGTCACCGCGAACAGCGTGAGTACGCCGGAGAAGGTGTTCATCGAGTCCGCCGTATGCCGGCGGAACTCCGCCACCACCAGGTCCTTGCGGATCACGCCGGCGACCTGGGGCATGTCGGAGATCTCGCGCTGCACTTCGCTCACCTTGTCGCTGTCCACAAGCAGCATCACATCCGTGACCGCAGGCGCGTCGCGCAGCATGGCGTTCATCATCTGATCCGAAGTGCGCACCCACAGGCCCATCAACTCACTGAGCGTGCCGGTCATGGTGAGCAGGCGCGGCGTGCGGTCTCCTTGCAGTGGCTCGATGGTCACGGTGTCGCCAACGGAGACGTCGAGGATCTTCGCCAGCGCGTCCGTCAAGAGGACGTCGTCGTGTCGCAGCGAGACCTCGCGGCCAGCCGCGTCGAGCAAAGGGCGCAGGGAGTGGCGCTCGCCGTGCCCCATCAGCACCACGTTGCGATCGCGATGGCCAGATCGGACGCGCACCGACAGACCACGTTGCCATTGCACGTCGCGCACGCCGGGGAGGGTGCGCAGGGCGTACGCGGAGGCCTCGGGCACCGGCTGCACGAAGTGCACCGCGAGCGATTCGCGCTGCGCCTTCTGCATGTAGAAATCGACCAAAAAGCCCATGGCGTCGCTGAAGAACTGACCGACCACCAGGATGCCCGTGGCCGCCGCGATGCCGATCGCGCTCAACGCAAGCCGCATCGGACGGCGCATAATCTCGCGCGCGACCATGCGTGCCGAGGTGCCGAGGCTAGACAGGAGCGCCACGCTCAAGAGCCCGCGCTTGTACGAGGGAGGTGCGGCCGGACGCATGGCCTCCGCGGGCGGCAGGACGATCACCCTGCGCACCGCGAGGAGCGAGCCCAGGATGCCAGCGGTCAAGCTCGCGATCACCGCGCTGGCGGCGAGCTCTCCGCTCATATGAAACGCGAGACCGGGCATGCGGTAGAACTTCACGTACAGCGCCGTGAGCCCGCGCCCCAGCCAGGCCCCCATGCCGAGGCCGAGGGCGGCGCCCGTGACCGCGATCAGCAGGGTGAGCTCGAGGTAGTGCCTGCCGACTTCGAGGTCGGTGTAGCCGACGGCCTTGAGCGTTGCGATCTGCGGACGGTCGAGCTCGATCAAGCGCGAGAGCACGACGTTCAGCAGGAACGCTGCCACCCCGAGGAAGATGAGCGGCGCGATGGTGGCCATGGTCGCGAGTTGCGCCATGTCCTGGGTGAGAAAGTAGTTCGAGAGCTGGCGGCTCCGCCCGTAGGCACCGAGCGAGCCATAGCGGTCGAGCAGGTCATCGAGCTGCTGGATGACGGCGTCCGGATGGGCGCCGGGCGAGAGCTTCATCACCACGCTGTTGAAGGCTCCGCGCATGTCGTAGGCGGCCTCGACCGCCTTGCGGGTCATCCACAGCACGGCGA
>JBIQKA010000084.1:0-16683 GCA_044507075.1 Myxococcales bacterium
GTCTTTTGCCCCTCCCAGGGGTTCACGATCAGCCGCATGCCGTGCTCCAGCACCTCGAGCTCCCGCGGCAGCTCCTCACCGAAGAACATCTGGGAGGCGAAGCCCTGCTTGCGCGAGCTGCGCAAGAGCGCGCCGCGTACGCCGAGCTCGCTCAGCGGCGGGCGCAGGGCCTCCGCGAGCGCTTCCCGGTGCGCCCAGATGCCCTCACCGTCGAGCTTGACCACGGCGTAGTCCCCGTAGCGATCGCAGACGACGCCGGGAAAGCGGTCGCCCTCCCCGTGGATCAGCCGGTACGCCGTCGTGTGGGCTGGCAGGGCCTGCGCCCGCAGGCGGAGCGCGCGCTCGGTGCGCGCGCGAAACAGCTCACCGTTCACGCGCTCGGTGGCGCGCGTCGTGAACAGGCGCACCGCGATCGGGCCACTGTCCACCATGCCCCGCGCGAGCAGTCGCCCGCGCTTATCGAACACGTCGACGAGCTCACCGGCCTCGGCCTCGAAGGGCTGGAGCGCGTCTCGATAGAGCCAGGGGTGGCCCGCGAGGATGGTTCGCTCGAGGGGGCGGATGAGTCGGACGGCACGCGGCACGCCGACAAAGGTAGCGGACAAAGCCTAGGTCAGCTCGCCACCGCGGGCATCTGCACCTGTTCGAGCAGCGAGACGCCCCGCTCCGTACAGAGCCCCCGCACCACCGTGCGAACCACGGCGTCGCACAGCTCGTCGCTGGCGGTGTCGTGGGTGGGGGTTCCCAGCAAGAGCACCGCCGTGGTGCCGTGGACCGTAGTCCATAGGGTCTGTTGGGCGAGCTGGAGGTCCTGGGGGCGCAAGAGCCCCTGCTCGATTCCGTCGACGAGCGGGGCGAGCGTGGCCTCGAACACGCGGTTCACCATGGCGAGCTCGGCTGGCGTGCGTGCCGGGGCGCCGTCGGTGCGCGGCACGAACATGGTGCGGAAGATCTTGGCGTTGTGTCGCGCGTGGTGGAGGTACGCCCAGCACACGGAGCACACGCGTGCGATGGGGTCTCCGTCGCGGTGCCGGTCGAAGATCTGCGAGAGCGCCTCGAACTCGCTCTCGAGCACGGCTTGCAAGAGGTCGCCCTTGTTGTCGACGTACGCGTAGAGAGCTGCAGCCGTCACGTCCAATCGAGAGGCGAGCCTGCGCAGTGACAGGCCGCCCGGGCCCTCACTCGACAACAATGCGCGCGCTGCCTGCACGACCGCAGCACGGGAAAGACTTTCTCGCATGATTCGAGGCATCCTTCCGTGATCGCGCGCGCAAGAGCAAGCAAAAGCTGGTGCGCACATGGGTCGTGAACAGCACGGTTCGCATTCGTACATCTATGCGGTGATACGGCAGCGCGAAGTCGAATTTCTGAGCGCAAGGGACACGCGCGCATGGGCTTCTGTGCAGCGAACGGGATGGCCGAAGTGGGCTCCCCCACTGCCGCCCGGCGCGCGGGTGCCGTGCACCACAATCCCGCAGGCACCCACCGCGCGGTGCTCCTGCGGCGGGTGCCACGACCAATGAGGCCTCTTGTCACGCAGCGAGCGGTCCAGACGGCTGGTAGCGCGTCCTGGAACCGGGGCGAAAACGCATTCCCACGGCGCACGATGCCACGTAAATTGCCCCTCATGATGGGGGGCACATGCGCATGACGAAAGCTCCGCAGCGTTGGGCCATGCTCATCACGCTTTGTGGGATGCCGTGGCTGTCAGGGGCCGGCGTGGTTCACGCGCAGGCCGCCGCGAGCCTACGCGAGGAGAAGAGCCCCTCCGAACCAGGCAGCGGCGGCCCACGCGATGCAGAGGAGACCCTGGCTGCGCTCGCGCTGGAGTCGAAGCCGAAACGGCAGCTCGCCCTGTTCCGAACCGCGGCGCTCGATCCGAAATTGCAGGAGCTGGGGACGGCGCTCGATCCCATCGTGCTCTCGGAGTTGAACACCGTCGGCGGCATCGAAGTGGCGGCCCGCCCCTCACTCGATTTGCCAGCCATGCAGCTCGCCATCGACTGCGTGGGCGAGATCGCCGAGTGCATGGCGCAGGTCACGCGCGAAGCCGGCGTGGACGCCCTGGTGGCGCCCGTCCTGCGCAGCAACGGCGACCTTTTGCTCGTGACGCTGCTGTACTTCGATGCACGCGAGAACGCGATCAAGGACGCCACGAGGCAGCTCGCGGGTCGCAGCGTGGCGCAGGCCATGCTGGACGCGGTGCCCGAGATGGTGCGCGAGGTCTTTGGGATGCCGCCGGAGTCGACCGAGGCTCCCCCGGTCACCATGGAAGAGACGCCCCTGCCAGCGCTCGCTGACGAGCGCTGGCACGCACGACGCATCGTCCCGTGGGCGCTACTGGGGGTGAGCGTTGCGACGGGAGCAGTCGGGATCGGCATGGGCGTGGCCTCGAACAAGGCTGAAGACAGGTACGCCAAGGGGGCCGTGGGCAACGAGCAGGAGATCAACGCCACGCGCACGCACGGCAATGACGCCAGGGACAAGGCGCTGATCGCCAACATTTGCTTCGGCGTCGCCGGGGCTGCTGCGATCGCGAGCTTCGCGACCTGGCTGTCCTTTCGAGAGTCGACCAAGGACCAGGGCACGGCACGCAGCAACGTGGCCTTGGCCCCTGTCTTCGCGCGCGGCCAGGTTGGACTCAGCCTGCAGGGAGTACTCGGCCGATGAGCGCGCGACTTCGTACGGCCAGCCGGCTGCTGCTCCTTTGCTTGTTTGCATGGCTGTTGGGGGCGTGCAGCTTCGATCCGCACTCGAACAAGCTCTACAAAGAGAAGTGCCCAGAGGGACAGCGGCGCTACAAGGGCTTTTGCATCACAGACCTCCGAGAGGTCGAAGACATGGACGGCGGAGCCGACGCAGACAGCGGCCCGGCACAAAGCACGTGCGAGCACGAAGGAGAGCAGGAGCTCTGTTACGACGGAGAGATCGAGACCTCTCGCCAGCTGCCTTGCCGGGTGGGCTTCAGGGTCTGCCGCGATGGTGTCTGGTCAAAGTGTGAAGGACAGGTGCTGCCGGCCGCAGTGGACATCTGCAACAACATCGACGATGACTGTGATTCCAAGATCGATGAGGGCGCGAGCGGAGCCAGCTGTGTCACCGGCCTCCACGGCATTTGCGAGGAGGGCATCGAGATCTGCAGCAACGGAAAGACACGCTGCCGGTCTCTCTATGACCAGGGCGTCGAAATGTGCCCAGCCGATGGTGAGCTCGCCCAGGACCTCGATTGCGACGGACTCGTCGGAAACGACGACCCGGACCTGACCAAGCCATGTTATGACGCGGCAGACGATGGCTGCACCATGGGTGCGGACGGCAAATTCACGTGTCGCGGTGAGTGCCAGCCCGGCACGCAGGTCTGCGGTGGCGCTTGCGAGAACGCCGTCACCGCGCGGGCGGAGGAGCCCACGTTGCCGCTCGATGGTGGTGTGCCCGAGCCGCGCGACGAGGACTGCGATGGGCAGTACGACGAGGGCCTCGGCTGCACCCCGGGCGAATATCCCTGTTATACGGGGCCGGCAAACACCCGCGACAATGGGATCTGCCAACCGGGAACACGTGTCTGCGTGGACCCCGATGCAGGGCTCAGTGAATGCATGGGTGAGATCAAGCCGCAGCCCGAGACCTGCGCCGACATCGGCATCGATAACGACTGCGACGGCGACGACCAGGATGTCGACCAACTCGGTGACCGGTGCTTCAGCTCGGGCGCCATGGGCGAGTGCGGCGCGACGGCCGTGCTCCAATGCAACCCTGCGACGCAGACGCTCGCGTGCACACCTGGCGCGCCTTCAGACGAGATCTGCGGGGACGGCAAGGACAACGATTGCGATGGCCACACCGACGACCGCTGCGGCAGCGCCGGCACGTGCTGCGGGCAAGCCTGCGTGAACCTCCAAGACAGCAACCTGCACTGTGGCGGCTGCAACAACGCGTGTCCCGCCGGCTGGGGATGCTGTGGCGGCGTGTGCAAGAACCTGAACAACGATCTCGAGCACTGCGGCTATTGTCGCAACAACTGCGCGCTCCTTGGGCCCATCAGTCTGACTTCGCGGTGTGAAAACCGCGTGTGCCGAGGCTTGGGTCTCTAGGAGCCCGTCTCGCGCGTGCCCGCGGGGCAAGCACCACGTCCTGCCACACCTTTCCCACGTTGCCCCACCCTATCGGGCCCTGTTAAGGTGAAGGCCCAGCCCAAGCGATGACTGCGCCTGCCCAGATAAGCGACCCCCTCGTCGGCAGCCGGATCGATGGTCGTTACCTCGTCCTCGGCCTACTCGGGCGCGGCGGCATGGGTGTGGTCTACGACGGACTGCACGAGCAGCTCGGGCGCCCGGTGGCCATCAAGGTGCTGGGCGTGGGCACCACCGACCCCGCCGCCATCGAGCGCTTCTTACGCGAGGCCCGCACGGCCAGCAGCCTGACCCACGGCAACATCGTCGACGTCACCGACTTGGGCGAGCTGCCAGACGGGCGGCCCTACCTGGTGATGCCCAAGATGAACGGGCAAGACCTGCTCACGTTGCTGCGCGAGCACGGCCCGCAGAGCCCCGCCCGCGTGGTCGCGCTGCTGCGAGGCGCGGCCTCGGCGCTCGACGTGATCCACGCCAAAGGCTTCGTGCACCGCGACGTGAAGCCCGAAAACCTGATGCACGTGGTGCACGATGACGGCTCGGAGTCGGTGCGCCTGTTGGACTTCGGCATCGTGGCCTTGACCTCGAAGCAGGATCAACGGCTGACGGCCGACGGCGTGGTCTTCGGCACGCCCATCTACTTGGCTCCTGAGCTCATGGAATCCGAAGACCCCGACGCGCGCACCGACGTGTACTCCCTGGCCGTGGTGGCCTTCGAGCTCCTCACGGGCCGGGCTCCGTTCGAGGCCAACACTTCGATGCGCATCATGCAGATGAAGGCCACAAAGGAGCCGCCCCGGATGCAGTCCGTGTCGGGCCTGCCCTTCTCCGAGCTGCTCGAGCAGGTGGTCGCGCGCGGCCTGGCGCGCGACCCCAAGCAGCGCTTCGTGAGCGCGGGCGAGTTCGTGCGCGCCCTCGACGCGGCGGCCCGCGGAGACGCGACCGCGCTCGCTGCGCCGAGCGAGCCGGGCGTGGGGGGCAGCGCGCTCTCCGCTCGCCCCGCGGCCCCCCCAGCGCGCGGTGCCGCCTCCGTCCTGCTCTCGGAGGCGAAGACCGAGCGCGCGACGATCACCGAGCGGCTCGCGCGTCGCCGCGGGTTGGTGCTGGCCGCCTGCGTGGGCCCGCTGGTCGGCGCGGCGCTGGCGTGGAGCCTCCCGGACGGCGAAGCCGCGCCTAGGCCAAATCCAACGCCCGCACTGCCCAGGGCCGAAGCCGCGCCCAGGCCGGAGCTGCCGCTCGAACCCACGCCAGCGAAGCCGGCGCCGGCCGACCCGGCCCCCACCATGCGCGTGGCCGAGCCGGCACCCAGCGAGCACGTGATCGACCTGCCAGTCGAGGCGCGCGCGGAGCGGGAGGATGCAGGTGGGCGCGCGGACCGAAGGGGCAATTCTCGCCCAAAGGCCCCCTCGCCCCCGACCACATCGCCCTCGCCTTCGCGCGTCGGCTCGAGCGGGAGCGCCAGCGGAGGTGAGCTCGTCAAGGCGGCCGCCCAGGCCCTGATCTTGGGACAGCTCGACGCGGCCGATCGGCTGTACCACGACGCCACCCGCAAGGAGCCCGGTAACGTGGCCGCCTGGCGAGGACTCGGCCTCACGAGTGAACGCCTGGGCCGCCGCGAGGCCGCCATCTCGGCCTTTCAGCGCGCGCTGCAGCTCGCCCCGAGCGGCGCCCAGGCCGACTCGATCCGCGCGCGCCTGAGCAAGCTCACCGCCGCCCGCTAAACACGTGTCCCCGCTGGGCCGGGGCGTGCCCTCGCCCCGTGAAAGCTATGCTCTCGCGATGGCAGACAGGCCCGCGCGGGACTTTGAACCTTACATCGCTCCGGACGCCCACCTGCGCGAGCTGAACGTGCGCACGATCCTCACGGGGACGGTGCTGGGCATGATCTTCGGGGCCTCGTCGCTCTACCTGGTGCTCAAAGTCGGGCTCACAGTGAGCGCGTCGATCCCGGTCGCGGTCATCTCGATCACGCTGTTTCGTCTGGCGCACAAGCTGGGCGCCAAGGACGCGACCATCCTCGAGAACAACATCGTGCAGACCGCGGGCAGCGCGGGGGAGTCCATCGCGTTCGGCGTGGGCGTCACGATGCCGGCGATCATGATCCTGGGCTTCGATCTGGAGATCACGCGGGTGATGTTGGTCAGCGTGCTCGGCGGTCTGCTCGGGATCTTGATGATGATCCCGCTGCGGCGGGCGCTGATCGTGGCGCAGCACGGGGTGCTCAAGTACCCCGAGGGGACCGCGTGCGCGGAGGTGCTCAAGGCGAGCGCCTCGGAGGAGTCCAAGCTCTCCGCCTCGGCCTCCGCCAAGGCAGCTGCCGAGGAAGCGCGCAAGAAGGGCCTGGGCGCGGGCGCCGACGCGGCCACCATCTTCACGGGGTTCGGCGTGGGGCTCGTCTACAAGACCGCGATGAACGCCTTCAAGCTGTGGAAGGACACGCCCGAGAAGTCGTTCGGCGCACCGCTCAAGGGCGGCTCGGTGGCGATGGACGTCTCGCCGGAGCTCTTGGGCGTGGGATTCATCATCGGTCCGCGCATCGCCTCGGTGATGTGTGCGGGCGGCGTGCTCGCGTCCTTGGTGCTGATCCCGCTGATCAAGTTCTTTGGAGATGGGCTCTCCGAGGCGCTCGCCCCCGCCACCGTGCCGATCAGCCAGATGGGCGCCGGACAGATCCGCCAGGCTTACGTGCTCTATATCGGCGCGGGCGCCGTCACGGCAGGGGGCCTGGTGAGTCTCGTGCGCTCGCTGCCCACCATCTGGCAGGGGCTCAAGGAGGGCCTCAAAGACGTGCGCTCCCGGACGCCGTCCGAGGAGGCGGCCACGCGCACGCTGCGGACGGAGCACGACCTGCCCGCGAAGGTGCTCGCCGGGGGCGTGATCCTGCTTCTCTTGGCGATCACGCTGGCCCCGCAGCTCCATATGAACCTGCTGGGCGCGCTCCTGATCGCGTTGTTCGGCTTCCTGTTCGTCACCGTTTCCTCTCGGCTCACGGGCGAGATCGGCTCCTCGTCGAACCCGATCTCGGGCATGACCGTGGCGACCTTGCTGCTCACCTGCCTGGTGTTCGTGGTCTTGGGCTGGACCGGCCCGAGCTACTACGTCACGGCGCTCTCGGTGGGCGCCATCGTCTGCATCGCGGCGTCCAACGGCGGCACGACCTCCCAGGACCTGAAGACGGGCCATCTGATCGGCGCCACGCCGCGCGCCCAGCAGGTCGCGATCTTGATCGGCGCCCTGGCCTCCGCGCTTCTGCTCGGCCCGGTGCTGCTCAAGCTCAACGAGGCGGGGACCGTCTACGTGCCAGTCGAGCAGCTCACGCCCGAGGGGCTCTCGGCGCCGCAGGCTGCCTTGGGCGATGAACGCGAGTCACTGCGAGGAGCGCAGGCCGAGCCAGATTCGCGTTCTTACCGCGTGTGGCACAAGACGGATCCCGAGGTTGCTCCGGCGGGCAAGTACCTGGTCGATGAGGACGGCCGCGCGGTGTGGCTCGTCGATCCTGGGATCAACGGCGCCTTCGACACGCGCCCCGACGGCAGCAAGGTCAAGAAGTTCGACGCGCCCAAGGCCACGCTGATGAGCTACATCATCAAAGGCATCCTCGATCGCCAGCTCCCGTGGGAGCTCGTGCTCTTCGGCGTGATGATCGCGCTCGTGCTGGAGATGAGCGGCATCGGCTCCCTGGCGTTCGCGGTCGGCGTGTACCTCCCGATCTCGGCGACCACGCCGATCTTGGTGGGCGGCCTCTTGCGCTGGCTGATCGATCGCAGGCGGCGCGATACGCTGGTCGACCGGGCACTCTCGGAGGAGCAGCTGATCGCCGAGAGCGACAAGAGCGCGGGCGTGCTGATGGCCTCGGGCTACATCGCGGGCGGGGCCATCGCAGGCATCGCGATCGCCTTCGTGGCTGGCGTGCTCGATCGCGTGGACCACGCGATCACGAGCTGGTCCTCCACGCACAACCCCTTCTTCGAGGGCCCCCACGCGGATCTGCTCGCGCTGTTGCCCTTCTGCCTCGTGACCGCGCTCTTGTACCTGACGGCGCGTGGGCGCGCGACGCGCTGACCAGCTCAGCGAAACGCAAAGCGCTCACGAAGCGCGCTCTGGGCGAGGCGTGCGCGCAGCTTTGAGAGCCGCTCCGCGTCGTAGGGCTCACGCGGCGAATGGCCAAAGACAGCGCCCGGCCACGCCGGATCGCCCAAGGTGCGCACCACGTGGTGCAGGTGGTACTGCCGAACGACGTTGCCGAGGGCGGCCACGTTGATCTTGTCGGCGGCGAACAGCTGGCGCAGGGCGGCCGAGATCGCGGCGCTCTCGTGGGCGAGCGCCGTACGATCAGCGGGGCTCAGCTCGTCGAGCTCGGTCAGCCCCGCCCGCTTGGGCACCAGGATCAACCACGGATAACGCTGATCGTTCATCAGCAAGAGCAGCGAGAGCTCGGATTCCGCCAGCTCCACCGTGTCGGCCCTCAGGCGCGGATCGAGATCGAACGCGCACCCCTGGAGGAGCGTAAACAGCAAGGCTCGACCGGCAGGCCAGGTGCCGAGTTGGGAGTCTGCGTTCAAGTGCCCCGCCTCGCCCAAATCCACCAGCCGACTCCCCCAGGCCTGCGCCAGCGCCGTGGCCCGCGCGAAGGCGAGGTACGGATCGTTGCGGCTCGCCACCAGCAGCGAGGGGAACGGCAAGGCGCGCATGGGCAAAGGCGCAAAGCTCCGCATCACGGCCATCGAGGACGCCAACGTGTCGGCGTCCGCGGGAGCCACGAGCATGGCCGCAAGCACCCTGCTTGGCGGCTGCTCGGCCCCCCAGTGCGCGACCAGCGCGGCGCCCAGGCTGTGGGCCACCAGCACCGCAGGCTCGGGCGAAGCGGCCACCGCCTGCTCCAGCCGCCCTCGCCACCCGGCGAGCTCGGGGCTCTCCCAGTCGGATTGCTGCACCCGCTGGCAGCGCGCGTCGAGCCTCTCCCAGGCAGTCTGCCAGTGCCCGGGACCGGAGCCAGAGAGCCCAGGGATGATCAGGAGCCGAGTCATGGAACCCTTTCTGGGACGTCGTGCATGCGAAAACGAGCTTGTGTGGATGTGCTGCCCTGAAGGGCGATGGGCGACAAAGGCCGCCGAAAACGGCTAATTTTCGTGGGCCCCGCGTCTCCTTCTACCCTCGACTCGAGAGCATAGGATACCCTGCTTGAGGGGCTTGGTGTTGCATGGGTGAGGTCTCACTCGAAGAGAAGGTAGCGCGGCTCGAGCTCGTGCAGCGCGTGGGCGTCGCGCTCTCGGCCGAGCGAAACCGCGACCGCCTGCTCGAGACCATCCTCATCGAGGCCCAGAAGCTGTGCAACGCAGACGGCGGCACACTCTACCTGCGCACCGAGGACGACCATCTACGCTTCGCGATCCTGCGCACCGAGTCGCTCGGCACCAACCTCGGCGGCACCACGGGCAAGCCCGTGAACTTCCCGGCCATCCCGCTGTTCGATCCGGACACCAAAGAACCCAACATGCGCAACGTGGCGAGCTATTGCGCGGTCACCAAGCGCACCATCCACATCCCGGACGCCTACCACGCGAGCGGCTTCGACTTCTCCGGCACCGTCGCCTTCGACAAGCGCAACCACTACCGCAGCAAGTCGTTCCTCACCATCCCCATGGTGAACCAGGAAGGCATCGTGATCGGCGTGCTGCAGCTGATCAATGCGCGCGAGCGCGCTGGCTCGGAGATCGTGGCCTTTCGCTCCGCTGACGTGGAGTTCGTGACCGCCCTCGCCTCGCAGGCCGCCGTGGCGCTCGACAACCAACAACTGCTCGAGCAACAGCGTGACCTACTCGAGAGCTTCATCCAGGCCATCGCCTCGGCGATCGACGCCAAGAGCCCCCACACCGGCGCCCACTGCGAGCGGGTCCCGTTGCTCACGCTGATGATCGCGGAAGCGGCGTCCAACGAAGGCGAGGGGCCGCTCAAGGACTTCTCGCTCTCGGACGAAGATCTCTACGAGCTGAAGATCGCCGCCTGGATGCATGACTGCGGCAAGGTGACCACGCCGGTCCACGTGATCGACAAGGCGCGCAAGCTCGAGACCATCGTCGACCGCATGCAGATGGTGCGCACCCGCTTCGAGGTGCTCAAGCGCGACGCCGAGATTGCGCACCTCAAGCGCCTGGCAGCCGGGGCCGAGCCCGCGGCGTCCAGCGCGACGTACGAAGCGGTCCTGGCGCAGCTCGACGCGGAGCTCGCCTTCTTGGAGAAGGCCAACGTGGGCAGCGAGTTCTTGCCTTTGGAGGCCCAGGCGCGGATCGCCGAACTCGGCCAGCGCACCTACGAAGAGCAAGGCGAACGACGCCGGCTCTTGAGCGACGATGAGGTCGAGAACCTGAGCGTCTCCCGCGGCACGCTCACGCAGGCCGAACGCGTGACCATCAACCGCCACATGGTCGAGACCATCAAGATGCTCGAGGCGCTCCCCTTCCCGCGCAACCTGCGCCGGGTCCCCGAGTACGCGGGCGGCCACCACGAGAAGATGGATGGCCAGGGCTATCCCAAGGGCATCTACGCCGGGGACATGAGCGTGCCCGCGCGCATCATGGCGATAGCCGACGTGTTCGAGGCGCTCACGGCACAGGACCGACCCTACAAGCAGGCCATGAAGCTCAGCGAAGCGATGCGCATCATGGGCTTCATGAAGCGGGACAACCACCTGGACCCCGATCTGTTCGACGTGTTCGTGCGTTCGGGCGTTTATCGGCGCTACGGCGAGCGCTATTTGCCCGCGGACTTGCTCGACGAGGTGGACGAAGCTGCGCTCTTGAGCATCCGCCCCAAGCCCTTCGAGCTGCCGCCACCCGAGGAGCGCAAGGCACGCTGGAAGGGCTTTCTCCCGCCCTACCAGGACTGAGCGCGCGTTCTTGCTAGGCTTTGACGATGCCTCACGTGGTGACCCATCCAAGCGCCCCTTTTCGCAGCGCCTCGGGATCCTTCGAGGTGCACCAGATCCCTGCGGCGCATGACAACCTGGTGTGGTTGTTCGTGTGTCGACGGTCCGGCGCGGGCGCCGTGGTCGACGGGCCCGACGCCGAGAACGCCCTCGCCTACTGCGAGACCCAGGAGCTGAAGCTCACGCACATCCTCAACACGCACACGCACGCCGATCACATCGGCCTCAACCGCGACCTTTCACGGCGCGGGATGCTGCAAGGCCTCGAGGTCATCGGCCCCGCCAAGGTGCGCGATCAGGTCCCGGGCATCACCCAAGCGGTCGACGAGGGAGCCGAGATCGAAGTGGGCGAGTGCCGGGCGCGCGTTTTTCGTACCGAGGGGCACATCGAGGGTCACATCTGCTTCTTGTTCGAGGACGTGTTGTTCTCCGGCGACACCCTGTTCACCGGAGGCTGCGGTCGTGTCTTCACGGGGGACTTCGCCGCGATGTACGCGGGCCTTTCGCGGTTGCGCGAGCTCCCGGGCGAAACGCGGGTTTGCTGCGCGCACGAGTACACGCTCGACAACCTGCAGTTCGCGTTGAGCCTGGAGCCGAACAACGAGGCCTTGCGGACCCGGATAGCCAAGGTGTCGGCCCTGCGCGCAGAGGGCCGCTCGGCGGTGCCGGGCGTGCTGAGCGAGGAGCGCGCGACCAATCCCATGCTGCGCTGGGATTCCCCCGAGCTGCAACGCCACGTGGCGCGCCAGAGTCCCGGGGTCGACCTGACGAATCCCGAAGCCGTGTTCACGGCCACACGCAAACTCAAGGACAGCGGGGCCTACAAGGCGAACCGGCTTTAGGGGCTGTCCCTCATTCTTTAGGCACGTCGAGGCCCGCGCGAGGCGTTCCGGCGCTTTCGTGCTCGTGCTCGTGCTCGTCCCCGTGAGCCGTCGTCGTGCGCGTGCGCGGCTCAGCGGCACATCTTGCTCAGCATGGAGACGATACGCACGGAGAGAGCTTTTGCTGTAGCCGCAGCCTCACTTCAGTCCGAGCGCCCAGGCGCTCAGCGCGACCACGGGCGCAGCCGTGGGGCGACCGTGTTGCCAGTCGCCGCCTTCGCAGCCGCTGCCACCGAGATCGATGTGCGTGAACGGCAAGGGTCCACGCGCGTCGACGCCGTGCGCGTCGAGCCCGGAGGCGACGCTGAGGAACGCCGCCGGAAACTGGTGGCCACGTGGGGTCGCGCTCGAAGGCAGGTTGTTGCAGGAGAGGACATCATCGGCCGCGCTGCGCGGTTTGATGAAGTCGTAGTCCTCGCGCCTTAGCCGCGAGACCTCGAAGGGATCGCCCCAGCTTTCGCCCAGCGCGTCGAGCGTCGCCGCCACGCCCGCGCGGCGCGAAGGTCCATTCTCGATCACGATCGAGTAGGGCCCCACGGCGCGCCCGGCGTGCCCGGTGAGGGTCGCCACCGAGAGGATGTGGGGAGCGACCGCGTCCAGCGCTTGCACACGCAGGTGCGAGAGCAGGTCGGCGAGCACCAGTCGGCCCTCCGCGTCGGTGTTGCCGATCCGGACGCGCACGCCCGCGTGGCTGGTGATGATCTCGTCGCTCACGAAGGCGTCCGCGCCGATGCTGTTGCGGACCACGCCGAGCGCGCCGATCACGCGCACGCCCGCCGGCTTGAGCTCGGCCAGGGTGCGGATGAACCCCGCCACCGCCGCGGCGCCGCCCTTGTCGCGGCTCATGCCCGCCATGTGGCCGGAGGTCTTGAGGTCGGCCCCTCCGGTGTCGTAGGTCAACCCCTTGCCGGCCAGGAGCAGGGTGCGCTCGATGGGCCCCGCCCCCTTGTACTCGAGGTGGATGACGCGCGGGCGATGGCGCTCCACCGCCAACGACGCGCGGGCCACCGCCATCAGCAGGGGATATTGATAGCTGAGCGTGTCGAGGTCATCGACGACGCTCAGCTTCACGTCGGTTTCCATGAAGGCGTCCACGCAGGTCGCCGCGAAGGCCTCCGGGCGCATGCGCTCCGGCTCGGTCCCGGCCAGGTCGCGAGCCAGACGCCGGCCCACCTCGAGCGCCTTGACCAGCCGGCAAAGCTCCGCCGCCTCGGGGGCGGCCACGCCCAGGACCTCGACGGGTTCGACCTCGGCCTCTCCCCGAAATTCACGCGCCTCGAGCGGCGCCCACAACCCCGAAAGAGCGCCCAACACGGACACCTCCGCAGCGCGCGGGAAAACGGGACTTGCTGCGACCCAGAGCAAGGGCGCGCGCGCGCCCGCGTCGCGTGCACGCTCGAGACCGGCGCGGGCTGCCTCCCCGTAGCGGCGCACGTCGTCGTACTCCCGTGAGAGTGGACCCGTGGGTGCCACGATCAAGCGCCCGCCCGGCAGCCCCTCGCCGGGCACCAACACCACGTCACGTCCCACCCGAGCGTCCAGCGCGCGCGCTCGCGTGATGGCGCGATCGATGGGCGAGACGCCGGTGGGGGCATCGGTTACGACCGCCACCAGCGCATCGAAGGGCGTCTCCGAGAGCTGGGCGAGGGTCGGATCGGGGACCGCGATCAACGCCGGAATCGACATACATCCTCCGCTTGCTGCCGGCCTTCGTGGCGCATGCTGCGCTGCGCTGACGAAAGTCCAAGGACGATGCAGCGCGCCACCCGATACGTCAACAGGGTAGACTCTTTGAAATGCTGGACCGCATCCGATCGCAACGCGTGCTGTTGCGGGATCGTGACAAGTTCATGATCACGCCCGCGGAGCTCTCGATCTCCGACGGGCGCATCGTGCGCGTCGAGCGCCTGACCTCCCCCGCACCCGCTGCGAGCGTCTCGGAGAGCTGTCTCGATCTGGGTGAGCGCCTGTTGACTCCCGCCTTCGTCAATGCCCACAGTCACCTCGCCCTTACGTTCATGCGCGGCGTGGACAGCGCCCAGTTTCAACAGAACCTGGTCGAGGACCTGTACTTCCACTTCGAGAGCAAGCTCTCGGACGACGACGTGCGCGCGTTCGCCCGCATGGGAGCCTACGAATCGCTGCTGTCCGGGGTCGCGACCGTGTGGGACCACTACTACGGCGGCGTCGCGCTGGCGGAGGCGCTGGTGGACACGGGGCTGTGCGGCGTGGTCGCGCCCACTGTGCAGGATCTCGCTGGCCCCGGCCAAGGCGTCCATGAACGCGCGCTCGAGGCCACCTTGGCCATCCAATCCGGCTCGCGTTTTCGCGAAGCAGGCGTGTTCGCCGCGCTGGGTCCGCACGCCACCGACACGGTCAGCAGCGCGCTCTTGCGCGATGTCGCGGAGCTCGCCGCAAAGCACGATCTCCCCGTCCACATGCACTTGGCCCAATCGGCGGCCGAGGTTCGCCGGGTCTTCGATCGCGAAGGCTGCTCGCCCGTCTCGTTGCTCGAGCGTTGCGGCCTGCTCACCGCGCGGCTCGTGCTGGCCCACGCCATCTTCTGCCCGCGCGCCGATCTCGCCCGCTTGAGATCGGAGCGCCATTGCTTGGTGTTCTGTCCCAGCTCCCAGCTGCAGTTCGCGCTGCCTGCGGACGTGACGCTGTGGAACGAACTGGGCGTGCGCTGGGTGGTGGCCACCGATTGCGCCAGCAGCAATGACTCCATGGGCCTGCAAAAGGAGCTGCGGTTCTGCGCGGGCGCAGGCAGCCAGGGGGCCACGGGCGGGGCCCCCTACGCGGACTTCTTGGCGCACGGTGGCGTCGAGGCCGCGGAGCGTTGTTGGCGCGACCGGCTCGAGCGGGTGGAGCGCGAGCAGGAGCACACCAACGCGAGCGCGCTCTTGGCGCGCGTGCTTTCCTCGCCCGGAGCGCTGCATCCCGGCTTTCTCAGCGGCACGCTCGAAGAGGGAGCCATCGCCAATCTGATCGCCTGGAACGTCGATCATCCCAGTTTGTGGCCCGCCACCGATCTGCTGCGCGGACTCGCGCTCTCGGACCCGATGCCGGCCATGCATGCGCTCTTCGTACGCGGCGCGCCGATCGGGGAGATCGGGAACGTGCAGGCGAGCCTGCTGGCCTCCGACGGCTACCGTGCGGCACGCGCCGAGGCCGACGGCCGACTCCGGGCGCTCTTGGGACGCTAGCGCACTTTCGACTTAGAAGCGCAGGAGCGCGCTGCCCCAGGCGAATCCGCCGCCCAACGCGCACATCAAGACGTCGTCACCGGGTCGGATGGTGCCCGCGCGGGCGGCTTCATCGAGCGCGATCGGGATCGAAGCGCTCGAGGTGTTCCCGAAGCGCTCCAGGTTGAGGATGAATCGATCGAGCCCGACGCCAACGCGCTTGGAGACTCCGTCGAGGATGCGCAAGTTGGCCTGATGCGGGACAACCCAGCGGATGTCCGCCGACGAGTAACCATTGGCGGACAGCGCCGTGGTGCTCGCGGAGGAGAGCGCGCGTACCGCGTACTTGAACACCTCTTGCCCGTTCATGTGCACGTAGTGCTGACCCGCCTCGACCGTGGCGACCGTGGCGGGGTGCTTGGAGCCACCGCCCGGGATGCTCAGCGATGAGGCCTGGGAGCCGTCCGCGTAGATGTGGGTCGACAGCAGGCCGCGCCCGCTCCCATCCGCAGCGCTCAGCACGGCCGCGCCAGCGCCATCTCCGAACAACACGCAGGTGGTGCGATCTTTCCAGTCGATCACGCGGGAGAGCAGCTCCACGCCCACCACGAGCACGTGCTTGGCGGCCCCCGAAACGATGAAGCGATCCGCGATGGAGAGGCCGTAGATGAAGCCGGCGCAAGCAGCGGCGATGTCGAAGGCCGGGCAATCGGCGCGCGCGCCGATCTTGTCCTGCACGAACACCGCCGTGGAGGGGAGCGGCATGTCGGGCGTGACGGTGGCCACGATGATCAGATCGAGATCGGTCGCCTTGAGGTTCGCCTGATCGAGGGCGCGCTTGGCGGCGGCGGCCGCCATGTCGCTCGAGGCCTCCCCCTCGGCCGCCAGTCGGCGCTCGCGGATGCCGGTGCGCTCCACGATCCAGGCGTCCGAGGTATCGACCATCTTTTCGAGGTCATGGTTTGTGAGCACTCGAGCCGGTACATAGTGGCCGGTCCCTGCGATCTGGGATCTCGGCGTGCGCGACCGATTGCTCTCCCCTGCCATATTTTCCTTCCACCCAGGGGACGCCGCAGCGTCCTGGTGAACGACAACTAGCGCAATCCGGGCTCCGGTGCACCAAACGGGCACAGTCGGGTGGCCCAGATACCCACTTGGATAGGGGATCGGAAGCTGGCCCCCCTGGCGATTGCGACAGACCTCACATCCGGGTGGCGCCCCGCCCAGACTCCCTCTCCTGCCCGCGGCGATCCGAGCTTTTCGCCCACTTCGAGACCTGGACCGCTTGATCGACAGGCATGGCTCAGGCTTGATCAAGGGGTGGTGCTGCCGGTCGAGTTCACCCTGGAGGCCCTCGAAGACATCGAGGACATCGTCGCCATGGCGCGCAAGCTGGCGCGTCAGGCGGACGACGGGCGGATCGCATGCGGCCAGAGTGACCCGGCCACCCGCGAGTTGGTCATCGACGAGGTCCGCCTCCTCTACCGCCTCGAAGCCACGCAAATCGTGGTCCTAGGGGCCGACCCGACCGCCCTGCCCCGCCACTAACCGGCGAGCTGGGG
>JBIQKA010000084.1:16783-20640 GCA_044507075.1 Myxococcales bacterium
AACCGGCGAGCTGGGGACGGAGTATTCGAGCTTAGATAGCGCCTTGGGTGCACACGGGGCGCTATCTAAGCTCGAATACTCCGTCCCCAGCTCGCCCAAAAGGTGCTCCACGCCCCATTGCCGAGGACGTCGGTTCTGGCTAGGGTGCGCTGCGCGTCGCAGAAGGTAGGGGGGTTCATGACACGTGCCAACGCAGAGGGGCCGTTCAGTGTCGACCTTGCGGCATTTCCCCTGGTGCGCCTCGGCTCCCCGCAGGTCGCCCAGTACGACTATCCGAGCGCGGACAGCTTCTTCGCCTGCATCGATCAGGGACTCGCGCGCAACGAACCCTTCGTGGTCCTGCACGACGCCCGCGGTGTGCCCCATGCCGACGAGCTCCGCCGCAAGCAGTTCATGGAGCATCTGGAGGTGCGGAGGCACGCCATCGAGCGCCTGGTGGTGGCCTATGCGGCCGTCTGTGGATCACCACTCGAGCGAGGGTTGATCACGGCCTTCATCTGGTTCATCCGCCTGCCCCTGCCGATCCGCATCTTTGGGGGCGAGCTCGAGGCGCGACAATGGCTGCTCAGTCGACCCACGCTGCTCGCCGGCACCAGCGCGCGCGAGCACCAGGCGGCCTGGGCGCTCGAGGAGGGGGCGTTCGCGCGCGACTCGGGCTTCTACAACAGCGACCGCCCGAGCGCGTCGAACGCGGCCAAGTTCACGCCGCGCAAGGGCGACGTCGCGTAGATCATCCGCGGCAGCGAGTACACGTGGATGTCGCGCTTGTCGCCATCGGCGGTCGGCTCGCTCGAGGGATCGAGCACCGGCCCAAGAAAGCCGAGCCTGCGTGCGAGCGCGGCGCTCGCGTGGTTGTCTGGCTGGACGCGCAGATCCACGCCGGCGAGGTCCTCCACGTCGAAGGCGATGCGCACGACGGCCGAGACCGACTCGGTGGCAAAGCCCTGACGCAGGCTGCCTTCGCGGATCCAGTAGCCGATTTCGCGCTCGTGCACGTCGCTGCGCATGTTGAGCGCAACCGCCCCCAACATGCGCGTCTTTTCCTTGTCGAAGATCCCATAGTAGAGGTCGCCGCCGAGATCGAAGTGGCCCCGGCGAGTGCGCACGAGTTCGAGCCTCTCGTCCAGGGAGAGCGGCTCGTACGCCACCCAGGCCATCCAGGGACGCAGGTGCTCGAGGCTCGCGCAGATCGCCTCTTCGATGAGGTACACGTCCTCCGGCTGCAGGCAGCGGAGGCTCAGGCGAGCGGTCTCGATTCGGTAGGCCGGGCCAAAGATCACGTGGTTCTCACTGGGAGCGCGCGCGCTTGGGCCCGAGGAACACCGGGCTGGACCAGGCCATCTCTCCGTCTGCCTGCACCACGCGCGCGTACACGAAGGGACTCTCGACCCGCGCGGCGAACGTGCCCGCGTTCGCTTCGAGCGATACGTGCGCGAGCACTCCCTGGTAGCCCACCAACTCGATGCTACGGAGCGGCCCGGTGCCGACCGCGCTCACCTCGAACGAGGCGTGCGAACGATCAGGGAGCTCGCTGCCCATGGCCTGCCCGTCGGCCCGCAGGTCGAGCAAGATCTTGGCCCCGCTGGTGGCGTAACAACGACGCTCGCGGAGCGCCTCCATGATGGCCGCACGCGAGACGTCCCGTGCCTGCACCGCAGTGAGGCCCGTGCGGTAAGGATCGCGCTTGCGCGCTTCGCCGTGGTGCCAGAGCAACCCGTGACTGTCCGAGGAGGCCGTGAAGCCGAAGCGGTGTCCCTTCCTGAGCATCACGTCGGCCATCTGGTCCTTGAGCTCCCCGCGCTGCCCGAGCGGATGCTCCGCGTGCTCGTAGCAGCCATGGCAAGAGCAGATCTCCCACAGCGGTTGGCCATCGTCGTCGTGACCCGGCTCGTCGGCCCCGGTCCAACCGATGTGATGCGGAGAGGCGAAGCCTCCGAGGCGCTGCACCTCCGCCACCAACCGCTTTCCCTCGGGGACATCGTCGCGTGACACGATGGGGATCCCGCGACGCGGATAGTAGACGCACTTGTGCCCCGGCCCGGGAAAGGCGCGCCCCGTCCATTCGTAGGCGTACAGGGTGGCAAACTCCCCGGGGGCGTCGTAACGCTCAGCCACGCGCTGCAAGTACTCCCACTCGCCAGGGCTCGTGCGCTTGCCGAGGAAGGACTCGTGATCGGTGAGCGCCACGAAGTCATCTCCGTAGCGTTCACGCGCGCGCAGGTACACCTCATCGGCCGAGCCCACGCCGTCGGAGTGCGCCGAGTGCTGCTGGATATCGCCGAACAACGTGACGAGGCCGTACGTGCGCGCCGGATCCCGCGTCGCGCGCGCGCGACTCGGAGCCACGCGCTCGGCGCGCGCGGGCAGAGAGAGATCCACCCTGGCGGGCGCGAGCGTGGGCGCTGCGCCCTCGACATGGGGGAGCAGATCCAGCTCGATACCCTTGCGATCGCGGCGCGCCACCAGGATTCCCTGGGGCACGCAAAGCGCGCTCGTGTGCCGGCCCCGTGAGCCCCACTCGCCGTCGCTCAAAGGGGCGCGCGGTGAGAAGCCCCGGTGATCGAGATCCTGCCGCCAAAAGTTGTGAGATCCGCGGCCGAACAGGGAGATCGCCCCGCGGTCGTTCACCACCAAAGCCGGGAATTCGAACGACTGCTCCACGCCCTCGCGATCGCGGTCGCGCTCCACCATCTCCGCGCTCGGGGCGAGCACAGCGCCTGCGCGATCCACGAAACGCAGGGCGATCCACTTGGCTACGTCGGGCTCGCCGGTGTCCTCGCGCACGTCGTGGTGAAAGGCGACCCAGGCCCCGCTGTCGCAGACGGCGAGGCAGGGCGCGGAGAGCGTCCCGCGCGCACGAAACACCAGGACGTCCCCGCACGCGAGGCCCGAGAGCCAGACGCTGCCAATTCCCTCACGATGTTCGACCCACACGGTCAACCCGGCGCGCCGTTCCCGGAGCTCAGCGTCACTGTCGTCCGTGGCCTCCGCGTGCTCTCCGCGGGTCAGCGCGACGATCGCGGCCTGCGCAGGGCCCAGTAGCTCGCGCTCGATCTCGCCAGCGTCGCCGATCGGAGCGCGCAGCAAGCGCTCTTCGTTGGCCGCGGGGAACCACGCGATACAAACGAGCTCCGGACGCCCATCGCGAAGGACCAGGCGGGGAGCGTGCAGGTAGCGATCGGGACGCTGGAGCAGGAGGGCCATGGGTCGATGGTGCCCTGCCCTATACGATTGTCCAGTTCGCCGCAGTCGGGCCGGGCCAGCCCCCGAAAAGGCGGCCCGATCCGCGGACGCCCCGACGCCGCTCGTGTTCCTTGGAACTTGTGGAGACCTCGTGCGTCAATCCTCGCCATGAAGCGTGGCTGGATTCTTCTCTCTATCATCGCGGCCCTCACGGGCTGCGCAGGCGGACCGGCAGTGCAAGGCGCCAAACAGGTGCCCGTGCGCAACGTGGTCCTGTATCGCAGCGGCGTCGGCTACTTCGAGCGCTCGGGCACGTTCGAGGGCGACAGCCTCACATTCAAGGTGAAGCAGGATGAGGTGGGAGATTTTCTCTCTTCCCTGACCGCCATCGAGCGCACCTCGGGCGGCGTGCGCAGCGTCTCCTTCGATGTCCCGGATGCCCCGACCAAAGCTGTGGATCCGGATGCGGAAGCCCCCGAGCCGAGCCGCGAACGCGTCAACGTCAAGCTCTCGCTGGCGGCGGGGGGCAAACACGACGTCCGCGTAGCCTATGTGGTGGGGTCGCCGATCTGGCGCCCGAGCTATCGCGTGGTGCTCGACCGGGAAAACGAAGCGCTGCTTCAAGCGTGGGCCGTGGTGCAGAACACCTCGGGCGAGGATTGGCGCGACGTGAC
>JBIQKA010000085.1:0-3920 GCA_044507075.1 Myxococcales bacterium
CCATGAAGGAGTTCATGATGCCCCACACTGTGCCGAACAGCCCCACGAAGGGCGCGGTGGAGCCAGTGGTGGCGAGGAAGGGGATCATCGTCTCGAGCCCGGTTACCTCGTTCACGGCCGCTCGCCGCAGGGCGCGCTCCACGTTGTCGAGCTCGTCGGCGCCGGCGCCGCGCCCGGTGGCGCTTTGCAGGACACGCGCCAGTTCCACGTAGCCGGCATGGAAGACCTTGGCGAGCGGCGACGTACTCACCCCGGAGAGCTGCGAATAGATCGATTCCAGACGCTCCGCGGTCCAGCTCTGGCCGCGCGCCGATTCCCAGAAGAGATCGAGGAATTGGTTGCTCTGGCGCGTGGCGCGCTCAAGCCGAAAGAGCTTGGACCCAATGATGAACCAACAAATCACCGACATCAGGGCCAGGATCACCATCACGAGTTTGACGGTGGGCGAGGCCTGCATGACCAGCTCGAGCGGGTCGAGGCGGCCTGAAGCGGCGGGGTTCGTTGTGTTAAGGGTCACGAGATTGACAAAAATCAGCGTGTCCATGCGTACTCCGCGGGGGTCCCAAGATCACGGCCAGATGTCGATGCTGCCCGCACTCAAGCTTCCCTTGGCTCGCGCACGGCCTTCCCCTTGTCTACGGACGGCATCGCCCGCTTCGACCCTGCGCCATCTGACTGGGCCCCGTTCAACCACGGCTCACCGGGGGTGTCAACGAAAGGGGAGCGTGCCCGGCTCGTCCACGATGGGTAGGCAGGGGGCCTGCCCTCTACCCAGAAACGCGAGCCCAACACCGTGAGCAAAGCGAACCTTCCGGTGGGGGCCCCCGCGCAGCTTTGCCGCGCGGGGTGGGGAGGGCGCATGCCCTCCCCCATATAAAAACCCCGACTTGACGCGGTCGGGGCGAGAGACGACAACCGGGGCGGGAGAAACGCATGCGGCGAGTGGGGACTGGGGCGTGGTTTTCGGGTTGGGGACTATTGATGACGTTGGCACTCACCGCGCCCTCCAAGGCGCAGGCGCAGGCTAATCCCGGGATCGATCCGGCCTCGGTGACGACTGCCGCGCCCACCCCCGCGACCGTCGGCAACCCCCTGGAGGTCGCCCGCGAGCACATGGAGCGCGGTCAGGGGCTGTACGGCGCGGGGCGCTTCATCGAGTCTGCCGAGGAGTTCCTGCGCGCCTACGAGGCCCAGCCCTTCGCGGCCTTCCTGTTCAATGCCGGCGTCTCCTACGAGAAGGTGGGCGACCCTGGCCGCGCGGCCGATTACTTCGCCCGCTACCTCTCGGCCGACCCCCAGGCCAGCGACGCGCGCAAGGTGGAGCAGCGCATCGAGCGCCTGCGGGGTCTCGCGCGCGCCAAGGATCAGGAGACCGCCGCCGCGCAGGCAGCCCAACAGGCCACCGACAGCCAGGCCACGGCGCAGGCACAGCGCGAGCTCGAAGAAGCCAAGAATCGCTTGATGGTGCTGGAGGCCCAGCTCGCCGAGGCACGCGCCAGTCAAACCTTCAAGTCGCTCTTGTCGGTGCAAACAACGCCCGATGACGCGACCATCACGTTGAAGGACGCGAGCGGTCAGCTCGTGGGGCGCAAGACCGGCTCGCCGTTCGCCGAGACGCTCGATGAGGGCAAGTACTTCGTGGAGGTGGAGCACCCCAAGTACAAGACCATCTCCACCCCGATCTCCGTGGTCGCCGGCAAGGTCTACATGATCATCACCGAGATGAGCCAGGGGCAGTTCCTCGGCTTCATGCGCGTGGTGACCAACGTGCCCGGCGCCAGCGTCTTCGTGGACAAGAAAGAAGAAGGCGCGCTCGGCCAGACGCCGTTCCAGAACGCCACGGCCACGGGCATCCACAAGGTTTGGATCGAAAAGCCCGGCTACAAGCCGATCGAGCGCACCATCGAGCTCGGCGTGGGCGACGATGTGCTGCTCAAGGTGGACATCGAGCGCGTCGATTACGGGCGCATCCGCGTGGTGGCGAACAAGCCCGAGGCGATGGTCTACATCGACGGCAAGCTCGCCGGGAGCGTTCCGCTCGAGCGCGATGTGGGACCGGGAGAGCACGAGGTGCGCGTCTCGGCGCCGGACATGAAGGATTGGAAGGAGAGCGTGACGGTCGAGCGCGGTCAGGTAACGCCCGTGCGCGTCCGCCTGCGGCCGCGGGTGGGCCGCGCTGGCGCATGGGTCACCGCGGGTGTGGCAGCGGGCTTCTTGGGCGGCGCCATCGCCACCGGCGTGATCGGCCATAGGCTCGAGGATCAGCTCCATGAGGACCGCCGAAACCGCGTGCTCTCGAGCAGCGACGACCGGCTGCTGCGCGGCAAGATCCTCTACATCTCGTCCGACATCGGGTACGGCCTGGCGGCCGCCTTCGCGGGCCTCGCGACCTATTACTTCCTGCGCGACCCGCTGCCTGACTCCGAGGGCAGAAAGCTCGAACCCCGCGACTGGTCGTTTGCCCCCGTTTTCTCGCCCGAGCGCGCGGGCGGCAACCTCCACGTGAGCTTCTGAGTGGAAGACGACATGAAACACCGCAGCATGAAAGCCGTCCTCTCCCTCTCCATCGCGCTCTCGTCCAGCGCCTGCGCGTGGAGCAAGTTCGACGACCTCGAGGCCCAGGCCACGGTGCGCACCTTCGACGTGCCCGAGAGCTACCGCGTCGAGAAGTACGGCGCCGTGATCGCCACCTATCAGGGCAAGGCGGGCGCCAAGGACGTCTCGCGCCTGATCGCGAGCGCCGGATTGGACTCTCCGGTCGTGATCACCAACGTGTGGACCAACGGCAAGCTCGGAGAAAGCAACAATATCCGCTGCAAGCGCGAGAAGGATTGCAGCATGACCAAGGGTCTCGGGAAGACCCTGATCCCGTTCGAGACGTGGCTGCCGGGCACCGCCCAGGAGCACAGCGGCTGCGTGTACGCGCCGGGCTATCCGAGCGCGTACATTTTCTGCGAGACCAACCCGGGTAAGACGCCCGTGTTCAACCTCAAGTTGCCGGAGGAGACCGAGTTCCCCGCGACCACCTGGCAGTTCAGCGGCGCCTCCTTGCCGGTGAATCACCCGCTGGGCATCGCGTTGGTCGGCGTGTATGCGGTGTCGGATCGCACGGGCCTCTCGTCCGCGGGCAAGCTCTACTACCAGCCGAACGCCGTCACGGATCTGCACAAGATCCCGCTGCTCGATCCCGCGACCAAGGCGCCCTTCCACGACGCGGCCGACGCGGCCGACCTGGGTTATTCGGTGGCGGCCGCTCCGAACGCCCAGGGTGAGCTGGTGTTCGCGGTCTCCCAGCCGAGCAAGAACCTGGTCATCGTCGGCACGTTCGACGATCGCATCGTCCCGCCCCCTTCGGCCATGGGCCGCGAGATCCTCGCCTCCAAGTTCCGCACGCGTGCGTGCCTCACCGCCGAGGATCCGAACCTCAAGGGCATCGGCAAGCGCCTCACCATGGGCGACATCAACAACGACGGCCAACCCGAGTTGCTGGTGGGCATCGACCCGCTCGACGGGCAAAACGGCGATCTGCAGCGCGTCTGGATGTACCCCGGCACGGGCCTGCCGCCGCTCGACGAGAACAGCCCGGTGTGCCCGCTGTGGGCGCAGAAACCCGTCCAGGTCGGCTGCATCGACGGCATCCGCGGCGTGGACTGCGAAGGGAGCGGCTTCGGCGCGTCGCTGGCGATCGGCGACGTGAATGGCGATCAGTTGGGCGACCTTTTGATCGGCGCCCCACTCACGACCCTGCAGGGCGAGAAGAAGGCGGGCGTCGCCTGGTTGATCCCGGGCAGCGCTGCCCACCCCGAGACGCACGGGCTCGACTTCGAGAACATGACCAACCTGTACGCGTCGAACTTCGAAGCCAACGGGCTTGCAGGCACCGCGGTGGGCTTCGTGCGCACGGACGGACGCGATGAGCC
>JBIQKA010000085.1:4020-20514 GCA_044507075.1 Myxococcales bacterium
ACGGGCTTGCAGGCACCGCGGTGGGCTTCGTGCGCACGGACGGACGCGATGAGCCCGTGGTCGGTGCGCCGGGCTCGGAGCGCCTGTACATGTTCATGTGCACCGACCTGGAAGAGGGCGAGTCGCTCGACGGGCTGTGCCTCCCCAAGTGAGCTGAGATGGGCGCCGAGATCAAACAAGTCCTGGTCGCCGACGACGAACCCAACCTGCGCAAGGTGCTGTCCGCGCAGCTCGCGCGTGACGGATTCGAGGTCCACCCCGCCGAGGACGGCGAGCACGCCATGCGCATCCTCGCCGAGCATCACATCGACGTGGTGATCACCGACCTGCGCATGCCCAAGGTGGACGGCATGGTGCTCTTGAAGCACGTGGTGGCCGAACACCCTGACATCCCCGTGATCATGATCACCGCCCACGGCACGGTGAACACCGCGGTCGAGGCGCTCAAGCTCGGCGCCTTCGACTACGTCACCAAGCCCTTCGATCGCGCGGAGTTTCAGAGCGTCGTGGGCAAGGCGGCCCGCACGCGGGAGCTCTCGGGTCAGCTCTACCTCGGAGGCAGCGCCGAAGAGCGCGGGCGCTATCGCTTGATCGGCGATTCCCCGCGCATGCAGGAGGTCTACCAGCTGATCGACCGCGCCGCGGACACGCCGAGCACGGTGTTGATCACCGGCGAGAGCGGCACCGGCAAGGAGCTGATCGCGCGTGCCCTGCACGAGCACAGCTCGCGCAAGGACAAGGCCTTCATCCGCGTGAACTGCGCCGCGCTGCCCCCCGAGCTGATCGAGAGCGAGCTGTTCGGGTACGAGAAGGGCGCCTTCACGGGCGCGGTCACCTCCAAGCCGGGACGCTTCGAGCTGGCTGACGGCGGCACGTTGTTCTTGGACGAGATCGGTGAGATCCCGGTGAGCATGCAGGTCAAGCTCCTGCGGGCCATCCAGGAGAGCGAGTTCGAGCGCGTCGGCGGGGTCAAGACCATCCGCGTGGACGTGCGCCTGATCGCCGCCACCAACCGCCACCTGCCGGACGAGATCGCCCACGGACGTTTCCGCGAGGATCTCTACTATCGGCTCAACGTGGTGCACGTACACGTGCCGCCGCTGCGGGAACGCAAGTCGGACATCCCCTTGCTCATCGAGCACTTCCGCAAGCGCTTCAACGCGAGGCTCAAGAAGAACGTGCTCGGCGTCACACCGGCCGCGCGCGAAGCTTTGCTCGCCCATCCCTTCCGGGGGAACATCCGCGAGCTCGAGAACACCATCGAGCGCTGCGTGCTCTTCTGCGACTCCGACGCCATCGGCTACGACGATCTCCCGCCCGCCGTCAAGGGCGGCGCGGGCGAGGCGAAGCCGAGCTCACCGAAGCTGCCCGAGGCCCAACCAGCTCCCCAGGAGCACGACGATGAGCTCGCCGACGAGCTGGTGGATTCGCTGTCCGAGGAGGGGGGCCTCAAGGAGGCCGTCCGCGAGGCCACCGCGCGCATCGAGCGCGAGCTCATCCTGCGCGCGCTCAAGCAGAGCCACAACAACGTGACGCACGCCGCACGCCTACTCAAGATCTCCCGCAAGAGCCTGCAGATCAAGATGAAGGAGCTCGGCCTGCGCGAGGACAACGGATGACCCACTCCGTCCTCGTCGTGGACGACGAAACGAACATCCTGGTCACGCTGAGCCGGGCGCTCAAGCTCGAGGGCTTCGACGTGGACGTCGCGGGCAGCGGCGGGCTCGCGCTCGAGAAGCACAAGCTCAAGAGCTACGACGCCGTGTTGCTCGACGTGCAGCTCCCGGACCTCGACGGCCTCGAGGTGCTGCGCCGCATCAAGGCCGACCGCGAAGAGCTGCCCGTGATCGTGATGAGCGGCCACGGCACGATCGACACGGCCGTCTCTGCCACGCGCATGGGCGCGCACGACTTCCTCGAGAAGCCGATCGGCACCGAGCGCCTCCTGGTCTCGCTTTCGGGCGCCATCAGGCGCGGCCAGCTGGAGCAGGAAAACCGCGAGCTCAGGGAGCGCGCGGGGGCCACCGAGGCGCTGCTCGGTGAGAGCGAGGTCATGCAGCAGCTGCGCAGGCAGATCGTGCTGGCTGCCAACGCCAATGCGCCGGTGCTGATCACGGGCGAGCGCGGCACGGGCAAGGAGCTGGTGGCGCGGGCCATCCATCTGAGCTCTCCGCGCAAGCGGGGCCCGCTCGAGAAGCTGAACTGCGCGGCGGTGCCGAAGGAGCTGGTGGAGAGCGAGCTGTTCGGGCACGAGGCGGGGGCGTTCACGGGCGCGAGCCGCCAGCGCAAGGGCAAGTTCGAGCGCGCGCACCAGGGCACGCTGTTTCTCGACGAGGTGGGCGATACGCCGGTTTCGATGCAGGCGAAGTTGCTGCGCGTCTTGCAAGAGGGCGAGATCGAGCGGGTGGGCGGCTCCGAGCTGCTCACGGTCGACGTGCGCGTGGTGGCCGCGACCAACAAGGATCTCGTGCAAGCGATGCGCGCCGGCGAGCTGCGTGAGGACCTCTACGACCGGCTGAACGTGCTGCCCCTGCGCGTGCCTCCCCTGCGTGAACGCAAGGAGGACATTCCCGCGCTCGCGACGCGCTTCGTCCAGGCGAGCGTGCGGCGCAACGACCGGCCCGAAAAGCAGCTGAGCGAGGGCGCCCTCTCCTTGCTCCTGGCCTACGACTATCCAGGCAACGTGCGTGAGCTCGCAAACCTCGTCGAGCGGCTGGTGATCCTCACCTCCGGCGCGGAGATCACCGGGCGGGAGGCGCGCGCGCTCTTGCCCTCCGCTGGCGAGCCCCAAATGACGGCGCCGTACCACCCCGAGCGCAGCTTGCGCGAGATGATGGACGACGCCGAACGGGGCATCATCCGGCGCGCGCTCGACCACTACCAGGGCAACGTCACCGCCACGGCCGACGCGCTCGGCCTGGAGCGCAGCCACCTGTACAAGAAGATGAAGGGGCTCGGCCTGCGCTGACACGCGTGCGGCTCGCGCCGCTCCTCCCGTGCACGAAAAGTCCGGGCCGCGCGCCCTCCCCGCGCGCTATCCTCGGGCCCGTGAGCACGTCGGAAAAGAGCGGCCCATCGGTTCACCCGGATGCCCCCGAGGAGCCCGCGGAGCTCGGGCCCTTGAGCGACGACGCGATCACCGGCAGCTTCCGCATCCTCCAGCGCGTCCACGGCCACCGCTACTCACTCGATGATGTGATCACCGCCTGGGAAGCCGCCTGCCTCCTGCCCCGCGCCACGAGCTGTCTCGATCTCGGAAGCGGCATCGGCTCCGTGCTGCTGATGCTCGCCTACAAGCTCAGCGACGCCCGCTTCGTGGCGGTGGAGGCCCAGCGCAACTCATTCGAGCTCTTGACGCGCAACGTGGCGCGCAACGGCCTCTCGGAGCGCGTGCGGCCCGTGTTCGGCGATCTGCGCGCGGTGGCCCATCCCAAGCTCGCACCGGGTGGCTTCGACCTCGTCACCGGCACCCCGCCCTATGTGCCTCCCGGCACGGCCACGCCCTCGAGCGACGCGCAGCGGGCCTACGCGCGGCAAGAGTACCGGGGCGGTGTCGAGGCCTACCTGGAAGCCGGTGCCCGCTGTCTGCGCCCGCGCGGGCGCATGGTCGTGTGCGCCGACGCGCGCTTTCCCGAGCGCGTGCTCTCGACCGCCCCCGGGCTCGGCTTGAGCGTGCTGCGCCAGCGCGACGTGATCCCGCGCGAGACCGAGAAGGCGCCGTTGTTTTCGGTGTTCACGCTGGCGCGCCGCGACGAGGTCGAAGAGCCCCCCCTTGCGCGCTGCGCGTGGATCGCCCGAGACGAAAAGGGCGCGCGCTCGTCGAGCTACCTCGCGGTGCGCAGCTTCTTCGGGCTCGAGGCGCGGACCCGGGAGGCGCCGAGCCCCTGAGCCGGCTCACTTCTTGACGTGCGTCGCCTTGAACACCAACAGGCGACTCGCGGTGAAGTTGAAGCCGGTAGCCGCGATCACGCCCACCGTGGCGGCGAGCTGGGGCGAGGAGACGAAGCGCAGCACGAACAGCGTGGTCAGGTAGTTCACCACGGCGCCGACCGAGCAGGCCGACGCGAACGCCAGAAACTGCCGAAAAATGGGCCGCTCGCTCGCGCCGACGAAGCTGAACCGCCGGTTGAGCGCGAAGTTCCAGACCATCGACAGCACGATGGCCGGGATCGGCGCGATCTTGGTGCTGAGCCCGAGCTTCAGGAACAGCGTGAGCAGAAGCAGGTTGACGACCAGGCCCGAGGCGCCCACGAGCAGAAACTGCACCAGCTGCGACCACAGATCGAACTTGTACGTGTAGAGCCGGCGCACGTGCGCGATGTAACGGAGCTGCTCCTTGAGGCTGAGCTTGCTTTGTCCGAGCTTCCGATCGGTGAAGTGAATCGGCACCTCTTCGACGTTCTTGCAATCACACTTCACCAACAGCTCGAGCCCGATCTTGTAACCTATCGGGTTGTAGTTGCCGTGCGCCTCGAAGGTGTTGCGGTGCAGCATGAAGAAGCCGCTCATCGGATCCTTGATGCGCGTCAGCGGGAAGGCCAGCAGCGTGGCGACCCGCGAGTTGAGCCAGCGGAAGATGCCCCACTCGTCGTCCGTGGTGCCTCCCTTCGCGAACCGCGAACCCACCACGAAGTGCGCTCCCTCGCGGAGCTTGGCCAGCATCCCGGGGAGCGCCTCGGGTGGATGGGAGAGGTCCGCATCCATCACGACCAGGACGTCGCCGGTAGCGCGGCGCAGCCCGTCGAGCACCGCCTGACTCAGGCCGCGGTCGGAGGTGCGGGTCACGAGCTTCACCCAGGGCAGGTTCAGCTTCTCCACCAACTCGGCGCTTCCGTCACGGCTGTCGTCGTCCATGAACAGGACATCCAGCGCACCGCCCAACACGTCGCGTTGTTTGCTCAGCCGTTCGACCAAGTGCGGGATGTTCTCGGCCTCGCGATAGGTGGGCACGACCACCGTGATCCAGGAGGGCGCGGGACTTTCATCTACGTGTGAGCTCAAAGCCGTGTTCACTTGCGGGCCGGAGCGACGCTCGAAGACCGAGCCCGGGGACACCGCCAGGCGCGCTCGAGGGTACGAAAGTTGGCCATTTGGCACCCCCCTTCCGCGGTGTCAAACCGAGTCCGGCGCCGCCAGACGAGCCGTCCCTCTCCGCGGCCCGGGAGACAGTCAGGGTCGGGCATGACAGGATGGCACGAGCGCGCGGGTCACCCCGCGCTCGGTGTTTTTGCTCGCGGGCGGAACCGCCCGCTTCGACGTCTTGCTCGCGGGCGGAACGCCCGCTTCGACCAGCCGGCCCCAGCGAAGAAGTAACGCGACCCATGCACACCTCACCCCGTCCTCCCAGGAGGCCCAAGCGCGCCCTCAGCCACACGGGAGGCCAGACCTTGGTGGCTGGCGAGCCCGAGCTCTGCGAGCTCCTCGCGCACGCGCTCGCCACCGAAGCCATCGACCGTGATCGCCTGACCCACGGCTTCCACAGCTATCCGGCGCGTATGCACTGGGCGACGGCCGAGCGGGTCCTCTCCGGGCTGGGCATGTCGGGCGGGCACGTGCTCGATCCCTTCTGCGGGAGCGGCACGGTGTTGGTGGAGGCGCGCGTCGCGGGCTACGCGAGCAGCGGGACGGATCTCAATCCGCTCGCGGTTTCGCTCTCGCGGCTGAAGACCAGCTCGTTCGACGCGGCAACGCGCGGGCTCTTGGTGCGCACCGCCAGCGAAGTTCGGGCGCGCTCGGAGGAGCGCGTGCAAGCCAGGGCGCCGGTGCGCGCCAAGCTCGAGCGGAGCGAGCTCGCCTGGTACGAGCCCCACGTGGTCAAGGAAATGGCGGGTTTGCTCGAGGAGATCGACAAGACCGAGGAGCCGCGCATCCGGGAGGCGCTGCGGCTGGTATTCTCTTCGCTGGTCGTGAAGTTCTCCCGGCAGCGCTCCGACACGGCGGAGCAAGCGGTCTCGCGCCGGGTGCGCAAGGGTTTGGTCAGCGAGTTCTTCGAGCGCAAGGCCGAGGAGCTCGCCGATCGGCTGCGCGAGTTCGAGCGCGCCGCCAAGGGCCCGCCGAGCCGCGTGCGTGAGGGCGATGCGCGACGCCTGCGCGAGCTCGTCGACCAGTCCGTGGACCTGGTGCTCACCTCCCCTCCCTACGGCAACACCTACGACTACGTGAGCCACCATGCGCGCCGCTTCGCCTGGCTCGGCATCGATCCGCAAAACCTCGCCGCAGGCGAGATCGGCGCGCGCCGCCGGGCCACCAGCGCCGACCGCTTCGCGCGCGAGCTCGGGTTTGCGCTCAAATCGATCGGCGAGGTCATGCGGCAAGATGCCCTGCTCGTGATGTTGATGGGCGACGGGGAGCACGCGGGCGAGCGCGTACCCGCGGACGCGCTGGTGGCAGACGTCGCGTCCGAGTTCGGCTTCGAGCCCCTGGCCGTGGCCACCCAGACGCGGCCAGACTTCCGGCGCGGACCTGCGCGCGGCGAGCACCTGATGGCCCTGCGCAAGCGCTGAGTGTTCCGGCGCAAAGCGCCTCGAACCGTCAAATTTTCTGCAAAGCACGCACGCTTTTTGGAGGCCTGCGCGGCTACCGGCATCGTTTCGCCATGGTTGGGGACGCGCGCAAGGAGCTCTGGGGGGTGCTTCTGGACGGGCTGTACCGGCTGGGTGAGCCCGTGGGCACGGGCGCGACCGGGGTCGTGCTGCGCGCCGTGCGCGAGACCGACGGTCGCGAGCTGGTCGTGAAGGTGCTCAAGGCATCGCTCGCGCACCGGGGCGATCTCGCGCTGCGCTTGCGCCGCGAGGCCGAGGCCGCGCGCGCCATCCGCCACCCGGGCGTGGTCGCCTGCCTCGACGAAGGCACGCTCGAGGATGGCTCCCCGTACCTGGTCTTCGAGCGGCTGCACGGCGAGAGCTTGCTCCGCCTGGTGCGCCGCCGCGGCCCGCTGCCCGTGAACCAGGCGATCGCCGTGCTGCGGCGCGCCACCCGCATCCTCGCGGCCATCCATGCCGCCGGATACGTCCACCGGGACCTCAAGTCCGAACACATTTGGCTCTCGGTCGAGCGCGGGGCGCTCCACGTCTCCGTGCTGGACTTCGGCGTCTGCCAGCCCCCTCAAGGCGACCTCTCCGGAAGCCCGCTCGCCTGCCAGGTGCTCGGCACCCCCGGCTACTTGGCCCCCGAGCAGGCGGCCCCGAGCGGGCCGGTCACGGCGCGCGCCGACCTCTATGGACTGGGCGCCACCCTGTTCGAAGCGCTCACCGGGCGGCCGCCCTTCGCGGGCCCCCATCCAGGCCGGCTGCTGCGCCGGGTCCTGAGCGAGGATGCGGAGCTGGTCGGCCACCTGCGAGCCGACGTGCCGCGCAACCTGGAGCGTCTGATCCAGCGCTTGCTGGCCCGCGAGCCCGACCAGCGCCCCTTCAACACCCGCCTGGTGGAGCGCGCCCTGGCCGCCGCGGCCGACACCCCGCTCCATGACGCCGAGCGCGATCTCGCCCTCGAGCTGCGGCCCGCCCCGGACGCTTCGCTCGTGCAGACCGTGGACGAGGGGCGCCCCACGCGTGCGCCGCTGCTGGCGCGCGCCGTCTGACAGAGCCAGGCGAGCTCCCACGTTTCCAGACACGTCTACGCCGTCTGCCCGGGCACGCCGAAGGGCCTCGGCGCGAGGGCCAGAAACGCGCGCTCGTCCGCGGCAAAGTTGAGAGAAATGCGCACGCTCGGTGTACCCTTACCCGGGCAAGGTGGCCGCTCTGGCCACGCCAGATTTTGCTCACGAATCGAGCCGCGCCTGGTCAGCAGGCGACGTGCTGCTCGCGCCCAAGGGGTTGTTAGGCATGTTCGAGAAGATTCCGCCGGATCGCAGGATTTACCTGGTACTCGCGATCGCCATCGGAGCCGGCGCCGGTTACTACCTGAAACTCAACGAAGGCGCGCTGGTGGGCGGAATCGCCGCGCTCGCCAGCATCTTCGTGGTGCTCAACGCGGTGGGCGGCGCCGATCTGAGCCACTTGCTGAGCGCGGTGCGCGGCGCAGGGGACGGTATGCGCGCGGCGCGCCCCCTGAACGCCGGTCCGCAGGAGATCCCGATCTACGAGGGCATCGACGCCCTTGCGCAGCGCATCGAGCGCTATCACAGCGAAGGTGAACGACTCAAGGGTGACGCCGACCGTTTCCGGGGCGACGCCGATCGGCAGCAGTCCGAGGCGGACCGCCTGCGCAACGAGGTCGAGCGCCTGCGCGGCGAGCTCGAGACGGCGCGCCGCGCCCAGGAGAGCGCACTGCGCGAGCGCGACGCGCTCAAGTCTCGCCAGGAGGACGCGAGCGGCGAAGTCACGCGCAGCGCCGAGCGCATCGCGCGGCTGGAGGCCGAGCTGAGCGGCACGCGCGGCGATCTGGAGCAGGTGCGCCGCGAAAACGAAGGCTACCGCGCCCGCGTCGACGGGCTGCGCGCCGAGGTCCTCGAGCTCGAAAAGCAGGTCAGCGACGTGATCGCGGGGTTCGGCGAGGGGCTCGACGAGCTCTCGGCTTCGCTCGAGCAGACGGCGCGCGCGGTGGGCTCGCAGCAGGAGGGGGCCAAGCTGATCGGGACCCACATCGAGACCCTGGCCTCCAGCGCCGAGGAGTCGAGCTCGAGCATCCTCGAGATGACCGCCACCAACGCCGAGGTCGCCGAGAACATGTCGAACCTCGGCGCCAGCGTGCGTGAGACGGTGTCCTCCATCGAAGAGATGGCCTACAGCATCAAGGAAGTGGCCCGTAACGTGGACGCCCTCTCGCTGACCGCAGAGGAGACCTCGTCGTCCATGAACGAGATGGACGTGTCCATCGACCAGGTGCGCTCCAACGCCAACGAAACCGCGCGCCTCTCCGAGGAGGTGGCGGTGGACGCCGAGCGCGGCGCGGACGCCATCCTCAAGACCCTCGAAGAGGTCAATCGCATCAAGGAGACCTCCGGCGAGACCGTGAGCATCATCGCGACGCTCGGTCAGCGCATCGAGGCCATCGGCGACATCCTGAACGTGATCGACGACGTCGCCGAGCAGACCAACCTGCTCGCGCTGAACGCCGCCATCATCGCCGCCCAGGCTGGCGAACACGGCAAGGGCTTCGCGGTGGTCGCCGACGAGATCAAGGACCTGGCCGAGCGCGCGGGCGCCTCCACCAAGGAGATCGCCGAGCTGATCAAGACCATCCAGGCCGAGTCCAAGAACGCGATCAAAACGGTGGAACGCTCGAACGCCACCGTCGACCACGGCGTGCAGGTGTCCGCCGAAGCGGAGGCGGCGCTCAAGAAGATCCTCGACTCCTCGCAGAAGTCCACCAACATGGTGCGCGCCATCGCGCGCGCCACCGTCGAGCAAGCCAAGGGCAGCAAGCAGGTGACCGACGCCATCGGCCGCATCGCCGAGACGGTGCAGCAGATCGCCGCGGCCACCAGCGAGCAGGCGCGCGGCTCCGAGCTCATCATCAAGAGCGCCGAGCGCATGCGCGTCATCACCCAGCACGTGGAGCGCTCGTCGCAGGAGCAGGCCCGTGGGGGCAAGCAGGTCACCCAGGCCATCGAGTCCATCTCCACGCTCGCCAACCAGCTCAACACGGCGCAGCGCGACCGCGCGGTGGAGTCCGAGCAGCTCGCCCAGACCTCCACCCGGGCCCAGCAGCTGGTGCGCGAGTTCGAGCGCCAGATGCGCCTCTTGGGCACCGCTGCAGAGCGCCTGCACACCCTCGCCTCGGCCCAGTAAGAACCATACTTTGCGCGATCTTTCGAGGGGTTAGGCCAAAGCGCCGGGAGCTGCTAAACCACAGGCGTATGTTCGGCATCGGCTTCGGCGAAATGGTGATCATCGCCGTGATCCTCCTGATCGCGGTCGGCCCGCGTCAGCTGCCTCAGCTGATGAAGACCGTCGGCAAGGGGATGCGCGAGGTGCGGCGGGCCACGAACGACCTGCGGCGCTCGACCGGCATCGACGAGTTGTTGAACGATGACGAGCTGCGCAACCCCCTGCGCGATCGCGAACCCCCGAAGCCCCAGCGTCAGCCCCTCCGGCCGAGCGACCGCGAGCGCGAGAACCCGCAGGAGGGCGTCGATCTCGCCCACGCCCGGGTTCAGTTCGAGTCGAGCACCCGCGTGCCGGCGCAGGACCACGGCGGCGGCGAACGAGGCAACGAGGCCTGAGTGGACGAGCAGGAACCCGAGAGCGACGTACAGATGACGTTCTTCGAGCACCTCGACGAGCTGCGCACGCGCCTCGTCCGGAGCTTGATCCCGTTTCTCCCCGCCTTCGTCATCGCCTGGATCTTCCGCGAGCAGGTGTTCACGCTGCTGGTCATCCCGCTCAACAAGGCGTGGCATTCGATGGGCCTCGGCGCCCCCAAGCTGCACTTTGCGAGCCCCGTGGACCCGATGGTGGTCTACCTCAAGCAATCCGCCATCGTGGCTTTCCTGGGCTCGAGCCCCTGGGTTTTTTACCAGTTCTGGTGCTTCGTTTCGCCCGGCCTCTACGACCGTGAAAAGCGCCTGGTGCTGCCGTTCGTCTTCGCCTCCACCATCTGCTTCACCATCGGCGGGCTGTTCGGCTGGTTCTACATCTTCCCACCCACCTTCGAGACGCTGATGGACTTCGCCGGGCAGCTGCCGGGCGGCGCCGTGGAGATCGAGCCCACGTTGATGATGGGTGAGTACGTCTCCTTCGTCGCGCAGATGCTGATGGTCTTCGGGATCACCTTCGAGGTGCCCGTGGTGATCGTCTTTCTGTCGCTGGCCGGCATGGTCAACCACAAGCAGTTGCTCGGGTTCGGCCGCTGGTGGCTCGTGGTCTCCAGCATCATCGCCGCCGTGCTGACGCCCACGCAGGACGCCTTGAGCATGCTGCTCTTGTTGGTGCCGTTGGTGGGCCTCTACTACATCTCGGTCGCGATCACGTACTTCATCGATCTGCGGCGCAAACAGCGCGAGACGGTGGAAGCCAGCGCCTGATCGCGCCCCGCGGGAGCGTACGTTGAGGGCTGGCGGCGGCGCTCACGCAGGCGGCTCGCTGCCGGGGATGCCGTCGCGAATCGGAAACACATCCCCCCAGAGGCTCTGCCCGCCGTCGATGTAGAAGGTCTGCCCCGTCACGAAGTCCGCGGCCTTGCTCGCGAGATAGACCACCAGGTGGCTCACCTCTTCCCTGCGCCCGAGCCGCTTGAGCGGCGTCGCCTGTCGCCCCATCTCGAGAAACGCCGGCGCGTACTGCTCCGTGCCGCTGGTCTTGATCACCCCCGGAGCGACCGCGTTCACGCGCACGCCGTGCTGGGCCCACTCGATCGCGAGCGACTTGGTCATGTTGTCGACCCCTGCCCGCGCCGCCCCAGTGTGCAGCATGCCCGGGAAACCGCGCGCGATCTGCGCGATCACGTTGACGATGCGGCCGCTCTTTTGCTTGAGGAAGGCCTGCGTCCCGGCCGCCCGCGTCATGTTCCAGGTGCCGAGCAGGTTGTTGCGCACCACAGCCTCGAAGCCCTTGAGCGAGAGGTGCTCTGCGAGCATCGGAAACTGCCCCCCTGCGTTGTTGACCAAGACATCGATCCGGCCGAACGCCTGGAGCACCCCTGCCATGTACGCCGTGGCCGCCGCCTCGTCGCGGATGTCGCAGGGGGCCGCGAAGACCTCGACTCCCTGCGCCTCGAGCTCGCCCTTGGCCGCGTCGAGCTTCTCCTTTCGGCGGCCACAGATCGCGACCTTGGCCCCGAGCGCCCCGACCTCCTCGGCCACCGCGCGTCCGATGCCGGTGGCGCCTCCGGTGACGACCACCACTTCTCCGGCGAATAACCCAGGGGCAAACAAGGCCTTCACGAGCTCACTTCCTTTTCCGGCGCCGCAGCGCGCCCGGGCCGGAGCATACCAAGCGAAGATCCCCCGAGCGTGGTAGGAACCGCCGCGAATGCGCGCCCTGTTGCCTAGCGCGGCCCTGCGCGAGTCGATCCGCCTGTTTCGGCGCCGCCCCTGGGCCACCCTCGGCCTCGGGGGCGCGCTGCTTACTTCGCTCTCGGCCGTGTGCTGCGGGCTCGGCATCTTCACCGCGCCCTGGTTTCTGTGCGAGCTGTTCGCGCTGCAGATCGGGATCGGACGCGCGCAGCCCGAGGCGCAGCAGCCGGGCTCCGCGCCCCATGCGCCGGCCCCGGAGCAGCCGCCAAAGCGCACCCGGGCGTGGTTCGCCGCGGCGGGCGTGCAGATGGCGGCCGTGACGGTGCTCGGCGCGATCGTGGTCTTGAGTCTGCTCGCGCTCGGCCCCGACGTGATGCTCGGAGGGATCTCGCTCGGTCGGCCCGCGGGCACCGAGCAGTTCCTCAAGAGCCTGGGCGTGCCCCTGCTCGCGAGCTGCCTGGTGATGGCCGTGAGTGTGCACTTCGAACACGCGCCCGCCATCTTGATCGACCGCGGGGGCGAGCTGCACGGCGCGCTGCTCGAGAGCGCGCGCTTGGTCTCGGAGACGGGAGCCTTGCGCAGCTGGCTGACCAGCCTGGTCGCGCACGCCATGCAGGTGGTCCCCGGCCTCGTGGCGGTCGCGCTCGCCGCCAGCAACGCCTCGCTCCGTGGCACGCTGATCTTCGGGTTGGTGTTGCTCCCGCTGCTCGCGCTGGGCCTCGCGCTCGGCCAAGGCATGGTGGTCTCGAGCTATCTCTACCTGCGCGACCAGGTGACCGACCCCGCCGCGGTGCCCCCCGAAGCGGCCCCTTCCAAGAGCGGCACCTTCGTGTGGAGCCTGCTCTTGGCGTGCGTGCTTTCGGGGCCGTTGATGGTCGTGCTCGCGCTGGCCAAGCCGTCGGCTCCGCTCGAGCAGGCCCTGCCACGCGACGCCCGCGTGGTGTTCGCGCTCTCGGCCGAGGAGCTTGCCGAGCACGCAGGCGCGCAGACGCGCGAGCTCTATCTGCCCGAGAGCGCCCTGAGCCTGGTGATCGGAGACGACAATGTGGCGGTGGTCGCCGGCGACGGCGGCGGCGTGGGCATCTTGCCGCTCCCCAAAGCTCCCGTGCACAGCGTGCGCGCCGCGCGACCGCGTGAGCTGCCCGAAGACCTGCGGCCCAGTGCGGCCGCCGACAGCACCTTCGTGGTCGAGGTCGCGCTGCGAGACGGTCGCACCTTCAGCGCCTGGATCGACGAGGCAGGCGTGCGGCTCGACGACTCGCTGTTTCGCCGATTGAGCGCGCTCTTGCCCAATTGGACGGCGCTCGCGCTCGCCGCTTGCCTGCTCTGGACCGCGCTGTGGATCCCGTACGCGCTCCCGCCGCAGGCCCGCATTCGGCGCGAGCTGGCGCTCAGGGGAGCGCACCCTCCCCTCGACGAGGAACATCGCACGCGCCTGAAGGCGGCCCTGCGTCGGCGCGCGCTCTCGGCCTCGCTCTGGCTCGTGCCCGCCGCGGTGTGCTCGCTCTGGCTCGGGTTGTGGGCGGCCGTGTCGTGAGGCGCTAAGCTCCCGGCGATGTCCGATCGCGAGCGAGAGGTCGATTGGTTTCTGCCGGGCGTCGGCCTCCTCGGGCTCGGACTCGTGGCCTGCCTGGTGTACATTTACTGGCAGTGAACACGCCCATCTCCTGCTCCTCTGGGGTCCTCGCCGCGCTCTCGCTCTGCCTGGCTGCCGCCGCCTGTGGCGGCGCGCAGAGCAAGCCCACGGCGCAGGGGCCGCTCGACATCCATCGCCTGTATCCGCTGCGCCCCGGGTCGGTCTGGACCTACGACGTCGACACCGGCCAGGGGCTCCCGACCCTGGCTATCACGCGCGTGCTGAGCAGCGACGGCACCCACGTCGAGGTCAGCTCGGGCGCGGCCCCGATCCCCTACGAGATCCGCCCCGAGGGGCTTTATCGCAGCGACCGGGGCGCCTACGTCCTCAAGGGGCCTATCCGCAAGGGGGCGACCTGGGACGCTGGCGCTGGCGCCGAGGCGGAGGTGACCGACACCGAGAAGGAGGTCACCACCCCGGCGGGCGACTTCCGCCAGTGCGTTGAGATCCGCGAGACGGGCGGCAGCGGCGGCAAGGTCGTGCGCACGGTGTTCTGCCCGGATGTCGGCCCGGTGGAGGTCGACTCGAGCATGCAGATGGAGCTCAGCGGCCAGGCGGCGCGTGTCTCGGCGAAGCTGCGCGGTTACGACTTCTCCGGGGTGCTGACCCAGCCTACGCCCTGAGCAGCGGTCGTCCCGGGGGCCGGTCAGGGGGGATCACCTACCCCTTTGAATGCTGAAATCTCGGGCAGTTAGCCCAGCCTATGGGCTTGCCCGCGGCGGTCCGCGCGGGTATGCTCGTGCATCTTTAAACGCGCGCGCGCGTACGGGGGGCACCGGGCCGAAGCACGGCCGAGCAGAGGGTGTTTCGGAGCCCTGTGGCGCACGTGAGCTTGCTTCGTGCGGTGAATGCGACCGCGCGCCTGACAGAAGAAGATTCGCGCGTGCGACTACGCGCTTGGACCAAAGGCAAACATGACCGAAGCGAAAGAGAGTCTCAGTCCCCTGGGGAAGGGCTACGACGAGAGCTCCATCCAGGTGCTCGAAGGCCTCGAAGCAGTCCGGAAGCGCCCCGGCATGTACATCGGCGACGTGCACGACGGCACGGGCCTCCACCATCTGGTCTGGGAGGTCGTGGACAACGCGGTCGACGAACACCTCGCCGGCCATTGCAACAACATCATGCTCACGATCCACGCGGACGGCTCCCTCACCTGCATGGACGACGGGCGCGGCATCCCGACCGGCATGCACTCCAAGGGCGTGAGCACCGTGGAGGTCGTGATGACCGTCCTGCACGCGGGCGGCAAATTCGACAACGACAGCTACAAGGTGTCCGCGGGCCTGCACGGCGTGGGCGTGAGCGCAGTCAACGCCGTGAGCGAATGGCTCAAGCTCGAGATCTACCGTGAAGGGCAGACGCACTTTCAGGAGTATCGCCGCGGTGCGCCCCAGGCGCCGCTCAGCATCATCGGCACCACCGAGCGCACCGGCACCAAGGTCACGTTCAAGCCGGACCCCACCATCTTCACCAACGCGGACTTCGTGTTCGAGACGCTCAACAACCGCCTGCGTGAGATCTCCTTCCTCAACGCCGGCCTGCGCATCGAGCTCACCGACGAGCGGGACGACCGGAAGCAGGAGTACCACTTCGAGGGCGGCATCACCGAGTTCGTCTCCCAGCTCAACAAGACCCGCCAAGCGCTGCACGACGACGTGATCCGGATCACGGACAACCGGGACAACGTCGAGGTCGACATCGCCCTGCAGTGGAGCGACGCGTTCAACGAGCAAATTTTTTGCTACACGAACAACGTCGCCAACAAGGACGGCGGCACCCATCTCACCGGCCTGCGCACCGCACTCACCCGCACCATCAACTCCTACGGCGAGGCGCAGAACCTGCTCAAGGAGCTCAAAGGGGCGGCCATGAGCGGCGAGGACGCGCGCGAAGGCCTGACCGCCATCCTGGCGGTCAAGCACCCCGATCCGAGCTTCGATTCGCAGACCAAGAGCAAGCTCGTCTCGAGCGAGGTCAAGGGCATCGTGGAGCACGTCGTGGGCGAGCGCCTCGGCGCCTATTTCGAGGAGAACCCGCAGACGGCTCGCAAGATCATCGCCAAGACGCTCGTGGCCGCCAAGGCGCGCGAGGCGGCGCGCAAGGCGCGCGAGATGGTGCAGCGCAAGGGCGTGCTCGATATCTCGAGTCTTCCGGGCAAGCTGGCGGACTGCCAGGAGCGCGACGCCGCCAAGAGCGAGCTCTACATCGTCGAGGGTGACTCGGCCGGCGGCAGCGCCAAGCAAGGTCGCGACCGGCGCTTTCAGGCCATCTTGCCGCTGCGCGGCAAGATCCTGAACGTGGAGCGCGCGCGCTTCGAGAAGATGCTCTCGAGCGCGGAGATCGGCACCCTGATCACGGCGCTCGGCTGCGGCGTCGACGGCGGCGGCAACTTCGACATCGAGAAGCTGCGCTACCACCACGTCATCCTGATGACCGACGCCGACGTGGACGGATCCCACATCCGAACGCTGCTGCTCACGTTCTTCTATCGGCAGATGCCGGAGGTGATCCGCCGCGGCTACCTCTACATCGCGCAACCCCCGCTGTTCAAGGTGAAGCGCGGCAAGAAGGAGCAGTTCCTCAAGGACGCCGACGCGCTCGAGCGTTATCTGCGCGACGCCGGCGTGGACGGCCTCGTGCTGCGAACCGAAAGTGGCGTGCCCGTCAGCGGCGATCCCTTGCGGCGCCTGCTCGACGAGCTCGGCCGCTTCCGCGCGCTCCTGGCCAAGCTCGGACGCAAGCAGGACGCCCGCGTGTTCGAGGCCTGCGTGCGCGCGACGGACCTCACCCGTGACGACCTCACCGATGCCGACAAGGTGGAGCGGGCACGCGCCGCGATCCACGCGTACCTGCTCGCGAAGTACCCGGATCTCGGCCTGTTCGAGGCCAAGGTGGAGCGCGACGAGGAGCACGGGCGTCACAAGCTCATCGTGCAGAGTCGGGTGGCCGCCAACGTGCGCAC
>JBIQKA010000086.1:0-20500 GCA_044507075.1 Myxococcales bacterium
AAGCCGTACCACTGCAAGGTCGTGATCAGGCTAGCGGGCGCGAGCACCGCGGTGAACCACGCGAGCGCGAACGCGAGCAAGGGCAAACGACGACGCCAGATCCAGCCCAGACCGACGAGGGCCACCAACAGGGCGGCGCATCCGAGCAAGGCCGCAGACGAGAGGCGCCCGTAGGTCTCGTCGAGGTAACGGGGCATGAGTCGGGTCGGCAGCAGCGCCTGGGTGAGCCCGTCGAGCAGCAGCACCGGAAGCCGCGCGGAAGCCAGCGCGAGCTGGGGGCTGCCCGCGCTCACCCGCAGGCCGCTCAGGGCGTTCCAACGAAGCAAGAGATAGGCGCCGATGGCGATCCCGATGGGAAGGAAACTGAGCAGGTTGCGCCGCGAGAGATCGAGCTCCGAGAGCCGGCGTTCGAAGGCGCCCGTGCTCCACACGACGAGCACGAAGAGCGCCGGGAGGAGACTCTCCTTGCTCAAGAGCCCGAGCAGAAACAGCGCTCCGCTCAGGCTCAAGAGGCCAGCTCGTGTCCCCGTGTCGCTGCAAGCGCGCGCGCGCAGCCACACCAGCACGCCCGAGAGGCCGAAGGCCGTGCACCAGAGATCACTCCGGCCATTGATCCACACGTGCGCCTCCGCGAGCAGCGGGTGCAGTCCGAACCAAAGCGCGGCCCACCAGGCGATTCGCCGTGTCTCCCGCGGGGAGCGGTCGGCGTACAACGGCCAGAGCAAGTGCAGCGCGAGCGCGTACACCAAGGCGACGCACGCCAGGTGGATCAACAAATTATTTATGTGGTAGGCGAGCGGCTCCTTGCCGGAGATGGCCGCGTCCACGAAGAAGGTCGCGATGGTGATCGGACGGTAGGTGTCCAGCTGCGCGATGTGTTGGAACTTGCCGCCGTCGGCCGCAAACATGGTGTCGACGCCGAACACGCGGGCGAGGTTCGTGGGCTGATGGATAAACTCACTCTCTACGATCAGGGCGAGATCGTCCCACACGAACGCGTTCGATAGCTTGGGGAGCGTGGCAAGGGCCACCAGGCTGAGCACGACGGGGAGCCTGAGCCAGCGGCTGTGGCGCGCCGCTCCTGGATCGGATTCGGCAGTGCGAGAGGGCTCAAGCACTGCACCAGGCTATCGCACGGTACGCGCCAGCGGCCACTAAACGCGCAGCGCGGTCCAGCTCGGCCGCGTAAGTCCCTTGGACGAAGCCGGCATGCGCAGCCGGAAATGCGTACGCGCGTCGTCGGAGACCAGGTGAAGTCGCATCAAACACGAGCGGCGCCGCGACTTTCGCCGCGGCGCCGCTGTAGGACCAGATGTGCTCAGATCACTCGGTCTCGTTCACGATGTGGACGCCGGTGGCGTGGAAGAGCTCGTTCTCGTGATTTGCGCCCACTGAGAGCGTGAAGGTCGAGAGCGTGCTGTCGCCATCGAGGTCGCCATGAGCGACGAAGTCATACTTGTGCGAAGGAGCGGTTTCCGTGCCAGCGGCGCTGCCGCATTCGGCGGTCACCTTCGTGTTGATCGTGTACCTATAGTAAGCGTTTTCGGGCCGGAAGCCGAGCTCGTAGAAGCTCTTGGTGGGGGCCATTTGCTCCTTGGTGGGAGCCTGCTTGTTGGGCCCAGGCGTGGCGATCTGGCCAGTGGTGTTGGACGCGACCAAGCAGTTGACCTGGTGGCTCGCCGTGAGCCCCGAGCCCGCGCGCTCCTGCATGTAGTAGGTCGCCGCGCCATTGAACAGCGCCTTGAGCTGCTCGCTGGCCTCCGCGGTCTTGGAGCGACGCACGTAGGTGACGAAGGCGGGGATGGCGATGGCGGCCAGGATGCCGAGGATCGCAACCACGATCATGAGCTCGATCAGCGTGAAACCAGACTTCTTGTTGAGTACCTTACGCATGTTTGCTCCCTCCGGCGGATGCCCGCCACACGTACCTGCCAGTCGAACCAGACGACCGTCGAAGCTTCGTTGGGAGGTAGTGCAGGGGGCGTGCCAGAGATTTTGCGGGGGCAGGGCGGGGGGTTCTGCGATCTAACCCCCAGTTCAGAGGTTCTCGGCGCGCTTTTCGTCACCTTGAGGGGTGAAGAGTGCCGAGAATTGTCAGTCGGCTATTCCCAGCCCTTGGCCTCGCTGACGTACAGCGACTGTCGGGCGCTGTAGCTCTCGATGGTGAGATAGACGCCGTCTCCGTCGAGGTCGCCCCTGGCGCGCGACACGAACCAATAGTCGCTGCCGTCGTAGCCGAGCCCGGCAGCAGGGGTCGAGCCCGGTGCTCCGGCGATGGCCTGATAGCCGAAGTACACCTGTGGGTTCGGTGGGCGCACGCCGAGCTGGGCCCAGCCGACCGGGATGGTTCCTTGGTTCCACGCCACGGCTTTCCGGCCAGGTGTGGCGGTGGGCCAGTAGCTGCTGTCGTTGTCCGCCGAGACCGCGCAGTACTGGAAATACTCGGAGCGATAGGCCTCTTGGCGCGACTTGATGTCCGCCAGAAAGCCTATCGCCTCGGTGGTCTTCGCGCGATACAGGTAGCTCGAATAGGCGGGGATGGCGATGGCCGCCAAGATGCCGATGATGGCGACCGTGACCATCAACTCTACCAGCGTATAGCCCGCGCGCCGGGAGCGAAGTGGCAGAGCGCTGGGAACGGAGGCGGGGGTTGCGGCGGTCGGGACGGGGTGCTGCATCAGAGACCTCGGTTCTTGCCTAAGTGTCGCCCGGGTCCTCCCCGAGCGGCGAGTTTGGATCATCGCCCAGCCCATACTTGGCGAGTCGGTAGCGGAGCGAGCGGAAGCTGGTGTTGAGCAGCTTGGCCGCGTGTGTGCGGTTGCCGCCGGTTCGCTCGAGGGCCTGCAGCAACAGGCTTTTTTCCAGGTTTCCCAGCGCTTGATCGAGATCCAACCCCTCCGGCGGTAGCACTTGAATCGGCTCGGGCTCCGCGCTCACGGGCTCGAAGAATGCGCTGCTCTGGACGTCGCGCCGCACCACGTAGGGTTCGCTGGCCAGGGCGACTGCGCGCTCGACCACATTTTCGAGCTCGCGCACGTTGCCGGGGTACTGCTGCTGCACGATCCACTGCATCGCCTCCGGAGAGAAGCTGAGCCGCTTTCCCTCGAGCGCAGAGTGCTTCTGCAAGAAGTGGGCTGCGAGCATGGGGACGTCCTCCAGGCGCTCGCGCAGCGGTGGGAGGCGGATGCGGATGACGTTCAAGCGATAGAAGAGGTCCTGCCGAAAGCTGCCGTCTTGTACGGCTTGCTCCACGTCGCGGTTGGTGGCGGCCACCACGCGCACATCCACTTCGATCTCCTGGCTTCCGCCCACCGGGCGCACCTTGCGCTCCTGCAGAACGCGCAGGAGCTTCACTTGCAAGGGGGCAGGCAGCTCACCCACCTCGTCGAGGAACAGCGTGCCTCCGGAGGCCGCGCGAAAGAGGCCATCCTTCTTGGTGTTGGCCCCGGTGAACGCGCCCTTCTCGTGCCCGAAGAGCTCGCTCTCCATCAAATTCTCGGGTAGCGCGCCGCAGTTCACGGTGATGAACGGGTGCTTGGCGCGATCTCCGGCCTCGTGCAGCGAGCGCGCGATCACCTCCTTGCCCGTGCCGCTCTCGCCCGTGATCAGCACGCTCGAGCGGCCGCTGGCCACGCGGCGCACGATGTCCATCACGGCCTGCATCTTCTGGCCCTTGCCGATCAGGTTGCCGAAGCGGAAGTTGCCCGTGACCTGAGCGCGCAGGGCGCGGTTTTCGTGGACGATCGAGCGCTTCTCGAGGGCCTTGTCGACCTGCGCGAGGAGCTCGCTGTTCTTGAACGGCTTCTGAATGTAGTCGTAGGCGCCGAGGCGCATCGCGTCCACGGCCTGCTCCGTGGTGGCGAACGCCGTGACCATGATCACCTGCAGGGCGTCGTCGCGCTTCCGGATCGCCTCGAGCAGGTCCATGCCCGAGCCGTCCGGCATGGCGAGATCGGTGATCACGAGATCGAACGCGGGCGTCTGGTCGAGGCGCGCGAGGGCCGCGCGGCAGCCGTCGCGCAGCTCCACCTCATATCCCGCACGTCGCAGCAAGACCCCCAGCATCTCGCGCAGACCGGCCTCGTCGTCCACGACCAGAATGCGCGCTGCCATCAGGCGAAGCCCGCCTTCTTGGGGGCGTTGGGCTTCGGCGGCTTGATCGACACCGCGTAGACAGAGGCGTAGGCGGTGAACACCTGGCCGGGTTCGGGCGCGGTCAGCACCACGAACTCGTCGCTCAGCTTGATCTCCTCGATCTCGTTGACGACGATGCCACGGCCGTCGTTTCCGAGGTAAAACGTCACCCGATGCTCGCTCGGGACCCGGAACGCACCGGCCTTTTCAGTCAGTCCCTCGGCCCCGCGCAGGATGGATTGCAGCGTTTCGCGTGTCATGGGCGCGATCGTCCGCGCGATGTCGCCCCTCGTCAAGCTCCCGCGCGAAGATGTACGCCCAGGGGCGGCAGGCTGCGCTGGCTCGCCCTCCTTCTCGGGCTGCTGAGCGCGGGCTGTGTGCACCCCGCGGCCGCTCGGGGCAGACGTGCCCTCGACGAGCGAGCGTTCGCCCTCGCCAGCAAGGCCCTCGAGGAGGCCGTGCGCGAGGCGCCGGAGGATCTCTCGTACTGGGTCGATCTGGGGCGTGCGTACGTCGGGGAGGGGAGAGGGGAGGCCGCGGTCCGTGCGTTCACCCGCGCGTCGGCCCTGGCCCCGCAGCAGGCGCGGCTTACGGTCTATCTCGGTCATGCCCAGGAGCTCTCGCGGCAGTACGAGCTGGCAGAGGGGGCCTACCGCGCGGCGGTCGCGCTCGAACCGCAGCGGGCGTGGACCCATCGCGTGCTCGGGACGCGGCTGTTGCGCTGGGGGCGGGCCGAGGCCGCCGTGGCTCCGTTGCGCGAGGCCGCGCGGCTCGATCCGGCGCACGCCGAGACCCGGCACGCGCTCTCCATCGCCCTCGCGCAGTCAGGCGATCCGGGGGCGGCCGAAGCGGTTCTGCGTTCGGCCATCGCGCGCTTCCCCAAGGAGCGCAGCTTGCGCCTCGGTCTCGCGGCGCTCGTGATCAACCGTGCCGGCTACGAAGAGGCCCTGCGCATCTACGCCGACGTGCTCGAGCGAACGCCCGAATTCGCCCCCGCCTGGGTCGGTCGCGCACTCCTGCTCGCCCAGCTCGGGCGCGCTGCGCAGGCGCAGGCGGAGCTCGAACGCGCGGTCCTCCTCGATCCGCGCAACCGTGTGTATCGCGAGCGTCTCGCGCTTGGGGCGCGCGACCTGTCTGGAGGACAGCCATGACCTTGGGTGCCGCGGGTGAGATCGCCACGGAGGTGCGCGAACGGATCGCCATTTGGAGCCTCGCGCGTCCAGAGCGACTGAACGCGCTCACCACCTCGATGCTCGAAGAGCTCACGTCGCGCGCGCACGCGCTGCGTGTGGATCCGGAGGTGCGCGCCCTCGTGATCACCGGGCAAGGCACGCGAGCCTTTTGCGCGGGCGCCGATCTCAAGGAGCGGCGCACGATGAGCGACGCCCAGGTGCGTGCCTTTCTCGACGCAGCCGGGCGCGCCTTCCTCGCGCTCGATCAGCTCGACCGGCCCGTGATCGCCGCCCTCAACGGCGCCGCCCTGGGCGGCGGGCTCGAGCTTGCTCTGGCGTGCGATCTGCGTGTCGCTGCCCCAGGCGCGCTGCTCGGCTTGCCGGAAGTGGCCCTCGGCATCATCCCCGGAGCCGGTGGCACCCAGCGCTTGCCACGCGTCGTGGGCCTCGCGCGCGCCACGCAGATGATCCTGACGGGCGAGAAGATTCCGGCCGAAGAGGCGCTACGCATCGGCCTGGTGAACCGCGTGGCCGCCGCCGGGCAAGACGTCCTCAGCTGCGCGCTCGAGTTCGCGCGCGCCTTCGCGGAGGGCGCCCCGCTCGCGCTCGCTGCCGCCCTCGAGGCGCTGCGCGCGGCCGACGAGCTTCCGCTCAGCGATGGCCTCACGCGGGAGCGCGCCTGTTATGAGCGCGTGCTGGCCTCGGTGGACCGGGTGGAAGCGCTCGCGGCCTTCGCCGAAAAGCGCAAGCCCGTTTTCACCGGTCGTTGAACCATGCCCTCACTGGAGGGTCACCGGGTACTTGAACAACATGTCGGGGCCATCGAAGCTGGCGAAGCGGATCGACCGGGCGGCCTCTCGAAGGCAGCTTCCACTCTCCCCGTTGATCACGATGGAGGGGCCCGTGAGCTGAACGGCGCGCGGACGCCCGTCGCCGCCGACACGCATGCCGAACAGCAGCTGACCTTTGATCTCCCCGTCCGCCGGCACGAGGATCAAGCACCGCCGGATCCGGTTCATCACGCTGTCGAAGCCGCGCTCGATCTCCGTGCCCGAGAGCTGGGCCTCTCCGGCGCCCATGTCGACCTGGCGGGTGCCGTCCCAGTCCAGGTCGTCGCCCACCTGCCGGGTGGTCTGATCGCCGCTGCGGTTGCGGCCCGCGCCTCCGCTGCCCGGGGCAGCGCGCGAGCGCTTGGGGCGGCGCTTCGCTTTGCCCCGCGCGGTGTTTGCCTCCTCCGCCGGCGCCTCGGCCACCAACGCGACCTCCTCCTCGGAGCTCTGGTCGACGGGGAAGGGGAGGATGCCCAGGTAAGCGAGGGTCGCGAGGGCGCCCCAGATCACCGAGGCGGTGAGGAAACCAAAGAAAAAGTGCACGCCGATTCGCCTCCGCTGGCCCCTTCATAGCTCGGGGCGCCGTTTCCTGCGCGGAATCTCGTAGTTGGCCGCTTGCGAAGCCGAATCGACGTGGTTGACGCGTTCCCGCCCGGGGCCCATAGTTCAACGTTTTTTGAAACTTCTGTACGGTCCGATTTTCCTCGCGCCAGCGCGCGGGCATGGAGACGAACCAATGATCCCAGCGGCCCAGCAGGAAGCACTCAAGGACGCTGCTCGCCTCCACCCCTCCGCAGCCTCGGCGACCCAGCACCTCGACGCCGTAAGCGCGCTCTTGTCCGATGCCTTGCCCATCCTCGAAGACCGTGTGATCTCGGCGGTTCATGGCCCGACGCCGTTGGCCGAGGCGGCCCTGCACCTGGTGCAGGCCGGGGGCAAGCGCGTGCGGCCGCTCACCTGCCTCTTGACCACGGCGGCCTCGGGCGGCGATCCACGGGCGGCAGCCCCGATCGCGGCGGCCGCGGAGCTGATCCACTCGGCGACCTTGCTGCACGACGACGTGATCGACGAGGGCGAGGAGCGCCGCAATCGCCCTGCCAGCCGCGTGCTCTGGGGCAACCTCGTGAGCGTGCTGTCCGGTGATCTCTTGTTGACCCGTGCCCTTCAGTTGGTCGAGGGGGCGAGCGTCCCCGGCGCCATGCACGACATGCTCGGCACGCTCGAGCGCCTGATCTCGGGCGAGGTCGCGCAGCTCAAGGCGCGCAACCGCGACGACCTGGGCGTCGAGGGCTACCTGGAGATCGTGCGTGGAAAGACCGCCTCGCTCTTTGGCTTCGCGTGTCGCAGCGGCGCGCGGATAGCTCGCCGGGAGGATCTCGTGCAAGCTGCGGGCCGGTTCGGCGAACAAGTGGGGGTGGCCTTTCAGATCGTCGACGACGTGCTCGACCTGGCGGGCGACCCGCGTGAGGTCGGCAAGCGTCTCGGCGCGGACCTGGCGGAAGGCAAGACCACCCTGCCGCTGGCGCTCGCGCTCGAGCGGGATTCGGGCGGCGAGCTGTTGGATCACCTGCAGCGCGCGCGCCAGGGCCAAGCGGACGCCGCCCGGGCGATCAGCCTGCACCCCCTGGTCCAGAGCGCGTGCCACGATGCGCGCGCCTATGCCCTCGAGCAGAGCTCCGAGGCGCTCGAAGCCCTGGAGCAGCTCCCCGAAGCGAGGCCGCGAGAGCTGTTGCGTAACCTCGCCCTGGTGTTGACACGCCGCAAGTCGTGACTTTCGCGCGCCGATTGGAGCACCACCATGCCCCCCACCGAGCAAGCACCCACTGGACGAACCGAGCTGTGGCAGAGCGAGCAGCTGTTGAGCGACGCCGTGGGACGATTGATCGAGTTTTGGGGCTTCAAGCGCCACATGGGGCGCATCTGGAGCTTGCTCTATCTCTCGGATGAGCCGCTGGGGGCGAACGAGCTACGGGACAGGTTGGAGCTCTCCGCGGGATCCGTCTCCATGGCGCTCAACGATCTCTTGCGTTGGGGCGTCGTGAAGCGCGTGTGGATCCACGGACAGCGACGCGACTTCTTCGTGGCCGAGAGCAACCTCTGGAAGATGATCTCGCGTGTGTTCCGTGAGCGGGAGCTGGTGGAGGTGCTCGAGGCGATAGGTTCGATGGAGCAGGCGCTGGCGTCGCTCGACGTGCACCTGAAGTCGAGCGACGCCGAGGTGCGCGCGCGCGCGCAAGCGCAACAGGCTCGCATCCAGCGCCTGCTCGATTTGGCGCGCCTGGGCCGGCGATTGATCGAAGGTTTGCTGGAGACGGCGCGCCTCGACGCCATCCCGCTCGCGAAGTTCCTACTCGGCCGAAACAGCGCTTGAGACGTTGCGCGAGAGCGTGCTCTCCACGGCCTGCAGAAGCTCGGTTCCGGTCGCGGGTTTGTGCAGGAGCATGCCCTGATAGTTGCGCAAGAACTCGGCGTACTCCGGCTTGGAGGAGGCCGCGGTCACGATCAGCACCGAATCACGGAGCGCGGGGCGATGCACGCTCAGCCAGTCGAGCAAGTCGCGTCCATCCGAGCCCTGGAGATCGAGCTCCATCAACACCGCATCCGGACTGCTCCCCGACTCCAAGAGCCCGATCGCGTCCGCGGCGTCCTGAGCGATAATCACGCGGTAGTCCGGGTGCAGCAGGCGCACGTAGGAGCGCAACACGCGCTCGTCATCCTCGATCAGCATCACGGAAGAGAGGCGCTTGGAAGGGACCTCCTTGCGCGCGCGCACGGTCGACGTCTTGTAGGCATTCTTGAGCATGTCGCGCGTGGGCAGCGGCAAGAAGCAGAGGAAGGTGGCGCCCGAGCCGTGCACGGATTCCACCGCCAAATCGCCGCCGATGCGCCGCAGAATGGAGCGCGAGATGGCGAGGCCGAGGCCGGTGCCGAGCTCATTGCGCCGGGTGGTGAAGAAGGGATCGAAGATGCGCCCCAGATGGTCGGGCGAGATGCCGGGCCCCGTGTCACTCACCGCCACGGCCACGAAGTCATCATCGGCCCGGGTCGAGACGCGTACCCGATGAATGGGGCGATCGACCTCTCGAATCGCGTGGGACGCGTTGATCAGCACGTTCATGATCACCTGCGTGACGCGGTTGCGCGGCAGCACCAGCTTCGGCAGCCCGGCGCTGAAATCTCGCTCGAGCAGGCCATGCTGGAACACCTCACGGCCCACCAGACGAATGGCGTGATCGATCAGCTCCTCGATCTCCACGAGCTCGGCGGGCTCTTCGCTGTCCGCACGGGCGAAGATGCGCAGATCGCGCACGATGGAGGCGATCGCATCCGCTGCCGCGTTGATGTCATCGAACAGGCGTGAAGCGTCCCTGCTCGATCGTTCGCTGACGAGCACGGAGGAGAGGCGCGCGAGATCCGGCTCGCACAGCGCTCGCCCCTGACGCAGCGTGGCGGCGGCTTGATGTGCAGCCTCGAGTTGCGGCAGGACGAGCCGGCGCGCAGCTTCGATGGAGAGCAGCATCGCCGATAGAGGGTTGTTGATCTCGTGTCCCACACCCGCGACCAGGGTGCCCAGCGCGGTGAGCTTCTCGGCGTGAGCGAAGCGCTCGTGCAGCCTCTGGGTGTCGGCCCGCAGGCGTGCCCGAAGCTCCAGGCGATCGACGAAGGCGGCGAGGGATGCGGCCTCGGCCGGGATCACGGCGGCCTCGTCCACGCCGTTCGAGAGCGCCAACAGGACGCTCGACTCATCCGTGGCAATGAAGCCGAGGGGGAGGGTCCCGTCCCGGCCACGCCAAAAATGGATGGTCTGGGCGAGGTCACCCTCGACCTGTTGAAAGTTCAGGCCACGACCTGGCCACCAGGGCAGGGTGGTGACTAGGGCGCTGAGCTCATCGAGGAGCTCAGGACGCTGCACCAGGATCAGCGAGCCCGTTGGGGACACGGGGACCAACTCCGAAACGAGGGACTGTGTAAAAACTGTGGGATAGCCTGCAAAAGAGCAGGGGGCATTGCGGGAAAAAGTAAGTGATTATCGTGGAGTATCCACATATGAAGGTCCCCAGCGCAGGGTGTGGGTACCTGTGAACCGGTCGACGAGAGCGGCCTCCGCCGAGACCCTGATCCCCACCGCTTCGAACGTACCAAGCGCCGCGCCCAACAGGTAGGATTCAATGTAGAAGTACTCCTCAAACATGGACACTACTGCCGAGTGTTCGGTCGGGAAGCTGAGCTCCCAATGACCGACATTGCAGGTTTGACGCCTACCGGCGACTCCCTGTTGCAACAGCTTTCGCGGGTCATCGCGCACCAGAAAGCGGAGCAGCATTTTACCGAGCAGGCTGCCCATGACCGCGGACACGTTGTGACGCCCAATTTCGTGCATGCCGCGGTGCACGTTTTCGGGACCGTAGAGCATGCCCCCCGCGACCGCGAGGCGGGTGAGGAACTCCGACATCGGGTACCAGCCGACACCGGATAGGCGCTCGGGGAAAAGGCGCTGAAAACGCTCCAACTTGCCTGCGCGCTCGAGGACGTTCTCCATGCTCCGGAAGTAAAAGCCTCGCGTGGCCACGGAGGGGGGCATCAGCCTGATCCGCTCGTTGAGATCGCAATGGGGATTCACCTCATCGATCGCGTAGCGGCGCGCGTCCACGCGAGCAGCATACACAAACGGACGCGATCTGTGGCCTTCGTTCTGTACCTCGCGGAGGGGGTGTCGCACACGCACACCAATGAAGCGCCCGCTGTGTCCCCATGCATGCGCGTGCAGGAGAGAACCAGGAAAGCCGGTTGGCGGTGGCTGTTGGGCGCGCTCGCCTGGCTCGTACCTGTAGGGGCCGATCACGGGATCGTGCGCTGGATGCTGTTCAGCACGTTGGTTCCGTCGTGGCCGCCGAGGCCAAACACCCCGCCGTTGATCCGCTGCAGCGTGTAGTAGGCGCGCGACGTCGTGAAGGCGGTGCTCGTGGATTCGTACTTCACGAGATAAGCGTCCTCATCCGCCGGCGACTCCGTGAACGTCCAGCGCCCCGACGAGCCACCGCGCGGCGAGATGCTCGCCGTGGCTCGATTCTCCGTTTGCACACCGTAGAACGGAAACAGGTAGTCGAAGTAGAGCAGGGCGTCGTGTCCCATGGTCAGCTGACCGGCGCTGAAGCCCTCGTTCTGCAGGGCCCAACCGAGCACGTCGCCGTGGGTCTCGTCGTTCACGGTCGAGAGACCCGTGACCTCGAAGCTACCGAGGCCCGCGTTCGAGCCCGCGTCGTAGGTGTTGTCCCCTGCAACCGCGATCAGAAGCGCCGATTGATCCGGGTCGTAGGAAGCCAAGTCGCTGGTCGCGTCGGCGGCGAACAGGATGATGGCGCAGTGACAGTCCTCGCCGGAGCAATCCTGATCGATGCCGTCGTCACACAGCTCGGGGGTGGCTTCGCAGGTCTCGACCAGACCGCAGGCGATGGTCTTGTCTCCATCGTTGCAGTCGCAGCCGCCGCAGCCCAGCGACAGCTGCCCGTCCATGTCTTCGTCCACGCAGCTTGCGCACGAGCTATCGCCGCCCTGGCAGTCCTGGTCCACACCGTCGTCGCACACGTCGACCGCGCCGCAGTGGATCGCCGGATTTCCGTCGTCACAGTCGCAGCCCCCGCACGCGATGGGGAGCACACCGTCACCGTCGCGATCGCGCGGGCAGGTGTCGTCCTCACAGACGGGGTCCTTCCCGTCGCAGTCCTGGTCCACTCCGTCGCCACAGGGGTCGATGGCGCCGGGGTGAATTTGCGGATCGTTGTCGTCGCAGTCGAGACCACCGCAGCGGAGAGGTAGATGGCCGTCTCCGTCGTTCTCGCGGCAGGGCGGCTCCTCGGGGGGAGGCGCGCGGTCCGAGCTGCGCTGGCCGATGTTGGTGAGCAAGGGGAAGAAGGCGCGCTTTTCTTGCATGCTGCCCCCCGCGTCGACGAAGTCGTCGATCAAATCGCCCGTGGCGACATCCACCTCGACGCGAAGCACGGTCGAGAGGTACACCTCGTCGGTGTTGGCGGTGGTCGCGCTGCGCCCGCCGGCCGCATAGATGTATGTGCTGAGACCCACCACCGCGGCATCCCCGTCGGCCGGACGCTCGACGCGCGGAAGGGTCACCGACAGCGCGTCGAGGCCTTCGCGGGGCTCGGGCATGGCGACGGGCAAGGTCTTGAAGCGCGTCAAGCTGCCTGGCGTGAGCCCGCGGAAGCCATCGGGAGCGCTGACGTTGGTGTCCACGGCGCTGGCGCCCGCGTCGGTCCACTCGTTGCTGGTGAGGCCGCCCGCGATCAAGTAGGTGGTCTCGTTGCCGACCGGATCGCCCGCGAGCGCGCCTTGCGTGCGGTAGAGATTGTAGGTCGCTCCGACCACCGGATCCCAACGCACGACGATGTGGTCGGCCGCTTCGCTCTCCACGTGAGCCGCGCTGCGGTAGCCGGCCGAGGTCTCCAGCCCGTCGACCACCGCCGTGACGCGGTAGACGTAGTTGCCCACGGCGAGGCCAGGGCCAGCCGCGCCGGTGTCACTATCCGCCTTGGCGGTGCCACGCAGGCGCCCAGGGGCGAACTGGTAGGCGCCGTGACCGTCGTCGGTCGTGCAGCGCACGTCACCGTTTTCCATGCTGCCCACGACCTCCTTGGCCAGGAGGCGGGTGGTCCCTGCGCGGCCGTCGGAGGCGGGCGAGCGATAGATGTTGTAACCGGTGGCGCCGGGGACGCTCCCCCAACACACGCGCACGCTGCCGCCGGTTTGCAAGAGCTGCACCTCGCGGCTCGGCAAGGATTCGCCCCACTCCCCGAGCGCTGACACGCGGTAGTACCAGTTGCCCAGGGGCAAGCCGCTCCCACCGAGCGCGCGCGGCATGAACATCGCCGGTTGCTCCTGGTAGTCGAGGATCTTGGCGCGCTCGACGCTGGCGAGCAGCGAAGCATCGTCGGGCGTGGCCACGTGCGTATTGGAGGAGGCGCCGCCGAGTGCGTAGAGGTACCGACCCACACGGACCATGCTGTGTCCGGCGCGCGGGGTCACGAAGCCGTTGTTTACGCGGGGAGTCGCGCTGTCGCCCCACTGCTGAAGGATGGCACCCGAGGCGTGCTGGCCGAGGTTGCTCACTTCCACCTGCTCGACACTGCCGAGGACGTTGGAGCTCGCATCGATCCCGCCGCCCACGTAGATGAAGCCGCGGGCTGTGGCATCAAAGCCCACCACCGAGGCGAGGCGGAAGCGGCCGACCGCGAGGCGCACGTCGGGCGTCTCCGCGAAGCTCGTCAGCTTGGCGTCGGAGGAGGCGCTCACGCTGTAGGCGAAGTACACGTCGTACTGACCGTCCGGGTTCGTGACACGGATCGGATACTGCACGCCGATCACGAGACCTAGATCGTTGCCGTTGATGGGCGGTACGACCAGGCTGGTGGACGTGCGCGTCGCCGCGTCCACGACCAGCGGCTTGAGCACGCCGTTCACATCGATGGCCACCGTGGCGTTGGCATTGAAGTTCTTGCCGGTGATCGTGATGGGCGGCGACTTCAGCGGATCATTGCTAGGAGACTTTGCGCCGCGTACCGGATCGATCTCGGTGATCTGGGGCGGTGGGTCCGCAAGGATGCGGAAGGGGTCCGCCCACGTGCCGCGCAGACCATCGGGGTTGATCACGAACACGTCGTACTCACCCACGGGCATGCCGAGGCTCTCTGCCGGGACCACCGCGGTGATCTGCGTGGTCGAGAGGAAGGACACCTGCTCCGCCAAAAAGCGCTGCTTCGCATCGCCACGCTTCACGAGCAGCACGCTGGGGGCGTCCTGAAAGCCGGTGCCTTCGATCACGACGGTGCGGTCGCTCATGAAACCGTCGTCGGGCACGCCGAATCCGGCGCTGTCAGGGGTCACCTTGGTGACGGTAGGCGGGGGCAGGTCGGTGACTCCGATCGTGCCGCACGGGGAGACCGCGTCGCCGCTCTGGAGATCGACCGCGTACAGACCGGCGTCGAGCGCTCCGGCCGCTAGATCGAAGACGGCGAGCTGGCCGGCCTGAACCTCGACGGCGGTGAGCGTCAAACCTGCATCGTCGACATCGAGCGACCGCAGGGCAAGGGTGGCGCCGCTGCCCACCATCACGCCCTCTACGTGCAAGGTGTTTGCGACCTGGCTGGAGACAGCGATCGTATCCATGCCGCGACAGGCAAAGCGCGCCTTGCCGCCGTCCCCATCTCCGGCGCCTCCATCTCCATCCCCGTCTCCATCTCCGCCGGGCTCTCCATCCCCGTCGCCGCTGAGATCTCCGTCGCCGCTCAGACTTCCGTCGGACATGATGCCGCCAGCATCGTCCGGCGTGCCGCCATTCTTGTTCGAGCCGCTACACGCCACTCCGATGCAAAGCAGCAGGGTCCAAAGCCGATTGCGCACGCTCATCTCTCCTTGCCCGAGTGTTCGGTCTGGCTTCGGTAGAGAACCTGGGCGTCCTGGTTGAACGTGAACTGCGTGGCGCGCACTTTTCGTGGGGCCGTGTAGGCCTGACGACCCCGCGCGGGCGAGTTGCGAACGACCTCTACACCCGCGCATGATGGTGGCGTCATCTCCGGGAGGAGCGCGCAAGAAGCATGAGCGGGTGGAGCCGCGATTGGGTAGGGGGCCTCGCGTTGACTGCGCTCCTGACGGCCTGCCAAAGCGCGTCGTCCGAGCCTGGAACGCCGTGGGAGGCGACCGCCGCCGACGCCAGCGTGTTGCCTGACGCCTCGGACACCGCGTTCGCCGAAGGCGACGCTGCGACGCGCGCGCTGTCTGGCCGGGTGACCTACGAGGCGCGTTTGCCTACTGAGGCCCAGAACGAGTGGGCGCAAGAGCCGGTCGTGCTGGGCGCGGCGGGGCTCACGATCTCCGCCATGCGTGGCGACATGGTGGTTGCGGAGACCATCACCTCCGAACAGCCGCAGGACGCAGGCGCTTTCACGCTCCGCTTGGGCGCGGCCGCTGACGTGGATCGACTGCTCGTGCGTGCCCACGCTCGCCGAGGTGCCGCGCTCGACTTTCTGGTGGCCGACCCAAGCTTGCCGGCGAGCGCGGCCGCATGGGACATGTTCGCCCCCAAGCCGCTGGCGCGCGCTTGGAGCTGGGAGTTTGCCGTCTCCGAACTCGAAGAAGATGGCACCTTGCAGATCAGTCTGGCCCGCGGATCGGCGGCAGCTCACGTCTTTGCACTGTTGTCGCGCACCCGGCGCTTTGCCCACACCATGATCGGGCCCGACGCGCTTGCATCGACCATCGTCTGGCTCGGACTTGGGACGCGCTTTGCGTGCGGCACGTGCGCCACGAGCGAACCCGTGGAGCTGCTCGGGGCGTCGTTCTCGCATCAAGTCTGGCTCGATGGCTCGCGTGCCGAGCGCTACTGGGCCGACTCCGTGACCTACCACGAGCTCGGTCACGCCCTGATGGGCTCGCTCTCGGCCCCGCAGCGTGAAGGCGGTCCGCACTTGCTCGGCCAGCCGACGCATCCCGGCCAGGCGTTCGGTGAAGGCTGGGCCACGTTCTTCAGCAGCCTCATGCGCCAGGACCCCAGCTACCTCGATCTGCAAAGCGACGGATTCGTGCGCTTCGACCTCTCGACGCGGACCTACGAGGTGCCTGCGAGAACCTGGCTTCGGCCGCAGGCGGGGCTTGGACTCGAGCAACTCCTGGACGAGAACGAGGTCGCCGCGTTGCTGTGGGGGCTGCACCAGACGCTCGAGAAACCCGCGCTCATGCTGGCGGCCCTGAGCGCGCCGGCCATGCAGGGCCCGTCATTCGCGCGTGGCTACACGCGCCGCCGCTGGGCTGATCCGAACGCCATTCAAAACTACCAGGACACCGGTGAAGCCCATCCGTACCTGGCCGACTTCCTGGATGCTCTGCGCTGCGCTGGCGCGCCGGCAGCAGCGTTCGATGCCGTGCTCGAGCCGAGCGCTTTCTATCCGTATCCGAGCGCAGAACCAGTCTGCGCCGGCCCATGAGACCGTTTTCCGTGCGCGCTCGGCGCTCGGCTTCGCGCCAACGAACACGACCGCTGGCGCCGATGTGGGATGGGTCACGGCGCGCGCGCTGACCGAGAAGCTTCACAGAGCCGGTCGGCAAGCCTTCAACCAAAGGGCTCTCCGCAGCCACTGCACGCCCATGGATCCCGTACCGAAGCCACCGCCTTTGCCCCGGACGACCGCCACGGAGGACGAGCCCCCCGTCGCCACGGTGACCGTCGTCGTCCCCGATCGCCATCGCAGGACCTCGTCCGTCGTCCGCAAGATCGCGCACGCGATTATTCTCCCCGACGATGATCCGCCGCAAGACGACGGCGAGCCCTGAGGCTCCGGCCCGGGCGCCCGGATCCCTTGTGCCAGGTTTACATAATCTATCTTCTGCGAACTGGCATGTGTAGGCGCAATATAGAGATGTCCTCTTTCCCCCCAGATACAAATGTCCGCCGATCCATACCGGCGGCGTGGAAGCGGACACCGTCACCATGAGCGCCAAGGAAGTCGACCGGTTGCATTGGATGCGGCTGCTGGCGGAGCGCCGAGCGACGCAGCGCCAGGCCGCTGAAGCGCTGGGCCTGACGGCCCGACACCTGCGTAGGCTTTACGCCTCGTTCCAGGCGACCGGTGCGCCAAGCCTGGTGTCGAAGCGCCGTGGCAAGCGCAGCAACCGCGCCGCGCCCGACGCGATGCGCGACCAGTGGTCGGCATCGTCCGGACCCTGTACCCCGACTTCGGGCCGACGTTGGCCTGCGAGAAGCTCGCCGAGCTGCACGGGCTGCGGCCGTCGGTCGAGACGCTGCGCCAGTGGATGATCGCCGACGGCCTGTGGGCGACCCGCAAGGAGCGCCGGAAGCGTGTGCAGCAGCCGCGGCACCGCCGTGCCTGTCTGGGCGAGCTTATCCAAATCGATGGGTGCGACCATGAGTGGTTCGAAGACCGCGCGCCGCGCTGCACGGCGCTTCTACAGCGAGCGAACGCCAAAGGCGCCGCCCTGCCCGCTCGAGCCTAGCGGCGCCGCATCAACTACTTATCCCACCAGCAAAACCGACTTCGATTCGTGAGCCAAAGCACGATGCCACGGCGCATCATGTGCGGCTCGCTCCTCGTCGCGCCGGCGTGGCCGGGCGAGTCATGACGCGAAGCTTGCAAGAACGCCCGCACAGGTTCTGGCACGTCATCGGTGCGCCGGCTCCGCGCAGCTTCATCGGCTGGAGCACGGTACGCGGCGGCGCGGCCCTCTACTTCAATCAAAGCGGCCAACATCAAGAAGCTCTCGAGTTGTTGGCGCCTGTTCTAGCTGAGATGAGCGACGACGACCGCAAGTACGTGATGAACTTCCTGGTGGTCGATCTGCAGGCGGCCTATGCCGAAGCCGGCCTGGGGCGCACGGAGGCAGCGCTCGCTCGCCTCGACCACCTGCTCGCGCTTCACGGTCCCACGCAGCATCCGCTCACGTTGGGGTTGGTGCACGAGATGCGCGCTCGCATCGCCTTCTTCCAGGGGAGGCGCGACATCTACGAGCAGAGCGCGCGGGAAACCACGCACTGGTTGCGCGCCACGGGCACGCCGACTCTCGTGGCCCGTTGTGATCGCCTGGAGCACCTCGGGACGGCGCGCGCTTCGGCTCCGCGTTCGGATCTGATCAGGTTGAGCGGCTACATCGCCACGGGCATCAGCACGAACGACACCACCAGCGTCGCCAAGCGACACTCGGCAGGCGGATAAAAAGAGTCTCAGCTCCTGCTGGCGATGGAGCGCGCTCCTGATCCCATTCGCTCAGAAGTAGCGCACCCAACCGTTCGGGTGCGCTGACCTGTAATGGTGGTAAGGCAGATACGCGAAGGAGAGCGCGAACACGGCCGCGCCCGCCGCACGTGAGGCCGCCCAATGGCCCAGGCTGACGCCTCGTCGGTGCTGCAGCACGATTCGTCTACGTCTTGCCGATCCCGTCTTTCGTGCCTCGTCGCGATGTGTCATGACTCGGCCCATGAGCGGACTCGCAGAAAAGAGCGTGATCATCACCGGCGCGGCGAGCGGTATCGGCCGCGCCAGCGCCGTCTTGTTCGCCGAGCGCGGAGCGCGCCTCGTGCTTGGCGACGTCGACGGCAAGGGCCTCGAAGAGACGCGCGAGCTCGTGCGCGCCGCTTCGGGCGAGGTCACCGCGCTGACTGGCGATGCGGCGGAGCCCGCGCACGTCCGTGCGCTCGTCGACGCATGCCTCGGCGCATATGGCGCGGTGGACACGTTCTTCGCGAACGCGGGCATCGCCAGCGAAGCGCGCTTGCTCGAGGAGAGCCTCGAGCTCTGGCAGCGCATTTTGCGCGTCAATCTGCTCGGCCCCGTGCTCGCCATACAAACGGTCGCGCCCGTCATGGCGAAGGCCGGCAAGGGCTCCATCATCCTCACGGCGTCCGTCGCGGGCTTACGCTCGGGCGCGGGCTCGTCGGCGTACAGTGCGAGCAAGGCGGGCGTCATCAGTCTCGCGCAGACCTCCGCCGCGCAGCTCGCGCCGAGCGGCATCCGCGTGAACGCGCTGTGCCCCGGCCTCATCGAGACCGGCATGACCAAGCCCCTGCTCGACGCCGCGCGGGCCGCCGGCAAGGGGCCGATGATCGGCAAGCTATGTCCGATGCACCGCGCTGCAGAGCCGCGCGAGGTCGCCGGCATGGCGGCCTTTCTCGCCAGCGACGACGCAAGCTACGTCACGGGGCAGGCCTACGCGGTCGACGGCGGGCTCACCTGCACGCATCCGTTCACCCCGGGCCGCGTCATCTGATCGCCCTCAGCCCGCGATTCGCAGACACTCGCTGTTCAGGTCGTTCACCATCTGACCGAACTGGGCGAAGTCAGGGTTGTCGGTCTGCTTGTGAAAGTAGCGGTAGTAGATCTGCTGCAGGATGCCCGCGAGGCGGAACAGTCCGTAGACCTCGTAGAACTCGAAGTTGTCCACGCGCAGGCCGGTGCGCTGGGCGTAGTAGTCGATGACCTCGTGACGCGTGAGCATGCCGGGTCGATGGGTGGGCTGGCGGCGCATCTCCTGGCGCCACGCAGGATCGTCCGCCTGTGACCAGTAGGCGAGCGTGCTGCCCAGCTCCATCAGCGGATCGCCGACCGTCGCCAGCTCCCAGTCGAGCACGCCGATCACGCGCAGCGGGTCGTGTGGGTCGAGCACGAGGTTGTCGAAGCGGTAGTCGTTGTGGATCAGACAGGTGGCCACGTCGCGCGCGGGAAGCTTGGCTTGCAACCAGGCCATGACCCGCGCGCAATCGGGCACGTCCGGCGTGCGCGCGCGCTGGTAGCGCTCGCACCAGCCCTTGATCTGACGGGCCACGTAGCCCTCCCCCTTACCGAGCGAGGCGAGCCCGGCCCCCGCGTAGTCCACCTGGTGCAGCTCGATCAGGCGGTCGAGCATGCCCAGACAGAGCGCGCGCGTTTGCGTGGCGCTGAGGGCGAAGCCAGCGGGGAAATCCCTGCGCAAGATGGTGCCGCGCAGGCGCTCCATCACATAGAACTCCGAGCCGAGCGGCTGCGACTCCGTGCAGATGGCCATCACGCGCGGCACGTACGGGTATATGGGCCGAAGCGCAGCCATCAGCTTGGCTTCGCGGATCATGTCGTGCGCGCCCTTGGCCTTGTGCCCAAAAGGCGGCCGGCGCAGCACGTACTCGCGGTTGCTGTAGCGCACCAGATAGGTGAGGTTGGAGGCGCCGCCTGGATATTGGGCGATTTCGATCGGCCCCGCCAAGTCCGGCTCGTGCGCGCGCAGGTAGCGGTCCACAGCCTGCGCATCCAGCTCTTCGTCTGCGCGCACCGCGCGCGGCTCGTCGATCACGCCCATCGCCATGTCCCCACATCTGCGCTCGCGCCGCCGGAGGGCGAGCTTCCGCCATCACTGGTACTTGTTCAGCTCGATCTTGGCGATCACCTTGCGGTGCACCTCGTCGGGCCCGTCTGCGAGGCGCAACGTGCGCGCGTAGTTGAACAACGCCGTCAGCGGCACATCGTTGGTCACGCCGAGCGCGCCGTGCACCTGGATCGCCTGGTCGATCACCAACTGCGCCACGTTGGGTGCCACGACCTTGATCTGCGAGATCTCACTCATGGCACCCCGCGCGCCGACCTTGTCCATCATCCACGCGGCCTTGAGCGTGAGCAGTCGCGCCTGATCGATGGCCATGCGCGCGTTGGCGACGATGTCGCGATTGCCGCCCAGATCCGCCAGCTTGTTGCCGAACGCCACGCGCGAGAGGGAGCGCTTACACATCAACTCCAACGCCCGTTCGGCGGCGCCGATCACGCGCATGCAGTGGTGGATGCGCCCCGGCCCGAGCCGGCCCTGGGCGATCTCGAAGCC
>JBIQKA010000283.1:0-2961 GCA_044507075.1 Myxococcales bacterium
GCTGCCCGATCGACGCCAAGCAGAGCATGCTGGTCACGATGATCCCGGAGGCCGTCCGCGCGGGCGCCGATGTGTACGCCAACGCGTGGGTGGAGCGCATCGAGCGGGACGGTCGCAAGTGCACCAAGGTGATCGCCCGCATGCGTCGACCCGAGAACGACCAGCCGAGCGGGGTCACCCTGACGGTCAAGGCCAAGGTCGTGGTGCTCTCGGGCGGAGGCATCAACACGCCCGCGCTGCTCTTGCGCTCCAAGGTCGACGCGAACGGACGCACCGGCATGCGCACGTTCCTGCACCCGGCCATCGGCGCCGCAGGCGTGCACCAGGAGCGCATCGATCCCTTCGTGGGCTCGCCCCAATACGTGCACTCCGATCAGTTCGTCGAGCGCGGTCCGGACAAGATCGGGATGCTGATCGAGGGGGCACCCATCTTCCCGATGAGCTTCGGCAGCTTCGTGCCCACCTTCGGGAATGAAAAGCAGGCGCTGATGGAGCTCTTACCCCACCTCTCGCTCACCGGGGTGCTGCTGCACGATGGCTTCGACCGCCACGATCGCAATGAGGGCGGATACGTCACGCTGACGGTCGCCGGCAAGCCCAGGCTCGACTATCGCTGGACCTCGCGGCTCGAGGAGGGCTTCAGGACAGCAGCCAACGCGGCGATGCGCATTCAGCTCGCGGGCGGCGCGAAGCAAGTGCTCTCGCCCCACCCCCGCTACGCGCGCAGCGAAGCCGACATCCAGCGGATCACAGAGGAGGCGCCGTTCGGCCCGGGGCAACTCCCGGTATTCTCCGCGCATGTCATGGGCGGCTGCGCCATGGGCACCAATGAACGCTGGAGCGTCGTGGATTCCCGGACGCTGCGCCACCACGGCTTCGACAACGTGTTCGTGATCGACGGCTCGGTCTACCCGACCTCCCTCACCGTCAACCCCCAGCTCTCGATCTACGGGCTCGCGTCCTGGGCGAGCCAGTTCGTGCTGCAGGCGGTCACATGAGCACGCGACGAACGCTTTTATGGCTCGCAGGCGGGCTCGCCCTGTGCACCCTGCTGGCGTGTGGCGAGGAGCGCGGCACGGGCCAGTGGCCGATCTCGCGGGCCGAACTCGCAGGTCAGGGGACCGGGCGACCGGGCAAGGACCCCGAGGCAACTTACCGCCAGTACTGCATCGGCTGCCACGGCGCGGACGGGCGTGGCAACGGCGGCACCACGGGCGCGGACTTCACGGGGCCGGAGAGCCCCCTGCGCGACCGCACGGACGCCGAACTCGCGGCGTCCGTGCGAGACGGAAAGCGCGGCGTCCGCGCCACCATGCCCGCGCACTCTCCGGTGCTCAGCGATCCACAGATCGAGGCGCTGATCGGGTACGTGCGCTCACGTTTCCAGCCGAAGTGAGCGTCATCCCGCCTGCAGGACGGGGAGCAGGGACACCCGGGAGGGCTCAGCGGCCTCACTGACGCCGAGGATGTTGGCGATCTCCGGTCGGCAGCCGCCACAGCCCGTACCCGCGCCGCAAGCTCGGCCCACGTCGGACAGGTCGCACGCGCCGCCTTCGACGCATTGGCGGATTTCCCGATCGGACACGTAATGGCAGTGGCAAACGATCATGGCTACGACTCTCTTGGGAGTCATTGTGGATCAAGGCTTTTGAAAATCAATATCAGGAGCCAGGGCAGCTCAAAAGCCTGACCGGACCCTCCGTGATCTCGAAGGGTTAGCGAGCAAAAAAAATCCGCCACGAACGCTGAAAACCGGGGTTTTGCAGGGCGATGACGCCCCCGCCCCCGGCCTTTGAAGGCAGCCGCTCTCGGACCGCGGGAGTTGGAGATCGCGTCGCTTCAGGAGCTCGCGTTGACAATCAACTTCACTTCACCCGAGGGAGGGATCATCACGCTCTTGGCCTTGGGGGCAGGCTTTTCGCCCTGGCTGACCTCGACCGTATACATGCCGCCCGGAACCGACTTGATCTCGCAGCGGCCCTGCTGCGTGCTGCAGCGAAACTTGGTGTCCCCCTTCTTCAATTCGACGGTGCCCTCAGCGGGGCTGCCCTCGGCCGTCTTGAGCTCCACGATCACGGTAGCCTCGGCGAGCGCGCTGCTCGTGAGCGCACACCAGGCGACAAGGGCGAGGAGAGTGGCGCGGGTGCGAGAGGGCTTCGGCGAGGAGGCGGGTGACACGGGCGGTACCTCGGGGGTGTGAGCAAGACCTGGACGAATCGGTGCATGGATGATTCATGGTCCGGCGCGGACGCACAAGCGTCTCGGTGAACCCCGGTACAAGCGGGCGCCCTCGAGAGGGTGATCTTCCTAGTTTCTAGATCTAGTCTACGCGGCACAGAAACACCTTGAGATAGTCCCCCTCGGGGAACGCCAGCAAGCGCGGGTGATCGAAGGGGGCGGCCGACTGCTCGAGCACGCTGAGGATGCGCTTCGCGCGGCGTGCCCCTTCGCGCAGGGTGTCGAGGAAATCGCCCGCGCGCACGTGGCTCGAGCAGGAGGCGGCCAAATAGAGGCCGCTCTCGCTGACCAGCTTCAAACAACCTGCGTGCAGGCTCACGTAGGTCTCGAGGGCGCTCGCGCGCTTGCTCTGACTGGGCGCGAAGTTGGGCGGATCTGCGATCACGAGGTCGTAGCGCTCGCCGCGATCCACGGCGGCCGACACGTGAGCTTCGACGTCCTCGGCCACGGCCTGGTGGCGGGCGCCGTCGAGACCATTGGCGAGGTACGTGCGACGGGCGAGCTCGATGGCTGGCTTGGCGAGGTCGACCGTGGTGACTTCGCTCGCCCCACCGAGGCCAGCGGCGACCGAAAACCCGCCCGTGTAGCCGTAGAGGTTGATCACACGCAGCGAGCGGGCGAGCCCCCGCACCCGGGCGCGCGACTCGCGATGATCGAGGAAGAGCCCAGTCTTTTGCCCCTCCCAGGGGTTCACGATCAGCCGCATGCCGTGCTCCAGCACCT
>JBIQKA010000087.1:0-20240 GCA_044507075.1 Myxococcales bacterium
AGCCCTTCATCTACTATCACTTCAAGAACAAGTACGACATCCTCGAGGCCATCGCGTTGCGCGTGATCCGCATGGCCACCGAGTCGCTGGCGCGCGCGTCCACCACGGCGGGGACCCCGGTCGAGGTGATCTCCAACATGGTCCGCAACTACGCCGGCCTGGTGATCGACGAGCAGCGCATCATCGCGGTGTTCTGGCGTGAAGAGAGCAACTTCAGCGAGGACACCCGACACCAGATTCTCGCGGAACAGAGGCGTTTTCACGAGACCCTCGAGGGGGTGCTCCGAGAGGGGCAGGCGGCGGGCCTCTTCACGATCGAGGACCTCCCGCTCACCTCGCTCGCGATCAGCAACCTGATCACGTTTACGTACACGTGGTACCGCGCCGACGGGCCGCTTTCCGCGCTTGCGCTGTCCGAGCACTACGTGGGCCTGGTGCTGCGGATGCTGGGCGCCGCGCCCGAGGCCTCAGGGGCGTGACGCGCGCTGATCGCTCGGATCCTGCGCGAGCTCTGGCAAGAACTGCCGCAAGCGCCAGGCCTGGGTGAACAGGCGTCTTTCAGCGCGCACCAGGGCGGCCACCGCGCGGCCCACCAAGAGGTTCGCGGTCACGACGGTGAGGCAGTTGGCCACCAACAAATACGCCCAGGTGGCGCGCTCAGGGAACTTGAGCAGGGAAGGCATGATGGTGATGCCGCCCGCATCGAAGGTGTACGGGTTGGGCAGCCAACCGAGCAGGGTGAAGATGGTTGGGATCAGCGTGGATGCGAGGCTGCCCGCGAGCACCAGCGCGCGCGCGCGGGCGTTGGCGCGGATGGACACCAGGTAGGAAGTCGCCGCGGTGACGCTGAGGGCGGGCACGAAGAACAGCGGGCCGAAGAACATGCTCATCGCGCCCACGATCACGAACGTGCTGCCGAGCGCCATCACCATGAACCGCGGTGAGGTGCGCCCCGTGGTGGCCATCCACCAGGTGTACGCGATGAGCGTGAGCACGCCGGCGCCCAGGGCGACCACCCAGCTCGGCTCGAGCACGCCCATCGCGAGCATGAGCGGGAACGTGGTGGTGAACGCCAAAAGTGCCCAGCCGTTGGCGCGGCTCGCGCGCGCGCGGTCGAGGCGGTTGACCTGCTGTAGCTCGGTGAACGCGCCCTCGGGCAGGCGCTCGACGGGCTCCAAAAGGAGCTGCACCATCGTGGCGCGCGCTTCGGGATGGTTGGGCTCGAGCGCCAACGCCTGCAGCAGCTCGCCCACGGCCTTGCGGTGCTGTCCCTCGGCGGCGATGCCGCCGCGTCGGGCGAGGGCCAGGGCGGCCTTCGCGTTGGCGGTGTGCTCGGCCGCGATCTCTGCGCGCCGTGTGCTGTCGCGATCGCCATCGAGCAGCTTCTCGATGTCGTCGTTCATCTCGCGCGCGGTCACGTAGCGCTGCTCGGGGTTGAGCGCGGTGGCCTTGAGGATGATGTGGTCGAGCTCGGGCGGTAGATCGAGGTGCGGCGTGCGCACGCTCGGGCGACTCTCCGCGCCGCTCACCGTGGAGAACAGGATGTGCTCGATCTCCTTCTGGTCGTGCAACCGCTCGAGCGTCATGGCCTCGAACAGGATGGCGCCGAGTGAGTAGATGTCCGAGCGACCGCCGTAGGTTCGCGTCTCGCCTCGGGCCTGCTCGGGCGCCATGTAGCCGGGGGTGCCGACCACGAAACCCGCCTCGGTGCGTTGCACGCGATCCTGGCTGATATCCACGCGCTCTTCGCTGCTGGTGGGATCGTCCACGCCGATGATCTTGGCGATGCCCCAGTCGAGCAGGTGCACCTCGCCGTAGTCACCGAGCATGATGTTCGAAGGCTTCAGATCGCGGTGGACCACGCCGCGTTCGTGGGCGAAGGCGACCGCCAGGCAGATGCGGCTCATGGCCGTCAGCAGCTTGCGCCGCGAGTACTTGGACGTGAACTCGGGGTCCTTGTCGCGCACGCCGCGGATGATCTGCTCGAGGGTGTTGCCTCGAACGCGCTTCATCGTGAAGTACTCGCGCCCCTCGTGATCGACGCCCAGATCGTAAACGGGGACCACCGAGGGGTGCTCGAGCTGGCCCTGTACGCGCGCCTCGCGCAGGAAGCGGTCGCGCAGATCTGGGCGCTCGTGGTGGTGCTCCACGTGCAAGCGCTTCATGGCCACGTTGCGCAGGATGCGCGTATCGCGGGTGGCGATGACCTCGCCCATGGAGCCCTCGCCCAGGCGCTTTCCAGGCTGATAGCGCTGGAGGAACGCGTGGCCCTTTACTTCGAGCCCCTGGCCGGCCTCTACCGGCTTGGGATGCTTCTGGTCACGGCTGTAGAGCTTGGCCTTCTTGTCGATCAGCGTGAGCTGCACGCTGTGCTCCGAGGCCTGGGCAGATGCGGCATCGACGGCTTGCGCGGCCTGCGGGTTGACCAGCGTCTGCTTCTCGGGCCCGAACAGGGTCGCCGCCGTGGGGTCGACGCCCTCTTTGGGATTGCCGCGATTCGCCATGGTTGCCGAGGGTAGCAGACGCGTTAGCGGCCTGGTAGCTACACTCCGACAATGCCGTACATGTGTGCGTGGGCTGCCATTTCCGGCCGCTCCGGCCGGCGGAGCAACTCCAAATCCGTGATGGATCCCACGAAACGCTTTGCACGAGCGCGATCGGCGATCGAGCGATGCAGGGCGCGCAGCAAGGTGGTCGCGCGCACCCGATCGTGGGGCGTGAGCGCCCCGGGAGAAGGTGCGCGCGCTCGGCAGCGCCCCGGATTAGCGGACGAGGCCGGAGACCGAGCTGGGCTTGAAATCGGCTTCCTTGGGCGTGCTGCCCCAGGGAGACCAGCTGAAGTCCCAGAACGGGCGACTCTCGGTCGGGTAAGAGGCGATGCCGTAGATGACGGCCAGGGCAACGACGAGCGTGGCGGCCAGGAGCCCGATGAACTTGGGTCCCGTCCAGGTGGCCTCTTCGCGGGCGATGCGCGCCAAACGCTGCTCCTCAGACTCTGCCATGACTTCTCCTCGTGACCGCCGCGCACATGCACGCGCACCGGGTGATAAAGCGCGCCCTCTGCGGGCGACCATACTCCAGCTGGCCGAACCCTAGGGGCACTCAGCCGCGCCGTGAAGTGGCATAGCCCCACAAACTTGGCAAGTGGTTCGGCCGGGGTCGCGGCTTGCAGGAGCGGGCCTGGTGGCCGAGGGCGCCACGGGCCGGGCCGGCCCCTCCCCGCGCTGTCGGCGTCGACACCGGGTATGCTCTCGTCCATGCGCAAGCGCTGGGTGGGTTGGGCGTGCTGGCTTTCGTGGGTCGCGGCGTGTGCGGGACCGGCTCGTTCGGGTCAGGCTCCGCCGCCCGAACACGGCCTCACCGTGCAAAGGCAGGGCCAAGAGAGCTCGGCGCAGGCCTGGGATACGCTGGTCGCCGAGTACATCGAGCAAGCGTTCGTCCGCGATCCGGGCTTTGCCGTCTCCCAGGGGCGGCACGAGTTCGACGGCCAGGTGGCGGACCTCAGCGAGGCCGGAATCCGCCTGGCCATCGAGCAGCTCACGCAGCAGCGCGCGCGCGCCCTGGCGATCGCTCCCGAGGCGCTCGACCCGGTGCGAGCCTTCGAGCGCGAGTACCTGATCGCCAACGCGGACGGGAACCTGTTTTGGCTCTCGCGCGTCCGTGAACACACGCGCAATCCGCTGTTTTACGCCTCGGCGGTCGATCCGAGCGTGTACGTCACGCGCGACTACGCGCCCCTCGATCAACGGCTCAAGGCCTGCATCGCGCTCCTTCGGGCCGTCCCCGGCGTGCTCCGCAGCATGCGCGAGAACCTGGCGCTGCCGCTGCCGCGCACCTACTTGGCCGTGGGAACGCAGGTCTACGGCGGCCTGATCGCGTACCTGGAGAAGGACGTGCCCGCCCTGTTCGCGGCGAGCGGCGACGAGGCGCTCAAGCGCGAACTCGCGGAGGTGAGCACGCGCGCGGTGGCCGCGCTCAAGGAGGCGGTCGCCTTCCTCGAGGGCGAGACGTCGCGTGCCACGGAGGCGTACGCCTTGGGGCCCGATTCGTTTCGCGAGATGTTGTGGAGCACCGAGCGCGTCGACACGCCGCTCGAGCGCCTGGCCGAGATCGGCGCGCGCGATCTCGAGCGCAACACGGAGGCGCTCGCGCGGGCATGCGAGCGCTTCGCGCCCGGCAAGTCGTTGCGCGATTGCGCGGCGCTGGTGAACGCCGAAAAGCCTCCGGAGGGGCCGGTCGCGGCGGCGCGCGTTCAGCTGGTCCAGTTGAGGCAGTTCGTCGCCGCGCGCGAGCTGGTCAGCATTGTCGGCACCGAGGAGGTCAGGGTAGAGGAGGCGCCGCCCCACAAGCGCTGGAACCAAGCCTTCATCGACATCCCCGGGCCCTACGACATCGGTCAGCCCTCCATCTACTACATCGCTCCGCCCGACCCTGCCTGGTCCGAGGCCGAGCGGCTCGCCTATGTTCCGGGCGCCGCGGATCTGCTGTTCATCTCCGTGCACGAGGTCTGGCCCGGGCACTTCTTGCAGTTTCTGCACGCGAACCGCTCCGAGCGCATGTTCGGCCGCCTGTTCGTGGGTTACGCCTTCGCGGAGGGCTGGGCCCACTACAGCGAAGAGCTGATGTGGGAGGCTGGATTTTCCGACGATCCGAAGGTGCAGGTCGGCCAGCTCTTGAACGCCCTGTTGCGCAACGTGCGCTTCCTGAGCGCCATCGGATTGCACACTCAGGGCATGACGGTGGCCGAGTCGGAGCGACTGTTCCTCGAGCAGGCGCTGCAGGACCCGGCCAACGCCAAGCAACAGGCGGCGCGTGGGACGTTCGACCCCGGCTACCTGAACTACACCCTGGGCAAGTTGATCATCCGCAAGCTGCGCGAGGACTGGACGAGCGCCCGGGGCGGGCGCGACGCCTACCGGGCGTTTCACGACAAGCTCTTGTCCTTTGGGGGGCCGCCGCTTCCGTTGGTGCGCAGCGCGATGCTGGGCGAAAAAAGCCCGGCCTTGTAGGAACCTGCTACCCGCGACGAACGTGTCTGACCCCAGTGACCGCGAAGCGGGCAAACCGTTAGGCAGCTCGCTCGGAGCGCGCAGCGTCCCCGCTTGACGGGCCTCGGGCGAGTTTGGAAACTTCGCAAAGGAGTCGTCCGTATGCACATCCAGCTCAACCGTGAGTGGCAAGACCTGATGGACTCGTACCGGAACGACCATCAGGATCCGCGCAACCAGCTCTGCCACAGCATCGGCATCCCGCTGATCGCCGGGTCGATTCCCGTGGCCGCCACGCTGGTCGGCATCCCGCTCGCAGCCGCGATGTTCAGCGTGGGCTGGGGCTTTCAGTTCGTCGGGCACGTGTTCGAGGGGAAAAAGCCCTCTTTCATCGACGACAAGCGCGCGCTGCTCGTGGGCCTCATGTGGTGGTCTCAGAAGGCGGGTCTCGATGTGGTGCGCGATCTGCCACAGGCATCTCGGGCCTGAATCCGCCCGCGGGCGCCACCACCACGCGCCCCTCGTCGCGCTCCAGGGCCGCGCCCACCAGGTACGCCGCCAGCGCCGCGAGCAGTGACGCCAAAAAGGCTCCTTCCCATTCGCCCACGTAGTCGGCGTAGACCCACGTGACTGCGCCCACAGCGAGCGCGCCATAGGCCGCGAGCGAGCGCCCGTGACGCGAGAAGAGGCCCAGCGTCCCCGCCACGCACACGCCCGCGCTGCCGAACGCGGAGGCATCCTGCACCAGGCCGTGCACGCTCTCGGCCGAGCGCGCGAGGAGATAGGCCACGCCGCTGAAGGCCACCACGCTGAAGCGCGCGAGCCTCACCTTCTGGCGCTCGCTCGCGTTCTTCATCGCAACGCCCGCCAGGTTGTGCGAGACCAGCGAGCCGCACACGAGCAGCGCGCTATCGACCGTGGAGAGGATCGCGGACACCAAAGCGCCGGCGAACACCAGGTACCCTATCGAGGGCAGGTGCTTTCGCGCGAGTGCGGCGAGCACCTGCTCGGGTTCCGCCTCCGGCAGCGTGTGATGCGCGATGGCGCCCAGGATCACCGGGATGCTGCCCACCAGCAGATACGCGGCCCCGGCCAAGAGCGCCGAACGCTTGGCGATGGCTCCGCTGCGCGACGCGCTCGTGCGGGCCACCAGCTCCTGCGCGAAGAGTGAGCCGAGGATGGGGATCGCCCAGGCGTTGAGGGTGGCCAGGCCGCTCGCTGCCGGCTGCGTCGAGGCCTCGGACGGAAGGCGCGTGAGCGTGACGTAGGTCGCTTCCAGGCCGCCCGTGCCCATCACGACCGAGACCAGGAGCGCGAGCAAGCAGACGATCAGCACGGAGCCCTGGATCAAATCCGCGTAGGCATCGGCCAACAGGCCCCCGAAGCTCGTGTAGGTCACCGCCAGCAGCGCGGCCAAGGCGATCCCGCTGGACTCGGGGAGCTGGCCCGTGTTGGCGAGCACATGCCCGAACGCGCGGATCTGCGCGCTCGCCCAGAGCAGCGAGCCCGGGATCAGCATCAGCGACACGAGGCGCTCCACGCCTGGCGAAAAGCGCGTGCGAAACAGGTCGGCCAAGGTCGTGAGCTTCTGCGACCAAAGCGGCGCAGCGAGCAGCGCGCCAAAGACGAGCAGGCACACGCCGTAGCCGAAGGGGTCCGCCGAGACCGCGGAGAGCCCGTGCTTGAACACCTCGCCCGCGGCGCCGACGCAGCTCTCCGCCCCGAACCAGGTCGCGAAGATCGACGCGCTGGCCATCACCGGACCGAGGCTGCGGCCCGCGACCAGGTAGTCGTCCTCGGTCTTGATCCTGCGCGAGACCACGACGCCCAGCAGCAGCTGTGCCGCGACGTACGCGAGCAAGATCAGAAGGGCGGTACTCACTCTCTCGTGGGTTGCTCGGGCGCCTCCGCCCGCCCGCGCAGGAGCTCACGCGCGGGCACGTCGGGCCGCGTCGGGGCCGGCTTGGGCGCGAGCACCTCGGCATTCGAAAGCCCAGTCGGCTCATAGGTGTGACCTGCGCAGGGCCGCATGGGCAGGCCCTTGCGGTGGATCACGCGGAAGCCGAGCTTTTCGGCGTGGGCCAGCACGTCGGAGAACGCATGGCTCACCTGTGCGCCCGCCTTTTGCGTGACCTCGTCTTCGGTGGGCAGATCGAAGTCGTTGGCGCCGTAGCGCAGGCCCTCGAGCGCGCCCTCGTTCTTGGTGAGCACGCTGGTGCGGATGTGCACGAAGTTGTCCAGGTAGATGCGACACACGGCGAGCCAGCGCAGGTACTCCTGATTGCTGATCTCGTCGCCCCCGAGCGCATTGCCGAAGCTCTTGTAGGTCCAGCACAGAAAGCTCGCGAGCCCGCCGTTCATCTGGTCCTGGAATGTGCGCAGCCCCTCGAGATGATTCATGCGCTCGTGCAGCGGCTCTCCGAAGCCGATGACCATGGTGGCGGTGCTGGCCATGCCGGCCTCGAGGATGGCAGCCTGAGCCTTGTAGTAGTCGGCGACCTTGTACTTGCCGGGGCTGTGGCGCTTGCGGAAGGCCTCGTCGAGCACCTCCGCGCCACCGCCGGTGACCCAGCGCGTGCCCGCGCTCTTGAGGATGCGCGCGCCCTCGACGTAGGGCAGCTTGCTCACCTTGCAGGCGAACATGAACTCGGCGACCGTCATCTCGAAGAACTCGAGCTCCGGGTAGCGGGCGTGGATCTTGCCGAACAGCTCGGCGTAATCCTGGATGCGCAGCTCGGGGTGGAAGCCCCCGTTGAAGCCCACCAGCGAGCCGCCCAGGGCCCGCAGCTGATCGATTTTGTCGCAGACCTGCTCGAAGCTGAGCAGGTAGCCTTCGGCGTCGCCGGGCAGGCGGTAGAACGAGCAGTAATCGCACTTGGCCACGCACACGTTCGTGTAGTTCACGATGGCCATGATCAGATACGTGGCCTCGTCGACCGGGTGAAAGCGCGAGCGTACGAGGGTGGAGAGGCGGGAGAGGTCGCGGCTCTCCGCGTGCTCGAACAGCCAGCGCGCCTGATCCAGGTCTACCCGTTCGTTCGCTCGGATGCGGTCTTCGACTTCGGCGAGCATGGCCATCGCGGGGGAGCCTAGCAAATCTTGGGGCGGGTGGTCTTCGCCCCTCCCGCAGCCGCTTCGGGGCCCGGCTGTAACCCCTGGGCTCACATCCCCGGACCGTACTCGCGCGGCCCGGGCGATTGGGGTGTCCTTCGGGCGCGCTTCGGCCGTAGATTCAACTGTCGCCCGCCTTCGAGGTCATCCATGGGGTTTTGGGGCTTGAGGACAAAGACGAGCATCCCCTACGAGATGTTCGATTGGGAGCGCGGCGCCGAAGACGCCAAGCGCTACGTGCGCTGTGAGCGCATCTATCACCTGGGCCAGGAGCTGGCCTGGGACGGAAAGGACGTGCTCGCGGACCTCTTGCAGAAGCACGGGGGCATCACGCTCCGGGCGGACAAGCGCCAGGCGCTAAAGACCGTGTTTGCCATCATCATGTGGGGGGAGCTCGCGGCCTGGAAGATCTCCGCCCAGCTCGCCGACCGTCTGGTGCCGCTCGAGGCCAAGATGGCCGCCACCAGCCAGGCGCACGACGAGGCCCGCCACTTTTACACCATGTTCGACTACCTGAAGGAGCTCGGCTACACGCCCACGCGCCTCCACCCGGCGCCCCAGGCGCTGCTCGACGCCGTGCTCCACGCCAATCAACTGGCCTACAAGCTGGTGGGCATGCAGCTGATGGTCGAGACCATGGCGCTGAGCCTGTTTCAGACGGTGCGCGAGAGCGGCGTCGAGCCGGTGCTGTGCGAGCTGCTCGCCTATTTCGAGCGCGACGAGGCGCGCCACGTGGGCCTCGGCGTGCAGTACTTGCCCGAGCTCCTGCGCCAGATGAACCGCGTAGAGATGCTGAAGCTCTCGGCGTTCCAGGTGCGCCTGCTGAGCTACGCGCTGTGGGAGACCAAGCTGATCGAAGCGGATCTGGCCGTGCTCGGCATCGAGCCCCGCACGATGATCGACCGCGCGCGCAAGAAGCAGATGTCCGCGATGCAACAGGGGCTCGCCCTGGTCGGTCTGCCCTTCGATCGCGACGACAACTTCATCCATCGCGGCGTGGACGCAGGGATCGCGTACTTCTTCCCCTGGAGCAAGGAAAGCTCGCGAACGGAGCGGGTGAGCGCGGCGCTGAGGCGCTTTCGCGAGGGGCCCAGGGAGCGCTTCGGGCCAGAGCAGTTCGCGGAGCACGAGGCCCATCGGATCCGCACGGCGCGCGGCGTGCTCGCCCACCCGGAGGCGCCGGAAGCCGAGAGCCCCGCCGGGGGGCGCCTGCGCGAGCGTTCGCCTGCGGGCGGTTAGGGCACCAGGCCGCCTGCGGGGGCTCGGGCAGCGGCGCGCTTTTCAGGTGTCGGGGCGGTGGACGCTGGGGTGGGGGACCTGGTACCACTTCGGCCATGGCGAATCCCACAGCAACGCTCAAAACCTCCCTCGGCGACGTCGAAATCGAGCTCTTCGTCGACAAAATGCCGATCACCGCGGGCAACTTCATCAAGCTCGCCAAGGAAGGCTTCTACGACGGCCTGCACTTTCATCGGGTCATCAACAACTTCATGATCCAGTTCGGCTGTCCCCACTCGCGCGATCCCAACAGCGCGCGCGCCGGCACCGGCAACTCCCCGCACGGCACCATTGAGGATGAGTTCCCGGAGGACGCCAAAATCTCCAACGAGCCCGGCACGCTCTCCATGGCGAACACCGGCCGCCCCAACAGCGGCTCCTGCCAGTTCTTCATCAACACCAAGCACAACGACTACCTCGACTGGTTCTCGCCCGGTCCCTCACGCCACCCCGTGTTCGGCAAGGTGACCAAGGGCATGGACGTCGTCGGCAAGATCGGCACCACGCCCACCGATGGCCGCGATCGTCCGCGCACGCCCGTGCAGATGATCAGCGTGACCGTCCACGAGTGAGCGACGCGGCGGCCTGTGGCAGGGAAGTATGCAGGTCGATCTGCCGCCTGACTGGCGTCGTGAGCTCGCGGTCGAGCTGAGCGAACCGAGCTTCGACGAGCTCGCCGCGTTCGTCGATCGCGAGCGCCGCGAGCACCGCGTGTACCCGCCCGAGGAGCAGGTGTTTCGCGCCTTTTCGGCCACGCCCTTCTCCCAGGTCCGAGTGGTGCTGCTCGGGCAGGACCCTTATCACGGTCCCGGGCAGGCCCACGGCTACTGCTTCTCGGTGCCCCCCGGGGTCCCCAAGCCGCCCTCGCTCAAGAACATCTTCAAGGAGCTCCAAGCGGATCTGGGGTTGCCGATCCCAACGCACGGCGACCTCAGCGCGTGGGCGAGCCGCGGCATGCTGCTGCTCAATACCTTGCTCAGCGTGCGCGACGGGGCGCCCCTCTCGCACCAGCGGCGCGGCTGGGAGCGCCTCACCGACGCCGCCATTCGGGCGCTGAGCGCGCGCGCGCGGCCCGTGGTGTTCGTGTTGTGGGGCAAGCCTGCCGAGCAGAAGCGCAAGCTCATCGCGGGGCCGCAGCACCGCGTGCTGTGCGCGGCCCACCCGTCTCCGCTCTCGGCCCACCGTGGCTTTCACGGCGCGCGCCCATTCAGTGCGATCCAGCGGGCGCTCGCGGAGCTGGGCGAGCCCGCCTTCGACTTCAGCCTCTGAATGACTACGCTGGCATGTACCGATGGACATCCCCTTCCAAGACAGCGCCGCCCTCGAAGCCTTTTGCCTGCCCTTCATTCGGGGCGAGAAGCGCCCGCAGACGGCCGCCGAGCTGATGGCTTCGCGCTACGTGGCGTACGCTACGGGCGCGATCGACTACCTGCTCGAGACGCACGATCCCAAGACGCGCTCGGCGACCGATCGCAAGTCCACCGAGGAGTGGTCGCGCGGCGCCGAATGGCAGGGGCTCGAGATCTTGGACACCGAGCAAGGTGGACCCGAGGACGATGTGGGCTATGTGGAGTTCATCGCGCGCTATGCGATGGAAGGCAAAGATCACGCGCATCGCGAGCGCTCGCGTTTCCGCAGGATCGACGGGCGCTGGTACTTCAGCGACGGCCAGAAGGTGGGGGCCGCCACGGTCCGAAACCCGGGACCCAAGGTGGGACGCAACGATCCCTGCCCCTGCGGCTCGGGCAAGAAGTACAAGAAGTGCCACGGTTGATGGCCTGAGACCGCAGCGTGCCCGGGCCATTCGATAGTCTTAGCCTATCGATGTGCTAGGAACGATGTATTGGTAACTATTGCGTTACGCGATAGGGTGTGCAGTGTCGAGGCTCACCAGCGAGCTTCTGTCGTATCAGGCGGGCCCATCGCGTGGCCCGCGGGCAATTCGAGCAATTGAGGAGAGAGAAATGACCCTGATCAATTCGAAGATTGTGGACTTCAAGGCGCAGGCATTCGTCAATGGTGAGTTCAAGACCGTCACCCAGGACGACCTGAAGGGGAAGTGGTCGATCTTCTTCTTCTACCCCGCCGACTTTACCTTCGTCTGCCCGACCGAGCTCGGCGACCTCCAGGACAAGTACGACCAGCTCAAGGGCATGGGCGTCGAGGTTTACTCGGTCAGCACCGACACGCACTTCACGCACAAGGCTTGGCACGACGTCTCCGAGACCATCAAGAAGGTGAAGTACCCCATGCTCGCCGATCCCACCGGGCACCTCGCCCGTGCGTTCGGCGTGTACATCGAGGACGCCGGCCTTGCGTATCGCGGTACCTTCGTGGTCAACCCCGAGGGGCAGATCAAGATCGCCGAGATCCACGACAACGGCATCGGGCGCAACGCCGAGGAGCTCGTGCGCAAGGTGCAGGCTGCCCAGTTCGTGGCGAAGAACCCGAACGAGGTGTGCCCCGCCAAGTGGAAGCCCGGCGCGGCCACGCTCAAGCCCGGCCTCGATCTCGTCGGCAAGATCTGAAGTCAAGAGTCTGCACTCCGTGAGCGCAGCGAACCTCGCGGAGGGGTGGGTCCCGACGCGGCTTTGCCGCGGCGGGCGGGGAGGGCGCGTGCCCTCCCCGAGTCAGTCAAGAGTCTGCACTCCGTGAGCGCAGCGAACCTCGCGGAGGGGTGGGTCCCGACGCGGCTTTGCCGCGGCGGGCGGGGAGGGCGCGTGCCCTCCCCGAGTCAGTCTACGAAAGGTTAGTACAGAGAGCGCGCGGTTTACGCGCGCGATCAAGAAAGGGTGTAGGCCATGCTCGAGGAAGCCATCTCTGCTCAGCTCCGCCAGGTGTTTGGTGCGTTGGAATCGAAGCTCACCCTCGTGGTGGCTTCGAGCTCCCACGAGAAGCAAGGAGAGCTCCTCGAGCTGGCCCGCGCGGTCGCCGCGACCTCGGACAAGATCGAAGTCGTCGAGTCCGGCCGCGTGGAGGCGGGCGTGCTGATGTCACTGCACAAGGACGGCGCGCCCACGGGCGTGTCGTTCCGTGGAATCCCCGCGGGCCACGAGTTCACCTCGCTGGTGCTCGCCCTGCTCAACGCGGACGGGAAGGGCAAGCTGCCCGACCCGGGCGTGCAGGCACGCGTGCGCGCGATCAAGGGCCCGCTCACGCTGCGCACCTACGTCTCGCTCAGCTGCACCAACTGCCCGGACGTGGTCCAGGCCCTGAACTTGATCACTTTCCTGCACTCGGACGCGACCCACGAGATGGTCGACGGTGAGCTCTTCCAAGAGGAAGTGGAGCGCCTGGGGCTTCAGGGCGTGCCCGCGGTGTTCGCGGGAGACGAGCTGATCCATGTGGGCAAGAGCAGCTTCGCGGAGCTGGTCGAGGTGCTCGAGACCAAGCTCGGTCGCGCGGGCGAGGTGATGGCGGCGGAGTCGGCCGAGGCGCGCCACTACGATGTGGTCGTGGTGGGCGGGGGGCCTGCGGGCGCGTCGGCGGCCATCTACAGCGCGCGCAAGGGGCTCAAGACGGCCATCGTGGCCCAGAAGTTCGGCGGCCAACTGATGGACACGCTCGGCATCGAGAACTTGATCGGCACCGTGTACACGGAGGGCCCGCGCCTGAGCGCGGAGCTCGAGAAGCACGTGCGTAGCTACCCGATCGACCTGCTCGAGCATCGTCGGGTGGAGCGCGTCGTGAACGGCGCGGAGAAGGAGCTCTTGATCCAGGGCGGCGAGCGCATCCTCGCGAGCACGCTGATCATCACCACGGGCGCCAAGTGGCGCGAGCTCGGCGTGCCCGGTGAGAAGGAGCACATTGGGCGCGGCGTGGCCTTCTGCCCACACTGCGATGGGCCCTTCTACAAGGGCAAGTCGGTGGCCGTGGTCGGCGGCGGCAACTCGGGCGTCGAGGCAGCGATCGATCTCGCGGGCATCTGCTCGCACGTCACCGTGCTCGAGTTCGCAGACACCTTGAAGGCGGACGCGGTCCTGATCGAGAACCTCAAGAAACGCGCGAACGTCACCGTGATCAGCTCGGCGCGCACGACGGAGATCATCGGCCACGACGGAAAGGCCGCGGGCCTCCGCTACGAGGACCGCGAGACCAACGAGATCCACGAGGTGAAGGTCGATGGCATCTTCGTGCAGATCGGGCTCTCGCCCAACAGCTCGCTCGTGAGCGACCTGCTCGAACTCAACCGCTACGGTGAGATCGTGGTGGACGACAGGGGCCGCACTTCCGTGCCCGGCATCTACGCGGCAGGAGACGTCACCACCACACCGTTCAAGCAGATCGTGGTCGCGATGGGCGAGGGCGCGAAGGCCGCGCTCACGGCGTTCGAAGATCGGATGCGCGCCGCGCCCGCGGCGGCGTGAGCCTTCGGCCTGCCCCGACCGTCCCTGTTCGCTCGCTGCGGAGCGCAGGGACCACGCCGACCGCCTGCTACTTGCGGCTCCAGGTGATGAAGCCGTAGCCCGCGCTGCCGCCCGAGCAGTCGCCGCTGCCGCCCGTCGCCTTGTTCGCAGGCAGCGCGTAGGTGCCGCCTGGGTTGTGCGGCGTCCGGCCCGATGCGGCTTTCGTGCCCATCGCAGTCCCGCCGGTCGTGCTGCACAGGCCGCCGCCGCCGCCGCCGCCGCCGCCGTTCGCGCCGCCGCTGGCGCCGTTTGTCCCCGCGCCGGAGCAGCCACCACCGCCGTTGCCGCCGGCGCGCGTATCGATCCAGATGGCGCCGCGGCCCTGGCCACCACCGCCGCCGCCGCCGCCCGCGATCAAGTGCACGGTGCCGCCGCTCTCGAAGGCGGAGGCCGCACCACCGGCGCCGCCCGCGCCTGTGCTCGAGTAGCCCTCGCCGCCGCCGCCGCCACCGCCGCCGTAGTCACCCTTGCCACCCGCCGCTCCACTGGTGATGCCGGTGCCACCGGCACCCGCAGGGCCGCCCCGGTTCTGGCCCGGCTCGCCTCCTGAGCCGCCCCCTCCACTGCTGTTGCCGCCGCGGCCGCCGTTGTACGTGTTCGGACTCGCCGTGCCCACGTTCGTGGTGCAGCCCCCGGCGCCGCCACCGATGCGAATGGTGACGGACGCTCCGGCGCTGACGGTGAACTCGCCCGTGGCGTAGCCTCCTCCGCCGCCATTGCCGCCGCTGCCGCCGGATGCGCCGCCGCCGCCCCAGAGGTGCACGATGGCCGTGTTGCAGCCGGGGGGGGCCGTGACGGTACTTGAGCCGGATGTGTACGTTGCCGTCGTCGTGGTGCACTCGCACGCATCCGGAATACCGTTGCCGTTGTCGTCGATGCGATCGTCGCCGCCCGGACAGACGTCGACATCACCGCAGACGCCGTCGCCATCCTCGTCGTTGTCGGGATCGTTGGGGCATGCGTCGCAGGCGTTGCCGAGGGCGTCGCCGTCGGTGTTGGCCTGGTTGGTGTTGGGGACGGTCGGACAGTTGTCGACGTTGCCGCAGACGCCATCGCCGTCGATGTCGTTGTCGGGATCGTTGGGGCATGCGTCGCAGGCGTTGCCGAGGGCGTCGCCGTCGGTGTTGGCCTGGTTGGTGTTGGGGACGGTCGGACAGTTGTCGACGTTGCCGCAGACGCCATCGCCGTCGATGTCGTTGTCGGGATCGTTGGGGCATGCGTCGCAGGCGTTGCCGAGGGCGTCGCCGTCGGTGTTGGCCTGGTTGGTGTTGGGGACGTCGGGGCAATTGTCGTCCTCGTCGGGGATGCCGTCGCCATCCCGATCGCCGTCGCAGGCATCGCCGACGCCGTCACCATCGCTGTCTGACCAACCCGGATTGCTGACGTAGGGGCAGTTGTCGACGTCCCCGCAGCGGCCGTCGCCGTCGATGTCATTTTCCGGATCGCGCGGGCAACCGTCGTCGCCATTGGCGATCCCGTCGCCATCGATGTCGGGATCGCACGCGTCGCCGATGCCGTCCTGATCCAGGTCCTCCTGGTCAGCGTTGCTCACGTCCGGGCAATTGTCCTCGTTCGCGCAGAGGCCATCACCGTCCGCGTCATCGTCCGGATCCAACGGGCAGACGTCGCTCGCGTCGGGTGTGCCGTCGCCATCGTCGTCGTCATCGCACGCGTCGCCGAGCCCGTCTCCGTCATGATCGAGCTGGTCTGGGTTGCTCACCTCGGGGCAGTTGTCGACCGCCGAGCACACGTCGTCACCGTCCGGATCCGCTCCGCCGTCGTTCGGGCACGGGTCCTGCTCGTTCGGGAGGCCATCTCCGTCCAAGTCGTCGTCACAAACGTCGCCCACCCCATCGCCGTCGGTGTCGAGCTGGTCCGCGTTGCTCACCTCGGGGCAGTTGTCCTGGTCCGCGCAGAACCCGTCGCCGTCGGCGTCGTTGTTCGGGTCGCGTGGGCAGGGATCCTCGTCGTCGGGCTGGGAGTCTCCGTCGACGTCCAGGTCACACGCGTCGCCCAGGCCATCGCCGTCGAGATCGGCTTGATCAGGGTTCGCGGTGCTTGGGCAGTTGTCCTGGTCCCCACAGATTCCGTCGCCATCGGCGTCGTTGTCGGGATCGAGCGGACACACATCCTCCACGTCGCTGATGCCATCGCCGTCACTATCGTCGTCGCATGCGTTACCAAGACCGTCGCCATCGCGATCCGCTTGATCGGCGTTGGCTTCGGTCGGGCAATTGTCCATGTCGCCGCACACGCCATCCCCATCGATGTCGTTGTCGGGATCGTTTGGGCAGGGGTCGGCATCGTCGAACAGACCGTCTCCGTCGAGGTCCCCGAGATCCAGCGTCGCGTCGCCCAGGTCCACGATGCCGCCGTCTCCATCGGACTCCGGGGAAGGAAGCAGCTTGAAACCCAGCCATCCACAGCCCGGCGATACGAGGAGCAGCACGTAGATCAGAACAAGCCGAGCAAGGGAATGCTGCGATTGCTCAGAAGCGCGACGCGGGCGAACGACCGACATGGGGCGACTCGAACATTGTCGCGGAGTTCGGCCGTGAATGCCAAGGACTTCGGTCAAGCTTCCCTGCACGCAACTTTGATTTCCAGGTCACAGGGGGCAAAGCGCGTGGCACACCAGGTAGCCATTGGGGCAACGACGTGCGCCGCCGAAGCACTGGGTGAACCGGCAGTTGGGGTCGTTTGGATCGCAGCGCAGCACACACTGGGAGGTGTAGCTGCAGGCGACCTGGCAATCGTCCGAGCCCCGGCAGTCGACCACGCAGGTGGAATCCCACTCACAGGCGGCCTTGCAGCTCTTGGAGTCCCTGCAGTTCATGTCGCAGCGGCTGTTGTCTTCGCAGTGCGCGTTGCAGTTGCCGCCAGCGCAACCGGTGAGCACGCAGTCTGCGCGGTTGTCGCACTCCTGCGCGCACGAGTCGGCTCCGTTGCAGGAGCTCGTGCAGTCGCCGAACGCCCCTGAGCAGGTGTTCTGACACTGGGTCGCGTGGTCGCAGTCGAGGTTACAGTTGCCTTGGGCGCACCGGCCCGCGCATGAGCCGCTGTCTTCGCAGTCGAGGTTGCAGTCCGTCCCCCAGCCGTTGCAGGTGATCGAACACGAGTCGGTGCCGTGGCAGTCGACGTTGCAGGTCTGATTGTCGACGCACCCCGTGTTGCAGCTGTCGGCGCTGTGACAGGAGAGGTCGCACGTGGCCTCGCTGCCCATGCACTGGGGGTTGCAGCTGCCCCAGCAATTCGTGTCCGAGATGCAAGCACCTTCGGCCGAGCACGTGAGCCCGCTGCCGCAGCTCACGCCCGGGTGAGTATCTTCGACCACGCAGCTGTCGGTGGCTTCGTCGCAGCTCTGGTCCACGCAGAGGTTGTCGGGGCACGGGGTGCCGGTGCCCACGCACGAGCCATCGTGACAGCGGTCGATCGTGGTGCAGAACAGGCCATCGTCACAGGCCGTGTCGTTCTCCGCGGGGAGCTCGACGCAGCCGACGGCCGGATCACAGGCGCCGACGCGGCACTGCGTGGCGAGTTCGTCGCGACAGTTCACGGTGCTCTCGATGGCACCCTGCTCATCGCAGGTGAGCCAGAGGTCGCCGGCGCAGGCGTGGCCAGACGGAGGGCAGGCGCAGCCACCGTCCGGGCACTCTTCGCCCTCGGGAGCGGCGTCCACCATGGCATCGGGCAGATCGCCCGAGCTCCCGTCGAACCCGCCGTCTTGCGGCAGGACAACCGTCCCGGCCTCAGGCTCGCTCGTGTCAGGCTCGCTCGCGCCGTCCGTCCGGACGACCGCCGCATCGAGCCGGGGAAAGCGCGCGCCGCCGTCGTTTCTGGCTGCGGCGTCGGGAAGGCCGCCGCCGTCCTCCGAGCGGAGGGGCCGCTGCTCCGAGTCGTAGCCGACCAAGAAACAGCCGGACATCGAGGCGAGCGCCAGCGCCAAGACGACAACGGAGCACAATCTGGCAGATCCCTGTGGCAACGCCCGAGACTGTAACGTCGAGGGCATAGACAGGAGAAGCGCCCTGACCTGTCAGCGGCGGACCGGATCGGCGAGGCTGGGCAGAGTTGTGAGCGTCCTCGCAAAGCAGAGGTGTGCGCACGGGGAGTGGCGAGTGCGGCAGCCACTCCATGGACCTCTCCGCTGACCGGGCGTCACTTCTTCTTGGGGGCCGGGGCCTCGGGAGCCTGGGCCTTGAGGGCCTCCTGCTTCTCACGCCAGGCGGCGAGTTTGCGCGTCGCGCGGGCTTTTTGTTTCTTGCGGGTGGGTGAGTCTTGAGGGCTTGCCATAGTCGCGCGAGGCTAACACGAAGGTTGCGCTCCGCCCAGGGCGTCCAACGCCGCGAAAAACCGCCAATGTTCGCGCCGAATGCCACCCTGCGACCTGCGTTTTGGAGGCGGAGCGTCGCGCGTCTCAGCAGAAGGGGGCGTGTTATCTAGAAAGCCGTGAGCGACGCACGCGAGGCCGGGCTAGACGCCCTCTTTCGACTGCCGCCCGGCGCGATGGTGGAGGCGCGCAACGCGCTGGTCGTTCAGCTGCGCAAGGCGGGCGACAAGGCGGGCGCGGCGCAGGTCAAGGCGCTCAAGCGGCCTGCGCCCGGGGCATGGGCGCTGAACCAGGTGCACTTCGAAGAGCCCGAGTTGCTCGATCGCGCGCTCGAACAGACCGAGCGCGTGCGCCACATGCACGCTCAAGACCAGGTCGATCCGCGGGAGCTCTGGGCCCTCGCGGGCGCACAGAAGGCGGCCGTGCACGCGGTGGTGGAAGCTGCCTTGAAGCACTGCGCGTCCGCGGGCATCGCGCACGGACCTGCGCAGCAGCGCCGCATCCTTTCGACGGTCCAGGGCTGGCTCTCGGGCGCGGGGCAAGAACCTCCGGGTCGCATGACCTTGGAGCTCGAGGCGGGCGGCTTCGACGCGGTGCAAGAGGTCGGGAGCGCATTTTCGGGGAGCCCCGTGGAGCGCCCGGGGCGTGGAGAGGGCGGGGCGCAGGGAGGGGCCGGCACGGTGCCAACAGGCCCCGCCGTCGACGTGCGGGCCATGGAGCGCGCGCAGAGCGAGCTGCGCGAGGCGGAAGCGAACTGGGAGAGCGCGCGGGAGCAGGCGCGCGCCATGGAGGGCGAGCACGAGCAGGCCAAGGTCGCGCTCGCGAGCACCAGGGCGGAACTCGAGCAGGCGGAGCGCACGGTCACGAGCCTGCGCTTTCAGCTCAAGCAAGCCAACGACGCGCTGGTGCGCAGCAAGGAGGCCGTCGATCGTGCGCAGATCACCGCGCGCGCTGCCGAGGCCCACTGCGCGCGGCGTCGCGAGGCGCTCGAAAGGCTCGAACGGCAGGGCAGTTAGCGCGGAGGTAACGCACTGGCCGAGGCGGGCACGGACACCGGAGGTTCTTGCCCGCGTTCGTGAACCGTGCATGCTCGGTGAGCATGGAGCGCACGGAGGTCACATCGCAGGTTCTGGTGTCCGTGGGGTATGACGCCACCTCGCAGGAGCTGGAGCTCGAATTTCATGGGGGCCGCGTCTATCGCTACAGCGAGGTCCCCGCGGGCGTGCACGCGTTCTTGCTACGCACCAAGCACAAGGGCAGCTACGTGAACCGCATGATTCAGGGGCGCTATGCGTTCCGCGAGGTGACGCCCGAGCCTCCCGAGCAGGATCTGGTCGCGGCGCTGAGCGCCTCGCTCCAGGCGAACAAAGGCGAGTAGGGCGCCCGACGCGCGCGAGGTAGATGGGAAAAGCGTGCGGCTGAACAGCGGGTTTCCCACGCGCAGGTGGCTCGCGATGGCGCCGCCGAGGCGAGATCAATCGAACAGCGTGCCCTGCTCGGTGGCCTTCTCGTCCAGGATGTCCTGGACCCACTCGGCCATCGTCTGCGCGTTGCCGTTCTTCTCGTAGAAGCGCGGGCGCCAGAGGTGCATGTGCGGGGTGTTGGGGATCGTGTAGAAGCCCACCGTGCCCCGCTTCACCACGTTCTGAATCACGTCCTTGAGCCCTTCGTGGAACATCTGCCCGGTGTATTCGGTGCCGAGCAGGCCGCCCGCCGAGCCGATCACGGCTTCCTTGATGGTGTTGGCGGTGGGGTCGACCGAGCAATCGTCGAGGCCGGGCGCGTAGAAAGCGCGGATGATCTCGTCTTCCAGGGACGAGATGAAGCCACCGAGCATGCGGCCCTTGTATTTTTGGTGGAACAGCCATTCGCCGTAGCCCTTCACGATGCCGCCGCCGTCGCTGTTGAAGCAGTCCGCGCAGTCCTTCGGCAGGATGTCGTCGAGCCCCCAGGTCTCGCGCCAGCGCTTCTGGATGCAGGCGGACATCCAGTCGTCCTGGAACGGCACGCCCGAGTCGCTGATGGTGATGACCTTGGTGTCGCCGTACTTCTTGAACCACTCCTGGGTGTAATCGGCGTTGAACAGGGCGCCGAAGCCGCCCGCGCTCGAGCCGGTGAGCAGCACCT
>JBIQKA010000088.1:0-20177 GCA_044507075.1 Myxococcales bacterium
CCTCAGCACCCAAACGTCGTCTGACAGCGGTCGGTCTGCACGGCTTCGGTCAGACAGCCGAACGGCGCTCTTCTCGAGTTCATCCAGCGGTGCAGCGAGGCGCTCGCTTGTTACCAACAAATCGCTCCAGCGCGTCTCTCCCCAGTCATCGCCGATGGTGCCGTTTTTATCCAGCAGCATCATGCCCGGACAATCATGCGAGTCTAAGGGAGCTTTGGCGGTCTCGCCTGCCAAGTGGCGGAACAGCATCATGGCACGTAGGTAGTGAACATAGTCCGTGCGCAGGACGGAACGCTCGGTGCGCTCAAAGACCGCTCGGACCTGCGCGGCCTCAAAGCCTTTGCCGCTTTCTACGATGCTGTGCATCAGGCGGTAGACCGCCACAGCGCGCATTTCGCGGCTTGTTGAACGGGTTGACGCCCGTTGAAGTCTTGAGATTCTTGCGAGAAAGCTTGCGGCCCGAATCACTCGTAGATCGCTCGTGGAGAGAAGCCCCAGCCTTCGAGATTCGGTTCGCCCAGCGAGCTGACCTAGCGTCGCCGTCAGAAGTGCGAGCTCAGGCTCCTCGGGAACCCCGTTGTATGTGCCGCACATGAACAGCTCGTATGTCAACGCCCAGAAGTCGGCCTCGCTTGCGGCAACGAGAGTGTCGTCAGAACAGCAGACGCTTGCTATGCCTATTGCTCCAGGGGCATGCTGCCAAACGATCTGCGCAAGTTGGTCGCCAGCCTGGACCTTCTCGCGGAGAAGGTCAGGATTTTGGTGCACGTGCCACAGGATCCGGGAGCCGAAGTTGAGCAAGCTGGTGCGAGAGAACAACCGGAAGCGCTCGCAGAGTTGGTCGAAGTCCTCGAAAGCCGCGGGTTCAGAAAGGCGCGAGGCTGCGTAGATCTTTTCGGCGGATTGGGTTGCGGGCCGTAGTTGCACCAGTTCGTTCTAAAGCTGGGAGTCGTGTCATTGCAAGTGCGGTTTGAAATAGGGCGCTACAAGGGGCAGGGCGCGTGCGACCGTACGCGAGTTACGCGTCCGGCTCAATGCCCGCGAGCTTCGCGCTCTCGATCACACAGCCCGCGCAAGCGCACTCGAGCCACAACACCAAGCGAGCACGTGCTCTCCCAGTGACCATTCGAGCGCACCCTCTGTCCGGGGCAAGGCGCGTCTTCTGCGCGCATGGCACGCCCCCGCGTGGCGCGAAGAACAGAGGTACTTCCCTCGCAACCGCCCCATGAGCCGCGCTGTCTGAGCGATACGTGAGTGCGCGCGGGGAGCGAGTTCGCGGCCCCCCGCCGTCAGCCACCCCATGCGGTACGACCGCGAAGCGAAGCCCATGGCGACCGCGCGCAGAAGACGCGCCTTGCCCCGGACAGAGGGAGAACACAGAGGGAGGTTACTGGGAGGGTTTTGCGAGCGCCCTCCACAACAGCTCGAACGACGCGTTCGCCTCCTGGGTGGGCGGATGCTTCATTCCGCGCGTCAGGTACATGTGCACCAGGCGCCAGAGCACGCCCAGGAAGAAGTCGAGCAGCACGCGCTGATCCACCTCGTCCGTGAGCACACCCTGGTCGCGGCCCTCGGCGAGCACGCGCATGAACGCGCTCATCAGCTCCGGTTGACGAAACGTGATGTCGTGGGTCCAGGTGTTGCCGTAGATCGAGGTGTGGATCATGGCGGCCACCTTGGGCTTGCGTTCGAAGTACTCGAGCACCACCCAGTAGACCTTGCGCAGGCGGTCCTTGTAGTTCTCGATGCCCTGCAGATGGTCGGTCATGCGCGCCGCGAGCTCGCCGAGCTCCCGGTCGAGCGTGGCGAACACCAACGCTTCCTTGCTGCCGTAGTACTTGTAGATGGTCTGCAGGGAGGTCCTGGCGCGCGTGGCGAGCTCGCCGAGGTTCACGCGGTGAAACTCCTGCTCCGCGAACATCTCGAGCACGGTGGCCTCGATGCGCTGACGGATCGCGGGGTCGAGGCTCGAAAGCCCGCTCACATCGAAGGTCTGCTGCTTGCGGCGCGGCCGCACCACGCTGGATGCGTTGTGTAAAGAACCTTTCCCAAGGGAACCGTTGCTACTGCGCATGGCCCGAGTCTAGTCTCGATGAAAGGCAGATTCACAGTGTAACTCGGTTTACACGAAAGGATGAGCCGTCCATGGCTAGCAATCCTCACCTCGCGCAATCCTCGTACGAGTCAGACGAGCTCAAGATCTTCCGGGAGTCCGCGCGGAAGTTCTTCGAGAACGAGTGCAAACCCCACCTCGCGCGCTGGGACGAGCAGGGCCACGTGGATCGTGAGCTGTGGCACAAGGCGGGGGCGCAGGGCTTTCTGTGCGCGAGCATCCCCGAGGAGTACGGCGGGGGCGGCGGGCACTTCGGCTACGAAAAGGTGTTGATCGAGGAGCAGGGGCGGGCCTTGTGCAGCTCCTTCGGCGCTTCGCTGCACAGCGGCATCGTGGCCCATTACATCCTCGCCTACGGAACCGAGGAGCAAAAGCGCCGCTGGCTCCCGAAGATGGCCACCGGCGAGCTGGTAGGCGCCATCGCGATGACCGAGCCTGGCACCGGCTCGGACCTACAGGCCGTGGCCACCGTGGCCAAGCCCGAGGCCGACGGATACCTGCTCGAAGGACAAAAGACGTTCATCACCAACGGTCAGCCGCCGTTCGGCCCCTTGGGACAGGGGGATCGAGTTCGCAGATGTGGAGTTATGGTGCGGATGGCTGGGGACTTCGGGGCAAACACCGTTTGTAGGGACTATGGCCCGGGCAAGGGATCGCCGAGCTCCAGGTAGCGCGCCTGCACGATCGGGGAGTCCGCCAATACGCACGTGCCTTGAAAGCGCACGCGCCGATGGGCTGGAGCGGACACTGGCGCGCCTGCACGGTACGCCTGCACGGAGCTGAAGGGCGTGGCCTCCCCACACGCGTACTCGCGTCCACTACGTACGCTGAAGAGCTTGCCTGTCGCGAGCGGGCACGCCTCTGCCTCGTAGACCTCGAGCACGCCGTCCTGACAGTCCGCGTCGCGGTAGACAATGGTCGCCTGCGGCGGCGCGCACAGGACGCCATCCACGGTGGCGACGGGCGTACAGTTCACATCGAGCGCCGAGTCGTAGAGAACGGGTGCACCATCCTCCTCCTCCGTCACGATGCCGAGCACGTGCTCCTCGCTCGAGCGCCACACCTGAGGCCGCAAGCGCCCCGCGCCCATGACCCCGGCGCGCAACTCGGGGTACACACCGAGGTCGGCGGCTCCACGCATCGTGAAGAACGAGAAGGTCGCAAGACTACTGGCCGGCGCCGGATCGCACGCGTCCGTGATGGTCCTCTCGTAGGGCTGGGGCACCGGATCCCCCAGTGCATGCAGCAACGCGTGGCGTCCCCCCACCCTGCAACCCAGGGAGTTCAAGTCGAACTTCGCGGCAACGTCCGGCGACTCGCACTGGGGCTCCACACGATAGCTGAATGAAACGCGGACTTGGCAGGCTGCGTCGGCAAACCAATGCTCTCCGGCATCGAATGCGCGCTTTGCGAGAGGAACGCAGCGAACGTCGTCGGGCTCGCCGACGCGCAACGGCCCACAGCGACCTTGCTCGCGATCGTAGGGTCCCATCGTGAGGAAGGATCCATCGCTCCCGATCAGGCGCTCCTGCACCAGCTGCGAGCCCTGCAGAAGCTCGCGCGACGCGTACACCAACTCGGAGGTGGGCACCTCTTCTCCGAGCGGATACAGGTGCTGTCCTGGCAGGCGCTCGTGCGGCGTGCACTCGCTGCCCTCGAGGCTGTACCACGTTTGGCCCTGGCTTTCGGGGTTCAGCCTCAAGACGCGCGTCGTGGGGCGACATCCCCGCTCCGTGAGCAACTGGAAGCGGGGCTCCTCGCTACACGCGCCGAATTCCACGCGCGCAGGCCGCGAGCAGTCGGCGTCGAGGTAGGCGTCGAAGCGAGGCGTGAAGGACTCCTGAACATCGGGCATGCAATACGTCTCGCCGTCGCCCGCGCTGCGAAAGCTGCAGGTCACCCCCAGCAGGAGGTCGAAGAATCGCGAGAAGATCTCGGTGCCATCCTCCGCGCGCAAGACCTGCGCGTGCAGCCGCGAGCCGCTTCGAAAGAACTCCGGTAGCGCCATGCCCGGGTCCTCCTGCACGTCACCCGCATCGCCTCCGTCCGCCTCGCCGCTGTCCGGAGAGTCGGTCGGAGCCTCGGCATCGTTGGCAGTGCCCCCATCGTCGCGCGCAGAATGGTCTTGAGGTTCTCCGGAGTCCGGACAGGCGGCCAGGAGGATACATAGGGCTATCACGACGGGCTTCAGCTGCGACATGGTCTCCCTGCTTACGTGGCTGGGACGGGCGTTCTTCGTCGCGCAATGCGCACGCCCCCCTCAGAGAGTCGCCGATCAGATCTTTTTAAGATCAGGAGGGGTCACCCGTCGCCGCGCAAGCCGGCGGGAATCAGCCAGCGCTCGGTGAGCTCGAAAGCCCCCTGCACGAGCAGCGCGAGCAGCGCCGCCGGAAGCGCGCCCGTGAGGATGAGCCGGTAATCATCGAGGCGAATGCCGCGCAAAATGGGCTCGCCCAGCCCGCCCGCGCCGATCAGCGCGCCCAGGGTCGCGGTGCCCACGTTCAACACCGCGGCGGTCTTGATGCCCGCGAGGATCGACCTGGAAGCGAGCGGCAGCTCGACCTTGAACGGCCGGACGCGGGGAGCGAGTCCGAGCACGAGCGCCACCTCACGCAAGCTCGGTTCGATCCCGACCAGCCCGGTATAGGTGCCACGAACGATCGGCAGGAGACTGTAGAGGAACAGCGCGGCGATCGCCGGCGCCGCGCCGATGCCGAGCAAGGGAATCATGAACACGAGCAGGGCAAGCGAAGGCAACGTCTGGAGCACCGCTACCGCGCCGAGCACCACCTGACCGAGCATGCGATAGCGCGCGCACGAAACGCCGAGCGGCACCGCCACCGCGATCGCGGAGAGGAGCGAGAGCATGACCAGGAGCAGGTGCTCGCGGATGTACCGCCACAACGAGGACTAGTTTTCGTAGGTCCAGATCAGAAGGCGATCGAACGAATCGCCTTCGAGGTAGTCGTAGGTTGCGGTGGCCCAGCCGGATGCGCACGATTCAGCTCGCACGAAGCCCTGCTTGCCCGTGACGATCTCGTCTGGCCCCGGCTGCTCTTGCACGAACGTGTCGAAGGCCGCCTGATTGTTCGGTACGGCGTCCTCGCTCAGCCCGCAGTACAGCCGAGACACTGGCGACGAGCCCTCATAGTCCACGATCTCCAGCGTCCAGGTGCCTGGGACCGGGTCGCACGCGAAGTCGGGATTCGACAGCGCGAAGTCCGGGGCGGTCAGACAGACGGAGTTCCCGCCGTCTGACGCCGTCAGCTGCAATCCGCCCTCTACCCACCGATACGATTCACGGCGCTCGTCACCCAAGTTATCGAGCACGAGGTTCACGCCGCCTTCGACGGGCGTGAGCGTGGTCAAGAAGTCGAAACCGATAGAGATGTCGGCCATCTGCACGGCGCACGCCGTGTCGCGCACGTAGACCGAAACGAAGCTCTCCGTGGCGCCCACGCCAAACTCGAAGGTGATGTCGGCGCTCCAGGCCACCCAAGCTTCTTCGATGCTATCGCCGTCCGTGTCAGCGTAGATCACCTCGGTGAGCCATGGAGTCCAGTATCTACAGTTGTCAGTGTCCGACTCGCACGAGATTTCCTCCTCGGGCAAGACGTCCTCCCAGTCGAGCGTGCGCAGGTCGCAGGACGTGAACGCGACTGGTTGGAGCTTCACCACTGGATCGTCATTGCCCGCGTCAGCATTCCCGGCATCGGGAAGGCCGGCATCGGCCCATGGACCGTCGGCGTCGCTTTCACCCGCATCGAGCGCGGCACCGTCCAAGGGGGCAGGTTCCCCGCTGTCCGCACCACCGTCTCCGGCGCCGTTCCTGGATGCGCTGGTGTCCGGGTCCGGGTCCGCGTCGCCCCCGCAACCTGGGACGATGCCCAAAAGCGTCGCGACAAGAGCCCATGTCATGAATGAACGATTCATAGGGCGTGCATCTCCGTAAGTGAAAGTCCAAGAGTCTTGAACGCGAGCGAGGCGCGCAAAGCGTGGCGCGAGGCTCGCACGATTGATCAGAGACCTCGGCGCGGTGTTGGTGTGGTCAGCGCGACGGTAAGATCTGTCTGGGTATTTCAGGCCTCACGAATCGCGGCTGCCTAATTTGTTCTGTCCGATGCGAGTGCTGTACACCGGTCTCGACGATGCACGCAGAGCGCGCCCGGGCGGTCCCGTTCAGCGGTTCTCTCATGGTCAAAGCCGAGCCAGGCACCCGTCCGAGTTGCCTCGTTCTTCCATCCGCAGGAGGAACAGCGGGCCTCTATCATAAGGCCTTTTGCGGGCCATCCTGCTTAAGGGGGATTCGAGGCAGAAAGTGGCGCCGGCCGCGCCGACCGAGCACGCCGACAGCGTGTCGTGGAAATCTCAAGGACGCGCTCTCGTGGGGCTGGCATCTGCGTTGTCGCACTCGCTTTGCCGCAACCATCAGCAGTGGTGTCTGCTAGTTGCAAACCGAGAACACTGTGAGTTGTGTGCAGCTCGGTCTGCTTTTTGAGTGTCGCGAGTTGCGACGGTGTCTGCGCTGATCTACGGTCCGGCCAGATTAGAGACTGTTCCCGTGTCCCTGCGGGCGTGTCGAGCCGATTGGGCGAACGCGCGCTGCGTGGGATTGGGCGCTCTGTCGCGTGCATGTTTCGCGCAGGTCGTCGCGCTCCAGTCTGTTCTGGGTCTCGTTGCGTAACCGCATTTTCCTCTGGTGGGCAGTGAAGAACTGGTGAGCTCACACTGTCAGGCGCCAGCAAACAATGGCACGACGTATCTGTGGTGGGATTGGAGAAGAAATGTTGCAGGGCATCGTAATTCTGCTGGGGCTTGCACTCTCGGTCGTTTCCGGGTGCACGGTCGTGGAGTCTCCTGACAAGCCAGTCGACCAACAAGGCGACGGCGGCGGTGACTCGGCCGGTGACGGTGACGGTGACGGTGACGTCGGCGACGGTGACGGTGACGGTGACGTCGGCGATGGTGACGGTGACGGCGACGGCGATGGTGACGGCGATGGTGACGGCGATGGTGACGGCGATGGTGACGGCGACGGCGATGGTGACGGCGATGGTGACGGCGACGGTGACGGCGACGGTGACGGCGACGGTGACGGCGATGGTGACGGCGACGGTGACGGCGATGGTGACGGCGATGGTGACGGCGACGGCGACGGCGATGGTGACGGCGACGGCGATGGTGACGGCGACGGCGACGGCGACGGCGACGGCGATCTCAACCTGGCGGTGACCGTCGACTCCAGCGGGGCTCTACCGGGCGGCACGCTGCAGTACTCAATCGCGGTCAGCAACACGACTGATGCGACGATCGCGAATGCACGCGTGCTGCTTCGCGTGCCTACTGGGGCGCAGTTCAGCGCGAGCGGTGATTCACATCCAAACGCGAGCAACTGTGGCAATGCCACCTGCTCGGCCAACGAAGAGGCGCAGTGGCAGTTCGGCGCGATCGCTCCGGGCACGAGTCGGATCGTGACCGTGCGCACCCGCGTTCTCGCGGCCGCAAGCGGATCGCTGCGTGCGGTCTTCTCGTGGAGCGGCGACGGAATCAATGCGAGGAACCTCGTCAAGGAAGTGCCTGTAAAGGCGAGCACTGCGCTGCAAGTTGCGCTCCATGCCCCCACGAACATCGTGACCGCTGGCGAGTCCTTTGAGTACGAGCTCAATGTCGGCCACGTCGGCGACGTCGGGGTCTCGAATGCAACGGTGCATCTGGCTGTACCCGCAGGGTTTTCGGTTCAGGAGGTTCACGACGGTGGGGCGGAAGTCGCTGCCGGTGAGATCGAGTGGCCGCTGAGCTACATCGCCGTTGGCGAGACGCTTCGTCGGCGCGTGAAGGTTCGCGTCGGTGACTCCGTGCGGGATGGGACCCTGGCGGCGGCTCGCGCATGGGTGGCATCTGCGGCAGGCGCTGAGTCGGAGGGTGGATCGGAGTACCTGGTGCGGGTCGTCGCGGCGCAGCCGGCGATGGATCTCGACCTCCAGATCGCGACTGATCCGCTCGTCATCGGTGCCTACAACGCGCTCACATTCTCGCTCGGAAACACGGCGGAGCGCCCGATTGATGGGCTCCAGGTCGTTCTACGGGTGGCCGCCGGAATGCAGTTCTCAGGTGCTGGTCAAGCCCAGCCAAACTCGACCGGTTGCGGAAATGCGACTTGCAGCGCTCACGAAGAGGCGAGCTGGTCGTTCGCCAGCTTGGGAGTCGGTGAGGTTGCACGGATCGACCTTGCGGCGCAGGTCTTGGCGGCGCTGCGCGACGGTACTCTCGTGACCTTGCTGTTCGACGTGCGTACGGCCGCGGGGCTGGAGGTGCAGCTGCAAAGGACCGTGCCTGTGCACAAGACGCCGTATGTTCAGCTCGCCATGGCCTCGGAGAGCGATCCCGTGCAAGCTGGTCAGCCCGTCACGCTCGTGATCGAGGCCGGTCACATTGGCCCGAGCTCGCTGACGGGCACGCAGCTTCGAGCTGTTCTGCCGCCGGGGGTCACGGTCGACGCGATAAGCGATGGCGGCAGTGTGGTTGGCGGTGACGTGCAGTGGAATATCGGCGCTTTCTCCGTCGGCGATGCACTGCGTCGCACCGTCACGGTGAAGCCCGAGGCCACCGTTCCCGCAGGGCGCGTGCTGCACACCCACGCCTTCCTCGTGCACGACGGCGGGGTGGAGGTCGACGCGCGCGCCGACTTGTCGCTCGCGGTCACTGAGCCCTCGCCGCTCGCGCTCACGATCGAGCCCTATCCACTCGTGGCGACGGCAGGATCGCGCGTTCTGTACACGCTGACGATCACCAACAACGCGAGCCGCGAGCTGAATGGCGTCTCCCTGCTTCTGCGCGTGCCTCAAGGACTGCAGTTCGCAGGCACGACCGACGCCGATCCGGACGCCACCAATTGCGGCAACGCCACCTGCACTGCCACGGAGGAAGCGGTCTGGACCTTTGCCTCGCTCGCGGCTGGCGCTTCGCAGCCCGTGACGGTCAATGCGCTGGTAACTGCAGCCACGGAGGCGGGGACCCTGATCGTGGCGCCCTTCCGGTTGACGGCCGCGGATGTGGGGTCGCCGGTGCACATCGAGTCGATCGTGCCGGTCCAGTAGGCGTCGGGCGCAGTCGCCCGGCGATCACTGAAAAAGCCTGTCTGCCGCGCTGACTCGCGCGGCGGGCAGGCTTTCGCGCATGCGCCCTCGTTCTGGGCTCTCGCAGGCGGAGCCTGACCCGCGGCAGCTCGGCCCGCCAGGCCCGTCGGCGTGTCAAAACCAGTTAGAGATGTCGCCCTCGGCTCCCAGTTAGAGATGTCGCTTCCGGCCGCAGATGTGGAGTTATGGTGCGGATGGATGGGGGCTTCGGGGCGAACCCCCGTTTGTAGGGACTTCTGTGAAGCGGCATCCCCAGTCAAGCAAGAAGGTTGCTCTGCTCGGAACTGAGCTTTTTCGTGTTTGGCTCTTTGCTCTGATCTGATCCTTCGAGTTACTCGGAGCTCCGTGGCCTTACCCTTGCGCGTCGTAACGAGGTGGCTTTCAGCCTTCTGTTCGCGCTCGACGAGGCGGCTTGTTGCCGCGGCGCATGGTGGGGTTCGAACGGACGTCGGCGCAATCTATCTCACGGCTCTCAACAGCGGCCAGTCACAACACCGCGCTCGACATCCGGACGTGTTCCACCGCGTAACTGGCAGGTGGGTTTAGCGTGTAGCTCTTGTTCTCCTTTGCTGCAGATGGAGTTTGGGTACCGACGCTACCGGACGTGGTACTTCGGGGGGTAGGTCGGCGGGGCCTCTACCAACGGAGCGGTGCGGCTCATCTCGCAAACGCCGGCTCGGGGAGGCTGGACGCGAGGCTCCACTCTCCCCCCGTCGATCCGCAAGGCTCAGCGTCGAGCCAGCGGGATGCTGAGTTCGTTGGTCAGTCAGCTTCACCGCTCGAAGCAAATCAGCGGATAGCTCGCGCTGGCGCAGTTGGACGACGAGTAGACCGTCCACGCCGACAGGCTCGTGTTGTTTCCGACGGAGCAGCCTCTGGGGTAGCCGTACCAGTCGGTCTCCGTCAGCGCGAGATGGTTCGCGCGTGCTCCGGTCTCTGTGAAGAGGATGGGGGCTCGGACTGCTCCCGAGAGCAGGTCGGCGATGCCTTCTGCCACGGTGATGCCGTCGGCGCGTACCCAGCGGGGTGTGGTGGGCCAGCTGCCCAGGCCGCACTTGTTGGCGCCCTGATGGCCGCCGGTGCCCGCGAGCCTGCAGGGGGCATCGTGGTTGGGGTCGCTCAGCCAGGCGACGAAGTTTGCGTGCGTGGCGTAGCCCGCTTCCTTCGCGGCGTTGCGACAGAACGCGTCCGCCTGTTCGAGCTTGGTCGAAGCGTCTGCGGGGTAGGAGAAGGGCTCGCTTGTGACGAACACGGCCTTGCCCTTGCGCTCGTGGAGCGTGGTCGTGGCGAAGAACCCCTTACCGGTTTGCACGCAGATCAGGTTGAGGAGTGCGCTGGATCCGTCGCACTTGAGGGAGTACGTGTCATTGAACAGGTAGTTGCTGGTCTGCGCGGCGGCCCGGCCTGAGCCTGTGGTCGCGTCGGTCCAACCGTTGGCGCAACCGCCGAGCGCGCGCGCATTGGGGCTGCTGCCGGTCCACGTGTGATTGTCTCGGCTGCTGGCCGTACCGTCTGCATGATAGCGGAAGGGCATGAGCCATTCGTTGTTCGCCATGCCCGTGGCGCCGTACACGATCGGCAGCCCATCGTGATCGATGATGGGAGCCGTGTCGGTGGGTTCGGTCTTCATGCCGCAGTGCGCGTCCCAGGTACCGGTCCTGTCCACGGCACGGCAGGCTGCGTCGTACACGTCGCCTTTATCGCTACTGAGCAAGGCGCGGAAGGTGCCCTTCAAGCCGGCAGCATCGGCTTCGGCCTGGCAAATGAGGTCGCCCGCTTCGCGTCCCGTCGCCGCGCTCGCGCCTTTGGGCAGCCAGCTCAGCAAGTTTCCGTTGCCTCTTTGCGTGGTCTGAAACGCCGTGCGGCTTCCGTTGTTCTCGCCGGGGATGGGCACGTCCACGCTGAAGCCAGGCCCGCTGACCGTCGCCGTGTAGTCGACTGGCAGGTGGTTGTTGTTGAGCGCAACGAGCACCGTCTTCGCGTCCTTCTGTTTCACGCCCGCCACGGCCAACCCCGCGGGTCGCGCGGGCGACAGCGTGACGCTCAGCTTGCTGGCGTCGACGGGCTCCTCGAAGGCCAACTGCAGCTCGCCGTACGCGACGAAGCCCGTGTTCGCCATGTCGGGGACTGGTGGCTCTGGCGGCGTGCTCGAATCCACGTCGGTTTCGGCATCCGGCTCGTCCCCGGCGTCCGAACCCGAGCTCGCGTCGAGCTGTTCGCCCGCATCGAGGTCCGCGCCCGCATCGAGGTCCGGGCTCGCGTCGAGCTGCTCGCCCGCATCCGGTCCGTCATGCCCGGCGTCAGGCAGAGCTCCCGCGTCGTCCGGAGCGCCCGCGTCGCGAGGATCATTCGGGTCAGCGTCTGCATCGGTCGCCGCGTCCCGACCTGGAACCATCGCGCCATCGGGAAGGACACCGCCCTCCATCTCCGAATCGTCGTCCGACGGATTGGGTGAGTCACCACACGCCGCCACACAAAGTAAGCTCCAGACGAGCACGGACCGTTTGATGGACATGCGCGCGATTCTAACCAGGCCAAGTCAGGCCGCGCGACGCTCGAGAACAGCGGTGTCTAGAATAAGTCGGAGTCGGTCGCATTGGCGCAGACCTGAGCGCACGCCAAGTGAGCCCCGCCTCCTCACAGCGGCCACACACTCGGCGCCCTTCCTTGCTCCTTCTCCGGCTCCACCGGAATCGCAACCGTAAACGTGGTCCCGCGCCCAGACTCGCTCTCAAACCACACATCGCCCCCGTGCGCCTTCACCAACTCACGCGCGAGGGCGAGGCCCAGGCCCAGGCCGCCGATGCGTTTGCCGGAGGGCTCTTGGATGTCGCGGAAGGGTGCGGATGGATGGGGGCTTCGGGGCGAACCCCCGTTTGTAGGGACTACGTCCCCGCATGCAGGGCATCCTCGATCGCCTTGTCCACGTCCTCCAACGCAAGCCTCTTGAGAGGTACGACCTCGAGCGCAGCGCTCACGCTGCTGTTCTCGATGACCTCGAGCGTCAGATGCGCGCGCGTATAGTAGTCGCTGTCGACGGCCAGCGTCACGTTCGGCCCGACAGGCGCATCGAGCACGAAGATGCCCAGCTCGTCCGTGCGCGTGCCAACTCCTTGCGCGGTGACGCCGATGCCACCGAGGCCTGTCCCGTCGGTCAGTTGAACGCGGCCCTGGATGCGTCCCAATGGGCCGAGCGGGAGGGCACTGTCTGGGCCTCCAGCGTCGTTCCCGGGTTTCGGACGCTCTTCGCTGCCACACGCGAAACCCAGCAACGAAAGCGACAAACAGCACGTGAATACCCAGGCTCGACCGAATCTCATCTATCCCCCGACCTCCACTCCTGTCACGAGAAGCTGCTCAACGGGGCCTCGTAGACTCAACATCCGCTGTGGGTGCAACGGGTTGCGATGGATGGACCGCACACGCGAATCAGAACGTGAGGGCGAGCCCCTGCGTGAGCTGGACGTCGGTGCGCTTGATGGTGCGCGGCGCGCGACTGTCGGCAGACTCTCCCGCCCCGCTTGTGGGGCTCTACATTGCCACCACGTCGTGGCGGCCGGCCGCTTCATCCCATCTATGGCCCGAGCTCGGTCGACGGGGCCGGGATCGAATTCACCTCGAGTCCTCCTTAGGGAGGATGGTCTGCGAAAGGGCTTGTGATAGAGGCTCGCCGCTGCTCCCGCGAGTGGACGGATCAGAGCGCTCGGACGGAACCGAGCATCGCAATCGAATACTCAGATTGTGAGGTCCATTGTGAATGGACAAACGCTCGCCTCGTTTTCCTGAGTGTCGCTGTTGCTCGACGAATGACCTGCGCGGACCTGCGGCTCGTCCACGTCGTGTCGCAACGACGACCGTAGCTTTCGACAGTTCAGGGAGGAGTTTCATCATGCAGAAAGAATTGGCCGCGCAAGTCCGAGGAACCATCATCAAGGTGCCTGACGGCACTCCCGGCCTCGTCATGCTCGATGGCGCGCAACGCAGCTTTGTCCTCGAGGGGGTGTGGCGCGCCAACGTCGCGCCCGCGCCGAACCTCGTGGTGGAGGCGGAGCTGGACGAAAGTGGCGGCATCGTCGCGCTGCACGTAATCGACAATGAACAGCTCGCCAGGGAGCGGTTTCAGCAGCTCGGCGGTGCCGCACAGGAGCAGGGTAGGCTCGCCGCCGAGTTGGCCAATAAGGGCATCGGGACATTGGCCGCACGGATGGGGAAACCGGCGTTAGGCGCTGCGGTCGCGCTCTGGATCGCGTGGTTCTTCCTGCCGGCGCTCAAGGTCTCGATCCTGACGGTTCAGCAATCATTCACGTTTTGGGAGATCTTGGGGAAGGATCTGGGCAATCCGCTTTCCGCCGTCTCCGGCAGCTCACACGGCCTGCTCTCGCTGCTGGGTGTGGCGGCGTTGGTCGCCCCGTTCGCCGCCCCGTTCGTGCGTCATCCGCGCGCCAATCTGCTGTATGCCGCTCCTTTCGCCCATCTGGTCCTGTTCGGCGCTTCCACCTGGTGGACGCTACGCGGGCTGGCCAAGCAAGCCGAGGAGGCCATGGGGCCGTTCGGAGTGTTCGGGCAGGCCGCCATGCAGGGCATGGGCCAGCACTTCTCGGATATGGTGAGCTTCAGCTATGGCGCGTTCGTGCTCGTGGCAGGCTCGCTCTATCTCGCCAACCATGGGCGCAAATTCTCGTCGGACGTCGGCGGTTTCGGCGTGCCTGTCGGCGCTATCCCTGCGCGTGCGCGGCTCGCGATCATCGCGCTCGCGCTTTTGGGAGGTGCGGGCTGGGGTGCCGCGCAGCTCATCGGAGGGATCTCGAAGAGCGCGCTTACCGAAGGCCTCAACAAGAAGTTCGAGGAGAAAAAGGGGGCTTGCTGGTCCATTACGCAGCCCGAGAAAGCCACGTTCCCGCTGCGCGTCAACGACATCATGGGCGGAATGTCGAAAGACCCGGTGCTCCAGGGATTGCAGAAGTCCGGCTTAATCACCCTGGAGCAGGGCGGCAGATACCTCGGCGCGGCCTCCATTATTACGCTCACGCCCGAGGGACAGGCCGCGAACATCTGGGATCCGCAGCGCGGATTCTGTGTCGGTGTCCCGCGCGTGCACGAGATCACCAACTTCACCGAGCCGAACGCCAACGCACCGATTCCACAGATTCTGGTTTCCTACACCTGGAAGCTCGAGAACCAGCCGAGCTGGGTCCAGGCCGACAAGTTCGCCAGCGTGCCTGGCATGAAGGAGCCTGTCGAGGCCAAGGCTGCGATGCAGAAGACCGACAGCGGTTGGCAGGTGGCGGACCTGTTCTGAGCGCACGCTACTTGGTACCGACATCCCGGGGCGCAGTCAGCTCACCTGGCAGCAGCGCGGACTGGCAGGCGGCCAAGTCTTCCCGGACACGTTTCAGGAAGCGTTGCGGTTCAGGTTCGGCGGCTTTCAAGATGCGCGCGCTCTCGTCGAGCTCGAGAACGGCCTCCGAGCAGCGCGAAAGCTCGAGGAGCAAGTGTCCGAGGTTGCCCTTCGTCCGGGCGAGATCGAGCGGCGAGGAGGGCACGATCCGATGCGCCTCTTGCACCGCCTCGCGCAGGCTATGTTCTGCTCGGGCCCCGTCAGGCTTTAGCTCCCAGGCTTCAGCTAACCGCTCGAGCGCCTGGACGACGTGCGCGTGCCCCGGCGCCTCGCGATGAAGCGCGCGCTCCACCTCGCGGACCTCTTCGGCGCAGGTGAGCGCCTGCTCGGCATGCAACATCGCGATCTCCGCGTGGCACAGCGCGTGCAGTGCCAGGGCGGTGGTCTCGTGGGGCTCGCGGTACACACGGCGCGCCACGTCGAGCGCTCTGTGGCTCACTTCGGCGGCAGCCTCGGGACGCCCCAGGCTATTCAACATGCGCGCCTGAAGCACTCGCGCGCTCAACGTCGCGGGCGACTCAGCACCATAGTAGTCCTCGTACAGGGTGACGGCCCTGCGCGCCCGCGCCTCCGCGTCAGCGGGGTTGCCCATCTGCTCGTCCAGGTTCGCAAGACTCAGCAAGCTCTCCGCGATGGAGGGCAGGTCACCCTGCGCTTCTGCGAGCTGCAGGCTGTCCGCGTGGAGGCGTCTGGCCTCCTCGAGCCGCCCCCCTGCCTGGTAGGCATTCCCCAGTTCGTAGTGGAGAGCGTCGAGAAGCTCGGCAGGGATGTAGTTTGCGAGCACTCGCGCGGTCTGCAGCAGCATGGGCGCGGCCAAGTTGTGTCGTCCCAGCAGGTTCAGTACACGCGCGAGCGCCAAGGTGCTCACCGCGCGCAGTTCCGGGTCCTGGAGAATCCGCTGGGCGGCGAGGTACTGTGCCCGCCGCGTACTGACCAGCGCGTCATTCAGCTTCCCTCGCTCGCGTTGCACCTCGGCGAGGCCCAGGTAGTCCCAGGGCAACTCGAACGCGTCGGGTCTCAGTTTGCGCAGCGCGAGCGCCTCAGACAGGAGCTCCTCGGCACGGGCATACTGACCGATGGCCCCATAGAGATTGCCCGCGCGCGCCAGGAGCTCCGCCTTGAGTGGCGGATCTATCGACAGCTGCTCGGACGCCGCCATCAGTCGGTCGAGCACCTCTCCGAGCGTCAGGTCGCGTCGTGGGGCCGCAGACCATTGGCCACCCGTCAGGGCCAAGGTCATGAAGCGGCCGGCGCGGGTAGCGCTTTCGGCCTGTAGCCGGGCTTCCTGGTAGGCTCGCTGCAAGTGGACCGCGGAGACCGTCGTTCCGGTCAGAAAGAGCAAGCTCGTGAGCACCAACCACGGGTGCCTGCGCACGAACTTGCCGGTCCGATAGCTCAGGCGCGGCTTGCGCGCCGAGAGCGGCCGTGACTGCTCGAAGTTGATCAGGTCCGCCAGCAGTGCGCCGGCGTTGGGGTAGCGGCGCGCGGGATCACGGCTCATGGCCGTGGCCACCAAGCGATCGAGATCCCGCCACGCACTCGCGCTGACCCTCCCGAGCACCGCGCGCGCGCCAGCGCGTGCGGCGGCGACGGAGACAGGAGGTGGATCGGTCTCGAGCGTCCGCTGCACGATCTGTTCGGGGTCATCCGTATCGCCGAATGGGCGTTGGGTCGCCAGGAGCTCATAGAGCAGCACGCCCAACGCGAACACGTCGGTGGCGGGGCTGAGCGGCTGCATCGTGTACTGCTCGGGCGCGGCATAGCCGTAGCTGAAACCCGCAGGTGGCAGGGCATCCTCGTCGTGTCCGGCGAGTGGCGCTTGCGCGCGGCCCGCGAGCGGCACGGCGGCACCGAAGTCCAAAACCCGGGCGCTGGACGGGCCTCGTCGCTCGCGCGTGACGAGCACGTTGTCGGGCTTGAGGTCGCGGTGCAGGTAGTGGCCCTGGGCGTAGGCCACCGCCTGACACACCTCCTGCATCAGCCGCAGTCGCTCCTGCAAGTTGGCGCGAACCTCGCGGCAGTGCTCGGTGATGGGGCGGCCCGAGACGAACTCCAGCGCAAAGTACGGCAGCGGGGCATCGGGAGCGCCGTGGTGATAGCGCGGGATACCGGGGTGGATCAGGCTGGCGTGGATACGTTGTTCGCGCAGGAACGGCTCTCGCTCTTCGGGGTGGAGCAGCACCTTGAGCGCCACGTCGCCTCCCACCTTCTCGCGCTTGGCGCGGTACACCGCACCTCCGGAGCCACTGCCGATCGCCTCCAGGATGCGGTAGCCGCCAAACGATCCGCGCAAGCCGCGCGCGGCCGCGCTGTCGTCGAGGACCTCATCGAAGCGATCGATAGTGGCCGCGAGGTGTTGCTGCGCTGTCGGGCGCGCACCCTCGATGAGGTGCGCGACGAGTTCGGCCAGAACCTGGTCTTCGGTGGCGAGCTCCGCGAGGCGCCGACGGCGAGCCTCGTCTGTCCATCCTCCGAGTTCCTCTGCCAGATCCTGGGCGCGCTCGAGCCTCGCTTCGCTCCAGGGCGCAGCGCTCATTCTTCACCATCCTCCGCGGGTTCGTGCACCTCCTGCTGGTGCGCGTCCGGCTCCACCGGGGTCAGCTCGAGCTCGCGGGCCAGCCAGGTGCGCGCGAACGTGAGGTAGCGGCGCGTCTGGGGCACGCTCTTGCCGAGCGTCTCCGCGATCGTCGCGATCTCGTATCGGGCGAGTTGCAACACGAAGGCTTGGGCGGCGAGGGGATACACCGCGGCTAGCCTGTCGATTACTCGTTCGATCCCGACTGCCCGCTCCAGAAGCTCGCCTCCCTCGTCCACGTCCGTAGCTTCTCCCCTCTGCTTGAGCAGCCGCTGCCGCCGGATGCGCAGGCGGGCACGCTCCGCGATGACTCGAATCATGGTGGTTGCCGCGGCCACCCTGAAATAGGCGAATGGGTCGCGGACCGGCTCATCGGACTTGGGCATCAGCGGCTTCTTCTGCAGACGCAGGAAGCTCTCGTGGACGAGATCGCTCGGTGTAGCCGAGGACCAGGGCCTCTCGCGCACGATGGCCTGCGCAATACGCATGAGCTCGCGATAGTACCTGGCGTAGTTCGAGTCGACGGGGATGGACATGGTGGACCTTTCGGAGCTCCGCTGACGCAGAAGAGTAGGCGAAAAGTCATCTCGAGAAAAATGCAGAGTCGATGAGCGATCGCGGGTCCCTCGTAGCGCACTAGCAACAAACGGACGCCGGCAGCGCGTCGCCTTCGCTCCTTTGGACGCGGTCCCCCTCGGGCCTGCGGACGGTGAGGTGCGTCCGCAGGCCGGCTCCCTACTGAGCTCGCCCCAGCGCAGGCAGAAAGGAATCCTCCGATGCACTCTCCCATCAACGAGATGACTGAGCAGAAGGGCCCTCCGACGGCTCTTCCTCTCCGGGTTGGGTTGGCGTGCGATGCGGCGGGCCGAGAAGCCGCTTCGTCCCTGGTGAACCAGGTCTACGGCGCCATGCTCGGGCTTCGGCCGCCCAAAGGCCACGCCGCAGAGCCCGCTTCTCTGACTCAAACCCTCGTGCTCGTGGCGCAGCGCGGGGACCGGCTGGTCGCGACGCTAACCCTGGCCTCCGCCGGTTTTTGCCCGGGCGAGAGCCCGTGCCCGTATGAGGCGGAGTCCTTGTTCTGCTTGGAGAGTCTGGGGCTTTCGCGTGAGCGCGTGGCCGAGGTTCGGCGGGTGGCCGCGCTACCGAATCAGCGCGACGCGGTGCTCGCCCTCTACGCCTTTACGCGCGAGCTGTGCCTCACCCATGGCATCCACTCCTTACTTGGTCTGGTCGAGGCCGGCTCCGAGGTCGACGTGATCTCCGTGCTGCGTGCGGCCTACGAGGCGCGACTCACGGAGCATCCGCTGCCCCTGTTGCCGCTCTACGACGAGCCGCTCGCGCGCGCACTTCGCGACGAGATCGCTCCGTTCGGCGCGGAAGACCGCGGTCGCCCAGCCGCCCTGCCCAAGCGCCTCGGCCGCTTCGCGGCGGACCTGGGCGCCCGCGTGGTTGGCGTCCCGGTCAGGCACCCGGTCTATCCGCGGATCGTGATCCCCATGCTCGCAGACCTGCGTCTGCTGACCCTGACGAGCGCACAAACCTGAGAAGAACGTCTAATACAAGGAGAAGGTTATGAAGCTAGTCGAAGACTTGAAGCGTGAGGTGGACCGGTGCGTGCGCGCGATCGAGGCGCTGCCCACGGGGCGCGCGCTGATCGCGGGAACCGTCTCGACCGAGAGCTATCTCGTCTACTTGGCCACGGCGCGCGTGGCCGTGGCCAAGGCAGAGGACTTCCTGGTGGCTGCGGCCGACCAACTCGCGGCCGAAGGCGGCGCCCCGGAGCTGGTGGCGCTGCTGCGCGACAAGGCGCAGGAGGAGAAGGGGCACGTGAAGTGGATCGATCGCGACAGCCGGGAGCTCGGAGCCCGAGCGAGCGATCTCCATGGGCCGCGCCCGTCGCCAGCAGGCGCCGTGTACGTGGACTTTCATGAGTCCATCCGACGCGTCGCTGGCTCCGGCGCAGGTTTCCTCGGCTCGGCCTACGTGCTCGAGTCGCTCAGCAAGCGACTCGCCGGCCAAGTCGCAGCCAACCTGCGCGCACACGCCACAGACCCCGCGCTGCGCGCAGGCAAAGGCTTGCTCTTCCTACGCGGCCATCACGCAGAGGACCAGGCCCACGTGGCCGAGCTTGAGCGAGCGCTCGAGCGCCACGTGACCCGACCGCAAGACTGCGCCTGGATCGCGCTGTGCGCGCGCTTCACCGCGACGGTCTATCCGGGCTTTTTCGCCTGATCGCCAGCGCGCCGCCAGCGCTCAGGCGTCGTCGGGCATGCTGCTGAGCGCCGAGGCGAGCCGCAAGAGGCCCCTGCGGCCATCGACTCCCAGGCACCGGTAGACTTCCTCTGCCTGCTGCTTGATGGTGGCGAGCGAGCGTCCCTCGCGCGCCGCAATCTCTCGACTGCTCAGGCCTCGAATGATGTAGGCAGCGACCTTGGCGCGTCGAGGAGAGAGGCGCGCCGCGAGCTCGGGGTCGAGCCCCTGAGGCTTGAGCGCGAGAGCCCACATGCCCTGCGCGGGCAAGGGGACCGCCGAGACACGCAAGCTCGAGAGCAGCCCTTCGCGCACCCAATCCGGGATCAGCTCGCCGTGCAGAGACGCGTCGCGGGCTCGCCTCCAGTGTTCGACCAGAGGCTTGGGCAGCTGGTGCGGGCGCCGCTCATGCGGACGAAAGTAGTGCTCCAGCAGCAGCGATGCGCGGGGGGTGCGCGCTATCTCGCTCCCTTCCTGGTCGAGCCACACCGCGCCGATCCCTGCGCGCTCCGTCACCGGCTCGAGCCACCCCCCGCGGCGCAGCGCCCCGTGTTCGCGGCTGTTGCGCACGGTCATCGTGAGATGAGGGACGATGCGCTGCAGGATGGACGCTTGCTTGGCCGCAAATGGCTTGCGGCGCGTCCGATAGAGCGAGAGGCCGCTACTCCACTCCTGCTCGTGGACCAGCATGGCGGCCATGACTTG
>JBIQKA010000284.1:0-2918 GCA_044507075.1 Myxococcales bacterium
TTCACGGTGGCGCCCACGTCGTTCGCGCCGTCCTCACCACGGCCGCCGTCGCCGCGTTGGGCTTCCTACCCATGGCGCTAGCCTCGAGCGCTGGCGCCGAAGTGCAGCGCCCCCTTGCGACCGTCGTGATCGTCGGCATCGTGCTCGGGACGCTCACTACGCTGGTCGTCCTGCCAGGGATTCTCATGGTTGTTCTGCGCGGGTACCACCCGGCACGACCGCGCGAAGAAGAAGACGAAAGCGCGCCGCCAACGCACTCGGCTCACTAGGGTAGCCCCGCCGATTGCTCGGCGGGGCTCCCACAGATCCGGACGTGCGGATTTCCCGCATCCGGCTCCTCAGGTCGATGGATTCGCAGCGAGAGCGCGGTGGCCAGCGGATGTCGAGCCAGGATGGCCACGAAGCGGGGCCACGTCATGCGTCGCTTGCCACCTCGACGGTTCAACCAGTATCGCCAAGTTCGCCGTACACCCCGATAGACCGCGTTGGCTCCGCATCCCCGTGCGCACAGTCGTGCGAATGGTCGCGAACGGCCTGAGCACGGCAGAGATCCTCGAGCTCTATCCGGATCTCGAGGTTCCAGACATTCGCGAGGCGCTCCTTCATGCAGCGGAGAGACTGCAGGTACAGGACGCTTCGCGAGCGCTGACCGGGTAGCCGTTCTCGTCGACAACAACCTCTCGTGACGCTTGTCGGAGGGGTTGAGGGCTTTGGGCCAGGACGCGGTGCATGTGCGGGACCGCCAGATGGCTTCCGCAGACGATGCGAGTGTAATGGCCACCGCTCTCGACGAGCGGCGCGTGCTGATCACGCGGGACGGAGACTTCGCCCAGATGCTGGCGAGCACCGGTCGTGATGCCGCGCCTCGACCGCAGAAACCGCGCATCGGCGCCCTCGCTACGCGGAAAGTGACCAAGTCGTACTAGGCTAGCTCATCCAGCCGCCGTCCCCCTCGGACCACTTGGTGGTCACCTTCTTCAGCTGGCTCCAGAACTCCACGCCGCCTGCGCCGGTGATGTCCCCGTGACCAAAGCGCGAGCGCTTGGTCCCGCCGAAGGAGAAGGGCTCACGCGGCACGGGGACTCCGATGTTCACGCCGATCATCCCGCTGGTGCTGCGCTCGCCGACGAAGCGCGCGGCGGCTCCGCTCTGGGTGAACACGCTGGTCGCGTTGCCGTAGGGGCTCTGTCGTTCGAGGGCCATGGCCTCCTCCAGCGTCTTCACGCGGACGATGCTCAGCACCGGGCCGAACAGCTCCTCGCGTGCGCAGTGCGCTTCGGGCGCGACGTGATCGAGCACGGAAGGGGCCATCCAGTAGCCTCCCTCGCACTCCACAGGCGGGCTCGGATGACGCCCATCCAGGCGCAGCGTAGCGCCCTCCTCGATCCCGCGCGCGATGGCGAATTCGAGGCGCTCGAGCGCGCTCGGCTCGATGATCGCCCCCATGTCTCGCCCGAGGGCCATGCCGGCAGCCCTGCCGACCACGGCCTCGAGGATCGCCTCGCAGTCACCCACCGCGACCAGCACGCTGCCCGCCATGCAGCGCTGGCCGGCACAGCCCGTGAACGAGTTGACGATCCCCGGCACGGTGATCTTGGGGTCGGCGTCCGGCAGCAGGATGATCGTGTTCTTGGCGCCCCCCAGCGCGAGCACGCGCTTGCCCTCGGCGGCCGCCCGCGCGTACACCTCACCCGCCACGCGGGACGATCCCACGAAGCCGTAGGCCCGCAGCTCGGGGTGCGCGATCAGCGCGTCCACCGCCTGCTTGCCGCCGTGCACTAGCGAGAACACGCCCTTCGGATAGCCGGCCTGCACCATCAGCTCCCCGAGCATGCACGCGGTCAACGGCACCTTCTCGCTCGGCTTGAGGACGAAGGCGTTGCCGAGCGTGACTGCGATCGGAAACATCCATAGCGGGACCATGGCCGGAAAGTTGAAGGGCGTGATGCCGCACACCACCCCCAAGGGCTCGCGGCGCGCCTCACACCGCACGCCCGGCGACACCTCGAGGCTGCTGCCCGCGTCCAGGTTCTGCAGGCTCAGCGCGTACTCGACGACCTCGAGTCCCTTGAGCACGCCCGCGCGCGCCTCCTCGACGGTCTTCCCGCTCTCGCGCGCCGCGCTGTGCGCGAGCTCGGTGAGCCGCGCGTGCAAGAGCGCACGAAAGCGGAACAAGGGCTCCGTTCGCTCCTTGATGGAGTGCCGCGCCCAGCCGGGTTGCGCCTCCCGGGCGGCTTGGACGACCTCGTCGACCTGCGCTGTCCCTGAATCCGGGACCGACCCCAAGAGCTCGCCCGTGTAGGGACTGCGCACCTGGATGCGAGGTAGTCCGTTCGCGGGGTCGAAGGCGCCGGCGACCAGGTTCCCACCCTGGACCGGCTCTTCGGGCATGGCGACGAAGGGGTTCGGCGTAGCGGAGCGAGGCAGCATTGGAAAATGCTAACACCCCGGGCCTACAGCAGGGCATCCCCCGGAGGAGAGGCAACTTTTGGCCATCCCACCGCCCGGCTGCACACGGTTCGCCCACGCCCGGCCGCTTCTCGCCAGGACCGGCGTTGGCGCTGCCGAGATGGGAGCTGGATCACAAGTTCCGCGCCGACTGGGGCGAGCGCGTGGGAGAGGTGGGTTTTGTGGCCCGATTGCCCGTGACTTGATGTACCGTGGGGCCGCTGTCAGCCCCTCCCCATGGCCTGCCCCGGGCGCCGCGGGGCACGGGGCGATCGGTCGGGCGAAGATATGGGCACCGTGCGTGACAAAACACCGCCCTCGCTCCCATTCACCTTCAAGGGAGTGAGCTCAGCGCGGGCGAGCTCCCCGGGCGTCGCCCAGCAGCAAGCGGGCAGCGGCGTCACGGCCCAGGCGATCTTTCGCGAGCACGCGGCGTTCGTCTTGCGAGTCGTGCGGCGACTCGGGGTAGC
>JBIQKA010000089.1:0-19997 GCA_044507075.1 Myxococcales bacterium
TCGGCGCACGATCGTCGCTTGGGGCGCGGTCGCGTGGGCGGTCGTCGGAACGTGGACGGTCGTCGGAACGTGGGCGGTCGTCGGAACGTGGGCGGTCGTCGGAACGTGGACGGTCGTCGGAACGTGGACGGTCGTCCGAACGTGGACGGTCGTCCGAACGCTCGCGGGGGGGCCCGCGGCGGTCGTCGCGGCCGCGGCCGCCGCGCGGTCGATCATCCCGGCTACGCTCGCTCCGCTCTCCACCGCGATCCCCACGCTCGCCGCCCCGATCTCCGCGCACAGGGATGATCTGCAGGCGGCGGTCTGCGCCTTCGCCCTCCGAGCGCGTGCTGACGCCCGGGAACTTGGCCAACGATACGTGGATCACCCGGCGGTCGCGCGCCGACATGGGCTCCAGCGTGACGGCCCGCCCCGAGGAGACCGCGCGCTTGGCTTCGCGCTTGGCCATCGAGACCAGGCTGTTGTCGTGGCGCTCGCGGTAATCCCCCGAGTCGAGCACGATGTGGCGGCGCTCGTCGGGCTCCCGGTTGACGATCTTGTTCACGAGAAACTGCAGCGCCTCGAGGGTCATGCCCTTCTTGCCGATCGCGCGACCCGCATCGGGGCCCTCGATGTCGATCACCACGTGCTCGTCATCGTCCTCGCGCACGCGGGCGCTGGCCTCGAGGTCCATGCGGTCGAGGATGCCCTGGGTAACCTGGCAGGCGTCGTCGGCCTTGCCGTCATCGTGGCTACGCGAGCGCCTCTTGTCGCGGTCGTCTCGCCGACCATCACGATCTTCATCGACGAACAGCGCCCCATCCATGTTGTGTCTACGCTCGTCCACGTCCCGTCCTCCGAGGCGACGCCGCACTCTCGGCGGCGTCCGATGGCGAGCCCGAAAGACCACGCTCACCACCCCCTGTGGGCGGCTCACTCTTGGCGATCCGGTACTCGATAAATTTTTGCTGCCCGATGCTCAACACCGAGTTGGTGAACATGTAGAGGCACAGCCCGGCGGGCAGAAACAGCATGAAGCTCGTGATCATGGCGGGCATGACGTAGAGCATCATCTTGGCCTGAGCTGCGTCCATGGTGCTCGGCGTGATCTTCTGCTGAACCCACATCAGGAGGCCGAGCGCCAGGGGAAGTACGTAGTAGGGATCGGGCGCCGTCAGATCCTGCCAGAAGCCGAAGAAGGGGCGCCGGAACAGCTCCACGTTGGTCGAGAGCGACATGTAGAGCGCCCACCAGATGGGGAGCTGAAGGAGCTGGGGCAAGCACCCGCCAAACGGGTTGATCTTGTGCTTGCGGTAGAGCTCCATCATCGCCGCGCCCTTCTTCTCGCGGTCGTCCTTGTACTTCTCGTTGAGGGCGTCGATCTCCGGCTTGAGCCGGCGCATCGCCGCGATGGACTGAAAGCTCTTGGCGGTCAGCGGGTAGAGCACCAGCTTCACGAAGAAGGTGAGCAGGATGATCGCGAGCCCCCAGTTGGGCACGTAGTCGTGGATGAGCGACAACAGCGACAGGAGGCTGTTGGCGATGGCGTCCACGCCGGGCACGCCTCCCACGAAGGAGGCGCGTTCGAGGCGGTGACCGGCCGCGGCGAGCATGTCCGGGTTCTTCGGTCCCACGTAGGCGAGCGTGCGGAACGTGGCCTGATCGCCAGGCGCGATCTTGGTGGTCGGATAGCGGAGCGAGACGGAGAGGAGCGAGCCGTCGGGGTCCTCCTTGGTGCCGCCGCGGTCGGAGCCGGTGAGTTGGCAACGATTGAAGAGCGTGCTGCTGCCCGCGAAGGCCTGCGTGAAGTACACGGTCTCCACCGAGCCGAAGTTCACCGCGCCCTCGAGCGTGGGCTTGTCCTCGACGACCTCTTCTCGATCGAAGCGCTTGGGGGTGTCGTCCTCCACGCACAGGGCGCTCGCGGTGAGCGGCGAGCGGCCGGCCATGAATCCGCCCTCCTCATCGCTGCGGCGCGCGTAGTGGTGACCTTCGATGGAGACCTCCACGCTCTGCGGGGCCTGGCCACGGTTGCGCACGCTGAGGGTGGACCAAAGCTGGAACGGTCCCTTGCCGACCTCGATCTTGCGCACCAGCACGAAGTCTCCGACCTCGATGGTGAAGCGCGCAGCTTGCGGGCCGAGTCGCTCGACCTTCCAGGCGGTCTCGGGGGCGACTTTGGCGGCGTTCACGACCGCGCGGAACGGCAAGTACACCGGGCGATCGGTGGTGACCAGGTCAATCGGCTTGCCGTCGGCGCGCGTGAAGCGCGGATCGAGCAGGCGGAAGCGCTGGATGGCGCCGCCTCGAGCCGAGAGCGTCGCCTCGAAGTCGGGGCTTTCGAGCGTCACCGTCTCGACTTCGGGGGCTTTGTCCGCAGGCGGCGTCGGGGCGTCCGCACGCGCCGAGGCGACAATGGCCGAGAGCGCCAGGGCGCACAGCACTCGATTCCAGACAGAAAGGGGACGCAAACTCTGAATTGCCATCACGACTCCGAACGAGGTCCGCTGGCGATCGCCACCGAACTTGGGCCCGCGGAGGCGTGCGAGGGCGGCGCCGCGAGCGTCGAAGCGGGCGATTCGGCCCGCGTGCGAGGTTGGTTCGGGGGAGGGTCATAGCCCCCGGGGTGAAACGGATGGCAGCGCGCGATGCGGCGGAGGCCGAGCCATGAGCCGCGCAGCGCGCCGTGATCCTCGATGCAGCGCGCGGTGTAGCGCGAACAGCTCGGTTCGAAGCGGCAGCTGCGGCCAAGTAGCGGGGAGAGCACAATCTGGTACAGGCGAATCAGGCCCAGGAGGAGGCGGGTGATCATCGCGCACCCCCCGGTCTGCGCGGCTCGAAGGTCCTCTTGCCCGCGCCCCTGTCCAGCAACTTGCCCGCGCCCCTGTCCAGCAACGCGCGCGATGCGCTGGCGAACTCGGCTTCGACCTCGGAGCGCGAATCGACGGCGCAGTTGTTCTTGGCGATCACCACGACGTCCGCCATGGCTGGGAAAAGCTCGCGTCGCAAGCGGAAGACCTCGCGGACGAGGCGTTTGACGCGGTTGCGCCGCACGGCCGTGCCTACCTGGCGCGCCACCGTGATGCCCAGGCGCGTGCGCGCCTCTCGAGCGGGGGCCACGAGCACCAAGAAGCTCTTGGTGTGGACACGACGCGACCGGTCCCGAACAAGGCGGAACTCAAACCGCTTGCGCAAACGGTCGCTAGCTGGAAAACGCTGCGAACGCTCGGCAGCGGGGCCCAGAGCTCCCGACGCCAAGGGGGGCCCGTTTACTTCTTGTAGACCGTGACGCTCAGGCGCCGACGCCCTTTGCGGCGGCGGTTGCTGATCACCTTGCGGCCACCGACGGTCTTCATACGAGCGCGGAAGCCGTGGCTGCGGATGCGGCGGGTGCGGTGCGGTTGATAGGTGCGCTTCACGGGGATCCTCCAGCAGCCGCTCCCGATTGGGACGCGCGCCGCGAGTGCTCAGCCCGAGGCCCTGGGGCGCTCGAGTGAAAACTGATATGGCCCTGCCGGAGTCCAAGGCTCCAACCAGGGCGGCGGAAGGTTGCATGGGCATACCCACCTGTCAAGAACGGCCGGGGACCTCGAAAACGGCCGCGTCGGGGGGCTGCCGCCGAACGCCGCGCGCCTCTCCTAACTCCCCTCGAGGACGGCTGGTCAGGGCTTGCGATAGAGGCCCGAATCCAGGCAACTAAAGTACCCCTCCCTGCTCACGATGACATGGTCCAGCAAGTAAATTCCCAATAGTTCTCCGACTTGGGCGAGACGTTCCGTGAAACCGAGGTCCTCGCGGCTGGGATCACAGGTGCCCGAGGGATGGTTGTGGATCAGGATCACGGCGCTGGCCGCCTCACGGAGCAGCGGGCGGAACACGTCCGCAGGGGAGAGCGCGCAGCCGCTGACCCCGCCCCGGGCCAGGAGAAGCCGGGTGAGCACCCGTTGGCGTGCGTCGAGCGCGACCGCCCACAACTCTTCGTGCTTGAGCGTGCCCAAGAGCGGACCAAACGCGCGGAACACGTCCTCGCTCGAGCTGAGACGCGCTCCGCGCACGAGAGGCAGCGCGCCCGCACGCCGGCCGAGCTCGAGGGCCGCGACGATGCGCGCGGCCTTGCCGAAGCCGATCCCTGTGACCTGAGCCAGCTCGGCGCTCCCCGCCTGGGCCAAGCCCCGCAGCCCCCCGGCGCGCAGCAGGAGCCGCTCGGCCAACGCTGGGACAGGTTCGTTTCGGCTGCCGGTCCCCAACAGGATCGCGATCAGCTCCCCATCGCTGAGGTGGTCGACCCCACAGCTGGCCAACTTCTCGCGCGGCCCGTGGCCTAGACCCATGGATGCCTTCATCATCGGTCTGCCGCTGCGAACGGCGCGCCGCGGGCCGTGTATGGAGTTACCGCAGGTTGGCCGTGGCACGTTGGCGAAGGGATGTCGGACGTCGTCCACCAGCGGCTGTGGCCGCGCTGCCATTTGGGGTGAGCCCGCGATCAGGACCCCCCCGTTGCTTGCTTCCCCCCCGTCGCTCCGATAAATTTGTGTCCTTCGATGGATCTCGCCCCGCCTCGCCTGCTTATCCCTGCGCTCTGCGCGCTCGTCGCGGCGTGCTCCAACAGTCCTGGAGAGGACGCGGGGGCGGCGTTCATCGATTCGCGTGAGGGATCGCTCGCCCTGCTCCAGCTCGAGCGCTTCACCGACTCCGAGGTGCCCCTGCCGCGCCTGGTGGCCCGCGCCAAGATCGCCCGCTACCACGCCATCGACGGCGAGGCCTTGCTGCAGTTGCTGGGCGCCGACGCGCGCGATCTCGATTCGTGCAGCGTTTCGGGCGGCCTCGGCGCGCTGGATCTGGGCGCGCAGGCGCGCGTCGAGCTCTTGTCCGTGGGTGACATCACGCTGCGCGCAGGTGAGGCTCAGAGCACGCTCTCTCCACGCCTCTTCCCCGCCCTGGCCACCACCGCTTCGGGCTGGTTTTACGCGGGCGAGGCCGAGGTTGCGCTCCCCCGCGCCGAGCTCGACGAGTACGTCCTTTCCGCCCAAGGCGAGGGGGGCGTGGGAGCCTTCGAGGTCGCGGTGGCAGCTCCGGCCCCGGTGCTCGCGCTCTCGCTCTCGGGTTTTTCGATCGAGCAGGCCGCAGCGCTCGATCGCGCGGGCACGGTGGAGCTCACGTGGGAGCCGGAGGATGCGGGCGACCGCATCGAACTCGAGCTGTACACGGGCGGCAGCCTGCTCGCTTGCACGGTGCGCGACGACGGCCACTTCGCGCTGCCCAGCGCGCAGCTCGCGGCGCTCGAAGCCGATGAGAACGCGTCGCTGGTGGTGCGCCGCGTGCGGATCGCGCCGGTCGACATGCACGGCATCGGCTCGGCCTACGCCCGTGTGGCCAGCAGCCGTACGCTGCCGCTTCACGTTCGCTGAGCGCCGCTGACCAACGTGGGGCGCTGTCAATCGCCCTTGGAGCCGCCGAACAGCTTGGAGAGCAGCCGGCTGGAGCCGCTTCCTTGCGGCGGCTTTCCGTCCTTGCGCATCTCGGCGAGGCGCACCTCGCGCATCGCCTCGAGGTTGCGCGGGTTGATCTCGGCGGCGCTGCGGAAGTGCGTGAGCGCTTCGTCATTCCGCTGCAGGCGCTTGAGCACGGCGCCCTTGTAATAGTGCGCGCGCTCGTTGCGCGGGTGCTGCGTGAGCGCGCGCTCCAGGGAGCGCAGGATCTCGTCGAACGGCGCGCCCTCGCCGGGATTCATCAGGTGCAGGAGCCAAGCATAAAACGCGTGGTAGTCGGACTCGTCCGGGTTCTTCGCGAGCGCGCTGCGGATCAACGTGAGCGCCTGCGGGTAGTCGCGCCGCTTGAGCAGCACCTCGGCCTTCTGAAACTCCACGGCGGACTCCAGCACGTTGCGCATCAGGCGCTCTGCCGCGCGCGTGCCTCCGCCCCCTTCGACTGCCTTGATGTGCTCGAAGCGCCGCTCGTCGTGGCTGAGCGTCTCGTGGGCCTCGGTGATGCGCTCGAACAGGAGCTGAGCGCAGGGAGCGAGCGGGGCCAAGGCGGGGGGCAAGCGATCTGGATGGAACTTCTTGACCAGCGCGAAGTAGGCCGCTCCCAGCTCGGCGGGCTGCGCGTTCATGGCCACGCCGAGCAGCTCGAAGTGGTTCACGTCGTCGAGCCGCCGGTAGAGGGCAACCAATTCGTTCCAACGACCGGCGTCCTCGGCGGCGAGCCCGGCGGGCAGGGCGGGGGGGGCGGGCAGCGACGGGGAAGCGCCGACCATCGGCGGAGCCGAGTTCAACGCGGGCGCCGCGCTGGCGGGCGGTTGCGAGCTCTGCACGATCCTCGGCAGCACGCTCGCGCTGGTGCCCGTCACCGAACCCTCCTCGACGACCTCGATGCCGCGCACGAGCGCGAGCAGATAAAGGACGCGCTTGGCCGCAAGCGGGGAAACCTCGGCGCCAGCCAGCAACTCCTCGAGCGTGCTCGGCGCGGCCCGCAGCATGTCCACCAGGGAGAGCTCCTTGCCCTCGAGCTCGAGCCGCTCCAGCAAGACCCCAGGCTTGATGCGCAGCACGCGGCCTCCCAGCCGGCCCAGGGCGGCGTCCATCACCTCCTCGCGAGGAAACTGCTTGAGACCCCGTGCGAGCAGCGCGTACAGCTCGACCCCGTCACGGAGCACCTCTGGGCCCGCTCCGAGTAGATTCTGCCCCTCGTAGAACGCATAGCTGGCCTCCCGGCGCTCAAAGATGGCGAGCAGGGCCGCGAACGCCGTCGCGGCGGGCCGCAACGGACGCACGGCGACCAGCGTGCCCTCCTGGAAGAGCAGCCGGTCCTGCCCGCTACCCTGGTCTGCCTCGGGCCAGATAGCCAGCGTTCCCGTGAGCTTTCGGCCCTGCATGTAGACGAGCAGGTGGGGGAATGGCGTCTTGGTCAATGACCCCTGGGCAGACGGCTTCAGCGTCATCGCGCCGACCCTTCCTTCATGGTTGCTGGTCCGATCGTCGGGGAAGCCATTTTCGCACACGCGCCCCGCTCCCGAAAGTCCGTCCTGGCCCTGCCGGACAGGTGCGTTTCCACGCGCCTGCGTGATCTCGGGGGAGAGGCCCCGCGTCGACGCAGCATCCTCGATTTTCCGCTTTTGTGCTCCCGCCAAAAGTTTGCTCTAGTGGCGCCTCGCGCTCGGTGGCTCCGCGCGCCGGCCGCGTGGAAAAAAAGGTCCCGCGCGCGAGCAAACGTAGGGGAGTTCGGATGCGACGTGGTTCGGGTTTGGCGACGCTGTTTTTCATCGTCTGTGCCGCGATGGCCTGCGCCAACGATCAAGCGACGATCAACCGGGTCCAGCCGAACGCCCTGTCGAAGGCCATGTTCACGGGCGAGTGGTACACGAAAGGCACGGTCATCGACACCCAGATCGACGCGCCCATCTTCGTGGGGGCGGAGCTGCCCTTCGATCGCATCGCGTGGGAGATCCAGGAGAAGTTCCTGATCGCCAAGCGCTCCTACGAGTACGTGCGCGGGGCCGAGGGGGAGGGCGTGACCTCGGGCGAGAAGCACTCCGTGGTCGCCGTCTACGCCATCTCGAGCCACTTCGACATCCGGCGCGAGTACAACCCGGCCACCGGCGAGCAGAGCAACGTGGTCTCGGAGAACTCCGTCGACCGCCCCTGGAACGAGCGCGCGTACATGCGCGTCGACTGGTCGCGCAATCTGCTCGAGGATGGCGCCCTTGACGGCATCCCGATCAAGGACGTGACTCTGTTCGATCAGGACACCGGCGACGCCGAGCGCGCCGAGTTCGCGCCGCGCTTTTCGCAAGATAACGACGGCAACGTGGTGTACTTCGACGTGGTCAACCGCTACTGGGCGGAGCCGGTCGAGCTCTATTCGGGCGTGCCCGCTTGCTACGGCTATGCGAACAGCCAGATGGATTGCCAGCCGGGGGCCATCGCGGTGCGTCACTCGTTCGCGCGCGTGGAGGACCGGGATTACGAGCCGCGCCCGTACACGCAGGACCGCATGGAGCGCTTCGGCTACTTCCTGGTGAAGCGCGACAATTACGACGACAGCTACGGCGCCACCGTGCAGGGCCGCGAGGTCTACGCGATGCGCCACAACCTCTGGCTCGAGAGCCACCTCAAAGTCGACGGCAAGATCCGCGCGTGCACCCGCAACGGCGAGTGCGCGGGCGCGAGCTCCGAGTGCGACCTGGCCTGGGGGCGTGCCCGCGGCGAGGAGACGGGGGCCTGCACGATCCCCCGCCACCTGCGCAAGCTGCGCCCGATCCGCTACTACCTGACCACGAACTTCCCCCCTGCGCTGTTCAACACCGCACTCAAGGTGGGCGCGGACTGGGACCAGGCGTTCACCGCCACGGTGACCTCGGCGATGCGCATCGACTGTGAGGTGGAGGGCGGCGGCGCGGACTGCGCGACCATTCCCGGCCAAGTCGCGGCCATGGGCCCGGTGTTCGCGATCTGTCGGAACCCCGTGACCGCAGAGGACGCTCCTGGCTGCGGCGAGCCAGGCTTCTCGCCGCGCTTTGGCGACGTCCGCTACAACTTCGTGTCCTGGATCTCCGATGCGCACGCGCTACAGGCAGGCGCGCCGCTCGGCTACGGGCCCGCTTCCGCCGATCCGCTCACAGGCGAGATCGTGTCGGGCGTGGCCAACCTGTTCGGTGACGGCATCGATCAACTGGCGGCGCAGGGGCGCGACATCCTGGCCATGATGCAGGGCGATCTCTCCGAGACCGCCACCCAATCGAGCTTTGCCTTCGCGGCTTGGCTCGAGCAGGTCGAGCGTGAGGCGGTGGCCCAGACTTCGGCGCGGGAGGCCGACCGACACGTGGTCCAGCTAGACGCCCACGACATGGCCGAGGCCAACGACGACATGGATTTCTCGTGGTCGCTCCATCGCCTGCCCACCTTCGCCGCGCCGCTCACGCTCTCGCAGATCCGCGAGGAGGCGCCCGCGCACTGGAAGCGCATCGGCGCCATGCACGGATCGCTCAAGCTGGCGAGCCAGGGCGCGAGCAACCTCTCGGCGCTGCGCGGCTCGCCGCTCGAGGCCATGCTGCTCGACGACGACGAGTTCGCGTCGGCGCTCGACCTTCCGCCAGGCACACCGCTCAGCGCCGAGGAGGCGAAGCGCGTGTCGCCGCTGGGCGAAAGCGGCGCGTTCGGAGCCCGGGCCGCCCACCGTGCGCAACAGGAAGCGGCGCGCAAGCACGGCAATGAGCGCGCGTGTCTGCTCACGGCGGGCGACTTCAGCGACGACGGCCTGATCGGCCTACTCAAGGAGATCGACCGCGCGGTGCACACGGGCGACGGCACGTTGACCTGGTACGGCGTGAAGTACGAGGTCGGTACGCGTGGCGCGATCGACTACGAGCAGGTCAAGGAGATGCTCAAGCAGCCCATCCTTTACGGACTGATGGCGCACGAGCTCGGGCACACCCTGGGCTTGAGGCACAACTTCTCGGGCTCATACGACGCGCTCAACTACCGCCCCGGTTACTGGGAGCTGCGCGACGACGGGACGATCGGCTCGCGCGCGGAGGACCCGATGAGCGAGGCCGAGATCGACGGCCGGATCCGCGAGTACCAGTACGCCTCGGTGATGGACTACGGGCACAACTTCGTGGTGAGCGACGCGCAGGGGCTCGGCCACTACGACGTCGCGGCGATCAAGATGGGGTACGCCGACCTCGCCGAGGTGTTCACCGACGCGCCGCCCCAGAACGTGCGCGGCATCGCGGGCCTCGACGCACAGGCGAGCCCCTTCATGGTGTTCCAGGTGGATCCACCGCGCAGCGGCGAGGACGATGAGCTGCGCGCCTTCCACTACTCCTCCTGGCCCACGCTGCTGGGCGGCGTCGCCAACATCCAAAAGCGTAAGGACGTGCGCTATCGCGACCTCGGCTTCGTGGCTTCGCCGCTGGTCGGCGGCGGGGGGCGCGGCCTCTACCAGGAGGGCGAGCGGATCTTACCCGTGGTGCCTTACCTGTACTGCGGCGACGAATTCGCGGACTCGCGACCGCCCTGCAACCGCTACGACGCAGGGGCGGATCCCTACGAGGTGATGCAGTCGATCATCGACAATTACTGGAACTACTATCCCTTCAGTCACTTCATGCGTGGACGCATCGGCTGGGACGCGCAGGGCGTGCTCAAGCGCTCCTTCGGCCGCTATTACGCCCCGCTGACGTCGATGGCGCAGATCTACGCGCTCTACCGCCAGTTCTACGAGCCCATCCTGGGCACGGCTTTCTTCGAGGACAAAAAGGGCTTCGGTCACTACACGCTCGGCGTGCGCGCCGCCTACGACCTGTTCCGCCGCGTGATCGCGACGCCCGAGCCCGGGCGGCTGCGCTACCAGGAGCGCTTCGACGGGCTCAAGTTCCTCTCCGAGGACGGCGTCGAGGTGCCCCTTATCCCCAAGGCCATCGACGCCTACAACGGCCGCTATCTGCGCTCCTACTACGAGATTGGCCCCTCGAGCGAGTGGATCTTCTTCACCAGCTCGGGTTGGTTCAAGGAGAAGGCCCTGGCCATGGAGGCGCTCACCTGGGCGGACACGGGCTATCTCGGGGTCGACACGTCTCCCGACGTCCGCGAGTACTCGTCGAGCTTCTACACCATCTTCCCGGACTCGATGTCGTCCTTCCTCGGATCGATCTTCGCCTCCGACATCAAGTCCTACGCTCCGCGGCTCAAGGGCGGCGCGCTCCACTATCCCGCGCCCCAGGACATCGTGAACGAGCGCATGCCGATCGATGATGAGGGCGCCGAGCTGGTGTCGCCGAACCTCGGGTTTACCCTGCAGCTTCAGGCCATGTTCTACGGCACACGCCTGATCCCCAACACGTTCGATCAAGATTTCGTGAATCGCTCACGCGTGTTCGCGCAGGGGAGCTCGGAGGCCGTGCAGCTGGCGCTCCCGGTGAGCTACCAGGATGAGCGCAGCGGCTTGGTCTATGTGGCGGGGTCCTATCCCGCGCTGCGCGACGGAGTCGAGGTAGAGACGGGCACCGCGGCGCGCATGATCAGCTATGCGAACGCTTTGAAGGACGGGATCGCTGCCGCGACCACGGCCGGCGACGAGGCCGAGGCCGCCCGCTTGCGCGCAGAACTCGTGGACTTCGTCGACAACCTGGACGTGCTCCGCTACCTGACCCACACGCTCGGGCACGGCTCGAGCGGGCGCTTCCTCGGCAACTGAGGCGGGGCCTTCTCGTCTTGGTCCTCGTGTTCGTCCTCCTACTCGTCCCTCGTCCTCTTCCTCGTAGTCGTAGTCGTGCACGCGGTAACTAATTAGTTCGCGCACGACTACGACTACGGGTCACGAGGACGAGGGACGAGTAGGAGGACGAACACGAGGACGAGTGGGAACCGCGCTCGTGCTGGAACGACATCTTGGAGTGGTCGACACCGCCTGACGCTCCCGAGACGGCGCTTCGCGAGCAACCTGGGACCCGGTATGGATTACACGGCCACGGTATCGGCCCCGAGTCACGAGCGCGGCCACGGAACCGGGGGCGACCACGACCACGACCACGGCGACCGAGAAAGGGGGGCTTCAGTTCCCCAAATGCTCCAAACGCACCAGGACACCCTCGGGGGCCTGGTTTTCGCGCAGGTCGATCTGACCCTCGAGGTACCACATGTTGTCCTCTTCCGGATCCACCAGCACCTGGCGCACACGATACAGGTGTGGCGCGAGCTTTTCGATCTGGGTGCGGTCCACGGTGCGTGAGCGTTGATCGACCACCAGGCTGTCGTACTGGCTGAAGTACTTCTGCATGGCGGACTCCATCTCGGCCGGGCCCAGGGCGCTCTCGGGGTGCACCGAGGCCGCCGCCTCCTCCCAGTCCTGACTGCCCAGCGCGCGCACCAGCGCGTGCAGCTCGTGCCGGATGCGCGCGTAGAACGCCCGCTGATCGCGCGAGATGTCCTTCTTGCGCTCAACCTCCTGCGCGACCTCGTCCGCCTTCTCGCCGGGCGCCACCAGCGACTCCCATTCGGTGACCAGGCTCGAGTCGATGCGCTCGAGCATGGCGCGCAGGAAGGCTGCCATGTCGATCACGGCGTCGGTCTTGGCGGGCTCGGGGACGGTTTGCGCCAGCGTCTTGTAGGCGTCGCTCAGATAGCGCAGCAAGACGCCCTCGGAGCGCGCGAGCCCGTACTCCTTGATGTACTCCGCGAACGTCATGTAGCGCTCGTAGAGATCGCGGGCGACGCTCTTGGGGCGGATGTTCTCGCCCACCCATGGGTGCTTGGCGGCGAAGGCGTTGAAGGTATCGTAGATGAAGTCGGCGTTGGGCTTGGGCCAGGTGACGAGCTCGAGCTCCTTCATCCGGTCCTCGTACTCCACGCCCTCGGCCTTCAGGCGGTTGATCAGCTCGCCCTGCGCCTTCTTCTGCTGGGCGATCAGGACCGTGGTGGGGTTCTCGAGGATCGACTCGAGCAAGCTCATCAGGTCGAGCGCGTAGCTCTCGCTCTCGCGATCGAGCTTCTCGAGGGTGTCGATCAAGTAGAGCGAGAGCGTCTGGAACAGCGAGAAGTCTCGCTGCAAGCTCAGGTGCACGCGCACGAAGCGTCCCTTGCCGTCGGGGCGCCCTACGACCTCGAGGATCTGCGCGTCGAGCAAGGAGCGAAAGAGCTCGCGCGCCCGGCGTCGCAGGCGCTTTTTCGCGCTCGGGCGTTCATGGGCGCGCGCGATCAGCTTCACGAGATGGTGGTAGCCACCGAGCCGCCCCGTGGGCGAGTCCGAGAGCAGGCTCATGATCATGCCGTGGGTGACGTTGAAGCGGCTCTCGAGTGCCTCCGGGGCGCTGCGGATCAGGCGCTGAAAGGTGCCCTCGTCCCAGGGCACGTAGCCCTTGTCCGGGGGCTTGCGCATCACGACCTTCTTCTTGCCGCCCTCGGCCTTGGCGCGCAGCCGCTTGTTCTCGATCTCGTGCTCGGGGGCCTGGCACACCACCGTGCCCTGACTGTCGTAGCCCTTGCGCCCGGCGCGCCCGGCGATCTGCTTGAAGTCTCGGACCGAGAGGATGGCGGTCTTCTCGCCATCGAATTTGCAGAGCTTGGTGAACACCACCGTGCGGATGGGCACGTTGATGCCCACGCCCAGCGTATCGGTGCCGCAGATGATCTTGAGCCGACCCTCCTGGGCGAGCCGCTCCACCAGGCGGCGGTAGCGGGGCAAGAGGCCCGCGTGGTGCAGGCCGAGGCCATGCCGCACGTACTTCTTCACGTCCTTGCCGTAGGGCGAGTCGAAGCGGAAGTCGCCGATCGCCGCGGTGATGGCCTCCTTCTCCTCGCGCGTGGAGAAGTTGGTGCTCATCAAGGCCTGGGCGAGCTCTGCGCACTCGCGCTGGGTGAAGTTCACCACGTAGATGGGGTACTTCTTCTTTTCGATCAGGTCGTCGAGCGTCTCGTGCAGCGGCGTCTCGCGGTACTCGAAGTCGAGCGGCACCGGGCGCTCCTCCGAGCGCACCAGGGTGACCTTGCGGCGGGTCACCTCCTCGATGCCCTCGATGATGGTCCGCAAATCGCCCAGGGTGGCGCTCATCAAGAGGAAGCGGACCTCGCTGAGCACGAGCAGCGGGATCTGCCAGGCGGCCCCGCGCTCACTGTCGCCGTAGTAGTGGAACTCGTCCATGACGACGTAGTCCACGTCCGCCTTGTCGCCGTCGCGCAGCGAAAGGTTGGCCAAGATCTCTGCGGTGCAGCAGAGGATGGGCGCGTCGCGGTTGATGCTGGTGTCCCCCGTGGACATGCCCACGTTCTCCGCCCCGAACAGCGCGCAGCACTCGAAGAACTTCTCGCTCACCAGGGCCTTGATCGGGGAGGTGTAGACCGAGCGCAGGCCGAGGCAGAGCGCGCGAAAGTGCATCGCGGTGGCGACCAGGGACTTGCCCGAGCCGGTGGGGGTGTTGAGGACTACGTGGCGGCCCTCCATGATCTCGAGGATCGCTTCTTCCTGCGCTGGATAGAGCGAGATCTGGGCGGCGCTGGTCCAATCCAGGAACGCGTCGAGCATGGTGCTGGGTTCGCACTGCTCACGGGGTGGCGCGAAGCTCAGGAGGGACGGTCGTTGTTGCGCGGCCACGGAGTCGAGATAGCACGGGCCTTTGGCCGTGGCTTGAGGTCAGCCGATGAGCCCTTCGGCCCCGTTGCGTAGCGTCAGGTACACGGTGGCGAACAGCACGAGGGCGAAGCCGTAGGTCACGAAGACCCCCACGAAGCACGCGAGCAGGCCGACGAAGATCGCGCCCATGCCGAGGATGCCGCCGAGCAACAGCGAAAGGCGCTGCGAGCGCGCGATGTTCCACGCGTTGCGGAGGGCGTCGATGGCGCCCACCCCGGGCTGAGCAACCAACTCGAAGCCGCCGAACGCGAACCCGAACGCCACGTAGGCGAACGCCACGATCCCCAACAGCACCGGGAGCGCGCCGATCACAAAGCCCAGGTCGGAGCTCGCCATGCCGAAGAGCGAGAGCAGCAGGGGGACCATGCACAGGATGCCCAGGGGAATCAGCGCGGCCATGATCACGAGCACCTGCAACATGAAGGCCCCGATCTTCGGCCATCCGGCGAACAGCAAACCGAGCGAGGCAGGCTCGCCCCGCGCGACTTGAACCCCGATGGACATCATCCCCAGCGTCAGCAAGCTCGAGACGACCATCTGGGGCAGCACGAGCAGGCCCTGCAACAGCAACATGAGCTCGAACCGGTCTATGAGCGCGAACTGGAGCACCGTCGAGAGCCCCTGGAACACCCCGTTGACGGCCATCATCACGATCACGGCCACCAACAGGAGCGCCCAGTTTCGCTTGTAGACATCCCAGGCGAAGCCGAGGAGCTGCCCCCAGGTGAAGGCGTCACGGCGCAGCGGGAAGGAGCCGAGGCCCGTGCGTTCGCGGCACGAGGCGCAGACCATGAACTTCCCCCCCTCGGTGCAGGTCTGGCACATGTACATGCCGCAGCGCTGGCAGACCGCGGTGAAGGGCTGTCCGTGATGCAGGGCGCAACGGGCGCCCTGGGCGATGTTGCCGGGGGCTTGGGGTTGTTCCATCCGCGACTATCCTAGCCCACCGATGCGGTTACTCCTGACCAACGATGACGGAATCGAGGCCGTGGGCCTCAATCTTTTGGCTGAGGTCTGCCTGGAGCTCACGGGGCCCGGACAGGTGACGGTGATGGCGCCCTCCGAGGAGCAGTCCGGGGTGGGACACCGGGTGAACACGCGGGGGGCATTGCGTTTCGAAGATCGCGGGGGGGGCCGCTACGCCTTGTCCGGCACCCCGGCGGACTGCGCGCGGGTGGCCTTGCGCGGTCTCGGCCTGTCTGCGGAGTGGGTGCTCTCGGGGCTCAACCACGGCGGTAACCTCGGCGTGGACATCCACATGTCCGGCACGGTGGCCGGGGCGCGCGAAGGGGCGATCCTGGGCCGGCAGGGCATCGCCATCTCGCAGGTGCTCAGCCTCGACCATCCCGCCGATCTGCAGCGCATGCGCGCCACGACCAAGCGGGTGCTCTCGTATCTATTCGCGAGACCTTTGCCTGCCGGCCAGTTCTACAACGTGAACTTGCCGTTCGCGCCGGAGAGTGAGGAGCCCGAGATCGTCCTGTGCTCGCCCGACCCGAGCCCGCACGACGTGCGCTATCGGCAAGAGGCCGGGGGATTTTCGTACTGCGGGGTGTTTTTGAATCGCCCGCGCGTGGCTGAGCGTGACGTCTCCGTGGTGTTCGCGGGCAAGATCGCGGTGAGCGTGCTCAGCATCGTGTAGCCGGCAGGCGCGCGATCAGAACAGCAAGAACTCGCAAGCGCTGGCGAACGTGGCCAGCGCCGCGTCGAAGCCGTGGCCGAGGTTGCCCTCACAGATCGAGTGAAAGACCGCGTTTGGGCCCGCTTGCTCCACGAAGGCCTGCAGACGCGCGGCGAACACCGCGGAGCCGAAGCTCGACGTGCAGGTGGGAGCCGTTCCGCCCGCGAACACCGCGGCGCTCCAGTACTGGCGCGCCCCCTTGAGCTGATCGAAGCTGTGGATGAAGCTGCTGACGGGGACGGGGCGCTTGGTCTCGAAGTCGCCCGCGACCTCGGCGCTCAAGTCGTCCTCGTCGGTGAGCACGACCAGCGCGAGCAGGGCGTCCGGCCGCAGGAAATCGGCGTTCTGCCCGTCCGCCACGCGGTCGATCAAGGCCGCCCGCGCGGCCTTCAGCGGTTGCTCGTCCCAGGCGCCATTGGTGCCCAACGTGGCCAGGGTGTGAAACTGGCGCAAGAGGTCCGGATCGCTCGAGGAGAGCCAGGGGGCGGTCATGTCGACCGTCTTCAGCAAGGCGCCTGCCGCGGACGGATCACCCACCAAGAGCTCGGAGATGGCGGTCGGAAAGGCCGTGGTGGTCACGCCGATCCGAAAATCCACCCCGCCATCCTGAAATTGCCTGAGCGACTCGACGAAGGCGCCGAAGTTGTCGCTCAGATTCTGCTGCTCCTCGCGCATCGAGGGGGAGTTGTCGATCACGAACAACACGTCCATCTGGTCGCAGTTGACGTGCACGGTGGGAAACGTGCCTCCCTCGGCGTCCGAAGCGTCGACGCCCGCGTCGCGCGGCGCAGACGAAACGTCACCGGTGCAGGCGCTGGCGGCGCTCAGGCACAGGAGCGCGACGGACAAGAGCGTAGAGGACGAGGGGCGCACGCGGAAAATCCAAGAGATTCACCATCCTCGCCGATTTGGGCCGGCGCGTCAGTAGTAACCCGAACGACCAGCCAGGCGGCAATCGAGGGACCCGCAAGCCAGGCGCCCGGCCCGGGCCCGGGCATCTTCCCGCCTTGGCCGGCAGGGGCATGGGCGGGGAGGCGAAGGGCTCGCTGGGCGGCGCGCGCCCTGGCTCAGGGAGGTCAGCCGCCGCCGCCGCCCGGGAAGCCGCCGCCGCCCGGGAGCCCGGGGAGCTCGAAGGGCGGCTGGCAGAACTTGCGCGCGTCCTGGGAGAACATGATGCTGTTGCAGGTGTAGCCCTCGTCGGTGCGGCACTGCGAATTGTCCGTGCACAGGCGCGTGCACATGGGGTCGCCGAAGCCGCTCAGGCAGGCGGAGCCGGTGGGGCAAGCGTTGTCATCCGCGCAGTTGCGGACGGTGCAGGCGCCGCCCGGAAAGTTGATGGTGACCGGGAACGCAATCAGCTGAATTTGGTGCATCTTGAGGCAGGTCGCGTTGGCGCCGCCCATGCAGTCGCTGTCCAACTGGCACGCCTCCCCGACGTCCGCTCCGGCCAGGCCCATGCCGTCACCGTCGCCATCTCCGGTTCCGTCGCCATCCCCGGTTCCGTCGCCATCTCCGGTTCCGTCGCCATCGCCATCGCCCTGGCTGCCGCTGCCGATTCCGTTCGGCTGCGACACGATTCCGGGGAGGCCGTCGGCGTAGTCATCGAGTTCGGAGCGCCCGCCACATGCGAAAAGGCAAGCGGATGCCAGGAGCGAGCCCAGCAAACCCAGTGTCGAAGCGGGCGAGCCCGCCCGCAATTTCAAACAAGACATGTTCGTGATCCTCACAGGCCCCGGCGCGGGGCTCGGCCGCTCCCTGAGTCGCAGCGAATCCCAAAGTTTCGCTTCTTTTTCGCAGCGGGCCTGGGCGGTTTCCTCGGCCGCGCAGGACAGGGCGCTTCTAACACGGAACATGGATGTGTAGGTGGAGGGACTTGCTCCCCGGAGCCCCTCGCGTACAACCCACCCGTGCGCGGTCCAAAGTCGTTTCAAACCTGGGCCCTGTCCCTCTTGGGGGTGACCGTGGCGGTGATCCTCTGGGGGGCCTTCGTGCGCGTCACCGGCTCCGGGGCGGGTTGCGCCGACCACTGGCCGCTGTGCAACGGCGAGCTGGTTCCGCGTTCGCCCGGCGTCGAGACCCTGATCGAGCTCACCCACCGCGTGACCAGCGGCCTGTGCGGTCTGCTCTCGCTGGTGGTCTTCTTTCGTTCGCGCAAGGACTTCGCGCCCGGGCATCCGGTGCGCACGGCGGCCTTGGTCGGGCTGGTCTTGATGCTCCTGGAGGGCGCGATCGGCGCCGCGCTCGTGAAGCTGGGGCTGGTGGCCGACGACACCTCGCCGATGCGCGCCTTGGTGGTGGGGCTCCATCTCGGGAACACTTTCCTGCTGTTGGCCGCCCAGATGCTCACCTGGCTGTTTGCACGCGGGGTGCCCGCGCCACGCGTTCGGGACCGGGCCGGATGGGCCCTCGCGCTCTCGGCCGCGCTGCTCGCCCTGCTCGCGCTCGGGGCGAGCGGAGCCATCACTGCGCTCGGCGATACGCTCTTTCCGGCCGAGAGCCTGCGACAGGGCCTGGCCGACGATCTGGCGCCGGGCGCCCACTTCCTGCAGCGCTTGCGCGTGTGGCATCCCCTGCTCGCCGTGGTCACCGGGGCCTTTGTGGTCTACCTCGCGCAGCAGCTGCGCGCGTACGTGGCCACGCCCGAGGTTTCGCGCTGGGCGCTGCAGCTCTCGGTGCTCTACGTGGTGCAGCTCGGGGTCGGCGCCCTCAACTTGGTGTTGCTCGCGCCGGCGTTCCTCCAGATCGTGCACCTGCTGCTCGCAGACTTGACCTGGCTCGCGCTGGTGGCGCTGGCGGCGAACGTGCTCGGGAGACCGCTCCCCGACATGGAGCTACGGCCCGCGAATCCCCCCGTGCAGCGCGAGGCCCCGAGCGCGGACGGCGAGCTCTGAAGATTCAGAGCTTGGCGAGCGCGGCGTCGTAGTTGGGCTCCTGCCCGATCTCCGGCACCTGCTCGGTGTAGAGAACGTTGTCGTTCTCGTCGAGCACCACGATCGCGCGGGAGCACAGGCCGCTGAGCGGGCCAGACTTGATCTCGACTCCGTAGTCCTTGCCGAAGTTGGAGCGGAAGGCCGACAGGGGCGTGACCTTGTCGAGACCCTCGGCTGCGCAGAAGCGCTTGAGCGCGAAGGGCAGGTCCTCCGAGATGCAGAGCACCTGGATGCCCTTCTTGGAGACCAGCTCGTTGAACTTGCGAACGCTGCTGGCACACACGGGTGTGTCGATGCTGGGGAAGATGTTGAGCACCTTCTTGCCCGTGAAATCCTTGAGGCTCACGCGCGAGAGATCCTGCTTGAGCAAGGAGAAATCGGGGACCTTGGTGCCTACCTTGGGCAACTCACCTGCGGTTTCGATCGGATTGCCCTTGAACGTGACGGTCGCCATGAATGCCTCTCTTTCGTCAGTCAAGTGTAGGGGAGGGCATGCTTTCGTCCACGTTGACGTACGCGGTTGACGTACGCGCGATGCGCGAGCTCGGAGCTGCAGCGATCCGCTCGTCGCGACCCGCGCTAGGATGCGCGAACCATGGGGACCGATTTGCCTTGGAAGTCGAGCGTGCTCTTGCTGTTGGGTTTGTGCGCCTGCGCAGGACCCTCCGAGCAGAGCCGGGCGCAGAAGAGCGCAGCACAGCCAGAGCTAAACGCGGGCGAGCTCGCCCACGACCAGAGCGTCCCGAAGGTCGCGTCGCTCGAAGCGCGCCCCTCCGCGACGCCGGCCACGATCTCGGAGGAGCGCGCCGTGCGCGACACCCAAGCCCCCGCGGTCGACGCGAACACGGATGCGAACCCGACGGACCCGAGCGCCACGTTGCCATCGCCCGCGAGCAGCACCTCGATCGGTAGTCCCACCAACGGCCGCCTCGAAGGGGGCGTGGCGCTGCCGCTCTCCGCGCAGGGGCTGCGCTACAACGACCGCCGCAGCGAGGATGCACGCTTCGGCACGGTCGAGACCATCGGCGCCATTTTGCGCGCCGCCGCGGTGGTGTCCCGAGAGTTGCCGGGCAGCGAGCTGGTGGTGAACGACATCGGACTCGAGCGCGGAGGGCCCATCGCCCACCATGGTTCGCATCGCTCGGGGCGCGACGCAGATATCCTCTTTTATCTGCTCGGCGACGATGGAAAACCCACGCCTTCGGTGGGCGCGCCGCTCGATCCAGACGGGATCGGCTTCGACTACAAGGATCTCAGCGTTCCCGACGACGACGTGCGCG
>JBIQKA010000285.1:0-2895 GCA_044507075.1 Myxococcales bacterium
GAAGAGGGAAGCCGGTTCAAAGCCGGCGCGGACCCGCCACGGTAAGCAGCCAAACATCCTCATCGACGAAACCACTGGCGACAAGCGCGCTGGGAAGGTGATGGGGGTCAGGGTTGCGAGCCCGGAAACCTGCCCAGTTTTCGTTGTGTCCTAGCGCCTCGGGGATGGCGTGCAGGCAGGTCGGTCCGTGTCGCGCCGGTGCGCGTAGCGTCCTGAGCTCCTGAACTCTCCCGCGGTTTTTCTCGGAGATTTCAGGGTGCTGATGCGTTGTTCCCAGGCGAAGTTCGAGGTCCTTCTGCGGGTTTTGGCTCGCGTGGGCCTGATCGCCTTGGCCTGCGCGGTCTCGATCTCGATCATGTCCCGTGCGCTCGCCGAGGAGAGCTACGGCGCACAGGCCCGCGTGGAGCGCCCCGCCCCGGCCACCCATCCCGGAGATCCCAGCGCAGCCGGCACCGCGCTGGATCTGCAGGACCGCGTGATGGTGCCGCGCTCGCTCGCCGATGTGGTGCGTGAGGCGCCCGGCGCGCGTGTGACCAACACGGGCGGGCTCGGCGCGTTCAGCTCCGTGTCCCTGCGCGGCGCGGACAACGAAGAGACGCAGGTGCTCCTGAACGAGATCCCGCTCTTGACGCCCGACGGTGGCGCGCTCGATCTCAGCTTCTTCCCGGCAGAGCTGTTCGGCAGCGTCGAGGTCTATCGCGGGGGCGCGCCCGTGTGGCTCGGCTCGGGGGCGATAGGTGGCGTGCTGCGCCTGATTCCGCGCGGCGCGGAGGCCACCTCGGCGCGGGTCTCGCTGGGCGCCGGCTCGTTTGGCACCTGGGACCTGCAAGGCAGCGCGGAGGTCGCCGAGCATCCGCGCATCAAGAGCCTCTCGAGCGTGATCGCGCGCGGCAGCCGCGGGGATTTCCCTTACGTCGACGACGGAGGCACGCGCTACGACCGTGCGGACGACGGAGCGCGGCGGCGCACGAACGCCGAGCACACAGAAGCCAGCGTGTATCAGGGCCTCACCTGGAGGCTGAAGAAGGGCACGCTCCACGCGTTCGCGCTGGGCAGTGGGCGCACGGGTGGTTTTCCCGGACCGGCGTCGCACCCCACGCCCAAGGTCCACCGTCAGAGCCAGCGCGCGATGCTCGCGCTCTCCTACGACGTGCACACAGGACGCGCCGGGTCGACGGGACATCGGCGCTTCCAGCTCACGGGCGCGGCAGCCCATGGACGCGATCGCTTCTCGGATATCTACGGGCAGGTCGGGACCAGCCGCCGCAGGCGCACCGACGACCGCACGCTCTCGGCCTTCGTGCGCGGCGCGGGGACCTTGGGGATCGTGAAGGGCCTCGAGGCCACCCTGGTGACCTCGTACCAGCTCGACGTGTACGCTCCGCACGACGCCTACCAGTTCCCTCGGCCTGCCAACTCCACGCGTCACACCGGCGCCGGTGCCCTCGAGCTCGCGCACCGCGGCAAGCTCGGTCGTGCGCGATACGAGCTCAGGCCGTCGGCGCGCATCGCGGTGAGTCAGGCGGAGCTCCATGCCAGGAGTTCGTTCAATGGGCCGCTGCGCGCCGAACGTCATGTGGTGGCGCCCACTTACCGTCTGGGCGGCATGGTGGCTCCCTGGTCTTTCCTCGCGTTCAGCGCCTCGGTCGCCACCGGGACACGCCTGCCCAGCATCTTTGAGCTGTTCGGGGATCGTGGCCTGACCTTGCCGAGCTTCGACCTGAAGCCCGTGCGCTCCGACACCGTGGATGGCGGCATCACGCTGTGCGGCCATCACGGCCTTCTGGGCGCGACGCTCGAGCTGCGCGGCTTCGTGCAAGAGCGTCACGACGCCATCGCGATGTACCGCACCTCGCGGCATCAGGTGGGCCACGAGAACATCGCCTCCGTGCGCCAATGGGGGAGCGAGTCGGGCACCTCGCTCCGGTTCGGCGAGCACGCGGCGCTTCACGGCTCGTTCACCTGGCTCGAGACCGCGACCGCCCTCGACAAGCGCTTGCCCTTTCGGCCCAGGTACATCGGCTACGTCCGGCCCGAGGGGCAGATGCGCTTCTCGCGCTCGCAGGTGTCGCGCGCCAGCGTGTCCGCCGAGCTGTGGCACCGCAGCTTCGCGTTCGTGGATCGCGGGAACCTGGCCTACACCGACGATTGCACGAAGCTCGCTCTCAGCGCCGCCGTGGACATGTTCCAGGAGCGTGTGCGGCTCGGCGCGCGCATTGACGATGTCCTCGATGCGCGCTGCACGGATTTGATCGGCTACCCGCTGCCGGGTCGCTCGCTCTTCTTCTCCATCACCTATCAGGAGACACGCGATGCCACGTAAACTTGTGCTCGGTTCTGCAATCTTGGGGCTGTTGACCGCCTGCGACTCACCTCCGGAGGCGATGGGGCGCCCCGCGCTAGGGGACGCCGGCTTCATGGACGTGGATGCTGGCGTCGACGCGGAGGCGCCGCGCATGGGCCCGAGCTACGCCGTGCTCAGCAGCGACTACACCGCCAGCTCAATCTCCATCCTGGACCACGAAGGGAACGTGGTCGCGGACGACTATATCCACTCGGGCAGCACGTCCGCGGGGCTCGTCACCACGCTCTCGGGCGGCGTCACGCTGCCTTCGCGCTCGGGCGAGCACGGTGTGCTGGTGATCCTCGACCGCTTCATGAGCGATGTCATCACGCGCATCCGCCTCTCTGATGGCGCCATCCTCGGGCAGGTGAAGGCCCATACGCCGCCCGCTGAGGGCGCGCAGGGCGGCTATTCGTCCAATCCCCAGGACTACGTGCTGATCGACGAGCACACCGCCTGGGTGAGCCGCTACGAGCCGAACCTCGACCCCGCGCCTGCGCCGATAGACCGCGGCACCGATCTGTTGCGCATCGACCCGAGCACGATGCAGC
>JBIQKA010000286.1:0-2879 GCA_044507075.1 Myxococcales bacterium
ACAACCCGCAAGGGGAGAAGGTCGGGCGCGTGAGCCACCTGCGGAACTCGGAGTATCTGTTCCTGGTGGGCCCGGACGCGCGGCGCCTCCTTTCGGAGAGCACGCAAAGCCCCCCTCCGCTGTGCGCATCCGCCGAATGACGCTTGGAGCGCTATTCGCCGATCACCGGCACTTCGTCCCTGAGTAGGGCGGTCAAGAAACGCTGCCAATCCGCCTTGCCGGAAGCGAGGTAGACGAAGTGTCCGTCCTCGCCTGCGGCGGCCTCGTACTGGCGTGCCCCCTGCGTGTACGCGTTGTCCAAGAGCATCACGTTGCTCGAGAACGGCGGGGACACGACGTCCTTGTCGATCCCCGCGAAGGGGGCCAGCACCGGCTGCACGAGCTTGAGTGAGGCCGCCCTGAGGAAGGCCTGCTGCGTGATCTCGGGCGAGTAGGTATCGCCGATGCCGTAGGTCATGAACAGGTGCTTCGGCGTGGTCCCGAGGGGTGGTGCGGGCAGATGGCGCGCGAAGTTCACCGGGTCCACACGCTCGAAGAAGCTCTGGACCAAGGCCAGCACCGGGTGGTTCGAGCCGATGCAGTTGGGGCAGCTGTTGGCCGCGCCGGCCTCGGGATCGCCGAGCACGAGCGGGATCACCGAGGTGATGTCGATCGGCTTCTTCTTGCTCAAGAGGGCCTCGCTGAGGTCCCCGCCAACGCCCGAGAGCACCGCGCCGATGGCGTCGTTCTCGTAGGGCAGCGCGAGGCTCACGTGGGTTGCGCCCTGCGAGTGTCCGAACAGGGCCAGCCTGGTCGGATCGAAGTGGAACGCCTGACCGAAGGGACTCGCCTCGTCGCCGCTGGCTGAGAGCGCCCAGTAGACGAGCGAGAAGAGGTCGGCGCTCCCTTGGGCGACGTTGTCGCGCGCCGCCCGCGGGTTCGTGAAATTGTAGAAGAGCTCGTCGGACCCGAGATCCGAGCCGTTCTTGCGTGAGCCATGCTGGGGCAGATCGATGGTGAGCACGGCCGCGCCGGAAGCTGGGAGCTCTGCGAGATCGTTCAGGCCGGACTTGAAGCTCCCGCCGGTACCATGACCGTAGATCACGAGCGGGTAACCGTTCTCGGGCGCCGCGGTCTTCGGGAGCAGCAGCCCGAAGCACACGTCCTCATTGCGCACGAGTTGGGCGGTCCCATTGGCGTCGAGCGTGATGTTGCCACCCGTGTGCAGATAGGGGGCGTCGCCGCTCTGGAAGATGCCCAGCGAGATGCGTCCGTGGATCTCGGAGTAAGTCGGGTTGTCGGCCCCGCACACGCGCTCGGCGCCGTCGTCACACGGGGAAGCCAAGCCCGAGGCGCACTTGGTGACATCCTTCACGCCCGGCGCGGCGCCCGCGCGCACCGCGGTGCGCAGCCCCTTGATCAGCGTGGATGGGTCCTGGGTGGTGAACACCGCGGCGTTCAGGATGGAGTCCGGGATCTTGGAGCGGGCGAGCGCGTCGGGGTCGGCCAACAGCGCCCGCAACGGAGCGTAGTCCGCGTGCGCCTTCGCGAGCGCAGGCTCGGCCGGGGCGCTCGGGGCCAACAGGGCCTCGAGATCCGCGTCCCGTGCGAAGGCCTCCCCGGTGTTCGTGGTGATCTTGTCGGTGAGGATGGCCGCGTAGGTGTGGTTCGGGAGCAAGGGAGCGCCCACGTTCGTGCGAATATTGAGCCAGTTCTCGCACACGTAGCGGGTCACCTTGCCGCTGCTCACGCCCCACTCGCGGCTGAGCGGCAGGCCGAATTCGGGTGTGCCCGGGGTGATGTCGACCAGGTGCACCGTGCTCGCGTTGGCCCCGGCGTAGGGGCGTGAGAAGCGGAAGTAGATCACCGGGTTGGTCGCGAACCCGCCGAGATCCTGGGAGGCGGCGGCGACGTAGCTCCCCACGAAGTCCACACCGATGCCGAGCAAATCCCCCGACGAGGGAAAGCCGCTGAGATCGAGCCCCGTGCTCAGCCTGCGCACGTCGTTGGGGAAGGGAAGGCGGAAGAAATCGCCGTCATCCGTCCCGCGTGGCACGCGGAAGTAGGCGACCGCGGCCTCCGCCTCCGGCGGGCACGCGAGGCCCGTCCAGATGCTGCTCGGGAGGTTCGTGGGATCGAGCGGACTGCAGGTGCGCATGCTGGGGTCGGCCGCGCTCGGCTGACAGAGCAGGCCCGCCAGGCAGTCGGTCACGCCCTGGCAGGCGCTGCCGAGATCGCCTTCGCCTGCGGCCAGACAGTGCTTGGTGAGTCCCTGGTCGTAGCCGCAGATCAGCCCGTGCACGCAGTCGGCCGTGCCCTCACAGCGCGCGCCTTCCGTCCCTGAACCTGCGACCTTGCACTGGAAGCTCCCGTCCTCGAGGCTGCAGAACAGCTCCGGACCACACTCCGCGGTGGCCTTGCACGGGTCGCCTGCGACCAGGGTGCCCGCGAAGTCGCAGGCACCGGAGATGCAGGAGAGGCGCAGCACACCGGCGCATTGCTCGTCCGATTCGCAAGGGCTTCCTCGTTTGCCGAGCTCTGCCGTCGGAGGAAGACCGGTGTCGACGCAGCTACGTGGGTTGGTCAGGCATTGATCCTGGGTCGCATCGAACGTTCCGCAGCCCCCGAGCGCCACGGCGCTGACCACACCTACCCACCTGGACGCCTTGCGCATGCCTGAGCTCCCCCTGTCGAAGCGCGCCCCCTGGGCGCGAGCGAATCGGAAACCACGAGGATAGATCAGCGGTGACCCCGAGCGATCAGCTTCGTTCGACGAGCCGGTCCATCATGAACCGGCTCTTTTCGGTCGCTTCGTCACCAAAGTCACCAAAGAACGCCCGAACCTCCTCGAACATCCGCGCGAAGGCGGCCTGATCCCGGTCGAGCAGCATCTTGCCCAC
>JBIQKA010000090.1:0-19810 GCA_044507075.1 Myxococcales bacterium
AAGAGCCGCACTGAAAGCGTGCGAAGCCATGCGCGAGCACGCCGCAGCGCAGGTAACGATCGAAAGCGTCTAACACGAAGCTGGGTACGCCGCCCGCTTCCGACGCCGCCTGCTCGAAGGTCGCGCCGTGTTCGTTCACCAGGCCGTAGAGCGCGCTCGAGGCCGGATTGCGAGGTCGATACAGCCGCGCTGGGGTCGCGGTTGGAATGGCGCAGCCCATGCCGCAAGCCGCCACCAAGAACCCTGCCGCGCGGCGCGTCTTCCATGCTCGGGGGTTGCCGCGAAGGTCTGGCGCCCTGGGGCGTATTCGCCGGCGACCGCCGCCTTGGCTCGGCGGTTCACACGTAGCTCTGCGCCGCGAGCGCATGCCGCAGGAGGCGACACGGTCGACATCACGGAGCGCGCCCGTAGCGCGCATGCGGGACCATCCGTGAGGGCGATCAGCAGGTGAGCGGGGTGACCACCATCAAGCAGCTGGCGCTGACGAGTTCACTTCGCGTGGTGAGAGCCACGCGCTCTCGAGAAGGGTTCCGCCAATCGCGGCGCCCTCGTCGGCTCAGCGCGCGGGGACCTCCACCCATAGCGCCCCGCGCAGATCGCCGACCGCGAAGCCGGTGGCGGAGTCTCCCGGATAGCGGCGCGCGATGGCCTCCCGCACCGGCTCGGCGATCGACGCGCCATGGCAGGCGACGCAGACCTCTTCGGTCGCGACCCCGCGCGCCATTCGGAGCGCTACGCCGTCGGGTAGGCCGTCGCGTCGGACGAGCACCTGTTCCTCGGGACGCGCGCCGTTGGCGACCGCCGCTTGCAGCTCCTGCAGCGCCGCCAACTGCCATCCTTGCGCCGGCTGCTGCGGGTTGCGGTTGCGCCCGGGCAGCGCGACGCGGCCCAGACGCACCCCGTGGGCGCGCATCACCTCCTCGGCGAGCGCTGGCGCCACCGTGTAGCAGACCTCCACGGCCGCAGTGGGGCCCCGGCTCTGCATCGCGCCCTGCAACGCGCCGCGCAATTGGCCGCTGAGCGGATAGGCTGAACAAACGGTCCTCCCTCCCCCGCCGGTTGTCGAAACCTTGTTTCAGCGAACTCGCCGGAGGGCCTGGCGGGCCGAGCGGCGGAGATGGGGCAACGCACGCAACTGTGGACGGATTCATTCGATAGACCGGCATGCTGAGTTTCCAGAAGCTGGATGTCTACCAGTGTTCCATTGAGTTCGTTGGCAGGGCAGTGAAGATCGCGTCCTCGCTCCCAAAGGGAAATGCTGAGCTACGCGACCAACTTCGGCGCGCAGCGCTCTCGGTTCCGCTCAACATCGGCGAGGCGGCCGGCAGAGCTTCTGAGGCCGATGCCGCAAGGCATTTCGCCATTGCACGTGGCTCTGCGATGGAATGCGCAGCTGTGCTGGATGTCATGTACACCTTGGAGCTTGTAGCCGAGTCGCAGCACCGGGAGGCGAACGACCTGCTCGCCCGGGTTGTCGCGATGCTGACAAAGCTCTGCCGCTAGTCCGTGCACGTCGCCGTCGCCGTCGCCGACAAGGCTCACGAGGGCGCCCACGCTTACGACAACGACTACGACTACGACAACGACAACGACAACGACAACGACAACGAGGGTAAACGCGTTCGTTCAGAGGGCCCAGAGTAGAACCGCTGCGAGCATGACCATGCCGAGGAAGTGCGCCGCGAGCTTTTCGAAGCGCATGGAAACGCGGCGATTTCGTTTAAGCTTCTGAAAGAAGCACTCGACCAAGAAGCGCTCTTTGTAGAGGTGCTGGTCATAGGTTCGCCGACCCACTCGACAGGTCCGCGGCGGGATGATCGCCACGCATCCTCGCGACTGCACGGCCGCAATCAGAGCATCCGAATCGTAGCCCTTGTCGGCCACGACGTTCGCATTCCACACGCCGCTGAGCAGCTCAGGCGCTTGCGTAATGTCGTGGGTTTGCCCCTCGGTCAGGGAGATTCGAACTGCGTTTCCGAGGGCGTCAGGCGGTTCGGCTTCGCCGGGCGGGCCGCTCGGCCTACTTCGGGGGGAAGGAGGGGCGCGATCTGCGCCCACTGCTCAGCCGTCAATGCGTGCCGTCGACCCATGGCCCGGTTCGATCACAAGTGATCGACTTGATCAAGAAATCCGCCGGCTTGAAGACACTCCCTAGTTCCCAATCAGCTCATCGATGGTGTTCTTCTGCGGAACACCCAGGTGCGAGACGTGCACCAAGCGTCCGGTGGCTGCGCGGCCCGCGCGACCATAGCCGGGTTGGGGCGATTGCGGGCGCTTCTTGGGGGCGTCAGCCACGGCGACCTCAGGGTCGGTGGGGTATAGCTCCCACTCTTCCACCGCGATGCGATAGCGCGAGAGCTCACCCTGGATCGGGGTCAGGCTCACCGCGCCCCGCCATGTGATCACCCCCGGATGCCCTTGGGTCTCGTGAGCTACGAGCTCGACGCCCTCATTGACAGGGAACCACGACAAGTCGGATTCCCCGGAGCGGTGCTCCAGGCGCGCGATCACCAGGTGGTGCGCTGCGCGCTCCGGAACCGCCTGCGCCGGAGCGGCCAGATCCTGCGGCGATGTGCTGGGAGGCTCGACCGCGATGTTGCCGAGATTGGCCTGGGGTGCTGGCACGCTCCCCCCCGCACTCGTGTCGTCGCGCGTGGGTCCTGCGAGCGTGACGTGGGCCCGGCTGCCATCGCGCGTCGCAATGCTGGTGCGGTCGGGCGCCACCTGGATGTACTGAGTCTGCACGGCGCGCGAGAGGTGCATGCCGGGGATGGCGCGCGGCTGGAAGCGACAGAACACGAGCTTCAGGAACGGGTAGTACGCGCTGCGCGTCTCGATCTGAATGTCTGCAAACCAACGCTTGCGCTCGGGATCGTACTCCACGGCGAACCCGGCCACATCCACGTTGCCCGCGCCTTCGGGGGCCTTGAGATTCAGCCCCGATTGCGCCACGTTGGTGAAGTGGCCCCGCTCGAGGGCGTTCTGAGGCGCCGGATTACGCGACAGCGGGTCTTGCGCCCAGCGCGAGACCCACTGCGGATCGGCCACGTTGCCGCGTGCGAGCACCACGCCCAGGAGCTCGCCGCTTCCTGAGCTGAACCAGGGCCGCTCGAGATAGACGCGTAGGCCGCGTCCGGTGCGCCGCGAGGTGGTGTTCTGCGCGCTGTAGGTCCAGTGAAAAGTGGGCACGATGTGCTGGATGACGGGGGCGACGGGCCGTTCGGTGGCGAGCACGTGCACCGCGGCCTTGGTGAATTGGCCGGCCTCGTCGAACACGCTCTCGGCGACCTGAATGTTGTCTGGATCGCGCCAGACATCGTGGGGGAAGTACTCGCGGTAGCGGGTCGTGCCGATCGCCTGAAAGACCACGCGGTGATACTTGGTGTCGTTCAGCTCGAGTCGTCCGTTCAAGCTGCTCTGCGTCGCGCCGTAGGCGGGGAGCAGCGTCTGCACGGGGCCCGTGCCCCGCACCTTACGCGGACCCGGACGGGTGAGCTCGTCGATGTCGTCCTCCCAGTGAGCAACCACATCGACCTGCCCCGTGCTGCGCCCGTGGACGTTCACGCTGCCGCCGACGGACACGTGCGTGTCGCCGGCGCCGCGGTTTGCCTCGGGGACAGCCGAGGCGACCGGATCCTCCAGCGGGCGCTGCACGGCGTGCACGAAGCTGATGGTGCGCTGTGGCGAGAACATCCAGTGGGTGCCACTGCGCACGGCGGCCATGGCGGCTGGATGGCCCTGCACGTCTTGCCAATAGGCCATGTGGTCGAGGGCATCAGCGTCGAGACCGCTCGAAAAGCGGAGCTCCCAGATCGTGGCTTGAGGCAGGTAGACATCACACGTCGCCCCCTCGGTCTCAATGCGCGGCTCGCTGTCCACCTCGCTGCCTGCGCGCAACACGAGCCGGAACGGCTGGGGGGACGGCCAGCCGCCCACGTACGGCTTGGACCAGAACTTCCCGGTTCCCTTCTCCTGCAGCACGAGGCTCGCGGCCATGGGGTCGGGGAGGTAGGGCAGCAGCACCTCTTCGCCCGGGATGGCCACGTAGACGCCCGCCCCCAGGGTGTCGCCGCGCGCTTCGGGCCAGGCTCCGCGCTCCGCGCTCGGCGTGCGGGGCGTGTGATGGAGTTCGCTCTGCACCTGCACATAGCTGGCCGATGCGGGGACGAAGACCTCACGGTCCAAGAACGAGCCCTGCTCTTTGAGCGCGAGCAGATAGGAGTCGCGGTGCGTGAGCTGGGATTCGCCCTGCCACAGGGCGTCGAACGCGCCGTGCGCCTCGCACAAGACCTGCGTGGCTTTGGGCGGTGCGACGTGCCGCTCGGCGGTCTCCCGGTAGCCTCGACCCGCGTGCAGGTCCGCGTACTCCGAGGCGCTCACGTCACGATCGCTGCGTATGACCAGGTTCTCGATCCACTCGCCCTCGGTCTGTTTGTAGCGGTAGACGAGCGTGGGCGACTGCACCGGCTCGTGGCGGGCGTAGAGGTGCTCGCCGACCGTAATCGACGCGGCGAGCGGGGTGCTCAGTGGGAGCGAATTACCAGCCAGGTCCACGCAGCGCGCGCGCAACCGGTAGCGCTGGCCGAAACGCAGGCGCGGCAGAGATCCGGGGCGCGCGCGAACCTCGGCCACGAAGTCCAGGTCTGGGTGTGGTGCGTTGGGCTCGTCGCGCACCGCCAGAGTCTGGTTCTCGGGCGCGTCGGGATCTTTGTCGAAGCTCACCGTGCGCCCTGGACGCGGCGCCACCAGACTCCAGCCATCCCACTGAGCGATGATCTCGTGGGCGTACAGGTCGTCGGGCTGATCGGACTCCGCCACCGCGGAGGCCGCCTTCACGTACCCTTCGTCTTCGGTCTCCAGGTCGACCTGGCCTCGGCCGCTGCCGATCGTGTAGGTGCCGTGCCGCTCACACAGCGAGAACCAACGATCGTTCACCCGGACATCGAGGCGGTAGCCGCGCAGCACATCGCCCGCGTAGATGGGCCGTGCTGCGAGCGCTGCCGCTGTGTTCGTGCTGATGGCGCCGTTGACCTCGTCCTGACCGTCTACGCTGTCGATCAGCGCCTCGGGGCGGGCGACGCGCGCCACGGCGAGCCCCGCGCTGCGCAATGACGCCACAGCCTGCTCTGGGGTCTTGAGCTGGTTGAGCACCTTCAGGTTGCTCATGTTGCTCGCGAACTGCAGCGTCTTGAGCACGCCGCCGTCCACGTCCATCTGCACCAGGCGAAAACGGTCTGGGTCATCGAGGCGCAGCATCCCCCCTTCGATGTCCGAGCCAGCCACGGGGGTCGGGAGAAAACGGACGTTCTCGAGATCGAGCGTGTAAGCCGTCCAGGGCGAGACACCCGCGGAGAGCACCCCGCCGCTCGCGTCGAGCACATTCAAGCGGACGCGTCCCTGCGCCTCTATCGCGCTCGCGCGGACTCCCACGCGCACATCCAGGACGAAGCCCAGCGCGCGCAGCACCGCGGGATAGTCAGCGAGCAACGCGGTGGTCTGATGAAACTCCACCTCGGGGATGTCGGGAGGCGGATCCTGTGGCTTGATTTGGGCGTCCAGCAGGTGCCGGTTGTAGAAGCGGTAGGCGCGGTAGTAGTCGATGGCGAGCGGCGCGTCCTGGGCGGCCACGCCCAGCACCGCGGCGATTTGCGCGTCGGTCGCGTGGGGACCGTAGGTCGCCTCCAGATCGCGGGCCACGCGAGGAATGCGCGCGAGCACGTCCACCAGATTCGCGAGCTCCGGGACGTTCGACGCGGTCGCCGAGCCCACGCCGGGGAAGCTGTTGGGAGAGACCTGCGCGATGGTCGCGTACAAGGAACGCAGCTGGTCGTGAAGGCGGGTCAGCGGAAAGCTCACCCACTGCTTGTGCGCGAGGCTCTCGTAGGCGAACTGCCGAACCGGCATGGTCTCGGGAAACAAGAGCGGCCAGAGCGCGGGCGTCACGCTGCCCAAGCGCGTGCTTACGAGAGTCGGTCCACCGTCGAACTCCGCTTGCAGCACCCACTGCTGGGTCCAGGCGGTGTAGTTGTCGCCGGCTGGAAAGCTGACGTTCGCGAGCGTTCCCAGCGGCACGCCTGGGTCGAGCCGGGGGCTCACGAACAGCGAGAGGTCGAGGTCCACGAGCCCCCCCGTGCCCGGGGTGACGTGGCGAGGCAGGGCGGTGAAGATGTACTGGGTCGGCATGGGGTGCTCGGGTCAGGAGAAGCGTCGGCGAGGCAGCCCACGCGCTGGTGTTGTAGGGCGCTCACGCGAGGGCGCTCACGCGAAGGCGTTCACGTAGCTTGCCCACGGAGTGTCTGGCTGGTCACTTCCCACCACGGGGTCGGCCGCCGAAACGGGAGCCATCGCATCGGCAAAGGTGGGGTCTTCGTTGTTGCCAGCGAACTTGCGCTCGGCCGTGAGCGTCACGCTGGCCGAGAAGCATAGGATCGAGACTTCGATGATGAGCTCTGCTTTGCCGATCACCTTGTTGCCAGGGGTGCGATAGCTGAGCTCCATGGCGAGCGTGATCGAGGCGCCGACGATCCCGAGCACCCGCACGTGCCCGCGAAAGCGCAAGTAGCCGCTGAGCAGCGCCGCGTCCTGCTCCACGCAGATGTAGATGCCGGCCACGATCGACACGCCCCCTGAGGCAACGCCGAAATCGATCGAGAGGCTCGCGCCGAACTCGAGAGATACCTCGAGCATGCGGATGCCTGCAGGCGTGATTTCCAGCCCCACGAAGCCGCCGCCGCCCAGCATCATGACGGTGAGAAGAAAGGGATTCTCCCGTGAGCAGAACGAGAAACGCAGCGCGATGGCGTCGCCCAGGAAAGGAATCTCGAACCCCGCGCCGATAGAGAGGTTCTCCAGGCTGAACACGCCCACGGATACGTTGGGCAGTGGGATCGAGAAGCCAGCGCGGAGGCCGCTTGCGTCTACGTCGATGGCCGGCGGATCGCTGAACCCATCGAGAGGCAGCACCTGCTTGATGCGCTCGATGAACTGCAAGGGTCCGCCGAACACCAGGTCGTCGAGGATCACGTCGATGTCGGGCTTTTCTCCCGCGCGGGTGGTGAACGCGATGCGGTCGAAGCGCAACGTGAACACGGGATCTCCGCCCAGGATCGCCAAGTCGAACTTCTCGAGAGCGCAGTAGATGTCGGCGCCCGCCGGTTTGCCGCCCGCGGCCTTGGCCCGGATCTCGGCGCCGAGCACCAGGCCGTCGGGTCGATGCGGTACGAAGAAGCCCGCCGAGTCGCCCTTGAGCTTGGGCCGCCATTCGAGCCGCACCGTCCGCGTCTCGAGCATCTCCTGCGCCATCAGCAACGCGTCGATGGCAGCGAGGATGGGATCCAGCTTCTGAAGCAGCTTGCGCAGGCGCTCCACGGCCTCGCGCAGCGGCGTGCGCGCGGAGGGCGGCAGAAACAGCGCGGCGTCGAGGGCGTCGCGGAGCTGATCGAGCAGGTTCGGGAGCGCTGATACCCCGTCCTGCGACAACAAAAAGGCGGTGTCGAGCTCGGTGAGTGCGCTCACGATCGCGCTCGCCTTGCCGACCACGGCCGCGAGCGCGCTCTCCACGGCCTGAATGCGCGCTTGCACCTGCTCGAACCCCGCTGCCTCGAGCGCGGCGGGCGAGAGACCTCCTAGCTCACCGCTCAAGAGGCTCCCGGCCGAGGTCACGCGCCCTAGGTCCGAGAGGAGCGTCTCGATCTCGTCGGTGCCCTGAGAGACCAGACGCGGTGCGTTCGAGAGGTCTACCCCCACGGCGTCGAGGATGCTGGTGAGCGGGATGGCGCCAAACAGCTTGGGCAGCATGTCGCCGAGGAACGAGGCAGGATCAAAGGTCCCGCTCGCCACTTTGCTCAGATCGCCCCCGACGAGGCCGTTGAGACGGCTCACCCCGCGCGCCGAGAAGTCCGGCGAAAGAAAGCCGCCGCTCTTGTCGCTCTGCTGTCCGAACGGCAGATCGACGCCCTCTCCGACGAACTCGAACAACAGCTGGCCGGGGTTGCCGGCGCCAAAACCGTCGTCGAGGAACCGCTGCGAGAGCTTGACGGCGACTGCGTCTGCGTTGCCCACCATAGCCCGCGCCGCTTCGAGCGCGATGCGCGCCTCCCGCACTTGGGGGACGAATGGGACGGTGAAGCCGGCCTGAGCGGCCACGGCCCCGGGCAGCTCGACGTCTTCAAGCTCGAGCCGCTGGGTCTCGTAGCGACTCTCGCCGTCCGCGGATGCTGCCGCATACGCCACGCGCGCGCCCGCCATCTCCACGACGTCGGCCTCGGCCTGGTGGAAGAGCCCGCGCGCCGCGTTGGCGTAATGGCTCCATGCCTCCGTCTTCGGCACCCACACGACGGGCAGGTTGGTTTCGTGTGGCCGCAGCTCGCGGTCGAGCACGCTGGCCGGAAGCGCGTAAACGGTGTCGCCGATGCGCGGCCGATACGGGCCGTCGTAGCTTGCGGGCGGCGTCAGGCGCGGGCTGACGCGTTCGCGAAAGCGCACCCGCGCGAAGGGATAGGCCCGCATGGCGCGCTGTACGGTCTCGTTCTGGGTCGTCGGCGAAAAATCGCGGGAGAGATCCTGCAGCACCAGCAACGAGAACTGCGTCAGCGCGGCCACGGTCCCGCCGGATTGCGCGGGCGCTTTGCGGATTTCGCGCTGCGAAACCGTGACGAGCACCGCGTCGTGCCCGTAGGGGTAGAGGTAGCCGAGGTTGGCGTACTCGACGTAGTGGTCGCGCCCCAAGGAGGTGTTCTGGAGCCAGCGCACCAGCGAGATGCCGTCTTTCGCGGTCCACTGCGCGCGGGCGTCGAACCAGGCGCCGAGCGCCGTGAGCAGCAGCTTATCGACCTGCACGGGCTCGGGGGGCACGTGCTTGCCGTTGCGATACAGGTCCAGATAGTTGCTGCTCTGATGAACGATGTCTGCGCGCACCCCGGGATTGAGCGGGTTGGGGAATGGATCGGTGCCCGCGCTCGCAGAGACATCGTCTGGATCGAAGCCCCCTCCCCGCGCCCAGAGCGCACGTATGGTGCTCTTGGCGGTGTTGCGAGGGTCGGGCTTGTCACCCGCTCCGAGCGGCACCATCTGCGTGTGCCAGAGCGCGACGCGTCCCTTCGCGCTGGTCTCCGGCACCACCGTATGCAGAAAGCGCACCTCACGATGGGGAGAGATAATGAGCCGCGTGGGGAGCTCGATGGCCGTCTCGTGCGCGGCTGGTTGCTCAGGCACACCGGGACCGGTGGGGGCAGCGATATCGAGATCGGGGGCGAAGGGAGGGACCGGCTCCGCCGGCGCCGCGATGACGCCCACGTGCTGAGCTTGCCGGGTGCGATGGGCGGCGCTCGCGTCCGAGAAGCCGCGCGCTGGTTCGAGGGTCCCGCGCGCGAGCCTGTCACTCGGCTTCTGTGCCACGACCTGTTCTGACGAGATGAAGCCGCCCTCGGCGCGCTCAGGTTCTTGCCGGGGCCGCGCGTGGTCGCTCACGCTCAACTCCCAGCCCTGCACCGCCTGCAGCAGCGGTTCGAGCGCCCAGGTCACGCTTTGGACCTCGTCGGGCATGCGAAAGACCAACCGCGTCGGGCCCGACAAATAGGCGTGGAATGGCGGCGCGAGCGCCTCGTCCGCCGCGTTTCCCTCGCGTATCACGCGCTCCATGATGTGCTGCGGAGGCAGATCGAACACCACGAAGGCGCCCGAACCAGCATTTACGCGCTCGAGCTCGAGACCCGAGGTCGCGAGCAAATTAATCAACGAGATGTCGAGGCACAGCAGGTCCTCAGGCCGGCGGACGCGGACGCGGAAGGTCGGCGTCAGGGGCTGGTCCTGATTGCAGCCCGAGATTGAGATGGGCGCGCAAGCGGCGGCGCCCGCCATGGCCAAGAGGCGCATGAAAGCGCGCCGATCGAGGGCCCAGCTCCCGTCGCCGGATCTCTTCACCCCATCCCGCTCGCTCATCGAAGGATCTCCGCTGCCAAGGCATGGCGCACCGCCGAAGCCCAAGCCCTGGGAGCGGTACCCTGCGAGGAGTCGCACATCACGCCCGGTGAATCAAGCGCGTCTCGACTCTGAGGCGCGCTTCCTTCTTACGGCGACCGATGCCATGCTCGAGACCATGCGTAAGACGCTGGTAAGCCTCTTCGTCGTGAGCGGAACGCTGTGTGGGTCGGCCTCGATGCCGGTTGACCCCGGCGCCAGTAAGGTCCGCGATCCCGCGCAGCTGCTACTCAGCTGGAAGCACATCGTAGACCTGCTTCCGCCTCTCTATGCGAACCCGTTCATCGTGCACCAGTGGGGCTTTGCGGTCGACACGGATGGTCAGCGCGTCGCGGTGTCCTCGCTCGGCGAAGTCTCCGTGTTTCGGCGGCAGGTATATCGGGGCGGCGGCATCGCTTGGGTGCGCGAGGCTGTCTTGAGGCCCCGTCGCGGCGCGGGGCCGGGCGCCTTCGGATACGACGTCGCGATCGACGGCGACCGATTGGCCATCGGCGCGGCGGGACCGGAGAACGGCGGCGCACAGGGCTATGTCGATATGTACTCGCGCAGCGGGGTGGTCTGGGCCTTCGAGCAACGCATCGAACCTCAAGGTCATGCGCCTACATACCCGAACGACGGGCAGTTCGCGTTCGGCCGCGTGGTCGATCTCGATGGCCAGACCTTGGTCGTTGGCGCCGATCGCTACGATGCGGCGCGGGGCGCTGTCTTCATCTATCGCCGCACGGCTAGCGCCTGGACGCTCGACGCCTTCCTGCAGGGCGAGGTGCTTTACCAGGACAGCTACTTCGGCAAGGCGGTCGCCGTGTCGGGTGAACGCGTCGTCGTCGGGCACTCCGGCCTCGGCCACTTCCAGGACTTCGCGGGGCACGTCCTCGTGTACCGACGCACCAACGGCGCTTGGGCGCTCGAGCAGGATCTGAGCGACGGCGCGACCATCCCCGACGAGCTCGGTCACGGCCTCGCCATCGAGGGAGAGCGCATCATCGCATCGAGCCGTCACGATGCGCGCGCCTATGACTGGGACGGCTCGAGCTGGTCGCTCGCGTGGTCCACGCCGACCAGCACGGTCGCTGGCGCGCGCGGCCTCGCGTTCGACGGTACGCGCATCGCGATACGAGACGGAGATCACGTAGACATCTACAAGACCGCAGCCTCGGGGAGCCTCTCCCTCGAGCAGACCCTTGCCTTCTCCGACACAACCCCAGGAGCCAGCGTGAGCCTTGCCTATCCGATGCTCGTGCTCGGTGACGGCGCGGCGAGCTCCGCAGCCGTATTCGAGCGGCGCGCGCCATAGTGGGTACCACTCCGGGAGTCGGGTCGCGGGCGCGGGCGCGGCTCCGAGGGCTCGACAGCGCGACCTGGGCCCTGAGCGGCGCGGGCATTTTTTCTGTAACAGGCGCCGGCGTCGGCCCACCTCCTCTGCAAAGGCGCTCGCCGCGCCCCTTGCAAAGGACATATACGATGGAGTTTCCCGCAGTCTTGGCGCCCCAAGCCGCAGGCCCCGACACCCATGTGCTCCCTGCGTATCTGCCGGTACCCGGCTTCGGGGTGCTGCCCGCCAACGCCTTCCTCGTGCGCGCAGAGGAGCCCGTGCTCATCGACGCCGGAGTCATGGCGCTTGCGGATCAAGCGTTTGCCCAGATCACCTCGTTGATTGATCCGCGCGATCTGCGTTGGATTTGGCTCACCCACGTCGATCGCGATCACTTGGGCTGCTTGCCTGAGCTGCTCGAGGCGGCGCCGGAGGCGCGAATCGTCACGAACTTCTTGGGTATGGGCAAGCTGGGGCTCGGCATGGCGCTGGATCCCGCGCGCGTGTACCTGATCAACCCCGGACAGGGCCTCTCGGTGGGTGACCGCCGCTTGCACGCGGTGCGACCTCCCGCCTTCGATGCGCCGGAAACCACCGGTGTGTTCGACGCTCGCACGCGCACGCTGTTCAGCGCTGACTGCTTCGGCGCCGTGCTTCCCCAGCCTTTCGAGGCGGCCGAGGCCATCGATCGCGGGCTGCTCACCGAAGGACTCTGCACGTGGACGCAAGTCGACACCCCGTGGCTGCCGTGGGTCGAATCATCGCGCTTCTCGAGCATGCTGGAGGAGCTGCGCGCCCTATCACCCGAGCGAATCCTGAGCAGTCACCTCCCCCCGGCGACCGACATGTTGGACAGCCTGACCTGCATGCTCGACCTGGCCCGCAAGGCCCCCCCTTTCGTGGGGCCTGACCAGGCAGCCATGCTCGCCATGGTCACGGCGGCGTAGCCATGCGCACCGAGAGCGGCTGCGCCTTGAGGCGCACACGGGCGCGCCCTGGCTTGCAACCGCGGGCCGGTTCTCGGATAGTGGGGGCACCGAGTATGGCTTCAGAGCCCCCGAGTGCCCTCACAGACGGCGATCTGGCTCGCACGATCACGGCGCAGCCCCTCGCCGCCCAGGCCTACGAGGCCGAGCTGTTTCGGCGCTTTGCACCGCGTGTGCGCCTGTATGGGCTGCGTCATCTGCGAGATGCCCAGGCCGCCGAGGATCTGGTGCAACGCGTCTTGGTGCTCACGATGCAGAAGCTGCGCAAGGGTGAGGTCCGTGAGCCCGAACGGTTGGGCTCTTTCATCCTCGGCACCGCGCGCACCCTGACGCGCGACGGCCGGCGTGCCGACCGCATGATCGTGATGGAAGACGTGCCCGAAGAGAGCGCACCCGCGCCCGGATCAGAGCCCGACCCGCCGCTTCGCTCACGCCTCATGGCGGGCCTCACGGCGCTCGACGAACGGGCGCGCGCCGTCCTGATGCTCAGCTTCGTGCAGGAGCAGAGCTCCGAAGAGATCGGGGCCACGTTAGGCCTGGAGGCCAACCACGTACGCGTGCTGCGGTACCGCGCGTTGGCGCGGCTGCGCGCTTACCTCGGGTCCTCCGCCGAGGAGGCCGTATGACCCATCCGTGCGAAGTCTCGTTCGAGGAGTTGTTGGCCTACCGCTTCGGTGAGCTCTCCCCTGCTGCAGAAGACAGGCTCGAAGAGCACCTGTTTACCTGTGCGCGCTGCGCTGCCCGCGCGGAGGCGATCGCCACGCTCGGCGCAGGGATTCATGCGCTGTTTCGCCGCGGGGAGATCTCGAGCAGCGCCTCCGCGAGCTTGATCGAACGCGCCGAAAAGCTCGGACTCACCCTGCGTAGCTACACCATCGAAGCGGGCGCCTCGGTTGCTTGCACGGCAGCCCCCGACGACGACTTGATCGTCGTGCGTCTGCGCCTGTCTGCGCCTGGCGCCGAGAGCGTGGACATCGAGACGGCCGTCACCTTCCCCGACAGCGGGACCCGTGACGCCAGCGTCCTTACAGACGTGGCCCTCGATCGCCAGCACGGCGAGCTGGTGTACGCGTTCTCCGGCAATTACGTGCGCAGCTTGCCGCGCTCTTCCTGGGTCATGCAGGCTCGCGTTCGGACCGCCACAGGCGAGTACCGAGTCGGGCCCTACACCATGAACCACACGCCGTGGGGCGAGCTCACGACAAACGGCTAGGGCAATCATGTGCGTGCTGCCGCGCGCCCGCTCCCGGCTGTTACGCGCCAATCACCCGCGCCGCGTCGGTCAACACGCGGGTCAGCGCGCCTCGCGCCAACACATCTCGCCGCCCCACCCCCACGAAGTGATGTCGCGCGCGCGACACCGCCACGTTGAGCAGGTTGGGTCGCCCGTTCAGAAAGGGCAGCGACGCGGCGCGCGTGACCACGCTGCTGAACAGCACGATGCTGCGCTCTCCGCCCTGGAAGCGGTGCACGGTGCCGAGGGCGAGGCCAACGCTTCCGCGTTCGCCTGAGGGGACGTCGCCTTCGGCGAGCTCGAGGCTAAACTCGAGCGGAACCCGGAGTTCGGCGAAGCCGCGGCGCAGACGCTCGAGCTGTCCACGGTACGGGGTGATGATGGCGATCTCGGCGGGGGTGATGCCCGCGGCGAGCAGGCGCTGGACGAGGCTCAGGGTATGTTGGAGCTCAAGGGAGTTCCACAGGCTGCCGCCGAGCGCCTCCTGCTCGCCTGCGACGTCGATCCAGGCAACCGGCGCACTCAGGAAGGGCGCCTCGCGCAGGCGGTCCGCGGCGGGGGTATGCACATTCAAGCCGTAGCGGCACAGCCTGTCGGAGATGGCAATGATCTCCGGTTGGCACCGGAAGTGATCGATCAGGTCGTGGCGTTGGCAGACGGCGCGCTCGGCGACGCTCTGCGTGGAGGCGAGCGCACGCGTATGGACGCGGTAAGGGGCGAGCAGCGCGGCGGACAGGGAGATGCGCGCGCTCTCGAGCAGGCGTTGATCGTCGTCGGGCCCCACCTCGACCACGGGCGTGAGCTGTTGGGCGTCTCCGATCACGAGCACCGACTCGGCGCGCAAGAGCATGGAGACGGCGTGCGCCGGGTGGCACTGCCCGGCTTCGTCGATCACGCCGCGCTGGATGCTGCCGGGCTCGCCTGGAAAGCAGTTGCCGAGCGAAAGCAAGGTGGCGCCCCAGAGCCCGAACAGCTGCTGCAAACGGCGCGCGTGCTCTGGGGCGGAGCGATACAACGAGCGCAACGACTTGGTCTCTTCGAGCGCCGCGAGCGCGGCTTCGAGCGCCGGGCAAAGCTCGCTCGTGTGTGCCCTGGCCCAAGCTTCGCGCACGGTCAGGGCCGCCTGAAAGAGCTCCTGCGACAGGGCGTCGTCGTGTGCGATCTCGGGAACCTCTCGGGGTGCCTCACGCGCAAGGGTGGCGAGGCGCTCGCGTAGGCTCGTGATCTCTTGCGCGCGCTCCGCTCGCTTGCGTTGCAGGAGCGCGTGCGCCTGGGCTCGTTCGAGCCGCTCGCTCAGCGCGCCGAGGCGCTCGAGGCTGTCTTCGACGGCCTCTTCCCACACGGCTATCAGCTGAGCTAGGTCCGTGGGCGCCGTCAACGGTGGTAGGGGTAGACTCAGGTCCATCTCCCCGGCCGCGCTCAGCGCCGCCTCCAGCATCGGCAAGTGCTTCTTGGCCGTGCGTCCGTAGTGGCGCGCTACGGCGTTGACCTGCGCGAGGCTCGGTCGGGCTTCGCAGAGTTGGCTCAGGGCGCGCAGACGCCGCTCGACTGCTTGCAAGGCAGCGAGCAGCGCGGCGGAGTCCCCTTGCACGCCGGCCCCCGCGCTCTCCGTAGACACCTGAGGATCTCGCGCGGCCGCGACCTCGAGCTCGGCCAGACGGGTAGCGAGCCGTCTCCTCTCCGCTTCGTGCCCCAGCGCCGTGAGTCTCGGCCCATGCAGCTTCCGGATACGGGCGCGCGTGGCCTGGAACGCGTCGCAGGCGCGCTCGAGGGACTCGAGCCGAGCCGCTTCCGGCTCAGTCTCTGCCCGCATCAGCCAGTCGAGCGCGCGCCGCAGCTGAGGCACCAACACCTTCTCCGATACTTGACGGCTGCCTGCGCGCAGCGCGAGCGGGAGCCCTGCACGCTCACCGAGGCCCTCCATCACGTTGTCCACCGCGCGATTGTTGCTGCTGCACACCACGAACAGGCTCTCGTCCATCGCGCGCCGATCGACCCAGCTCTCCACCTTGCGCACCAGCGCTTCGGCGCATAGGTGCAGGATCATCGTGGTCTTGCCAGTGCCGGGCGGGCCTTGCACGCAGCTGAGACGTGAGCCCCACACGTGATCGGCCGCGCGCCGCTGCGAGGGCGTGAGCGCGGGCCCGGTGAACAGCGCGCGTTGAGGCAGCTCGGCGGACGCCAGCGCCTTGCCGGTCAGGTACGCCCCCAGGGGGCTCTCCGTCTGCCACGTTGCATCCGTGCCAGCCTCGATCAGCTCCCGCAGGTCGCGCTGAAGGTGAAAGCTCGTCTTGGCCTGTGTGCCCTCGATCACGATGCCCAACGGATAGACCTGGGCGCGTCCGCCGCGCGCGAGCAAGCGCCGCATGGCCGATGTAATGCGCTCGAGCAGCGCATCGACGCGAGAGGCGGGATCCTGGCCCGCCTGACGCACTGACACGCCTTCTCCGCCTGCGGCCTCCTCGAGCGTATGGAGTACCAGCTCGAGCATCCGCTCTTCGGAGAGCGATTCTTGGGAGCGCAGCGCGTCGAACAGGCCGTCGATGGCCTCACTCGAGACGCCTAGCGTCTGATTGAGCAGGCGTGTGTCCACGAAAAACGGGAAGACGCCTTCCGGACGGGCACTCTGACTCACGCGCACTTCGTCCGGAACGGGCGGATAGTCTCCACGCCGCCGTTCACTCCAGGTCGGCACCCGGAAGGCAGCCCCCGAAGCACTGCCGAAGCGCAGGCGCACGCCGCAGCGGAGCAGCCCCGCGAGCTGCCCGCGTGGCAGGTGCACCACGGGAAAGCAGAGCAGCTGCGAGAGCTCCTCTTGCTCCTCGCCGCGACGGTATTGCCCGTAGAGCCAGGTCTCGAAGAACGCAGAGAGCTCACCCGAGAGCGCCCGCTGCACCGGCTCGCGCAGCCCGAGCAGAGCCGATACGGCGCCCGTGAGCGGCAGCTTGAAATAGTCCTGGCCAGGGGTCGGCAGGTCGAGCCGCGGACGCGGCGTGCCCTCGGTCGGGCGCCGCGCCTGGGGGCGCAGATCGAGGGCCTCCTCCAATTTGAGCGACGCGAGCCAGTAGCGGAGCACCTCTTCGGCTTGGTCGCGGCGCAGGGGCTGGATCATCGGCCCGGCTCGATAGCACACCCGCTCCGGGAACACCTCGTTCGAGTGCCCTAAGCGCAAGAAGGTGTCGCCACCGCCGCAGCCGCTGGTCGCTGCCGTAGGCCGAAGAGCTGCGGGCCGGTTCAGTCTTGTCGCAGCAGAGCACCAGGCGCGACAATGCCGCGATGCGCCGTACCAATCCCCCAAGATCCTGGGGCACGCTCTGCATGTTCTTGTTGATTGCCGCCTGCGACGAAGCCGCAAGTGAGCAAACCTGCTCCGAAGGCCCTTGGTTTTCCTCACTTCCGGTGCCGCTGTCGGCCATCGAGTCCGTCAAACCACTTGGTGAGATACATCCGCCCGGCGACATCCTCCCGAACGGCCAGACGGGCTTCACGTTGAAGGCGGCGGAAGTCTCCGTGGTCGCCCCGGGTCCAATCCGCGTGCATACGGTCGAGCGCACTACTTGGCTGGTCTCCCCGTTTCGGCAAGGCAAGAGCGACTACTCCATCCAGTTCACCATAGCCGGCTGCGAGCCGATCATGGGCGTCTACGGTCACCTGGTGACATTGGCACCAGAGCTCGACGCGCTGCTGATCGATCCGGTGTGCGAGGAGTACACGAACCTGGATGAGAAGGTCGTCGCGTGTCAGCAACGCGTGAAGCACGACCTCGGGGCCGGAGATGCCGTCGGCACAGCGGGCGGCCCGACGGCAGGTGGCCTCGACTTCGACCTCTTTGATCGGCGCCATGAAGCGTCGTTCATCGCCCAGCACCGCTATGGCCACGCGGCACAGGCAATCTGCATGCAGCCCTTGTTCGAAGAACCGCTCGCAACCCAGCTGCTCGAACTCGTGTCGCACCGCGGCGTCAAGCGCACGGCCGAGCCGCGCTGCGGCACCCAAGAGGTCGACATCGAAGGCACGGCCCAAGGCATGTGGCTCGAGGAGGGCGACGACGTCCCATATCGTGCGGACACATCGGAGCGCTTTCTCGTGCTCGCGCCGCACGCGATCTTGCCGAAAGAGCTTCAGGTGCTCGGCGCGGGCGCGCCCGCTCTCCTTTCCGAACACCTGCACGTGTTCCCACGCCGCCGCGAAGGACGCGTCAACCGTGACTTCGCGACCCTCAACGAAGCGGGGGTCATCCACTGCTACGAGCCGACTTCTCACCCGCTCGTGCAGGAGCACCCGACGTACGGGCAACACTCGTTCCTCATCGCGCTCAGGCAGGACCAGGGCTTGACCATCGAGCGAATCGAGCACGCAAAGGACGCTTCGCCGTGCGGAACCGATCCGAGTACATGGTCGTTCGGCAGCGGAGCGCTGCGCTACATGCGCTGAGTCGCCCGGCACGAGCGATACAAACTCGCGGACGCCCTCGTCACACGCACCAATCGCGAGGTCCGCGCTCGCAAGAGATTGTTGGCCCAAACCATGCGTCCCCTTGCTCCAAACGATCATGGGCGGGTGGGTCGGCCACGCAGCGCGGTCCGTCCCGCCAAGGAGGGAACCATGGAGGCACAGAAGAACACGGTGGACCAGCTGAACTCGTTCTTGCGCGGCGAGCTCTCGGCGGTCGAGACTTACCGTAAAGCGTTGCACAAGCTCGACCAGTTTCCCCAGCGCGCCACCCTCGAGGACGTCGCGCGCTCGCATGAGCAGCGCGCGCAGCTCCTCGCGGACGAGGTGCGCCGACGGGGTGGAGAGCCAGCCACATCCTCGGGCCTGTGGGGGAGCTTCACGACCCTGATGCAAGGGGCCGCCGACATGCTGGGCGAAAAGACGGCCATCGCCGCGCTCGAAGAGGGCGAGGACCATGGCCGCGACGACTACAGGCGTGACGTGGACGCCTTGGAGCCCGACGCGCGTCAGTTCGTGCAGTCACAGCTGATGCCGGAGCAACAGCGCACGCACGATACCATCAGCCGACTCAAGAAGTCGCTGTCCTGAGGCGTCAAGCACTGCCAAGGTGTGCAGTTCCCTGCGCGCGCGTGCGTGCCCCAGATGTGGCACGCGCGCGCTCGTCCTAGGCCGGCAGCCGCAAGACGCCGCTGTCGGCTATCCGCACAGCGGGGATGGCGCGCGCACTCGGCCCCAAAGGCACGGCTCGTGCAGGCGGGTGCTATCCCATGCGTAATTTGGAGCAGGAGACACGGGTCCGCACCGGTGTGGCCGGGCTCGATAGCGTCCTAGGCGGAGGTCTGCCGCCTGCGCGTGCATATCTCGTCCAGGGGGCCCCCGGCGTGGGCAAAACCACGTTGGCGATGCAGATTCTGCGCGAAGGCGCTGAGCACGGTGAAAGTGGGCTCTACGTCACTCTCTCGGAGACAAGGACAGAACTCGAGGCCGTCGCGCGCTCGCATGGGTGGGGGTCCTGCCCCTTCTCCATCTACGAGATGTCGGTGGCCGGCGGGGTGGAAACGCCCGACGAAGAGGAGAACACGCTCTACGTTCCGGCGGAGGTGGAGTTGGGCGAGCGCATGCGCGCGCTCTTGGCCCAGGTCGATCGCGTGAAGCCCAAGCGGCTCGTACTCGATTCCTGCTCTGAGCTCCGCCTTCTGGCGCAGACGCCTCTGCGCTTTCGACGACAGCTCCTCGCACTGAAGGGCGAGCTGGTGCGCCGCGGCTGCACCGTGATTCTCCTCGAAAACCCCACCTCGACGGGCACAGACCCCCTGCTTCAGAGCCTGGTTCACGGCGTGATCTCCATGGAGCAGCTTTCGCCGCTCTACGGAGCCGAGCGGCGGCGCGTACGGATCGTCAAGCTGCGCGAGGTGCGCTTTCGAGGCGGCTACCACGACATGACGATCCGCAGCGGGGGCGTGGAGGTGTTTCCGCGCCTCGTGGCCGCCGAGCATCAAGCCCCGTTCGCGCATGAGCTCGTGTCGAGCGGCGTAGACGCGCTCGACGCCCTCCTCGGAGGCGGCCTCGATCGCGGGACGAGCACGCTCATCATGGGCCCAGCCGGATCGGGCAAGTCCGCCATCGCGACTCAGTACGCGGTGTCCGCGGCTCTACGAGGTGAGCGCTCTCTGCTGTTCGCGTTCGACGAGGGCACCGAGACGCTGTTCTCCCGGGCAGAGACCATGGGACTTGCGCTGCGGGGACATGTCGAACGCGGCGTCATCAAAGTGCAGCAAGTGGACCCGGCAGGCGGATAGGCTGAACAAACGGTCCTCCCTCCCCCGCCGGTTGTCGAAACCTTGT
>JBIQKA010000012.1:0-90410 GCA_044507075.1 Myxococcales bacterium
TCCTAAATTTACTCAGGCATCGCACACGATCACCAGCCCTACTACACGGAATTCGAACGGCTTTGAGAGGATGCCTTCCTTCTCGTTATGGGCATGCTGCCAAAAAACACGCAGAACGGAAGCCCTCCCATGCGCTAGCGGACTTCGATCGCCCCAAGCGTCCGTATTTCCCCCATCTCCAAGCGGACCAGATAGGTTTGGGGCGATTTGTTTGTGATCAAACTCACTGCGAGCGCAAGCTCGGCGGGGTCGGCATCTGCCCCTTCACGCGCGGCGGTCAGCTGATAGCGGCCGGGCGGCAGCGCCGAGACCTCGAGCCGGTTCACGGTGACTTCGGCGCCGCGGGTGACGGTGCGGCGAATGGCCAGGCCTGCGTCGCCCTCGGTAGGCCCTGCCAACGACAGCCGCACGTCACCCGAGCCGTCGGCGCGGTGGGCCGCGGTGATCGTGAGCAGCGCAGCGACCGCTTGAGCGCTGTCGTTGGATCCCGGGACGTCCGCGCGCGAGGCGTCGATGGCTCCGTCGCAGTCATCGTCGATGCCGTTGTCCGGGAGCTCCGTGGCGCGGCACGCAAGCTGGACTTCGACCAGCGTGGGCTCGGGCACGAACTGTACGGTGGCTTCTGTCGGCTCGGGCAGGCTCGGGTACGTGAGCGGCGCGACGTCCACGGGCCCATGCGCGCACGATGCGAGCAGCAGAGCGGGTCCGATCCAGATCGGCATTCGACAAAGGCGCATGGCGCGAGCGTAGTCGCGGCGACGGCGATCAACAACGGGCCCTCGTCAAGCGGCGCGCGGCAGCTCTCGCGTGTCCAGCAAGAGCTCGCATAGGCCGTCGATATCGCGTAACTCGTAAAGGACCGGTGGGACCAGATCCCGCGCGGGCGGCAGCGGCATCATGGCTCCGCTGTCGGAGAGCGCGCGTGCCTCGGGTGCGTCCAGGATCAGGAAGAGGTGGCGACAGCCGTCGGCGATCGGGACCACCGCCACATCGACGATCGTGTGCCGGTCGATCGAGAGCTCGGTTCGGCCGCGCCGGATCAGCACGCGGCGATTGGTCACCACGTACTCCGTCTCCCGCCCCATGGCTCGCGCGCGGATGATGCCGTGCCACACGAGGGCTCCGCCGGCGCTCAAGATCACCCCGAAGGACAAGGCGCTGGCCAGGAAGAGAAGCAGCCAGGTCCACGACTGGACCTGTAGCCCGAGTCGCTCGAGATCGATCAACAGACCGCACGCCTGACCCGCGTAGCGTACCGACAGCCAGAGCACGATGATGCCGAGACCGGCGGTCAGCAGATCCCGGAGGCTCAGCATGTAGCCCTGGGGGCCCGCGCCCCAGAGCACGTGCTCGTCGGCGTCGAGCCGATCGGTGAGAGGTAGATCCGGATCGCCGAGGTGCTCGCTGGGCTCCACGCCGCGGATGCACGCGAACACGCGATCGGGCGCCGCCACGTGCAGCAGCTTGAGGCGCTGGCGACGGGAGAGCGGTCCGAAGGGAGTCGCGCGCACCAGCTCGAGGTGTCCGACGCCCGGCGTGTGACGGTTCCAGACGATGCGTCCGTAGCTGATGGCGTGTCGATCGATCCAGCGGGTGAGCCGCCCGCGCCGCCACATCACGCGTCGATCGGTCACCAGATACTCGCAGGAGTCGTGCAGGAAACGGGGTGCGATGACGACCGCCGTCGCCCACAACGCGAGATAGGCGGCCATCCAGCCGATCTGGTGCGCGCCTTGGAGATCGGCGACGACCAACAGGCTCGAGAACAAACCGGCGATGGTGGCCAGCGAGTACAGAAAGACAGCCGCCAGCCACCACGCTGGATCTCGAGCGGCACTCTGCACGGGACGCCCATGCCAGAGCACGGTTTCTGACGGAAGCAAGCGCCAAGCACGCTCGAGCGTCATCGATTACCGCTCCTTTCTAGATTGTACTCAGTTGTGTCGACTTGCGCAGCTCGGTTTTGTGAGCGCGCCGCAAGTCGACGCTGTGTGCGGGTGAGCTCGCCCATCTTCGCCAACACGGGGGCTGGCAGTTGACAGGGCGAGCGCTTTTGCATCTGCTCGTAGGAACGATGGTTCTCGCAGATCTCGAACGGGCCGAGGCCCACGTGAAACCCTTCCTTCGCCGTGCGCCGCAAGTCGCGTTGGTGCTCGGCTCGGGGCTGGGCAGCCTCGCCCATCAGTTCGCCGAGCGCGATTCTCTCCCGTATGCGTCCATTCCCGGCATGGTAGCCACGGGCGTAGCCGGCCACCAAGGCGCGCTCGTGCTGGGCACATTGGAGGATGTGCCGGTGATCGCCATGCAAGGGCGGCTCCATCCCTACGAAGGGCACGCCCTGGACACCGTGGTGCTCGGCGTGCGTTTGATGCTGCGCTTGGGCGCGGAGGTGCTGATCGTGAGCAACGCCGCGGGCGGGCTCGACCCGGCGCTCGAGCCAGGCAGCTTGTTGGTCATCGAGGACCACTTGAACCTCACGGGGCGGAACTGTCTGTTGGGGCCCAACGTCGCCGAGCTTGGCCCGCGCTTCCCGGACATGTCCGAGGCCTACGACCGCTCCCTGATCGCGCTCGCCCACGAGGTCGCGCGCAGTCAGCGAATCGAGCTCGCCCAGGGCGTGTACGCGGGGGTGCTCGGGCCGAGCTACGAGACCCCGGCGGAGGTGCGCATGTTGAGGTCATTCGGCGCGAGCGCAGTGGGCATGAGCACGGTGCAGGAGGTGATCGCCGCGCGTCACATGGGCGCGCCCGTGCTCGGCCTGTCTTGCATCACCAATCTCGCGTCAGGCCTCTCGCCGCATCTGCTCACACACGGCGAGGTCGAGCAGACGGCGCGCGCATCCGCGGCGCGACTGGCGCAGCTCGTCCGTGGGATCATCGCGCGGCTCAAGCGCTGATCCAGAACGTCCCTTGCGCCTGCGCCGTCAGCGATTGTTGGCGCGCAAGATCCGCGTGACCTCGTCGCGATTTGGGTGACCGGCCGGCGCGAGCTCCAGGAACGTCCGGTAATGATCCATCGCCTCCGGGATGCGCCCCGCGTCGCGCAATGCCTCGGCGTACGCGTGGTGCGCGTTGGCCACCCAACTCGGCTTGTCCGTCAGGCGATCCCCACGGAGCACGGCCTCTGCGAGCGCCACGCGCGCCTCGTCGCGCCTTCCGCGGGCCAGGTGCAGCGTGCCGAGCCGATACCACCAGTCACCGTGATCGGGCTCGAGCTTGACCGCTTCCTGGTAGGCCTTGATGGCCTTCCGCTCCTCGCGTAGCTGGTCGTACGCGTCGCCCGTGCCGACCAGGGCCTCGACGCGCCCGGGCTTGAGGCGCAGCGTGCGCTGGAAGCTCTCGAGCGCGTCCTTCACGGCGCCGGTGCGCAGCTGGACGCGACCGAGCACCCAGTGCGCATCCGCCAGGTTGGGATCGCGCCCGAGCGCGATGTTCACGGTCTCCTGGGCCTTGCTCAAGTTGCCCTGCTCAAGGTGCGCCCAGGCCAGGTACATGTAGAACTCGGCGCGACTGTTGTCGAAGTTGACGGCGCGCTCGAAGCGCTGCAGCGCCTGCGCCGCGTCGTGCCGCGCGAACAGGACGCGTCCCATGAAATGTTCCGCTTCCGCCGAGGTGGGGCGGTCCTTCAGGACCTGCTGCAGGAGCACATCGGCCTCGTCCAGACGTCCGGAGGTGACCAGCGCGGCACCGAGACGGATCTTGAGGTCGCCGTCATGCGGCTGATCTTCGAGCGCCTTGCGATAGATCTCCGCTGCGCCTGCGTAGTCTCCCCGGCTCTCGAGCAAGAGGCCTCGCTCCAGCGGTAAGCCTGGAAATCCGGGGTCGATGACCGACAGGCGAGCGAGCGTCTGCTCGGCCGCATTGATGTCACCGTGCTTGCGCTGCGCGACGCCCAGACCGAAGAGCGCTCCGGCGTCCTTGGGGTCGAACTGCAAGGCGGACTCGAACTGACGCATCGCTTCGGACAGGTGATTGCGGAGGAGCTCCGAGTTCCCGAGCATGCGGCGCACCTCCGCGCTGTCCTTGACCTTGTCGGTCGCCTCGGCGAGCGTACGACCCGCCTCTTCCGGCCGATTGCGCTTGAACAGGAGCTGGGAGAGGGCCACGTACCCGCTGAATTCCTCCGGCGCGAGACGGATGGCGTTCTTGAACGCCGTCTCTGCCTCCTCGAAGTTCTCGAGTGAGGTCTGCGCATGGCCGTACCAGAGGTTCACCTCGAAGTTGTCGGGGAACTTCGCGCGCAGCGCCTTCATTCGTTCGAGCGCCTCCGGGCCGCGCTCTTGGGACAAGAGTGCTTGTGCCGAGCCGACACCCGCCTCCACCAGCGGGATCGTTCCATCCTCGCCCGGGGTCTCCGCGGGGTTGGCTCCGAGGGCCGAGTCGAACCGCGTGAGCGCGTCGCGTGCCCGGCCGAGCCGCATCAGCATGCGCGCGGAGCCGATCAGGACGTCGAGCTTGACTGGATCGGCGGCGAGCGCGCGCTCGTAGGCGGTCTGTGCTTCACGCGGATGCTCGCGCCGCTCTTCGACGCGGCCCTCCAAAGCGAAAGCGCGCGCGCGCTCGTTGCGCGCCGGACGCGCGGACTGCCCGGAGATCGGCGTCGTCCCCGAGGCCTTGCGCGCGTACTCGAGCGCGCGCTCGAGCTCGCCCCGAGTGAGCGCGAGCTCGCCCAGAAATACCAGCGCCGCCGGGTGACGAGAGCTCAGCTCCAGCGTTCGTTTGGCGGCCGCCTCGGCCTCCTCCGTCGCTTGCGCGGCGAGCTTTGCGCGGGCGATGCCCCAGCTGGCCCGTGCCCCTGCACCGAGTCGCTCGGCCTCGGCGAAGGCTTTGGCGGCTTTGCTTGGCTGCTTTTCGAGCAGGGCGAGCTCGCCCGCCACCAAGCCGCGGTAAGGATCCTCGTCGATGGGCACCTCGGCGAGGAGCGCGTTGGCGTCTGCGAGATCCCCCGTGCGGGCCGCGTTGGCTGCGCGGGCCAAGGTGAGGCCAGGGACGTCTGTGCCGCGCTCCATCACGCGGGTCAGGATCGCCACCGCGCGCTGTCCGCTGTTGAAGTCGTCTCCGAAACGGAGTTGATACAGCGACTCGTGCAGCAAGCTGCGTGCGAGGAGCTTGCGGTTGAGGCCAGCCTCGCCGCGCGCATCGCTGAGGGCGAGCAGGGACTTGCGAAGGTCGCGCTGCACGTCGCTCTTGGCCACGCTCTCGGCCTGCTGGATGGCCTGCGCTACGCGCGCCTCGTCTCCTGCCGCGGGCAGCATCTGCTCCACCAGGTACACGCCGAACCAGCCGTGGTTCGTGAACAGGCCGAGCGCGACCCCCGTGCCCGCGAGCAACACGACCAGCGCGAGCGGCCAGACCCAAAACGGTGTGGGTTTGCCGTCGGACTTCTTCTTTCTCTGCTTTTTCTTGGTCGGCGCTGGGGAGGAAGCCTCGGGCGTGACCGCTTCGGCGCTGGTGGACGCGCCCTCGAGGAGGCTGCTGGAAGGATCGGCCGGGATCGGCATCGGCATCGGTACGGGCAGTTGAGCCGGCAGCGCGTCGCTGCTCAGACCGAAGTCCAATTCACCGAACGCGCTCCCGCCGGCCGCACCCGAGCGCGCGGGATGTGGTGGGTGGATCGGCCGCTTCGCGCCGGCCTCTGGAGCTGGCTCGAAGATCGGGTCGATCTCCATGGTCAAACCGTGTTCTGTCTTCGGTGGTTCGAGCTCGAGTTCACCGAATTCATCCAGCGCTGGCGGCTCATCGCTCAAGGAAGGCAACGAGAGGATGTCATCGCCCGCGCTGATGCGCGCGACCCCGGCCTCCTCCTTGGCGAAGGACATCTTCGACATGCTCCCCGGTTCGGGGAGGTTCAGATCGAAGTCGGCTGCGGGCTCGTGGCGCGTTGGGGCCGCGTCGGCGTTGCTTGCGCTCTGAGGCCCCTTCCCGATCGGCAGGTCCAAGGCGACCGGTAGATCGGCCGGCGCGAGGAGGTCGAGCTCGGGCCCCGCGAAGCCCTGGGGCAGATCGAGGGAGTCCTTGGCGAGCTTGCCGAATGGGCTGCCTTTGCCGAGCGGAGAAGGCGCGGCCTTTGCGGCGACCTTGACCCGCGGGAGATCGCCCGGCGCTGGCAGGTCCGCTTCGAGGTTTGACCGCGCGGGCGGGCGCGCTCCGATCCCCTGGATCTCGTCCAAGTGACCCAACAGGTCGGAGCTTTCGCCGGTGTAAAAGGGTTCAGGATCGATCGCCAGGCTGTCCTTGGCCAGCATCTCGGGTCCGGGCCGCGCAGGTGTGAACGGCGGCGCTTGTCCTTGCGCCGTGTTCGGCTTCGTCGATGTCTGCTTGGGCTTGGGCAGATCGAAGTCGAGGTCTGGCGCGATGGGCTTTGCTGCCGCGGGCCTCTTGGGGGTGGGCAGATCGAAGTCGAGGTCTGGCGCGATGGGCTTTGCTGCCGCGGGCCTCTTGGGGGTGGGCAGATCGAAGTCGAGGTCTGGCGCGATGGGCTTTGGGGACGACGGCTTTGGAGCGGGCAAATCGAGCTCGAGATCAGGGACGAGCGCCGGCTGGGCTTTGGTCGCGGTCTTGGGCGCCGGCAGATCCGTCAGCTCGAGCTCATGGAAGCCCGGGGCGACCATTGCGGGCGCAGGTCGCGGGGCTGCGCCCTTGACGGCGGGGAGGTCCAGCACGTCGGTGCTCTGCGTCGATGTCCCGAAGGCTCCGCCGGAGGCCGAGCTCGGACCCGTCGCAGGTCTTGTGGAGGAGCCCTTGAGCGCGGGCAAGTCCAGCTCCAAATCGCTCCCGGGCTTTGGGGCCGGGGTAGGTGGCAAGCCCTGCTCGGTGGGCGCCGTGGCCGCATTGACCTGGACCTGCGCGCCGCAGGCGGGACAACGCATCTTGAGCCCGGCCTTCGGAATTCGCCGCGGATCGACCTCGTATGGCGCGCCGCACGCATCGCACTTGACCTTGATCATGCCGACTCGAGGGTATCATGGCTCACCAAGCAAATCGCACGATCGAGTCCGTCCCCAGCGCACGTTTTTCGTGCCTGGCGGAGGTCGGAAACTTGACCCGCGCGGAAGCACGATTCTAGGCTCCGCAGGTGCACGGTGTGCGCTGATCTCGGCTGGAGGCTCCCTGTGAAGAAGACGGTCACGCTCGATATCGCGGGAGCCTCCTATCGCATGCAGGTGGACGCAGACGAGGCGCACCTCCGTAAGCTGGCCGACATCGTCAACGAACGCGTGCGTGCGCTGGGACCCAAGGCGCTGCAGCGTGCCACGCCCACCCAGCTGTTGGTCATGGTGGCGCTCGGCCTGGCGGACGATTGGCAGAGCGCCGAGGCACGTGCCCATTCCTTGGAAGAGTCCACGCGCCGAGCGCTCACGCACGCTATCGCGCGCATCGACGCGCGCCTCGCCGAAGACATGGTGCAGCCGCTCGACGCATAGGCAGTGGCCGCTCACAATCGGGCTCGCATCGCGTAGACATCCGCGATCACCGAAGGGCCTCGACCATGAGTGATTTCCCCGGCTACACGCCTGAGCAGATCGAACAGCTACGCGGCGCCGCCAAGGAAGAGCTGCGAAGGCGGATCGCAGCCCTGCGGCGCGCGCTCTCCGCGGAGACCCGGCAGGGCTTTTCGCGCGCAATGTGCGAGCGGCTGATCGAAAGCGAAATTTTTAAGCGAGCCAAGGTGGTAGCGGCGTACTCCGCGCTGCGCTTCGAGATCGATCCGCGTGCGCTTGTGGAGCGCGCTTGTGCGCTCGGAAAGACGGTCGGATTGCCGAGGCTCGTCGCCAACACGGGAACAATGGACCTCGCTGCTTACCGTCCAGGCGACCCGCTGCACGAGACGCCGTTCATGGTGAAAGAGCCGCTCGAAAGCGCTGCGGTGATCGATCCGGCGAGCGTCGATCTCGTGTTGGTTCCCGGGCTCGCCTTCGACACGCGCGGACACCGCCTTGGTTTTGGGCAAGGCCATTACGATCGCTTTCTGCCGCGTATGCCGAACGCGGTACGCGTCGGCTTGAGTTTCGAGCTTCAGCTCCTCGCTGAAGTGCCGTCGGCGACGCACGACGTGCCCGTGGATCACCTGGCGACTGAGCGACGCATGCTAGTGTGTGAGCGATAGGCGAGCGCGGTTCCGCACGTTGGGGGCGCGGAAGTAGTTGCGCTCGAGCGTCGTTATGTCCGCCAGAGTACTCATCATCGACAGCGATGTCGGGGCTGCCACGGTGCTTGCGCGTGAAGCGAGCAGCGGGGGACACGAAGTGGTCACCGTCGGTGACGCTGCGAGTGCGCGAGCGCGAGTGAGCACGTTCTCACCCGATGTCATCGTGCTCAGTGAGCGTCTGCCCGACGGGACGGGGCTCGCGCTGATGGAGGAGCTGCGCACGCAGTTAGGACACAGCGTGTTCGTACTGATCGGCGAGGACGCCGGCTCGCACGAGCAGCTCTTGCATCAAGGAGCGTTCGATGTGATCGAGCGTTCGACGGAGCCGCGCGCCACGTACATGAGGGTGGAGCGCGCGATCGAGCACGCGCTCTTGCGGCGATTGGTCGCCGAGGCGCAGGCAGAGTGGTCGCCGAAGATCGAGTTCACGCTGCTCGGTGACAGCCCGGCCATGGAGCGGCTGAGATCGCGCATGGACGGTCTGTCGAGCGCCGATGAGACAGCGCTCCTCATCACGGGCGAGAGCGGAGTCGGCAAGGGTGTTCTCGCGCGCGCCATCCACTTCCGCTCCAAGCGCTCCAACGAGCCTTTCGTCGGCGTGGACTGCGTCAGCGTCGCGCCCTCGCAGCTCGACGTCGAGCTGTTCGGGCAGGAGCCGAGCGCTGCCAACCCGGGGGCGGTCATGCGTCCCGGGCGTGTCGAGGCGGTGCAGGGGGGCACGCTGTTCCTCGACGAAGTGACCGAGCTCGACGCGTCGCTGCAGCAGAAGTTGCTGCGCCTCCTCGAGGAGGGGGAGTACGTGCGCGCGGGCGGCACCACCTCACGAAAGTTCACCGCGCGCGTGGTGGCCGCGACGTCACGTGACCTCGCGCAAGCGGTGGAGGAAGGGCGCTTTCGGGGGGACCTGCGACAGCGCCTCGAGGGCCTAAGGCTCGAGGTGCCGCCGCTGCGGGAGCGCGGTGAGGACGTGTTTCTGCTCGCAGACCGCTACGCGACGCAGCGCGCGCGCGCGCACGGTCGCAACCGCCCCGTGTTGTCGGCGGAGGTCCGCGAGGCGCTCGCGACCTATCCGTTTCCGGGCAACCTGCGCGAGTTGTGCGCGATGATCGACGAGGCGCTGTGGCTACGCCGGGAAGACGACACGCTGAACCTGGACGACTTCCCCGTGCTCTTGCGCTACCTGGCGGAGACCCAGGGACGCTCGGGCTACGGCTCGTCGCCGCCGCGTAGTGGTTTGGTGCCGACGGGGGCGGCTGCCCAGTACGGAAGCCAGATGCGGCTTGCCGGTAACGCGCCACCGCCTTCGCTCGGGGTGATCCGGGAGCGGCACGCAGACCAAGAGCGCCTCAAGTTGGTCGAGGCCCTCGAGCAGTCGGGCGGCAACGTCTCTCGCGCTGCGCGGACCGTCGGCATGTCGCGCTACCAGATGCTGCGCCGGTTGGCGAAGTACGGGCTGCGCTGAGGTCCAGGTGGGCCGGACCTCTGGTCGGCTCAGCCGCCGACGCTCCGGCTCGCCGTGATGGGAATGGCGAACGAGACCGGCTGTCCCTGGCCTGGAAACCGGGTCGTTTTGCCCACGTTGCGCAGGCACTGGCCGAGCGGGGTTCCAGCGAGCGCGGAAGGATCGACGCCCACGTTGAGCACCTTGCCGGCCGCATCGAGCTCGAACTCGAGCTGCATGCGCGGCATGCCCTGGACCGCCGCCGTGTGCTCCTTGAAGCACTGTTCGATCTTACCTTGCTGCTTGCGGAAGGCCTTGGTGAGTCCGGCCGGATCGGGGCCGCCCTGGCTGCCGCCGCCGCGCCTAGGCTTTCGTGTGGACGGCTCCGCTTCAGTGACCGTGCTGCGCTGTGGCGCGCTCTCCTCGGTGCTCGGCGCGACAACGGGCGGGGGCTGTGGCGGGGTGGGCTCGGCGACCACGCGGATGGGCGGCATGCTCGGGGCCGCTTGCGGCGGGCGTAGCAAGGCGACCGTGATCGCCACGACGGCCAAGGCTCCGATCAAGGCGAGCGCCAAGAACAGCCACTTGTTGCCCGCAGGGGCTGCGGGGGCGGCCTGCAAGTTCGCCCCGGTGACGGTCACTCCGAAGGGCGGAGGCGGTTGAGGGATCGCGTAGGAGGCCGTCATACCGGGGGCCGGGGCCGCGACATTGGCGCCGCTGCGCAGCGCGGGCGGCACCACGTGGGCGCCCGTCCGTCGGCGCACGGTGTCCGGCGATACCGGAGCGTTGGGATCGGGCGCGACCGCGGGGCCGCGCATGGTCATGGCACGCGGGCGGGCAGGACTCGAGGTGGCCGAGCTCGTTGCGCCTGGCTCCAGATCGAGCGCGATCGTGCGCTCGTTCTGCGGCGGCGGCAGGCTGAGCCTGCGCCACGCTTCGTCGCGCGCGGACAGCGACTCGATGCCGAGCATGCGCGCCATCTCCTCGCCGAAGTCGCTCTTCAAGAGGGCCGCGAAGCGCGCGCGCAGCTCGCTCTCGTACTCGCGCTGCAAAGTGCGCAGCGCCAGCGCGAAATCGCGGGCGCTCTCGAAGCGGGCCTCGGGGTTTTTCGCCATCGCCTTGCGCAGGACGTTGTCGAGCCCGGCCGGGATGTCGGCGTCCAGTCCTTCGACGGACTCCGGTGTGTGGTTGAGCACCAGGTTCAGCGTCGCCGCCTGGTTCTTGCCGCCGAACACGTTGCGCCCCATGAGCATCTCGTGGAGCACCACGCCGCAAGAGTAGATGTCGCTCTGCGGGGTGGCTTCGGCGCCAGCGAACATCTCGGGCGCGCTGTAGGTGATCTTGCCGACGAAGCTCCGCACCTGGGTCTGATAGTCGACACCCCCGCCGCGCATGCGGGCGACGCCGAAGTCGAGCAGGCGCGCGCGCCCGTCGTCGTCGAGCAAGATGTTCGAGGGGGACACATCGCGGTGGACGATGTGCATCGGCGTGCCATCTGGGTGCACCATGCTGTGCGCCTTCTGCAGCGCCTCGAGCACGTCGATCATCAGCAGCAACAGGATCTCCGTCGGGATCCTGCGGCCCTTCTTGCGGACGTACTTGCTCCACTGTCCGAGGTGGTAGCCGCGGACGTACTCGAGCACCATCACGTAGGCGCCGGCTTCCTCGCCGAACTCGATCACATCCACGATGCTGGGATGTCGAAGGCCCGAGAGGATCTGCGCCTCACGCACGAACATGCCGAGATAGCGCTCGTCGCTCGCGTGCTCGGGCAACACCAGCTTCACGACCACTGGCTTGACGAAGCCCACCGCACCTTCTGCGCGCGCCAGGTACACCACACCCATGCCGCCCTTCGCGAGCTCGCGCACGATGCGGTAGCGACCGAGCAGTACGGTACCGACGAGGTTGTCAGTCGAGTTCAAGGGCTCACTTTTCATGGCGATCCGGCTGCTCGCCTCAGGTAGTAGTGCACGCCAAGGCGCGGGTGCGCCAAACGCACGGCGATGTCCGGGCGCTCCGGGGAGGTCACCACTCGCCCCACGAAGCGCTGGCCGGTATCCATCTGGATGCTCCCGCCCTCCACACTCACCTTCCACGTCTCGAGCGCCACGCCCTCGATTGTAACCGTATCTCCAGGCTTAAATCCGCGATCTATTGGGCTGGTCAGGCTCGCTTTGGGCGCCGCATTGTCGAAACGCACTTCCACGGTGGTCGTACGAGAACGCCGCTCGCCAGCCTGAAAACTCAGCTGATGTGAGCCATCGCGGATGGTTCCCGAACGGAACAGATGCTCCGCCTTGTCGAGCCGGATGGGCTGGCCGTCGAGCAAGAGCTCATAGCTCTTGCCAGCAGGGGCGTTGGGCCAGCGCACGCTGATCTCGGGCAATTGGTTCTGGTAGTAGATGGTGTACGTGCGGCCGTCGGTCTCCACGAACGAGGTGGGCGCCTTGGACGGCAGGCGCCGCGTGCCCGCGTCGTTGAGCACCTGAATGCTCCCGCGCGCGACCGGTCGGCCCACGAGCCCGCTCTCGTCGACGCAGCGCAGCGTGTACGGGGTGGAGACGACGGGGACGACGACGTTCGCCCCTCCTTTGGCCTTGGTGCGCGTCCGGGGGCCCGTGAGCTCAATCACTCCCTCCCCAGGACACTTGCCCGCGAAGTCGAAGCGGACCGAGGTGGGGACCTCGGGAGCATGCAGCACGAAGGACTCGCCGACCTTGGTGCCGATGTTGAAGTAGGGCGCCTCGGGCACGATCGGCTTTTGCGCGCTCGATTCGGGGTTCTCCCAGTTGTGCTCCTGGCCCGCACTCAGCTCACGCTGGGTGCCCAGGATGTCGATGCTGGCCGCGCCTTGCTTGAGAGAAACTTTGGCGTCTACTTTTCCCACGTTCACCGCGGCCGTGCTCCCGCCCTGGCCGCCGCGCACGACGATGAAGCCACCCGGCACCGCCACCCGCACGTCTTCGGAGACGGTTTGCACGGTGACCTCGCCAGTGCGGGTCTCGACGAGCGCCTCGCTCGAACCGATCACGAATTCGCCGGCCCCGCGCAGGTTCGCCTCTTGATCCCCCTGCGTTACCTGCACCCGATCGCTGCGCTGCAGCCGCAGCTCGGTCCCGGCCGTGAGTTGGTGCTCGCCAGCCGAAAGCCGCTTCCATGCGCCGCCCTTGGTGCGTGAGCGGACGCCCTTGCCCTTGACCGTGGCCTTGATGTCAGAGCCGCTCGTGGGCTCTTGCGCGTCGGCGGCCGGTTCGGGCGGCGTCTTGGAGAAGACGGCCATGCCGATGCCGACCTCGAGGCTCTCGCCGGCCTTGAGGCTACGGAGCTCGCCCGTGGAGGTCTTGAATTGGGCCTCGCCCAGCGCGACATTGTAGTCGAGTCCTTCATCCGTCTTGCGCAGCGTCAGCTCGGTGCCAGCGAACAGCTTGGCCAGGCCGATCTGCGTGCGCAGCATCATGTCCTTCTGGCCGACGCGCATGGAGACCTCGCCCGCTTCTACGTTGATGGCTTGCTCGCCTTCAACCTCGTCGACCATGAAGCGCAGCGTGGTGTTCTGAGCCAGCTGCAGCTGCGTTTGATCCATCAAGACCAGGCGGGCCGAGGTGCTCGCGCCTGTCCGAATACCGTCGCCAAGCCCGAAGTTTGCGCCGACCTGGGCGACCTGCCAGGCCTGCACCTGCGCCGCGAAGTCTCGCTCGACCAGCGTGCCCTGCGCTTCGATCAAGGTGGCGACCGCCGGGGGTTCGTTGCAACTGCCGCAGCCGCCCAACCAGACGCACCACGACAGCATGAGAACCAGAAGCGCGCGCGCGATGGCACTCATGTCGTCGAAGCGGGCGCGGTCGCCCGAGAGCCTGGCGCGAAAGCTACCGCCCGCGAGCCTGGCGCGAAAGCGGGCGCGATTGCCCGTGCACACGTCATTAAGAAACCTCGAAACCACGTAATTCTAGGCTTTCGCTTCGCTCATCACAATTCGCCCATATCCACGTCCGGGAGCCGCCCACCCCATTTCGGCCGATACGTGGATGGCGCGACGCTCGGGAACGGTACCCTAACCGTGCCGATGATAACTTGATAGGACCCGAGTGGGTGCTGGATCTCAAACATGCCCTGCTCGTCGGACGCACCTTTGACGACCTCGTGGCTCAACTGACAAGGCGGCAATGGCCCGTTCGAAGCAGTCGCAGGAGACGGGGTGGCTCACGCGGCGGAGGACTTCACAAGGGTGTCGCGCTCGGCATGGCGACCCGCATGCGGGGGGCGCCCGCGCGCTGGGCAGATCTCGCGCGGGAACCAAGCGACCAGATCGTCGCTCCCCGTGGCTCGCGGGCTCGTGAAGCTTGGTTGGACCAATCCTGGGTGGGGAAGGCCGTGGGGCGCGGCTCTCTAGTCGCTCCCCCCTTCGACCGAAAACGCGTTCGCCACCGCGTCGTCTTCGGCGCTCTGTTCGTCCTCCGTGCCCCCGGCTTCGTGCGACGTGGGCGAAATCTCTTTGGCACGTTCCACGACCGGCGAAACGGGTGGGCGCTGAGCTTCACTCGGCAAGAGAGGGCCGTGAAAGACGCGTAGGATGGCGGCCGCCTGCTGGTGGGTCGCGCCCGCAGCCCGCAGGGCCGCGGCGTCTGCCTCCTCGATCCCACGCACCGAACCGAACGCCTTCAGCAGGCGCGCGCGCGTCTTGGGGCCGATGCCGGGAACCTCGTCGAGCTTGCTCTTGATCCGTCGGCGCTTGCCGAGCTTCATACGCAGCGCGTTGCTCGCCCGGTGGGCCTCGTCGCGCGCGAGGGCGAGGATGCCGAGCGCGGCGTGGTTCTCGCGTAGCTCGATCGGGTTCTTCTGGCCGGGGAGATAGACGCGATCGACCAGCTTCTCGCCCAGCACGTTGGGCTTCTCCTTGGCCAGCGCGGCGATCGGCAGCTCGGTGATCCCGAGATCGCGCAGGGCCTGTTGCGCCACGTTGAGCTGGCCGCGCCCGCCGTCCACCACCAGGAGATCGGGTAGCTCCCAGCCTGCTTCCCGCTCGCGGCCGCGACGAAACCGGCGCGCCAGGACCTCGTACATCGCGCTGTAGTCGTCGCCGCCCGACACGCGCTTGACGTGGAAGCTCCGATAGCGCTTGCGATCGGGCTGCGCGCCTTCGAGGGCCACGATCGAGGCCACCGTGTCGGTGCCCGCCGTGTGGGAGACGTCGACGCACTCGATCCGCGCTGGCAAGCGCGGCAGGCGCAGCCTGGTCTTGAGGGCGGTGAGCCTGCTCTCAACGTCTTCCCTGGCGCGCAGCTTCTCGCGAAACGCGTGGCTCGCGTTGTCACGCGCCATCTGCACCAGGTCGGCGCGCGGCCCCTTCTTCGGCGCCAGCACCTTCACGCTCTTGCCGCGCAGCTCGGCGAGCATCTCGGCCAGACCGTCCATGGCCTCCACCTCGAGCGGTAGCCAGACCTCCTCGGGGATGAACACCCCGGGCCCGTAATACTCGGCCACGAACTGCGCGCATACCTCGTCGTCGGGCGCGCGCACGTCCTTGAGCCCGAAGGTGCGCACCGAGGTGAGCTTGCCCGCGCGGATCTGGAGCACGGCCACCTCGGCCTGGTCTGCCTGTCGGTACAGCCCGATCACGTCTTCGTCGCTGTTTTGGACCAGCGCCACCCGGTTCTGCTCGCGCACGCGCTCGATCGCGCGCAGCTGATCCCGGTGCTCTGCGGCGCGCTCGTAGTCGAGCGTGGCGGCCGCTTCGCGCATGCGCGCCTCGAGGATCTTGGAGAGCTCGTCGTGCCGACCATCGAGGAACATCGCCACGTCCGCCACCTGCTCCCCGTAGCGCGCTCGATCGACCTCGAACACGCAAGGGGCCGCGCAACGTTTGATCTGGTACTGCAGGCAAGGCCGCACGCGGGAGGCAAAGTCGTGATCCGTGCAGGTCCGCAGCTGAAAGTGCCGGTTGACGACGCGCAGCGTCTGCCTCGCCGCGGTCGCCGAGTGGTAAGGACCGAAGTACAGGGCGCCGTCGCGCGCGGGCCTGCGCACCACCTCGAGCCGTGGCCAGGCCGCCTTCGGATCGAGGCGCAAGGACAGGTACTCCTTGTCGTCGCGCAGCTTGACGTTGTAGCGGGGCTGGTGCTGCTTGATCAGCGTGTTCTCGAGCAGCGCCGCTTCCTTCTCGGTGCCCACGACGACCGTCTCGATGTCGGACAGCTCCCGCGAGAGCTGCGAGATGAAGAAGCGGGTGTCGCTGGAGCCGGCCTGAAAGTAGCTGCGCACGCGGCTCTTGAGGCTGCGCGCCTTGCCGACGTAGAGCACGCTCTCGCCCCGGCCCTTGAACAGGTAGACGCCTGGTGCGGCGGGCAGGTTGTCGAGCTTGGCTTCGAGCTCGGGGGTCATCGGAGTTGGGAAGTCTACCGCGCGTTCGCGCTCAACGCCCCTTGGGCAGGCGCACCTCGAAGCAGGCGCCGCCCACGTCGCGGTTGATCGCGCGGATGCTGCCGCCCATCCGCAAGACGATGGCTTGAGACACCGCCAAACCAAGTCCGGTGCCTTTCCCCGGAGGTTTGCTGGTCACGAAGGGCTCGAACAGCTTGTCCTGGAGGTCGGAGGCGATGCCCGGGCCCGAGTCGCTGACCGCGAGCCTGAGCGCGTCGCCCGCGTCGGAGAGCTCGATCAAGATGGAGCCATCTCCGTTCACGGCGTCGGCGGCGTTGAGCAGCAGATTGAGCACGAGCTGGATCAGATCGCCCTCGGAGCCGCGCACGGCGCCTAGCTGTTCGGAGAACCTGCGTTCGATGGTCACCCCGCGCAGATCCTTCTGGGGCGCGACCAGCGTGACCGCCTCCTCGACTACACGCGCCAGATCGACCGTGTCCGCGCCGCTCGGCGCCGCAGGCTCAGCGCGTGAGTAATCGAGCAGCTCGCGGATGATGCGGTGGATGCGCTCCACTTCGTTCTTCACCCGACGCAAGAACTCGCGCTCGTCGGCCTCCGGTAGTCCTCCGGCCTGCAGGAGCTCCACGAGCCCCAGGATCGCCGAAAGGGGGTTTCCGATCTCGTGCGCGATGCCCGCCGAGAGGCGGCCCACACTGGCCAACTTTTCGCTTCGGATGAGCTGATCCTGGGTCGATTGGAGCTCGCGCGTCGCGCGCTCGAGCTCCGCGAGGCGCCCCTCGAGCGTCTTGCGATCGGCGCGCAGATCCTTGGCCATGCGGTTGAAGCTGACGGCCAGGCGCGCGATCTCCGCGGCTCCTCCCACCGGCGCGGTCGTGCTCAGCGTGCCCGTGGCGAGCCGCTCCGAGGCCCGCGTGAGATCCTCGAGCGGCCGCACGATCAAGCGGGTGAGCGCGACGTAGGCGATCAGCAGGATGAGCGCTCCCGTCAGCAGAAGATAGAGCTGGAGCAGGCGTCCGAGTGGGCCGGTCGACTCGCTCTCGAGCGGGGCAGTCCAGATCGTAAGTTCGCTCCCATCGGCCCTCAAGGTGCGGGCGGCGGGCTTGCCGGCTGTCTCGCCCAAGCGCAGTGACGAGCCGTCCACCTCGGTCCGGGAAACCCCCAGGATGTCGGCGCGGCCCAGGAGCCGCTCGAGCGTCTGCGCCTCGTCGAGTCCGTCCTTCGCGGCCAACGTCGAGACGGCGAGCGCTTCGGCGGTGGCAAGGGTGCGGCGGGTCCGCTCGACGTCCTGGGCCTTGTGGGCGACCTGCACCACGATCACGGCGAGCGCGGCGAAAGAGAGCAGAAAGGCGGCGCCGAGCGCCAGAAGAATCTGGGCTCGCAGGCCGAGCCCGTGCCGGCGCTCCTTGGACGCGCTGCGCTCCATCGCAGGCGATCAGGCGGGACGCAAACCGTGCGCCGGGTGCGTGCTGAACAGGGCCATCACGCTGCTGGCATAGTCGAGGCGCAGCTCCCGCTCGGGGGTGGGCGGCGGCAAACCCAACAAGCGTGAGCCCAGGATGGCGCGATCGATGTTGGACATCCCCACGAAGCGCAGGCCGAGGGCCGAGACCTGATCGCCACGACGTCGGCCCCATTGGACCCGGACCACCTCGGCGTTCACGTCGATGTAGAGGCTGGAACCCGGCACACGGAAGGAGGCGAGCACGATGCTGCCGACGGGCGCAGGCATCAAAGCCTCCACGCGCATGCCCCTCACGGAGAGGTCCATGCACTGCCGAGCCAGGAGCGAAAACCCATCTTCTTCGACGACTTGGCACGGCATGCGGACGCGCCTACGGAGAGCCAGACGGTCACGGGCAGTGAGCAGAAAATCGCGCATCGGAGACCTCGTTCTTGCTCGCGCGCCCAGGTGCGCGCGTCGACCTGTAGGGCAAAGCCTACCGGCAGGGCCCAAAGGCCTACAAAAAAGCCGTCAAAATGTGGCGCAGCCAGCACGAAGGGGCGGCCGAGCGGTGACCCCCCTTGCCCCTTGGCCGAGGCGAGTTGGATGATCGTCGGTAGGGCCACATGAGAGGAGTAAGCGCATGGAATGGTTCACGCAGATGGCCGAGCACGAGTTCGGCGAGCTCCACGTGCGGCGCGACGAAGGTTCCGGGCTTTGCGCGATCATCGCGATTCACGACGTGCGTCTGGGACCTGCCCTGGGAGGCTGCCGGTTTCTGAAGTACGCGAGCGAGCGCGACGCCCTGCGAGACGTACTGCGCCTCGCGCGCGGCATGACCTACAAGGCCGCGCTGGCCGGCGTGCCCTTCGGCGGCGGTAAGAGCGTGATCATGCGCCCCCGCGGGTCCTTCGATCGCGTTCAGTTGTTTCGCACGTTCGGGCGCTTCGTCGAGGATCTCGGTGGGCGCTACATCACGGCGGAGGACAGCGGGACTTGTCTGGACGACATGGCCGTCATCCGTTCGGTGACCCGCCACGTCACGGGCGCCGCCGAGAGTCACGGTGGAAGCGGCGATCCTTCGCCCACGACGGCGCTCGGCGTGAGGAGGGGCATCGAGGCGGGCGTGTACCACGCGCTCGGCAAGGACTCCTTGGCTTCCGTGACCGTGGCGGTGCAGGGCGTCGGGAACGTGGGCTACCACCTCTGTCGCGAGCTCCATCAATTGGGCGCGCAGCTGCTCGTCGCAGATGTGGACACGGCGAAGGTCGAGCGGGCCGTGCGGGAGTTCGGAGCCAGCTCGGTGCCGCTCACGGAGATTCACCGCGTGGCCTGCGATGTGTTTGCCCCGTGTGCGCTCGGCGGCGTGCTCAACGACGCGACGATCGCCGAGCTTCGCTGCAAGGTGGTCGCCGGCGCCGCGAACAACCAGCTCGTCGAGGCGAGGCACGGAGACGTGCTGCAGAAGCGCGGCATCGCCCATGCGCCCGACTACGTCATCAACGCTGGCGGGTTGATTCATGTCGCGCAGGAGAGCAACACCTTGGACGTGCGCCAGGTTCGAGAACGTACGGAGAAGATCTACGACACCGTGCTCGCGATCATGGAGCGCGCGGCGGCCGAGGGCTGCGCCACGCAGCGAGTGGCCGATGCAATGGTCGAAGAGATCCTCGCGCGGGCCGCAGACCGGCGAAGCGGCGCCTCCTCCTTGCGCGTGGCGCGCGCATGATGGGGACGCACGCAGGCGCACACGTTCGCGCTTAATCGCTAAGAAAATACGGGAAAACGGACGGAGCTGCGATTACTCGTCGGCAGGTTGCGTGTTAGCCTGTGTGGAGCAGTGAGCGAGTGCCTACGTGCCGTTCGTTGCTTCATTCGACGGACAGGTTCGCATGCTCGAAGAAATCGTAAGCGACTATCGAGTCCACGGTCATTCGTTGCGAAGCGCGGGGTTCTGGGCGCTGGTCGTCTATCGCTTCGGTCGCTGGTCCAGGGCCCAAAAGCACGCGGTGGTGAGGCGCATCTGTTCTCTTGCGTACGGCCAGATCAAGCCCGTCGCGACCTTCCTGACCGGGGTCGACCTCGAGTGCACCACCCTGATCGGGAAAAGCCTCCACATCGTCCACGGCGGAGGGATCTCGATCCACCCGCACGCGGTGTTCGGAGACCGTGTCGGTCTGATGCACGGCGTGACCATCGGGAGCAACATGGGCGCCGAGGCGCCGGTGATCGAAGATGACGTGTTCATCGGCTGCAACGCCAGCGTGCTCGGCAAAGTCAGGATCGGGGCCGGCGCGCGGGTCGCTGCCAACTCGCTGGTGATCTCCGATATCCCGCCGGGTGCGATCGCGATCGGCGTGCCCGCCCGTGCCACCGCGGACGCGAACCGGCTCCGCGAGGGCAGGAATCGACGCGAGACGTCCAAGCAGAACGTAGTCGCCCGCGAGGGCGACGCCAACAATGAAGGAGCGGCGGGTGAGTAGCACCGAGTCTTCCGCGCGAGGGGGTTGGCTTTCGTTGCTCGAACACCACACGCGCGAGCGAGGCACCAAGACCGCGATCTCGGTGCGCACGCTCGACGGACACTTTCGCGAGCTGAGCTACGCAGGGTTACTCGAGCGAGCGCGCGCGTACGCCTCGTTCTTCGTGCAGCACAGCGAACCTGGACAAGTGATCCCGCTGTGTTTGGCGCGAGGTCCCGAGGCGGCCGCGGCCATGCTCGGAGCGCTGATCGTGGGCCGCGCGTTTTGCTTCGTAAATCCCAAGCTCAGGGGGCCGCAGATCGAACACATCGTCACGGCCACGGGCGCCTCCTGCGCCGCGGTCGACGACGCCGGCCTCCGCGCCCTGCATGGGGGCATCTCTCCGCGTTCGCCGCTCGGCCGCGCCGCGTGGCTCGCGCTCGACGAAGACGGCTTGAGCCGGCGCGCCCAAAGAGCCCGCGACGAGCTCGCTGCGCGCGCGCGCGTACTCACCATGGACGACCTGGGCAAGGTTGTGCTTCCGCGCCTACCCGATTCGAATGAGCGCGTCGGCGCCTGCCTGTTTACCTCCGGTTCGACGGGGGGGCCCAAGGGGGTCCTGATCGGCAGCGGCGACCTCCGGGCTCGGGCCGTGGCCGAGGTGGCCTGGTACGGCCTGTCTGCGAGTGACGTGTTGCTGAACCTGTTGCCCTTTTCGTTCGACGTCGGACTCAATCAACTCATCTCGTCCATCACCATAGGTGCCGAGTTGGTGGTCCTCGACTCATGGTTGCCGAACGACATTCGGCAAACCGTCCGCGAGCGCTGCGTCACGGGGATCTCGGCCGTGCCTACGATTTGGGCCGATATGATGCGCGACAACGTGCCCTTCGATCGGGAGGGTGCGCACCGCGCGTTGCGCTATGTGACGATCTCTGGCGGCGACATGACGCGCGCGCAGCACGCGCGCCTCCCCGAGCTGCTCGCTGGCGCCCAGATCTTCAAGACCTACGGCCAGACCGAGGCCTTTCGCGCGACCTCGTTGCGCCCGGAGGAGTACGCAGCAAAGCCTGGGAGCGTCGGACGCCCGTTCATTGGGGTGGAGGTGTACATCGCGCGCGATGACGGTACGCTCGCCGCCCCGGGCGAACTCGGAGAGGTGGTCCACGGCGGGCTCGGCGTGATGCTGGGCTACCTCGATGGTCACGACCCTCAACGCAAGCTCCGCGACAATCCCTGGCGCGGCGGTGCAGGTTCCCACGGAAAGGTCGTGTTCACTGGTGACCTCGGCTGGCTCGACGCCGACGGCTACCTGTTCTTGAGCGGTCGCCGCGATGACATGGTCAAGATCCACGGCAATCGTGTGTACCCGGGCGAGGTCCGCGAGCGCATCGCGCAGGAAGCCGGGGTGTCGAACGTCGAAGTGGTGGTGGCGCGCACCGACACGAGCATCGAGCTCGCCGCCTTCGTTGTGCCAGAGAGGTCGCGAAAGCTCGACGCCAGCGAGCTGCGTCGAAGCCTGCTCAAGCAGCTGCCCTCGTACATGGTGCCGGAGCTCATCCTCTTGCGCGAAGGCTTGCCTCGCACCGCGAGCGGCAAGCCGGACCGCCTCCAACTGGCGGCGCAAGCCGCGCAGCTCGTCTCGAGCCAATCACCCACGGGTTGAACATGGAACAGCGCAGACGCTTGCTCGGCGAGATCGCCTCTCGTCACGGTACTCCTACGTTCGTTTACTTCATGGACGACGCCGAGGCCCGCGTCGCCGCGCTGAGGAGCGCCTTTCAAGGGCTCTTCGGGGTCAGCTATGCCATGAAGTGCAACCCACACCCGGCGGTGGTCTCGCGCCTGCTCCGCTGGGTAGATACGCTCGACGTGTCTTCGGGAGGAGAGCTCAGGATCGCGCTCTCGCTCGGCTGTGATCCGCGTCGCATCAGCTTCACCGGACCTGCCAAGAGTCACGCAGATCTCGAGCTCTCCGTGAAGCACGGTATCGGCGAGGTGGTCCTCGAGTCCGTCCGCGAAGCGCGCGCGCTCCACCAGATCGCGCGCGAGGCGGGCAAGAGGCAGCGCGTCCTCGTACGCATCGCCCCGCGGCGCGTGCCCAAGGGCTTCGGGGTCAACATGGCCGGTAGGCCTTGCCAGTTCGGGATCGACGAGGAGGACGCGCAGGCCGCCGTGGCCACCATCCTCGATCTGCCTTCGCTCGAACTCGCAGGGTTTCACATCTATTCGGGTACGCAGTGCCTCAAGCCCGAAGCCATCGCCGAAAACTACGGCATCTTCATGGAGATCTTTCGCGAGCTGTGCGCCGCACACCGCATTGAACCGAAGAAGCTCGTGTTCGGCTCCGGATTCGGCATCCCCTACCACGAGCAGGATCGTCCGCTCGATGCCGCGGAGGTCGCGGCGCACGCGCTCCCAGGGCTAAGCGCGTTCAAGGCAGAGCCAAGCTTCGCGGGCTGTGAGCTCTTGCTCGAGACCGGTCGGTACCTGATGGGCGAGGCCGGCATCTACCTGACCCGTGTGGTGAACCGGAAGTGCTCGCGCGGCACGGAGATCGCCACCTTCGACGGAGGCATGAATCACCATCTCGGTGCGTGTGGTCACCTGGGGATGGCTCTCCACCGCAACTATCGACTGTTCAAGGTTTCCGGACAGGACGAGGCCCAAGACGGACCGCCTCGTGCATTCGACCTGTACGGCCCGCTGTGCACGACCATCGACGTGCTCGGGAGAGGGGTGATGCTGCCTGAACTCCAGATCGGAGACGTGATCGGGATCCACTGTAGTGGCGCCTACGGTGTCACGGCCAGTCCCGCCCACTTCATCAGCCACGACCTTCCCGCCGAGATCATCGTCGAACAGGACGCGCAGCGCGAGGTGTCACCGCGTAAGCGGCACGGGGGGTGAGCACTTTCGGCGTCGTTGGCGGTGGGTACATGAGTGGGGGAGTCATGAGTCGTTATGAGAGAATCGTTGGCTATATCCGCGAGAACATGGAACCCGATTTCGATCCCGGGGAGGATGCGCTGAGCCAGGTGCTCGACTCGGTGTCTCTGCTGCAGCTGATCGGCTTCATCGATCAGGACCTCGGGATCCCGCTCGACCTCGAGGGGCTCACGCTCGACCGCTTCGCGTCGGTGGAGACGGTCGTGGAGTTGCTCAGCGAGTACGGCCGGGAGAGCCACACGCATTGAGCGCCCACGCACGGGCGAGGGTTGAGCGCCGCGGTGCCTCGAAAGAAAGCCGCACAGGGAGCGCGAGACTGCGGAGATGCACGATGGGATTTGGTTTCGGTGCCGCTGCGAAGGGCGTAACGTAGAAGGGTGCAAAGGACGAAAACACACGGGCCGATCTCCCGCGCAGGGCGCCGAGGGGCGCCATGAGCATTCTGGAGGAGGGGAAGGCCGCGCTCGACGAGCTGGGCGCCGCGAACCGTGCGTTCACGGAGCGCTACCCGGGAGAGAGCACGCGGCGCCAGCCGGTGCACACGGTGTACGGCGGCGCGCACCTCTACAAGTCCGACACCACGACGCGGCTCGGTGAGCTCGCGGTGCGTGCCATGGAGTCCCATGGTCGGCACCCGCTGGAATTCGCCTACGGCGTGGGCTTCGTGGCGAAGGATGCGGTCGATCGCAAACGGCTCTCCGCGCTGCAGGCCATCTACGAGCGCGAGCCGAAGGTGTTGCGCTCCGAGCATTTTGGGGCCTGGTTGGCGTTCACCGTCTACGAGCGTGTGCTGCGCAAGCTGCAGCGCGAGGCCGTGGAGGACTTCCGGATCGACTTCGAGGATGGCTTTGGAGTGCGCTCCGACGAGGAGGAAGATCAGGCGGCCCGTTCAACGGCCCGCGAGGTGGCCCTCGCCATGCGTCAGGGCACGCTGCCGCCCTTCATCGGCATTCGTCTCAAGTCGTTCGGGGAAGAGTGGAAGGCGCGCGGCGCGCGGACCCTGGAGATCTTCCTCGATAACCTCCTCGAGCAGAGTGGTGGGCGGCTTCCGGACAACTTCGTGGTGACGCTGCCCAAGATCACGCTCGCGGCCCAGCCACGGGCGCTGGTGCGGCTGTTCGAGCTGCTGGAGCAGCGCCACGGCTTGCCCCCCTCCGCGCTGAAGATGGAGTTGGTGATCGAAACGACTCAGGCCTTGCTCGGCGCCGACGGGCGGTCTCCGCTTCCGGGGTTCCTCGAGGCGGCCGAGGGGCGCTGCGTGGCGGCCCACTTCGGGACCTACGATTTCACGGCGTCCTGCGACGTCACGGCCGCCCACCAGGCGATGACGCACCCCTGGTGTGAGCTGGCCAAGGGCATGATGAAGCTCGCCTACGCGGGCACGGGCATCTTCCTCTCGGACGGCGCCACGAATGTGATGCCGGTTGGACCTCACAGGGGCGAGGAGCTGAGCGCGGTCGAGCGAGACGAGAATCGCAGCGCCGTCCACAGCGCTTGGCAGCTCACGCACCGCCACATCCGACGCTCCCTCGAGTCGGGCTTCTATCAAGGGTGGGACCTGCACCCAGCCCAGCTCCCAGTTCGTTATGGAACCTGTTTCTCTTTCTTCCTGGAGGGCTTTGCGCAGGCCGCAGAACGCCTGCGCAGCTTCGTGGAGAAGGCCGCCCAGGCCACCCTGGTGGGGGGCGTATTCGACGATGCGGCCACGGGGCAGGGCCTGCTCAACTACTTCTTGCGCGCCTTGAACTGTGGGGCCATCGACCCCGACGACATGGCTCAAACCGGGCTGACCAAAGAGGAAATAGCGCTGCGCAGCTTTGCTCGCATCCTCTCGGCCCGGCGCGCGCGCCTCGCGGGCGGCGGGGATGGCGGATCGGGCCCACCTGCCCCCACGTAGGAGAGACAAGCGGAGTTCGCCCGCGGCTCTGTTTGTGCTCAGGCGTCTTTCGCTGCGAGTTCGTGTATTCTGCCTGCGTGGAGCGCCGCAAACTCACCCGATACCAGGTCTGGTTCCCGGTCCAGCTGAACACCAGCGCGGGCGGGGCCTTCGCCATGACCCACAACGTTGGCGCGGGCGGGATCCTCGTCGCGTCCCCGGCTCAACTCGAGCCAGGCGAGCGCGTCAAGGTGAGCTTTTCCATCCCTCCCAAGGGCGACGCCTACGAACTCGAGGGCCGTGTGGTACGCCTCGAGTCGAATCCGGAAGATCCGGAAGGGGCTTGGCCCAACCGCATCGCGGTTCAGTTCGACGACGTGCAGGCCGAACTCGAGCCGTTGCTGGAGCAGATCGCGGAGAAGGTCGCGTAGCTGGTTCGAAGATTGTTTAGGTGTAGTGCATGTACATCTCGATCGTCATGGTCCGAGGTCTGATGGGCGAGCTCCAGCGCCGGGGGCTGGACGGCGCGCAGCTGCTGCAAGGCTTCGAGATCGAGCCCGCCACGTTGTCGGACATGCGCAGCATGATCGAGATCTCGAAGTTCGAGGTGATGGTCGCGCGCGCGATCAAGCTCACGAACGACCCGGGCATCGGCCTCGCGCTCGGCGCCAACGCGCCCGAGCACATGCTGCAGCTACTCGGGCACCTCTTGTTGTCGGCGTCCACGCCCAAGGAGGCCTTCGAGCTCTTTCAGCGCTTCTCCCCGCTGGTGGTCGACGACATCCGTCTTTCGCTCGTGGTGCGCGGGGAAGTCGCGCAGCTCAGCTTCGGCTGGCACGGCGCGGTCACCGCGGAGACGCAGCGCTTCGCCGCCGAGGTGACGGCGTCGATGATCGTGCGGGTCGTCCGCACGTTCGTGGGGAAGGGCGCCTTCACCCACGAGGTCTGGTTCCAGCACCCTGAGCCCAGCTACAGCGAGCGCTATCGGCAGGTGTTCGAGTGCCCGGTGCGCTTTGGTCAGAGCGAAAACGCCCTGTTCGGTAGCGCGGAGATCCTGCAGACGCCGCAGCGCCATGGCGATCTCACCACGAGCCAGCTCTTGCGCGCCGCCGCCGAGCAGCTGCTCGCCAAGCTCGGGACGCGGGCCAGCATCGTGGAGCGCTTGAGCGCGCGGCTACGGCTCGAGTCCGACCTGTGCAACGTCGACATGGCGAAGATCGCGCGCGAGTTCGGGCTCACGCACCGTGCGCTCAGGCGCCGCCTGCAGACCGAGGGGGCCTCGATGTCGCAGGTCCTCGAGCAGGCCCGCGAGCGCCTCGCCTGCGAAGAGCTGGCGCGGCCCGGGGTCTCCATCCGCGACACGGCCGAACGCATCGGGTATTCGGAGCCGAGCGCCTTCTTCCGCGCCTTCAAGCGGTGGACCGGCCTCACGCCCGCCCAGTACGTGCGCGCGGTCGAGGAGGGCACTTTGCCCGCCACGCTGTCGGAGGCGGGCTCGACCAAGTCGGTCTGAGCGCGCCGCGCGCCGTCACTCGTCTTCGTGCGGATCGCCCTTGTTGAGCCAGTTCTTGATCGCGAGAAAGGGCACCACGAGGAGGAACAGCATGTCGACCTCGACGCCGCCCGTGTACTCGACCAGATGGACGTCGCCGTTGATCTGCTTGCGGACACTGAAGTACGCGTTCAATCCGTAGCCGTACCAGCCGTGATAGTTGTAGCTGCGGTAGCCGAGCGTCGCCGTGCCGATGCCCATCCAGCCATCGGGCGCGTCGCGGCGCGTCGCCAGGCCGATCATGCCGGTGGTGGTGAGCGCCATGTCGAACGGAAGCGGGGTGAGCAACGTGAAGCCACCGGCGCCCTCGAGCGAGGCGAAGTCCACGATGCGCCCCTCCATGGCGGGTCCAAATCGGAAGGCGCCGTGACGTGGGGGACCCCACAGCATGTCGCCGGTCAGGCTCAGCGCCGTGATGAACTCGCTGCGGTCCGAGCCTGGGCCGCGGTCCCGTTTGCCGAAGCCCAAACCGCCGCGCCAGGAGAACATCTCGTCGGCGCGGGCAGTGGGGAGGGCCACGCACGTGAGCACGAAGACAGCGGCCAGGAAGGAGCCCAGGAAGCGGGAAGCGAATCGAGGCACGTAGGGGCTTGTATCACATCGACAGCCAAACATACCCGTCGTCCAACTTGACTCGCCGGTACTGTCCGTCCTTCTCCACGGTCAACTCGGCACCCGTTTGACCGGCTTGGGCCAGCGCGCTCTCCGCTTGACCTCCCGGGAGGTCGTCCACCAGCTTGCCAGCGATGGCCGTGATGCGGTCGCCTGGCTTGAGCCCGGCGCGCGCGGCCGGTGAGTTGGGCACCACCTTGATCAAGAGGAGCGCCCGTTTGCGGACCTCGTAGGCCGCGATGCCGGTTCCGAAGTGCGGGATGGGTTTGTCCACCTTGATGGTCACGGTGGCGCCGCCCTCGAGCTTGATCGTGGTCGGCGAACCGACGATGGCTTGCCCCAGCGCGCGGCCTTCGTAGATCCCGATGGGGTCAGCGCTCACGCCGTCCTTGTCCCACAGCTCGAGCCGCATGCGTGTGTCCTTCGGGAAGGCGAAGTTCTTGGGCGGGCTCTGGTTGAACTCTGGACGTATGCTGTTTTCGACGACAGGGCTCTCCCACTTGAGCTGACCGTCGACGATCAGCTTGAGGAACGCGTCCGGGCCGGCGTCGTCGTCCCAGGGGAGGCCGCTCCGCTGGCGTGGCGGAATATCGGCCCGGACCAACACGAGGCGCCACAGGTCCGAAGGCGGTGTGATGCTCTTTGCTTGTTCGCTCGAGACGGTGCTCAGGGGAGTGCTGCGGCGCGGGTAAGCGCAACCCAGAACCAGGAGCGATGCGAGAATTCCTGCCCAAAAGCCTTGCCGGAGCATGGGCGCGAGCCTGCCACACCCGGTTTCGCACGACAAATCCTCAAGAGCGCTGGGCCCTCGACGCGGCCCGGGCGCCGGGTGCACACTGGGAAGATGCGAAGGGTGAAGATCGTCTGCACCATCGGCCCCGCTTCCAGTAACCAGGAGATGATCCAGGCGTTGGTGGCGGCAGGGATGGATTGCGCGCGCCTGAATTTCAGCCACGGCAACCACGACGATCACGCGAAGGTGGCGACCCTTTTGCGGGAGGTGGCCGCGCGCGCGGGGCGCCCGATCGCCATCCTGGCGGATTTGTCCGGCCCCAAGATGCGCGTGGGCCGCTTTCCGGGCGGGCCGATCGAGCTGATCCCGGGCAAGGCCTTCGTGCTCACGGCGCGCGATGTCCCGGGCGACCAGAATATCGTTTCCGTCACCTACAAGCCCCTGCCCCGCGACGTGAAGCCAGGGGACGCCATTCTGCTCGACGACGGCCTGCTCAAGCTGATCGTGGACCGGGTCGAAGGGGAGGATGTCCACACCACCGTGGTCGAGGGCGGACCCCTTTCGAACAACAAGGGCCTCAACATGCCGGGCTCGGCGTTGAGCGCGCCTGCGCTGACCGAAAAGGACAAGCGCGACCTGGACTTCGCGGTGAACCAGCTGCACGTGGACTATCTGGCGCTCTCCTTCGTGCGCAATCCCGAGGACGTGCGCGAGGCGCAGGCGCTGGCCAAAGGCACGCCGGTGATCGCCAAGATCGAGAAGCCGGAGGCCGTGGAGCAGCTCGAGGCCATCCTGGACGTGGCGGACGGAGCGATGGTGGCGCGCGGTGATCTCGGCGTGGAGCTCGGCTCCGAGCGGGTACCGCTCGTGCAAAAGCGCATCATCCGTGAGGTCAACCGGCGCGGGAAGCTGGTGATCACGGCCACGCAGATGCTCGATTCGATGATGCGCAACCCGCGCCCGACCCGCGCCGAGGCCGCCGACGTCGCCAATGCCGTCCTCGACGGAACGGACGCCGTGATGCTGAGCGGCGAGACGGCCTCGGGGGCCTACCCGATCGAGTCAGTCAAGATGATGGACGCCATCGTGCGCGACGTGGAGGCCGAGAGCTTGGCCGATCAGACGCGCGCCATCGCGGATCCGCGCCTGACCGATCGCTGGGACTTCGCTTCCGCCGGCGCGCGCGCGGCGGCGCTGCTGAGCTTCACCCTGCCGCTCAAGGCGATCGTGACCCTGACCCGCGATGGCCGTACGGCCGCGCTGCTCTCCGAATACCGACCCCGTGCCCCAATTCTCGCGATCACCCCACAGGTGTCTGCCGCGAACCGGCTGGCGCTGTGTTGGGGGGTGGTGCCTCGTCTGGGGCTGCCCGCGGAGGACCTGGAGGAGACCCTGCGCATCGCCACCAGCGTGCTGGTCCGGGAGAAGGTGTGCGCCAAGGGGGACGCTTTTGCGTTGCTGATAGGTTGGCCACCCTCCTCGGCAACCAATACAGTCAAGCTTCACCGACTCTAGGCCCGCGTTGCGGCGTTTCTTGCGCTCGCAAGGCCGCCAAACTCGAGGCTAGGGCCGGGTAGGGGTGGCGCTCCGGCGCCCCTTCGGTACCATGCGCTGCGCGCGGGTCAGACCACCCGCATCGATCGATCCCGCCCATGAACTCCTCTCCGCCGCTCCCTGAGAAGATCGGACGCTATCCGGTCCAACGCTTGCTCGGAAGCGGCGCCATGGGCAGCGTGGTCCTCGCGCGGGATACCGAGCTCGACCGGGACGTGGCCATCAAGATCGTGCGCAACGCCGGCTCGCCCGACGAGCAAGAGGCGTTCCTGGTGCGGTTTCGCAACGAGGCGCGAGCGGTGGGACGCCTGCGCCATCGCTCGATCGTCGCGGTCTACGACGTGGGCGTGGATCCGGTCGCGGGGCCCTTTTTGGTCTTCGAGTACGTGGAAGGGGCCAACCTCAAAGACCTCCTCAAAAACCGTGGTCCCCTGCCGCCTGAGCAGGTGCTCGCGCTCGCCGAGCAAGTGGGGGCTGCCCTCGACGTGGCGCACCGCGAAGGCATCATCCATCGCGACATCAAGCCCGAGAACTTGCTGGTCGGTACGGACGGCGTCATCCGGCTCGCGGACTTCGGCGTCGCGCGGGTGCCGGACGCTGCGTTGACCGGCCAGGGGCAGTTTCTGGGTACGCCCTGCTACGGCGCGCCCGAGACCTTGAGCGGCGCCGAGGCATCGCCGCTCAGCGATCAATTCGCGTTCGCGGCCGTGCTCTACGAGGTGATCTCGGGGACGCGCGCGTTCCCGGGCACCGACGCGCTCAACGTGGCGCACAGCGTGATCCACAACGAGCCGCCCCCACCGAGTCAGGTGAGGCAGCCTGGCGCGAGCGTTCCCACGACGCTCGATGCCGTCATCCTCCGCGGCCTCAGCAAGCAGCCCGAGACCCGCTATGAGCACGTACTCTCGCTGGTGCAGGCGCTGCGCGCTGCGTACTTCGAGAGCGGGCTCCTTTCGCGGACCGGGCTCATGGACACCTTGCCCGCCGTGACGGTCGGCGAGCGGCCGACCCGTCCCGAGCGCGCCCCGGGGACCGCGCCGAAGAAGGCGCTGAGCTTGTGGCCGTTCGGCCTTTCGCTGCTCGCCGGGCTCGCCGTCGTGTTCAAGTTGGTTCCAGCCGAGACAGCCTCCCCGGTGGCCGAGGTCGAGGCCGACCGCGCCTCTGCGGATAGGGAGGCGAACGCGGCGGCGCAGGTGCCGCCTGCGCTCGCCCCCGACGACGCCCCCGGCAAGCTCGCCGACAAGCACGATGCGGCCCCGGAGTCCACCGATGCGGCGGCAGCCCAGCCCAGCACCGGCGGCGACGCGGCGCAAGCCGTGCCCGAGGTGCTTCAGCTCAGCCCCTTCGAGCGCGAAGAGCGCGCCAAGGATGCGCTCGATCGCGCGGAGCGCGCGCTACGCGCGGGACAAAAGGAGCAGGCCAAGGCTGCCCTCGACGAGGCCTTCCTCTACGATCCCGAGCACCCAGACATCGCGGCCTTACGCGCCAAGCTGTGAGCTCAGGTCGAGGACAGTGAGGTCGCGCGCGCCTGCTGCAGCATGCGCTTCACGGCGCTGGTCAGGGCGCTGCGACTGAACGGCTTGGCCAAGAGATGTGCCTCGCGCTTGGGCAGGCCTTGCCGCAAGAGCGTGTCCTCGCTGTGCCCGGACATGTAGAGCACCGAAAGATCCGGGTAGATCTTCTGCAACTCTCGGCCGAGCTCCACGCCGCCCATCTGCGGCATCGTGACGTCGGTCAGCAGGAGATCGATAGGTCCCGCATGCAGGCTCGCTAGCTCCAGGGCGCTCTGACCGTCGGCGGCCTCGATCACCTGATAGCCCTCCTCACGCAGCAGGGCGCACGTGAGCTGACGCACGAGCTGTTCGTCTTCGGCGACCAGCACGGTGTTCGCGGGCGGGGTGCGTTCGAGATCGGGACGACTCGCGAAGCTCTCTGCCGCGAGCGGCAAGTACAGCGTGAACAGGGGCGCCCCGCCCTGGCCGCGTCCGATCCCGATGAACCCGCCGGCGCTGCGCACGATCCCGTGCGCGCTGGTGAGCCCGAGCCCCGACGTGCGCCCGAGGTCGAAAGCCGCTGGCTGGGTCCGTGGGGGATCGGTGTCGGCCAGCGAGCGCTCGAGATCGCTGGCTGGCCCGATCGCGATGCGGACGAACTCGCCGGGCTTGAGCGCGCTCGTGGGGGGCTCTTCGAGGCAGACGCGCTCCGAGCAGATGCCGACCGCGCCGTCGCCGGGCAGCGAGTCACGCACGTGGATGATCAGGTTGATGAGGACCTGCGCGAGCTGCGCCGTGTCGGCCTCGATGAACCCCGTGTCGGCGGCGATCTGCGTGCGCGCTTCGAGCTCGGGGATCAGCCGGTGCGCATGATCGAGCGCATCTTGGACGAACACATGCGTCGGCACACTCTCGTGCCGCCCCTGCGGGCTGCGACTCAAGGCCAACAGCTGCGTGGCCAGCGTAGCCGCGCGCTGGCTCGCCGAGACGAGGGCCCGCGCGCGCCGCTTGAGGCTGCTGCCGAGCTCTCCGCTCACGAGCATCAACTCGCCCACGGAGAGGATGATGGTGAGCAGGTTGTTGAGGTCGTGCGCGATCTCGCCGGCCAGCTTGGTGAGGTGTTCGAGCTGTCCGGCGTGGCCCGAGAGCGCCTCGAACTCACCCCGCGCGTGGGGACCGAGTAGGCTGCCATGGACGCGCGCCACCTGGCCCTCGGGCGTTCGTTCCACCCACAGGCTCGCGAGCACGTCGCACTGCGCAGCCCCCGCGAGCCTCGCCGCCTGCTCGTCCGGCATCGCCAACGTGAGCTGGCGGAAGCGAGGGGTCTCGGCCTGCTCGAGGTCATCGAGCAGGGCCTGCCAAGTCCAGGCGCCGGTGCACAGTGCCTGCATGTTCAGGGCGACGGGCGAGGTCGTGAGCCCCTGCCCGCAGAGCAGCATGAAGCGCTCGTTGCACGCGCCGATGAGCCCGCTCGGCTCGGCGATGAAGTTGGCGAACGGGGAACCCGAGAAGGCGACCCGGAAGTCGTGCTGATGGCTCGCGCGTAAAGGCCGGGCAAGCGGCGCTGCTGCGATGCCGTCGCGCAGCCGCGCGAGCCTGCCGTTGGCTTCCTGATCTGGACCGCGCTGCCAGTGTCTGATGCGCTGATAGAGCGAGAGCATGAGGAAGATCTCCGAGGGCTGAGTCGAGTCACGCGGGCCGCATAGACAGGCGCAAGGGCTCGCGCGGCGCAGGTCGCACGGCGCAAAGCGAGCTGGGTTCTAAGAGGCTGAAGCCGACTCGTGAGCTGGAGAAAACGGCACTTCGGAGAGGCGTGCGTGCACCGTTCGCATAGGCCGTAACCCTGTTCCGTGCGCGACACCGCGTCAATCGGCGAGGGCCGCGAAAGACCGCGAAAATTGCGCGTCCAAGAATGGGAACGGAACAAATGAGCTCGCAAACAGGTGGGCGCATCGGCCGTGAGGAAGGTGGTTAAGCCGCCGTCGTCCGAGCGCGCGGCTGTGCTCAGAACACGTAGCGCAGGTACAACGATCCGTACCCGCCAAGCGTGAACGCGTCGCGCGTGAGGGAGGGATACATGCGCGCGCCACCGAGGACGCCGAGCGAATGGTGGCGTGACTTCATGTGCCAATCGAAGCCGAGCTCGCCGCCGTAGTTGACCCCCAGCTTGAAGGCGTCCCTGAAATCGAGCGCGCGGAGCACGTCGCGGCTCGACCAGTTGACGCCGACCAGGCCCGACAGCCAGAGGGCGAAGCGCGGATTGAAGGGCGCGTTGAAGCGCACGCCGGCCGCAGCCCCGAGCAACTCGTAGGCGCTGGGGGCCGGGGGCGCGCGGTTGTCCGTGCGGTGCATGGAGCCGTCGACCAACAGCACCGCGCTCAGCCACGAGAACACCTCATAGCCCAGCGCCACTGCGAAGCGCGGCCCCGGCGTGCTCACCTTGTTGGCGTCGCCTCCGTAGGCGAGCGCGCCGACCTGGGCCTCGAGGAACAGCCCGTGCGCGTAGAGCTCGCGCGTGATCTCGATGGCCTCCGGGGGAAGCCGCGCGACGTCCAGGCGTGTGGGGTCCACCGCCTCGACGACCTGTTCACCCGGCGCGAGATCCGGCTCCGCGGCGCGGTCCTGGGCGCGCGCAGGACGTGTGTGGGCAACCACGGCGAGCAGCCACAGCGGCAGCAACGCGCTTGAGGCCAGAGACCACAGCGTGCGGGCTAGACCAGCGGCGCTCATGGCTCCTCTTGCGGCACGACGGGCACGAAGGGGGCGGGCGTGGGCAGCTCCCAGCTGCGTTCGCCGCGCGCCGTGATCCGATCGCCGTGATCCTGCACGCGCGCGCTCAGCCTGAGAACGAGCGCAGGCGGCGCGTCCTCGTCCCCCAAAGCTCCGGTCTGCAGTCCCATGTTGAACCCTACCAGGGCCGGGATCACCGACGGAATGTAGGGAGCGACGCGCGGATCGCGGCCCGACTGGCCCTGGAACTGCACCACCAGCGCCGTGTTGGGCGCGCCGTTCACGGCGGTCGCGAGATCGATCGCGACCTCGTCCATCTCCAACTCGGTGATCGTCCCCTCCACGCGCTGACCCGGCTCCACCAGGAGGCGTCGCTCATATTGATGGAAATCCTCCGGGCCCGGCGTGTACACGAAGAACTCATTGATGCCGTCCACGAACACCAGCGCGGTCACGGCCTGGTCGCTGTTGTTTTCGACCACGTAATCGATGCGGAGCTCCAGATCCTCGCGCTGTACCCATGGCAGGCGCGGGAAAGGTAGATCCTTGCCCTGCGCGCCCTGGGCCAGCGCCTGCAGCACCTCGCTCGAGGGCGGACGGATCGGCAGGCGAAACGTGCGCTGCACCACGAAGATGGGGTTGTCGTCGTCATCGACGAACGCAGGCGTCGCGCCGGGCGGGAGCGCAAGCCGCTCGCGCTCGACCGCGTAGCGTTGCTCCTCCAAACAGCCCGACGTGCAGAGCAGGCACAGGAGCGCGGCGCTCGCGATCCGGGCCATGGTCAGCCTCCCACGCCGAAGATGAAGGGGTAGAGCACGGTCACCTCGCCGCCGTCGGGCTTGGGGAAACGCCACTTCTTCACCTGGCGCACGAGGCACCCCTCGACGCCGGAGTTCTTGAGCGTGGTCGAGGTGACGCGCGCGGTCGGCACGGCACCTGCGCGATCGACGCGCCATTGGATGATCACCTTGCCCTTGAGCCCGCGCTGGCGCTGCACCTCGCTCTCGTAGCAATAGCGCAGGGCCGCCTGGTTCGCGCGCACCACGCGGTTGATCTGCTCGGCGGAAAGATAACCGCTGACCTGCGGAGTACCCGGCGTCACTGCCACCTTGGCCTCGCCGCGCCCTGCGCCCGCGCCGCTGCCGCGCCCACCCGCGCCGCCTTGGCCGCGCCCTGCGCCCGTGCCCGCGCCGCTGCCGATACCGGTGCCCAGCCCGCCGCCACCGAGCAGCGTGCCTGCCGTATCGCCGCCGCCGCCGCCCGCGCCGACGCCGCGCAAACCGCGTCCGCCCGAGCCCGCTCCGAGCTCGGTGCGCGCCGAGTTGAGCCCGCTCAACAGGTTTCCGACGCTGGCCACGTTGAGCGCGTCCTTGAGCGTGTCGCCGCCCGCGAGCGCGCCGAGCAAGCCCATGCCGCGCACCTTGGTGGCGATCGCCCCGCGGTTGTCGCCGGCGATCTCGGTGTCCCGTTGCTTGGCTTCCTTCTTGCCGATCTTGCCCTGGTCGCCCTTGTCCTTCTTGCCGCCGCCCTCGTCCTTCTGCCGCATGCCACCGTTGTCGGTCTTGTCGCCCGGCTCCTTGCTCTTCGGCGGTTCGACCTCGTCGGGAGGAGGGTTGATGAGGAAGCGCGAGATGAGCTGCGGGGGGAGCTCCAGGCTCTTCTCCTGGGGCAGCTCGCGCTGTGCGAGCAGCATCAAGAGCAGGAGGCAGGTGTGCACGAACAGCGAGAGCCCGAAGCTCGCGGTCAGGTCGCCGTCGACGGAGAACCATGGGCGCTTCGGCTCGGGCGCGCGCTCTACCTGCTGGAAGAAGTAGCTGGCGGCACCCAGGCTGATCACGCCGTAGTCGCCCGGGCCCAAGGTCACGCTCGGGCTCGCGACCAACAGCTCGTGCACCTCGCGGCGGGTGCCGCCGAGCCACACGGCGCCGCGCGCGTCGGGGGGCAAGGTGAGGCTGTAGCCCTCCGAGAGTGGCGTCAGCAGCGTGAGATCACCGCGCGCCGCCTGCGCCTCGGGCAGCGGGAACAGCGCGTCCGGTCCGTAGCCGAGCTTGACGACCTTCGGCTCCTTGAGGAGCTCTTCGCCCTGCACGGCCTGGTTCCAGACCATGGCGAGGCGCAGGTCGCGCGTGCGTGTGTGCGGGCTTGGGCTCATTTGAACGGATCTCGCTGGGTGGAACGCTCGAGCTCGGGCATGAAGGAGCGATGCGGAAGCTTGGGACGCTCGAACTCTGCGTGGACGCGGTTCACGAAGTAGAGAAGCTGCGGGGACTTCAGGCGACCCTCGATGTCGAGCCCGGTGAAGGTCATGACCTTCACGTTCGTATCGCCCTCTTTGACGATCTGCGCGTCCACGCCCGAGGCGGCCTCCTGCGCGGCGGCGCGGGCCGCCTCCTGCGCCCGCTTGGCATTCTCGGAGCCGCGGGCGTCGGCTTCACGGGCAGGGGCGGGGGCCGTGCGCGCGGCGGCGGGCGTCCCCTGAGCGGAAGCCTCGGGCTTGGCCTTCTTCGCTCGCTTCTTCTTGCTCTTCTTCTTGCTGCCCTGGGCCGCGGGCGGGTCGGCGAGCGTCACGGACGGAAGCGCCGCCGAGGGCGCGACGGCGCAGGTCAGGGTCCAGAGTAGTGCCGGTAGCAAAGGTCTCATTGCGGGGTACTCCCGGTCGCCATCCTGATGTCCTCGAGATAGCGCTGCGCGTGTGCGCGGTGCGCGTCGCCGCGCGGCGAAAGGGCCAGATACTTCTCGAACAACGGCAGAGCTTCCCTCGGCTGATCCAGGAAGTCCGCCTTGAGCACGGCTAGGTCGTAGAGCGCGGCCAGGTGGTTGGGCTCGGCCTCCAACACGCGCTCGTAGTGCGCCCTGGCCTCCTTGTGCTTGCCCTGCCCGCGCAGCGCGATGGCGAGCCCGATCTGGGCGTCCAGGGCCTGCGCGTCGGCCCCGACCGCTGCCTTGTAGGCGCGCTCGGCGGCCTCGAAGTCACCCGCCTTGAGCAGCACCGAGCCCCGGTTCATGTGGGCTGGGGCGAAGCGCGCGTCGCGCTGGCTGGCCTGCGCGAACTGGGTGAAGGCGAGCTGCGTGTCCCCGCGGTCCAGCGCGAGCAGCCCGAGCTCGTTGTAGATGGCCGCGTTCTTCTCGTCGATCGCGCGCGCCTTCTCGAGCACCAGCTCCGCCACGTCGAGCTCCTTCTGCGCCCGGTACACGCGGCCCACTTCGACCAGCGCGCGCGTCTGGCTCGGGTCGCGCACCAGCACCTCCCGCGCGTGCTTGAGCGCACGGTCCAGGTCGTCGCGCTCGCGCGAGAGGGCCGCGAGCGAGAGGCGCGCCTCGAGGTGGCTCGGATCGCGCTCCACGAGCGACTCCAAGAGGCTGACGGCGGAGGCGAGATCGCCGCGGGTAAGCTCACACTCGGCCAGCGCGAGGATGGGCTCCGTCGCCTCTGGGGCGAGCTCGCGGGCACGCAACAGGCTCGCGCGGGCCTGGTCGAGCTGGCTCAGCTTGCGGAACACGAGCCCAAGGTCGTAGTGCGCTTCCCACAGGGTCGGCGCCATCGCGACCGCCTGCTCGAGCTGCTCACGGGCGCGCAGCAGCGCCTTGGGGCTCCCGGCCTTGAGCTGCTCTGCGCCGGAGACGAAGAGCTTCACGGCCTCGGCGTTCGGCGGCGCGAGCTTGTCTGCGGTGGTGGCCTCCACCTTGGTCTTGCCGCAGGCTGCGAGCGCGAGGGCGAGCGCGGCCAGGAGCATCCTCTGTCGCTTGCGCGCGTGGCTCACGGGGAGGCTCCTTTCGCCTTGCTGGGCTTCGCGCGGCGCTTCTTGGGTTTGTCCTGCTCGACCGGCGCCGGGGCCGGGTCGGGCTGTCCTTCGCGCACGCGCGCCGGGGGCGTCGTCGCTTTGGACTCGCGCGAGCGCAGGCCTTCGATCACCGGGCCCTCCGCGAGCGCGCGCTCGCGCACGATGTCCCCGCCGATCTCGCGGATGGGCGGGTGCTCGACGTCGTTCATGCGCGTGAGCCCCTCGCGCATCAGCACGGTCCACTGGTTGTAGATGCCGAGCTCGCGGGCCTTCTTGTAGCCGCCCTCGTAGGCCTCGAGCGCGCGCTCTTCGATCGGGACGACGAACATGGCGAGCTCGTCGCGATACACCTGCTGCTCCTCCTCGTTGAGGCCTGGCGGGAGCGGCGCCTCGGCGAGCGCCTTCGCGAACAGCTCGTAGCTGTGGCCGATCTTGTAGAGCGCGCCGGTGACCCACTCGGCCACGTCGAACTCCACGACCTCGGCGTAGATGCCCGCGGCCTTGGCGAGCAGCTTGGCCTTGAGCTTGAGGCGCGCGGCCAGGCCCTTGAGGTCGCCCTCGATCTTCACCTGGTCGAACTCGCGCAGCGCCTCGTCACCCTGCAGGTAGCGCGCCTGGGCGGCATAGTAGCGGCCCTGCTTGAGCTGCCGGCGGTTGCGCCGGCCCTCGGCGACCGCGTCCGAGAAGGCGTTGTCGGCAGCCTTGCGGTTGCCCGCCGCCATCAGGACCTGCCCGAGGCGCGTGTGTGCCTCCACGCGGCGGTCGGGGTTCTTGGTGCGTCGCAGATATTCGCGGTAGGTCCCCTCGGCCGCGGCGTGTGCCTTTTCGCCCTCGTGGGCGCGCCCGATCAGGAAGTACACGTCGTCCACCGCGGGATCTCGCGGGAAGCGCTCGGTGAAGCGCTTGCCGGCCGCCACCGCGGCCTTGTAGTCGCGGGCCGAGAGCCGGAGCAGCACCGCGTTGTAGCCGGCGTCGGAGGCCTTCGGGCCCTTCGGGAAGCGTTCCGCGTACGCCTCGTAGTAGCGCGCGGCGTCGCGGAACTGGGCGATGGACTCGTACATCTGCGCGCCGTTCCATGCTCCCAGCGCGCCCTCTTCGCTCCCCGGGTACTTCTCCACCAAAGTCGTGTAGGTGGCGTCGGCCTTGGCCAGCTGCCCGGCGCGAGAGAACTCGAGCCCGGCGTTGTAGTAGGCCTTGGGCGCGCGCGGATCCTGCGGAAACTCGTTGGCGGCGCGCACGTAGGCCTCGGCGGCGCTCTCGTGTTGGCCCTGGCTCGCGAGCTGCTCGCCGATCTTGAACACCGCGCCCAGGATCAAGCCGTTGAGGCGCTTCTGGGACTCGGGGCTCTTGAACGCGGGCGCCGTCTTGAGCTTGCGCGCCCAGAGCTCGATGTTCTGATAGTCCGCCGCGCGGTTGAAGCTGTCGAGCACGAGCTCGCCAGCGTCGCCCGCGTAGGGGCTGTTGGGATAGCGATCGAGGAGCTGTCCGAACAGGCGCACGGCGGGATCGTAGATGTGCCGCTCGTAGTAGAACTTGCCCTGACGGAACAGGATCTCGGGCAGATCGGGGTCGTTCGGGTAGTAGCTGGCGTAGAGCTCGATGGCCGAAGAGAAGTTCTTGTCGTTCTCGGTCTCGGCGCAGGGCGCGTTGGGCGCCGCGGTGCAACGCACGATCTCCTTTTCACGTACGCGCTCGAAGGCCCCGATGGCGTTGTAGAGAGCGTCCTTGGTGAACTCGCCCTTGGGGTTCTTGCGCGCGGCGACCATGTACATGTCCCCCGCCTCGGCGTAGCGCCCGAGGCGATGGAACAGGATCTCGCCCTGGTAGAACGTGAGCCGATAGCTCTCGGGCGCATCGTCGAAGTGCTCGAGGTAGATGGCGTAGACCTGGGACGCCTGCTCGAAGAATTCCTTGCGGTTGTCGCGCTGGCCGAGCTCATGCAGCGAGAGTCCCTGCTCGCGCAGCGCCTTCTCGATCATCGCGCGCGCATCGCTGACGCTCTCGGGGTCGGGCTGCTGGGTGGCCCAGGTGGAGTTGGGGCCGTAGGTCGAAGCCAGGGTGGCATAGGCATCGCGAGCCTTCGGGAACGCGTCCACAGCCAGATAGCCACGCGCGATCGCGAGCTGATACTCGGGCGCGCGCTTCGAGGCGGGGTCGATCTGCAGCAAGAGACCATACGCTTCGATGCCCTGCTCGAAGCGTGCCTGGTCGTAGTAGGTCGCGCTCAAGCGGATCAGCACGCGCTCCACGTGCTTTTCCCCGCCGATCTCCTGCAAAAACCGCCGCACGTCGGCGGCCCGGTTGCGCTCGTCCTCCGTGAACACCTGGATCAAGTACTCGAGCGCCTCGCTCTGCAGCTCCTTGATGCGCTTTCTGCGTGCGTGGGCCGCCCGCTCGCCGTCCAGGTCGAGCACCTTGCGGAAGCGCACCGCGGCGTCGGTCTTCTTCCCGAGCTGCCACAGGCACCAGGCGCTCTTGAACAACGCGAGATCGTAGAGCTCGCTCTCCGGGTACGCGAGCACCCGGTCGTACTCGACCAGCGCAGCGCGAAAGTCGTAGTCCGTGTTGAAGACGTGCTCGGCGAGCGCCATGTGCGCGTCGGGCCGGAAGCTGCTCTCTGGATATTCCTTGAGGATCCTGTGGAAGAGGGGCAGGGCGGCCTCGTTTTCACCACGCTCTACCAGGGTGAATGCCTTCATGTAGAGCACCAGATCGAGGCGCTCGTAGTTCGGGTGCTTCGTCAGCAGTCGGTCGTAGAGCGAAAGGGTGCGGTCGTACTCGGGCCGCGGCGGCTGGGCCTTGCGGTGCTTCTCCGGCACCTTCTGCCAAGCGGCGAACGCGTCGAGGTACGCGAGGCGGGCGGTCTCCCAGGTGAGCTCCGAGAGCCGTAGCAATGCGTCGGCCATCTCCGGAGCGTCCTCCGGTTCGGCCGCGATGAAGCGCTCGAGTAACCCCATCGCCTCCTTGCGTCGCTCGCGCACCTTCTGCTCGCGGTCGGCCAAGAGCTCTTCGAGCAGCTTCTGCTCCTTGGCGCGCGCGTAGGTCCCGAGCGCGTCCGGGCGGTCGCGGAAGTAGTGGCGTGCCTCGAGCTCGTTCGAGGGCTGGGCGGAGGACCTGCGGAAGCCCTCGTCGACGCGTTTGAGATCGCCGAGGTCCACGCCGCTCGAGATGCGCCGCTCCTCGGCGGGCGCGCCGAAGCTCGACTTGGGCTTGTCGCTGTTCGGGGCGGCGCCCACGTAGCTCGGCAGCGCGAGCGGGCCCGAAAGGGCCGCGCACAGGAGGAGCCGGCGGAGGCACAAGACGCCGCGCCTCATCGCTTCTCCTCCTTGGCGTAGCGCTCCTCGAACTCATCAGGCCAATCCTCGCCTTCGAAGGGCCAGTACTCCTCGTCGTCGCGCAGGAGGCTCTGCATGCGCAGCGGGTCGGTGAGCTCGGCCGGGAAGCGACCTGCGGCGAGGCTCTCGATCTGCAGCTCCACCTGACGTTTGCTGCCCATCACCGCGTCGATGCGTCCGATGCGGGCGCGGCGCAGCTCCTGGGCCAACCGATCGCGCATCGCGCGCAGGGCACGCTCGCCCGCTTGGTCGGCGCGCTCCTCGAGCTCGGCGCGCAGCGCCCGCGCGGCGCGCCTTAGCCTCTCCACGTAGGCACGGTCTTCCTCGAAGCGCGCGCTCAGCTCATTGGACGAAGGGAGGCTGCGCTCCCTGGCGTCTGCGCGCAGCGCCTCGCGCAGGCGGTCGTTCAGCCGGCTCAGGCGCCCGTCGAGCTTGCGCCGCATGCCGCGGATCGCCGAGAGCTCTGCCTTGTTTGCGCCCGCGCGCTCCAGGCTCCGCAGATCGAGTTCCAGCGCGTCCACGGCGGCGCGGGCATCCTCGAGGGCGCGGCTGAATACGGCCACCCGCTCCGAGGGCCTCAGGTCGTCGATGCGGGGGGCCGGCGCGTCTTTGCTGAGCACGCGCTGGGCGAGCGCGCCGAGCTCGTTTGGCGTGTTGCCCGCGCGCGAAAGCTCCGCGTCGAGCGCGCGGATCTCGGAGTGCAAGCGGTAGAACTCGGGATCGGCTGACACCAGGGCGAGCAGGATGCTGTCCGGATCGGGGGCCGCATCGCTACCCTCGGCGCGGCGACGCTCCACGCTCGCGGCGCGCGCGACCAGATCACGGTACAGCGTCTTTCTGCGCGCCTCGCTCTCGAGCGTTCCGTCGACCTCGCGGAGCACCGCGCCGAACTGCTGCTCGAAGGCCACCAGGTGTGCCTCGGCCGCGCCGAACTCACAGCGCGCGAGGTGCACGTAGCCGCGCAAGACGGCGGCCTCGGCGGAGTAGGGCGAGTTGGGATAGCGTGCCTTGAGCTGGTCGAGGCCATCGAGCGCGGCGTCGTGGTCGCCGCCTTCGTAGCTGGCCCAGGAAGCCTCGAACAGCGCCTCCGGCACCCGCTCGGAGTCGTTGGGGACCTGGAAGTAGTAGTAGAACGCGTCGTTGGCGCGCGCGGTCTCGTGGGCGACCCGCCCGAGCGCGAGGTTCGCCATGTCGCGCACCGGGAAGAAGCGGCCGTCGACGTAGAAGGAAAACGCGTCGTTCTTGCCCGCCGTGGCGATGCGACAGAACCGCGCCTCCGCTTCCTTGTAGTCCTTGCTCTTGGCTGCGATGGCCCCGAGTAGATACTGCGCGCTCGGGTAGAAGCGGCTCTTGGCCGTGAGCGAAGCCAGCTCTCGTTTGGCCTGAGGCAACGCTCCGCGATCGTAGGCGGCCCGCCCGCGCAGGTAGCGCAGTTCGTTGCTGGCGTCCTCCGGCAGCGGTCCCGGGGCCAACTTGGTCAGGTGCGCCACCGAGCCGTCCAAGTCACCACGCGCGAGCGCGATGTCCACAGCGCGCCGATAGGCGGGCCCGAAGGCGGGGCTCTCCACGCCCCGGGCGAGCATGCGGTCCACGATGCGCTGCGCGCTCTTGAGGGCGTGCTCCTCCAAGAGCCCCGCGCTCAACAGGAGCTCGGCCGCATGGAACTCGTCCAGCCCATCGAAGGCGCGGAAACGGGGGCCCTCCACGGCTTCGAGGAGCAGCGCCATGGCCTCGTCGTGCCGGCCCTTCAGCTTGGCCTCCTGGGCGGCCTGGACGGTCGCGATCAGCTCCTCGCTGCTCTGCGCCTCGGGCGCCGACAGCTTCTTCTCGTGCAAGAGCCGCAGGTATCCGTCGAGTACGCTCTCCTCGGCCGGCGCGGAGCTCGCCGCCGCTCCTTGCGCCACGACCTCCGCCCGCGCCGAGCCCAGGAGGGCCGAGCACAGGAGAAGTCCCAGCGCCGGAGTCGCGCGCTTCATCAATCCTTCACCTTCTCTGCACGCACGCGCATCACGGTGCGCACGTCGTACTCGCCGGTCTTGCCCTTTGGGAGCCTCTCGGCCATGTCCGAGCGATCGCGCAGGACGAGTTGGATGTGGGTCCGGGTGTCCCGCTTGACCTCGAGCCGAAAGCGTTCGGCGCGCACGTAGCGGTAGTCGGGATGCTCTTTGGATTGCTCGCTGATCTCGATGGCCAGGTCATGCAGCCCCGGCGCTGCAAAGCCCGAGAACAGCTTGGCCTCGCCGCTCGCGAGGGCTCCGCCGTCCGAGTCGTGGATCGGGACGCCATCGAGCCGCAGCGTGATGTGGGCCAAGCGCTGGTCATCGGCCCTGCGCACGACCCAGACCTCGATCGGCGTCCGAAACAGCGTCTTCACCAGCACGGACGTGCGCGTGCGGGCCTGGATGAGCTCGTCGAGCACGCTCGCCAACTCCTTCTCGAGTTGATCCACGTCGGGCTCGGCAGCCGTTCCAAGAGTCGCTGCGTTGTCGTCGGGGCTCGACGCCGCGGGCGCGGGCTCGGCCGCCGCGGGCTCGGAGGAGGCGTGCTGCGAGGCCTCCGCGTCCGAGGGCGCGCTGCCGGCTTGGGGCGTGGGGTCTTGGGCCGAGACGGCCTGACTACCCAGGCAGCACAGGCTCAGGATCAACATCGCTTGTCTGCGTATGCGCATGGGGGCTGGCCTCAGAAGCCGAAGGGGATGAACATGGACAGCCCGAGCGTGGCCATCAGGTTGTTGACGATGCGCGCGTCGCCGAGCAGCTCCTGGGTGAGGACCTGATCGCGCAGGTCGACGCGCACCGCGAGCCACTCGTTGGGATAGAACTTGAACCCAAGTCCACCGCTGAAGGTGAGGCTGCGCGCCGACTGGTTGTCCGTGACGCCGCCGCCGAGGGCGAGCCCGAAGTCGAAGCGGCTGATGCGGCTGCCGAACCAGCGCATCTTGCCGTAGGCGAGGGTCCACAGGAGATGCCCCTGATAGAGCCAGACCGGAACCCGCTCGCGCACCAGATCGGTGGCCAGGTGATCTTCGATGATGGTGACCACCTCGGACTTCGAGCGCGTGTAGCCGACGAAGGCTTCGAGCCCCAGGTCCTCACTGAAATGAAACGTGTATGCCCCGCCGACCGCGTACGACGAGGACATCAAGTCGGCGGCGTAGGCACCCCCGAGCACGCTGAGCTCGTGCCGCCGCGCCTTCTGAAACAGCCGCTCCTGCACGCCGCGGTACTTTCGCCTGGCGTTCAACTCGTCGCGGATGGCTTCGTCGATGCATTGGGCTTGGGCGGGCGCTGTGCCGAGTGTGACCAACGTCAGAAGTGCGCAGAGCGCGCCCCACCACAACTTGCTCGCTCGCGGCGTCGCGCGCGTCGACCACGCGCGCCCGCGGGTGAGCCGCCCCAGTTCATCCATGGGCGTTAAGATACCGAGAGCGTTTGCTGAATTGCTAGCTTGGAGGTTCTGGCGACGTCGCTAACACAGATAGCGTTCCCCGGTGTCGCACAGCACCGTCACCACACGCTGATCCGCCCGCATGGTCTTGGCCACCTCGATGGCCGCGAACACGTTGGCGCCGGATGAAGTACCTACAAGTAGTCCCTCTTCGGTCGAGAGCCTGCGCGTCGTTCGATCGGCCGCCACGTCGGTCACCGCGAGGATGTGATCGATCAGACCACGATCCAACACCTCGGGGACGAAGCCCGCGCCGAGCCCCTGGATGCCGTGCAGGCCGGGCTCTCCCCCGCTCAGCACCGCGCTGCCGCGGGGCTCCACGCCGATCACCCGAAGGCCGCGGATGCGCTTCTTGAGTACGGCCGCCACGCCGGTCAGGGTGCCGCCGGTGCCCACTCCGGCGACGAACGCGTCCACCTTGCCCTCGGTGTCCGTGAGGATCTCTTCTGCTGTGGTGGCGGCGTGGGACTCGGGGTTCTGGGGATTCTCGAACTGGCGGGGCATGAAGGCTCCCGGGGTGTCCCGCACCAGCGCCTCAGCCCGCGCGACCGCGCCGGCCATGCCAGCGAGGCCATCGGTGAGCACCAGCTCGGCGCCGTAGGCCTTGAGCAAGAGGCGGCGCGCCATGCTGGCGTCCTCGGGCATCACCAACACGCAGCGGTAGCCGCGCGCCGCCGCGAGCATGGCCAGGCTGATGCCGGTGTTGCCGCTGGTGGCCTCCACGATCGTGGCGCCCGGCCGCAGCTCGCCGCTCCGCTCCGCCGCGCGCAGCATGAAGAGGGCGGGGCGATCTTTGACGCTTCCCCCCGGGTTTCTGCTCTCGAGCTTGGCGCAGATCTCGGCCCCGCCCGGAGGCGAGAGCTTCTTCAGGCGCACGAGCGGAGTGCGCCCGATCAGATCGAGAACGCCATCGTAAATGGGCAAGGCTCAGTCCTCTCGGGCGTCCTCACCCACGCCGTTCGATCCGTCGTCATCACGCCCATCGTCGAACTCGTCGCGCTCGTCGCGCGCGCCGGCTCGGATGCGATAGCGGGTCGCGCCCTCTTCGCGATCTCCGCGCAGGCCGCCCTCGCGGCGCTGCTGCTGTTGCTCCGCGCGGGCGTCGTACGCTCGGATGATGCGCTGGACCAGCGGATGGCGCACCACGTCGACGTCGCTGAAGCGGTTGATGGCGATACCTTCCACGTTGGCGAGCAGGCGAACGGCGTCCGAGAGGCCGCTCTTTTTTCCATCGGGCAGATCGACCTGCGTCACGTCGCCGGTGATGACCGCTTTGGAGTCGTATCCGAGGCGGGTCAAGAACATCTTCATCTGGTCGACCGTGGTGTTCTGCGCCTCGTCGAGGATCACGAAGCTGGAATTGAGCGTGCGACCGCGCATGAAGGCGAGCGGAGCGACCTCGATGGTGCCGCGCTGCAAGAGATCCTGAGCGCGCTCCATGTCCATCATGTCGTGCAAGGCGTCGTAGAGCGGGCGCAGGTAGGGGTTCACCTTCTCCGCCAAATCGCCCGGCAGAAACCCGAGCTTTTCGCCGGCCTCGACCGCGGGGCGCGTGAGGATGATGCGCTTGTACTTGCGCGCGAGCAGGGCCGACACGGCCGACGCCATGGCGAGATAGGTCTTGCCGGTGCCCGCGGGGCCGATCCCGAACACCACGTCATGGGTCCGGATGGCGCGGATGTACTGCTGCTGCGCGACGCCCTTGGGCGACACACCGCGCTTGCCGGTGCCCACTTGGATCACGTCGTCGAGCATCTCCGTGAGCTTGACGTCGGGGTGGCGGCGCAAGGTCTCGATGCTGCGCTCCACTTCGCGCTCCCCGAGGTGCGAGCCCCGTCGCACCACCTCGAGCAGCTCGGCGAGCGCACGCTCGGCCAGGTTCACGGAGGCCGCGGGGCCGACCACGCGAATCGTATTTCCTCGGAGACCGATACCGACGCCGAAGCCCCGTTCGAGCGGCTTTAGGTTGGCGCCGCCAGGGCCGGTGAGTGCGAGCAAGAGAGCGTTGTCGAGTACTTCCACCTCGGTGGTGACGCGGGCGGGTTGACTCGTGGCTTCCGACTCGATTTCTGGCATGTAACTCCTTGGCTCTGGTGAGCGCGCCTCTCGCGCCTTCCTCGTGGGCTTGAGTACACGCTACCACGCAGCCGCGAGCAGGGCGTCGCCGAACCTGGTCGAATCGTGTTCCAGCGTGCGGCTGTGTGCATGCCGCAGCGAAAAACCTACGGAATCCTGGCCGCTCGGGGGCGCGCGATTGGTAATTTCCGCTGCTGGACGAGCGCGCGGGGCGATCGCGTCGAAGGCGCGAGGCAAGGCCGCGAGCTTTGCCCGCTCCCGCGGGCCGCCCCGCGCCGCGCTAGGCGATGGTGACGCCGATCGCCTGGCGAAGCGCGAGGTAGCGCGGAGAGACCGCGTAAAGGTAGAGCTCCTTGAGGCGGTCCCGCTCGCTCGCGTAGCTGCTGTCGGCCGGGCTGGCACGCACCACCGCGACCGCGGCGTCCAGGCTGTTGGCCAGCACGAAGCCCACGCGGTCGGCGGTCACGTCCACTGCCATCGCCCAACGCTTCATGTCGAGCTCAGGCTGCTCCTGCAGCAGCTTCTCGATCAGGCTGATCAAGCTCTGCTGGGTGGGCACGTGCAGCATGCTGACGAGGGCCTGGTGGTTACGCTCCACCTGGACGCGCATGCTGTCAGGCACCGGGAAGCGCGGATTCGCCAGGCGAATCGCCGCGAGCAGCCAGCTGCGCAGGCCGCTGCCCGTGGGCACGAGCTGGCGCATGTAGTGGCCGGGGCGCATGTACGAGAGCTGGCGGCCCGCGATGAACGCGAGCGCTTGGTCGGGTGCGCTCTGGAACGCGGCCTGCCCGAGGCCGATCGAGGGCGGGTTGGTGAACAGGAAGGAGACACCGCCCGCCGAGCTCGGTTGATAGAACACGGGAGGCAGCGGCACCAAGGTGACGCCCGAAGCGTAGAACAGCATCTGCGACATCACCGCCGAGTCGCTCTGGCAGTCGATCGGCGTCGTGCGATCGATTCCGAAGGTCTCGGGCTCCTGCGAGAGCTCGTTGACCGCGGCGGGCTGGATCATCGCGAAGATGGCGGTGAGCAGTGGGTCCTGCTCCGAAGAGAGGATGTACTCCTCCCAAATCTGCTCCGTGATGCACTCGCGCGCAGTGGCCGGAGCCTGCACGCGATGCCGCTTGAAGAAGGCCTCTTCGTCGGGCTCGGCCATGTTGAGGCTGCGCAGCGCCTGGCACAGGGCCCACGCTTCGTCTGGCCGCGAGAGCTGCGTGTAGAGCTTGCGCAGTCCGCGGTAGGACTCGATGCGGTAGGGGTTCTGCTCCAGCAACGCAGCGTGCGCTCCGATGGCGCGCTCGGCGTAGCGGTTGGGGTGCTTGCTGTAGATCTCGACCAAGCGCTCCATGCGCTGGCGGTTCTCACCGTCGAGGTTCTGCGCGGCCTCGTAGGCCACCACGGCCTCGTCGAGTCGATTGAGGCGGTGGTGGTAGAGCTCGGCCAGGTTGTGCCACAGGGCCGCGAGCTGCTCGGGCGCGATCTGGTCCTTCGTGCGCTCGATCTGCGCGCGATAGGCGCGGGCGAGCTGCTTGAAGCCCCCGCTCCTTTGCAGGCAGTCCGCGAGGCCGCGGAAGGCGCTCTCGAGCGTCGGGTCGCTCGCCAGGGCCTTCTCGTAGTACTCCACGGCCTGGTCCAGGTCGTGGAGCTCCTGGTGGGCCACCGACGCCGCCGTGTGGAAGTACTTGCCCTGCAGCGCGGGCTCGTCGACCACCTCGGCCATTTTCACCAGCACCTCGAGCAAGCGGGACCAGTCCTTGGCCTCCGAGTACAGCGCCATCAGCTTGCTCAAGAGGTTGCGGTCGCCCGCGTTGAGCTCGAGCGCGGTCACGTAAGCCTTGGCGGCGCGATCGCGGTCGCGCACGTGCACCGCGTAGAGCTCGCCTGCCTTCATCCAGAGCTCGAAGCGCTCCTGATCGTCTCGGGCCAGATCGATCCGGCGGCGCAGCGTGCGGCCAGCGGCATCCCAATTGCGCTTGTGAACCTGGATTCCGTAGAGCTCGTCCAGCGGCTCCGGCGCTTCCAGGATGAGCTCGCTGGCCTGGGTGAAGCTGGCGATGGCCGCGGCGAGGTCGCCGCCTTCCTTCTTGGCCCGGCCCAGCTTGAGCAAGAGCTCGCCACGCTCCGCGGGTGTGAGCGCGCTGCCGAAGCGATCGAGCATCCGGCCGAACAAAATGCCCGCTTCCTGATGGTTGCCGTTGATCACGGCGAGCTCGGCCAGGCGCTCGAGCACCCGCCGATCGTCGGGCGAGATCGCCTTGGCTTGCAGGTAGGCCCGCTCGGCGTTCGGGAGCTGGTCGAGCGCGCGGAAGGCGTCGCCTGCCGCGATACACCCGTCGAGCGCCACGTCGCGGGCGAGCTCCGTGGTGTGCTCGAGCACCGGCTCGAGCAACTCCGCGGCCTCCTTGAAATGCTCCTGCTCGAGGGCGAGGTGGCCGAGCCCGAGGGCCGCCTCGATGTTGTCGGGGGCGAGCTCCCGGGCGCGCTGGAAGGCGTCTTCGGCGAGCGCCTTGTCCTTGAGCGTGTGGAGGCGGAACTGGCCCAGGGTCACCAGACGCTCTGCACGCGTGGCGTCGTCCTCGGCAAACTCCACCTTGCGCAGCAGGAGCTCGGCCTGGCCGCGCGTGTCCCCGCGGCGCTCGCACAGGCGGCTCAACGCCTCGAGCGCAGGCTCGTGATGCGGATCGGACTCGAGCGCCAGCGTGTAGCGGTCGACGGCGCCGTCCAGGTTATCGCTCTGCTCCAGCATCTGGCCGGCGCGCACCCAGAGATCGGCCTTCTTGAGGGCGTCCTGCTCGGTGTCTGCGAGCAGCTCGAGCGCGTCGAGCGCCGCCACCGAGTCGCCGGCGAGCGCACGGATGCGTGCCGTGATCGAGAGGGCCTCCGCGTGTCCGGGCACGATGGCAAGCACGCGCTCACATACGAACGAGGCCCGCTCGGGAGAGCCGAGGTCCGCCATCAGCACGCGCGCGGCCTGCATCAGGAGATCCGCTTTGCGCGTGGGGTCCTCCACGCCTTTGGCGTGGCGATCGAAGGTCTGGGCCAGGTCCTCGAAGCGGTGCAGCGCACGGTAGAGGCGGGCGAGGGCGACGTTCGCGCCCTCGTGGCTCGGCGACAGCTCGATCAGCTGCTCGTACATGCTGGTCGCCTGCGCAGGGGCTTCGAGCGGCCCCTCGAGCAGCGTGCCGAGGCGCTCCAGGAGCTCGATGCGCTGCGCCGGGGTCGTGGCCAGGGCCAGCTGCTTTTCCAGGTTTCCGCGCAGGCCCTCGGCGTTCCCGAGCTGCGTGTAGGCGCGTTCGATGCCCTTGAGCGCCACCAGATTCTTGTCGTCGACCGAGAGCGCCGCCTCGTAGTGCGTGAGCGCGCCCTCCATGTCTTCTAGCCCCTCTTCGTGGAGCATGGCGAGGTCGCACAGCGTGCTCGCGCGCTCGGCGCCGCGCTGCTCCTTGGCCTTCTGCGTGAAGAGCTCGCCCAGCTTCTCGAGGGCGCCCTCGTTGAGGTAGATCTCCTCCAGCGCCTCGAGCGCGCCGGGGTGAGAAGGATCATCCGCGAAGACGGCCTCGAAGATCTGTGAAGCCGAGGCCGTGTCGCCGATCTTGTGGTGGAGCACGGAAGCCGCCTCGGCGCGTAGGTCGCGCGCCTTCGCCGGGTTCGCGCTCTCGGCGCGGTGCATGAGGATCTGCACCAGCTCGGTCCACGACTGCGCGTCGCGGAAGATGGTGGTCATCGCCTCGAGCGCCGGCTCGTGGGCCGGATCGATGGAGAGGGCGCGGTTCAAGTAGGGCAGGGCGAGATCGGGCCGTGAGAGGCGCCTTGTGTACCACTGCGAGATCACCAGGCAGAGCGCGAGCGCAGCCTGCGGTCGCTCCGGATCTGCGATCGTCTCCTGCAGGGACTCGATGGCCTCGACCCATTGCTCGGGCGTGCTCGCAAGTCGCTCGATGGCCCGGGCGGCGCGCGGATCGTCGGGATCTTCGGCGAGCGCCTGGGTGTACGCGATGAACGCGTTCTCCTCGGCGCCGAGCTCCTCTTCGTAGAGCCCGGCCACCTCGCGCAGGATGGCCCCCCGCACGCTGCCGTCGGTCTCGTTCTCGAGGCGATCGAGCAACAACCCCACCAGCCCTTCGTGGTCGCCGGCGTTGCGGTGGAGCTCTTCGATCGCGTTGTGGGCCTGCGCGTCGCTCGGGTCGTATTCGAGCACCACGCGGTACACGCGCTCGGCGCCCTCCACGTCTTTCTGCTCGTCTGCCAGCACGCGCGCCGTGCGGAACAGGAGCTGCTTCTTGACGTCGCCATTTTCGACCGCGTCGGCAGCCTCCAGGAACACGTCGATCACGTGGTGCCAGCTGTTGGAGGGCGCGACCAGCGCCTCGAGCTGCGCGGCGAGGCCTTCGTCGTTCGGGTAGGCCTGGAACGCCGCGATGGTGTTGAGCAGCTCTTCCATGTCGAGCGCGCCCGGTTCGGCGCCTGGGAAGGTGCTCGCGCGACCCACGTCTTCGAGCGCGTCCGCGAAGTTCCGCGCAGACTCGAAGCGCTCGTTCGGATCCTTGCTGAGCGCGCGCGTGATCGCGTGCTCCAGCTCGGGGCCCACCCAGCCGCGCGGCGCCCGCTCCGAGAGCGGCACCGGTTCTTCCAGCAGGTGCGAGGTGATCTGCTCGATCGGGCTGCTCGTATCGAACACCGGCTGTCCGCACAGCGCGTGATAGAGCAGGCAACCCACCGCGTAGATCTCACTGCGCGCGTCCGGCTCGCCCCCACGCGCGACCTCGGGCGCCATGCACGCCGGATCGCCCACGAGCTTGAGCACGTTGGGGAGGCTCTTTTCCCCCGATGCGAGCAGGCGCCCGGTGGCCAGATCCGTGAGCACGCCGTAGGGCTCGGCGCGCTCCGCCCCGTCGCCCGCCGGGCGCACGATGAACACATTCTCGGCCTTGATGTGGCCATGCAGGAAGCCGCGCTTGTGGAGCGCCGAAAGGCCCTTCAGCAAGGTGCGGGCGACCGGCCGGATCTCATTGAAGTGCACCGCGCCGCCGCGCGCGAGCCGCGCCGCGAGCGTCTGGCCCGGGATGTACTCGCTGGCCACGAAGATACGCCCGTCGGGCAGCGTCCCCGCGTCGTAGATGCACGAAAGGCCGGTGTCCTGCACCTGCTTCAACGCGCGCGCCGCGGTGAGCAGACGGAACGACGCGGCCCGATCCCGGGTGCTCTCCAGACGAAAGACTTTCAGCGCGGCGCGCTCGGTGTGCCCGTTGCTCGGCGCGGAACGCTCGGCCAGGTAGATCACCGCGAGCGGTCCGTGGGCGACACGCTTCAGCACCTTGAATTCACCCACCATGGTCCCGGGCGCGAGCTCCGGTTCCTCGGGTGCGCGGGGGGGCTCGACCAGCGCCCCGTTCTTCACGGAAAAGCGGATCGCGTCCTCGAGTGCCGCCAGGGCCTGGCGGTCGGCGCAGTGGCGGGCGAGCGCGCGGGCGAAGGTGCCCTTGGCGTTGGTGCCGCCGACTTCGCTCGGGTCGATCCCCAAGAGGTCGGTGCTCAACGCCATCATCTTGTCGAGCTCGAACAATCGTTCGAGCTCACCTTGCAGGAACTCCAGAGTGCTCATGGTTACCCTTCGGTCGCGACCCGACCGCGCCTCCCCGACAGCCCGCACACAATGCACGGACTAGCGTGCCGACCCTTTCGGGTCGGCGCAGCCAGAGGGGGCGTATCCATTCGGAAACTGGCGTATCTTACACAGGCACCAAGGCTTCCGAAATAGCGCTAACCGGTCCCAACCGCCCCGCGCTTTGGCAGTTTCCGCGCCACTGTGATCGGTTTGATACGAACGGAAAAATCTCTGACGCGGATGACGCCAAGGGTGACCCAAAGCGCACCTCGATTGTTCGATGGGCGCAGCGCCTGGGCGCGGAGCCTGGTACTGGCGCAGCGCCTGGGGCGCGGAGCCTGGTGCTGGCGCAGCGCCTGGGCGCGGAGCTCCCGCAACTGGTGCGGTGTTCAGCGCGTGGCGCCCGGGGGGACCGACTGCGGCGGGCTTTGGACCATGCGCAGGTACATGTGAGCGGCGCGGTTTTGCGGATCGAGCTCCAGCACGCGCTCCCAGCACTTGATGGCGGTGGGGATCTCCCCGAGCGAGAAGCGCACCACGCCCAGGGCGATCTGGGCGGGCACATAGAGCGGCTTGACCTTCAGCGCCTCGTCGAGCTCGTACGCCGCCGCCTCGAAGTCGCCCGCTTCCCGGTAGAGGTTGGCGAGCCGCAACCTCAAGTCGGCGAAGGTCGGGCACAAGAGGACCGCCTTGCGCAGCTCGTGCATCGCCTCGCTGATCATGCCCGCATCGGCGTACGCCTGGGCCACGTCGGCGTGCATGTTGGCGATCTTGCCGCGCACGAAGGGCGTGACCCCACCGACCGACTTGTTGCCCTGGGCAAGCGCGCCCCGGTAGACCCGCTTGGCTTCTTCGTAGCGACCGAGGTCGTTGTAGGCGACGGCGAGGTTGAGCGCGGCCTCCGTGTAGGAGGGGTTGATCGCGAGCGCCTCTTCGAACGCGGCCTGCGCTTCTTCGAACTGGCCGCGATCGTGGTAGATCACGCCCAGCATGTTGTAGACGTCCGCGGCCGAGACGTGTCGCTCGAGGACCTGCTGAAAGTAGTGCTCGGCCTTGTCGAACTCTCCCCGCGTGTAGTGCTCCCTACCCAGGGTCAAGAGTTGCTTCGTGCGCTCGTCCATGGATGACAGGTTAACCTGTCATCCCCCCGTTTCGGCCAGAAAGCGCTCAGCCTGTACCGCGCTCCCGGACTGCGGATAACGTGCGATGAGCTCGCGAAAGGTGGCATGGGCGCTCGGCCGATCCTTCATCATGAGCTGGGTTCGGCCCATCAGGAGCATGGCTTGTGGCTCGAGGCCGCTGCCCTCGTAGGTCTGGAGCATGCCCACCAAACGCTTGATCGCGGCCTCGGGGTGCTCGCGGCGGAGGTAGAAGTCGGCGACGTAGAGCTCGTGTTTGGCGAGCAGCTCCAGCGTGCGCTTCTCCATCTTGGCCGCCCTCTCGGCGTTCTCGTCGTAGGGGAAATCCAGCAGATATCGCCGCAGATCCTTGAGGGCGTCGCGCGCCGCGCGCATGTCGCGCTCGTGCGACGGGGGGGAAAGGAACCACTCGCTCGGGATCTGTTCGTACTGCGATTCGGCGGCCTTGAAGCGCGCGTAGGGGACGCTCTCATGGGAGGCGCGAACCCGCGCGAAACGCTGGTAGATCTCGATCGCCTCCAGGTGCTTGTCCTGGATCGCCAGACAGTCGGCCTCACGCAGCTCGGAGAGCGCCGCGTAGCGGGTGTATGGATAGTTCGAGCGGATTTCGCGGAACAGCGGCTCGGCGGTGATGCAGTCCTCGTCCTCGAAGGCCTCCATCGCCCGCTCGTAGGCGATGCGGGCGTCCTCGGTGTAGATGCCGGTCTTCTGGGGCCCGGCGCAGCCCGCGAGGAGCGAGGCCAGGACGGCCAAGGTGAGGAGCGTAACGCGCACCCGGGCACGCTAGCATGCCCCCTTCCTGTGGGCCCGACTACGCTTCCGCGCGCGCGCTTCGTTTGCCGCCGCACGCCCCACACTGAAGCTTTCCCGGGCCGGCCCGGTCCATGCAGAATACCGCCAAGTTCAGGCAGCCCGTGCTTTTCGGCGGGGGCGCCGTCTTCGCATTTCGTTCGCCCGCCCAGGGCGCGCATCCACCTTGGAGTCTCCGTTCATGAACGCCCTCAGCCCGTCGCGTCCCCGTCGCTCCCTGGCCGGCCTCGCCGGAGCGCTCGCCCTCGTCGCCGCCCTCGCTCCCCTGTCCGCGCGAGCCCAGGTCTCCGAGATCCCGAGCCGGGAAGCGGCGGCCAAGGCCGCCCCCAAAGACCGCGATGCCCAGACGGCCCTGGGGGTAGCTTACCTGCGGGCCGGCCGCTTCGCCGACGCCGCCAAGCAGCTCGAACGCGCCGAGGCGCTCGCCCCGCTCGATCCGATCGCGGTCACTCTCCGCGCCGAGGTGGCGATCGCGCGCGGCGATCACAAGCAAGCCCGCAAGCAGTGCAGGCGTCTGTTCAAGGAGCAAAAGGGGCCGGCCCTGGCCCACGTCTGCCTGGCGCGCGCGTCGCTCGCCTGGAACCGAAGTGAGCGCGCCTTCGAGGAGCTGGCCGCCGCCACCGCGCAGGAGCCGAACCTGGCGCAGGCGCAGCTCGTGCTGGGTCACGCGCACCGCATCCGCAATCAGGTGAGCGAGGCCGAGGCCGCGTACAAACGGGCCAAGGAGAATCGCGCGCTCGTGGCCGAGGCCGAGCTCGGTCTGGGGCGCCTGTACGCCGCCACGGGCAAGAAGGACCAGGCCATCGCTGCCTTCCGCGAGGCCCTCGCCGCCGAGCCGACCTGGCCCGAGGCGCAATACGAGCTCGGCGCGTTGCTCGGAGACACTGCCGAGGCGCGCGCGTTGCTCTCGCGAGCCGTGGCGGGGCGCCCTGGTTGGGCCGATCCGGCGCGCGCGCTGGGGGATCTGTTCAAGCAGGCCGGGGAGCTCGATGCCGCGGAAGGCGCCTACCGCCAGGCGCTCGCCGCCGACAAGGCGGCGGCCTCGGCCCACCTGGGGCTTTCGGAGGTCCTGCTGGCCAAGCAGGTGCTCGGCGAGGCCGAGAGCGCGGTGAAGGCGGCGCTCTCGCTGGTGCCCAATGAGCCGCGCGCCACGCTCGTGCTGGGCGAGCTGCAGGTGAAGCAGGGCGCGATCGACGACGCGCTCGAGACCTTCCGACACGCCGCCGATCTGGACCCGAAAAATGCCGCGGGCCTCGTGCGCGCTGCGGAAGTGTGCCTCGAGAATCGGAGAGCGACCCTGGCGGCGGGGTTCCTGGACCGCCTGCTCGCTGCGCATCCCAAGCACCCCAAGGCGCTCATCCTCTACGGCGACGTGATGCGCGCGCGCGGCGACAAGGCCGCGGCCAAGCAGTACTACGATCGCGCCGTCAGCGCGGGCGGTCAGGTGGACACAAGCCGGCTCAAGTAGCGGCTGTCCCGAGCTCCTCAGCCGCCCGCGAGCAGCTTCTTGAGCAACGGCAGGTGGGCTTCTTCGAGCGCCCCGGTGCGCACGCAGCGGACCTTGCTCTCGGGGTCGACGAAGATGTGCACCGGCAGGGTCGCGCCCGCGTCCAACCCCAGGCTCACGAGCCATGGCTCGAGCGCATTGGGATCGGTCGCGCGCAGGCTTTGCTTGGCTTCCGGGTGCGTCTCGCTGAACTTTTGGATCTGCTCGTTGCTGACATCGACCGAGATGAGCTCGAGCGCGATCGGCGTTCCCTTGCTCGAGAGCTCGCCCTGAAAGCGCGCGATCAGCGGGAGCTCTTCGGTGCACGGCGCGCACCACGTCGCCCACAGGTTGATCCAGCGCCAGCCCCTCGCCCTGGGCCGCGGCGTGCCCTCGAGCGCTGCGGGCATCGTGAACTCGCGGGGGCCATCCGTGTTGAGCTTGTCGCACAGGTCGCGGACGTTTTCGTTCTGCTTGGCCGCCACCGCCACCACGCGAGCGGCCTCGGGAGCGGGCGCCGAGGGGGCGCCATCGCACGCGAGGGCGCCGAGCGCAAAGCAAGCGAGGAGCCCGCCGCGGCGGCTCGAGCGAGCGAGCGATCCGAGGAGCTTCGTCATAGGCGGCAATCGATCCAGGCCAAGAAGGCGCTGCGGTTGAGGTCTTCGGGTTTGCACTGATCCTGTCCGCCGCTGCGCTGCCACTGGCAGAAGGTCGGGTCGAGCTGCGCGTACTCCTCGCCGAGCCACAGCAGCCCCACCTGCTTTTCGAGATCCGGATCCTCGAACGTGGTGGAGAGGTGCGACATCACCGCGTTGGCGCGCTCCTTCGAGAGCTCGCGGTTCTTCTCGGTGGGGCCGTCCTGGGAAGCGCGGGCGACCACGAAGAAGTAGCTGGCGCCGCCGCGGTCCGCGAAGACCTTGTCGACCAGCTCCGTGTCCGCCGGGTCGAGCGTGCTCGAGCTCAAGTCGAACTGCACGATGCCGCCCCGGCTTTGCATCGGGAGGAACAGGGCGTTGAAGTCTTTGCCGCCCATGGTGGCGACGTTCTTGGCCTCGAGCGGCTGGCAGCCGCGCCCGCCCGTGGCGCCGATCAGACCGCAGCTCGCGAGCACGCGGCGCAGGATCTGTTTGAGCTCGGGCGTGCAGTAGGACTCGTTGGCCTGGGCTGCGACGGCCACCGTCTGCGGGTTTTCGCTCTCGGCGGCTTCGGTCGCGACCAGGCGATCTTCGGCGCTGCTGACCCAGCTCGAGACCAGCACAGCCGGCAAGATCAAGAGCAGAAAGCCCAGGGTGATGGCCACGGTGCGTCCCACACGAGCCTCCTACTTCTGTGCGCCGTTGGCCTTTTCGACCAGGCGGGCGACCATGTAATCGAGCCCCAGATCCGTGTCCGCGTCGCACAGCCGGACGCCGTTCACATAGAGCTGAGGGGTGAGCACGGGCAGCTGGTTGTCCACGGCCCAGCGCAGGCTCTTGTTCAAGCGCGCCTTGATCCTGGTGGAGCCGACGCAGCCCGCGAGTGAGGGGAACTTGGCCACGGCCAACTTGGCCGCGCTCCCGGGTTGGGCCTTTTCCGCGGCCACGATGTTCTCTTGCTCCGCGAACGCCCACGCGAGCACCTCGTGGGCCTGGTTCTCGGCGCACAGCATGGCCTCGCTGATCGCGCAGGCCCCGGGGTGCACCGCGCTCTCGACCATCCAGTTGCAATTGTTGTCGAGCGGGAAGAGCATGGCCTGCCGGTTTGCTTGCTCGCTGAGCGACAGGCCCGAAAACCGCCGCTCGAAGGCGCGACACGCAGGGCACAGCGGGTCGAGCACCTCGAGCACCTGCACGCCCGTGGTCGAGCCGCCGAGCGGGACCAGCACGCGGGAGGGATCCGTCAGCTTGTCGAGCGTGCCGCAGGCACCCGCGTACTTCTCGAAGTCAGGGGTGACGGCGGCATAGGCCACTACCGAGACCGTCACGAACAGACAGCCCACCGTGAACGCAACCCCGAGCGCCCCCAGGGACATGCGTCGCGCGTCCTCGCCGGGCGTGCTCGCGCCCTCGCGGTTGAGTCGCTTTGCACGCGACCAGGTCAGCGCTGCGCCCACGATGCAGAGGATGCTCGAGAGATAGATGCCCAGGCACACCTTGCACACCGCGTCGAGCTCGGTGAGCGAGATGATGGCCATCACCAGCGAGGCGAGGCCGGGCACGAGCGTGGCGAGCGCGTAGAACGCGGTGGCGCGCTCGTCGCGCAGGCGGCCCGTGAGCCCGAGCAGCGCGCCCCAGAACAGAAGGAACGCGAAGACCGCCATGGCGGGCAGCGAGATCGGGATCCCGCCCCAGATGGACTCGCGCAGCACCGATGAATACGGGCTCATCAGCGTCACGTGACAGCCGCTGGTCCCCGTGGCGTCGGGCGTCCCGAGGCCCGGGATGAGCGAGCAGTGGAGCCCATGGACCTGGCGATCGAGGTGGGCCACGAAGTCGTAGGTCGAGACGCTGGCGAACAGCAGCCCCGCGGCAGATCCGACGAGGGCGACGATCAACGGAACGGGGAGCACACCCACCTCCGGCTCGACCGAAGCATGGACCTCTGCCTCGCTGCGTCAAGTTTCAGGGCTGCGTGGGCTCAGCGCAGGAACAAAGACAACCCGCTGATCACGATCATCGCGAACACGACCTTGCGGATCGCCTCCTGTCCGCGCTTCACCGAGAAGCGGACGCCGGCCTCCGCGCCCACCACGTGGCCGAGCGCGAGCACGCCACCGTACGCGTAGTCCACGCGTGCGCGCGCGGCGAACACCAGCACCACGAGCACGCTGTACAGGAAGATCACGGAGACCTTGAGCGCGTTACCCCGCACCAGATCGATCCGTAGCAGTCCCGCGAACACCGAGAGCAGGACAAACCCCACGCCCGCCTGGAGGAAGCCGCCGTAGAACCCTGAAAGGAGGAGCGCCAGCGTGGCGCCCGGACGATCGCGGGGATGCAGGGGGAGGGCCCCTTCGGGAGGCAAGAACGTAGACGGCTTCAGGAACATGGTGAACGCCATCAGCAGCAAGCTGCCGATCAAGATCGGCTCGAAGATCCGATTCGGAAGCAACGTCGCCGCATAGGCACCGAACACCGCCCCCACGACGTTGGGCACGGCCACCGCGGCGAGCAGCTTGAGATCGAGCGCCGCGTTCCGGCGAAACCCGGCGACGGCGGTCGCTCCTTGCGCGAGGATCGCGACCCGGCTCGTGCCGTTGGCGATGTCCGCGGGGAGCCCGCACCACATGAGCGCGGGGACGGTCAGCATGCTGCCTCCGCCCGCGACGGTGTTGAGCCAGCCAGCCGCCGTGCCAGCCACCACCAAGAGAGCCATCATCGCAAGTTCGGCGCCACTCATGTCGAAGCGCGCTGGCTATACCACGCGTCCTCGAGTTCGGGCGACGGACCCGGCCCCCGCAGGCCTCCTGGGAAACCGCGAGAAGCGTGTGTTATCACGGCGGACATGCCACTTCGCCCGCGCGCACGGCTCCTGCTCCTTCTCCTTTCGCTCCTCGCAGGATGCAGGAGCGCGAGCCAAGCCAGCGCGTGGGAGCCACGCGGCGCCGCCCCGTGGGCAGGCCAGCCCACGGGGCCCACGAGGCCGCGCCTGATCGTGCAGCTCACCGTGGATCAGCTGCGCACCGATCTCTTGATGCGCTACGCGGACCGATACGGGCAGGGTGGGCTCCGGCGCTTCCTCGAGCAGGCCGTGCTCTACGAAAACGCGCGCTATGCCCACGCCATCACCGAGACCGCCGTCGGGCACGCCACGCTCTTCACCGGGGCGCTCCCGTCGGCCCACGGCATCGTCGGCAACGAGTGGTTCGAGGCAGGACGCAGGCGCTCGTCAGTCGAAGATGCGCGTTTCCCCTTGCTCGGCGCGGAGCTGCCCGAGGGCGGCGCATCACCCGAGGCGCTCCGCGTGAGCACCCTCGGCGACCAGCTCGCGCTCGCCACCTTCGGCGAGGCCCTCGTGTACGCGATCTCGCTCAAAGACCGCGCGGCGATCTTGCCGGCTGGTCGCGCCGGGAAGGCCTTTTGGTACGAAGAGCGCGGCGGTCGCTTCGTGACGAGCAGCTACTACTTCCCTGCCTTGCCCGGCTGGCTCGAGGCGTTCACGGCGCGCCGACCCCTCGAGCGCTTCCCGGCGTCCTGGGAGCTGTTGCACCCACCCGAGACCTATCGGCGGCCCGCCAGGGACCCAAGCGCTGCTCAGGGACCAGAGAGGCGGCCCAACTTCCTCCATTCGCTGAGCGACGCCGATCCATTGCACAGGTCTCGCGCCATCAAGCACAGTCCTTACGGAGACGAGCTCACGATCGATCTCGTGGAGGCGCTGCTCGCGGCCTCGCCCCTCGGGCGCGACGACATCCCCGATCTCTTGTCGATCAGTCTCTCGGCCACCGACATCATCGGCCACACCTTCGGGCCCGACAGCCGCGAAGCCGAGGACAACCTGTTGCGGCTCGATCGCACGGTCGCCCGCCTGTTCGAGCTCTTGCGCGCCAGGGTTTCCGATCCGTACCTGCTCGTGGCCTTGAGCGCGGATCACGGGATCTCGGAGACGCCCGAGCAGCGCGCAGCCCTGGGTCTTCCGGGGGGCCGTCATCTCGGCGCGGTTGCCCTGGTGCGCCAGCTCAACGAGGAGCTCGTCGCGCGCTTCGGGCCGGGCGCCGACTTCGTGCTCGGCTTCGCGAACCCCTGCCTGTGGATCGACGAGGCCAAGGTGGAGGCGCTAGGGCTCGATCTGGAGCGGGCCGAGCGCGCGGTCGCCGAGCTCGTGCTCTCGGGGTGGGGCGGCTACGCGCGCGCGATCGTGCGCACGGATCTATCGCGCAACACGTTGCCCGAAGGCGAGATCGAGCAGCTGGTGCGCGCGAGCTTCGATCCGCAGCGCACCGGCCACGTGTATCTGGTGCCCGAGGCCGGTTGGATCCAGGCCAACGATCCCGCGGCGCTCGTGGCGATGCACGGGACGCCCTATGTCTTCGATCGCTCGGTGCCGATCGCGTTCTGGGGAGCCGGGCTCGAACCTCGGCGCGTGCACGACGCCGCGGATCCCCGCGACATCGCGCCCACCTTGGCTGCCTTGCTTTCGCTCACGCCCCCGAGCGGGAGCTCCGGTCGCGTGCTCCCGGAGATCGTGGTGTCGGCGGCTCCCGCGCGCTCGGCGCCCTGAGGGCACGCCGCGCGGAAGGACACGAGGGGCCTTCAGCTCGAGCGCCCTGCAAGCGCGGTTGCTCAGGCCGCGCCGCGCCAGGTGACGCTGGCGATGCGCTGCGCGGGCGACTCGGTACGCGTCTCGATCGGATCTTCGGCGGTCGCCGGTTGCCTCCGTGTACTCGTGGCCCAGAGCCTCAGCTCGCGTCCCTGTCGCATGACAACGAGCTCGATACACTCGCTGCGTAGGCGCCGGGCATCGCTGTACTCCGAATGGTGTCGGATGCGACGCCCATTGACCGACATCAGGATGTCACCCGCGCGCACCCCTGCGCGGTGGGTAGTGCTGCCCCGCTCCACGCTGAAAATCGCTACACCTTCGTAGATCCGGGCCATCCGCTCTAGGTTTTCTCGAAACGCCATAAAGCTCCCCGTCGGTGAACGAAACGACTGCCTTGGAACCGAAGCACGCTGGCTTCGAGCTCGGCTCCGCGATGGTACTAACGTTCACCAAATCACGGGCCCGAAATCTTCCATGGATGTTAAGTGGCTCACGTGTGGCGAAAGTCGCCGCCTCTGCGCCCTATTTTGCGTGGCCGTCCAAACAACCTTGCCGCAGGGGGATTTTCTCTTGAGAATAGAGGACCTGCGGCGTCGGGGTGAAGGCTGTCCCCCGTGCGCTGCGTGATGGGGAAATGACTGGGGGCGATATGCAGGAGCCCAAGCAGGGCAAAAACTCTTTGGCTCAGCTCAAGAGAGTGCTGATTGTCGAAGATGATGAGACGTTGCGGCGTTCGTTGGCTCGCGTGGTTCGTCAGTGGGGAGCGCAGGTCAGCGAGGCTGGATCGATCCACGAAGGGATCGAACTTCTTCAGGAGAACCCGGATCTCCTGATCACGGATGTGGCCTTGCCCGATGGAGATGCCTTTCAGCTTCTCGAGCTGGCTTCCACACGGCGTCCAGCGCCCGTCGCGATCGCGGTGAGCGGTCAAACGTCGACTGAAGACGCGTTTCGCTTGGCGCAGGTCGGATGCCGGGCCTTCCTGGAGAAGCCGTTCCAGGTGGAGCTGTTGGCCGAGCGGGTGCAAAAGGCGCTGAGTGAGGCGCCGCGGATCGACGCGCTCGTGGCGGCCAGCGTGGGGCGCACCCCGATGCGCGAGCTGCAAACGGAGGTGCGTCGGGTGATGGTGGAGCAGGCGCTGGCCAAGGCCGAGGGCAGCCGCAGCGGCGCCGCGCGTTTGCTGAGCGTCTCGCGTCAAGCGGTGCAGCAGATGGTGCGCGAGCGCGAAGAAGAGCTCGGCATCGCCAGATCACCCGAAGAAGAAGCTTGTAAGTCCTGAGCGTCGCCCCCGAGATTCTCGGGGGCGCTCACGCATGGAAGCTCAAGTCGCGGGCGAAAGGACGTCGCGAAAGATCGCGTCGATGTCCCTTGGCTTCCAGCCGAGTTCGCGCCGCGCCAGCCGGTCGTCGAAGCGAAGCAAGAACGGAAACGGCACCGGGACGGTCCACTTCGGTGTCCGCCCGCCGGCCCGGCGGTAGGCGTCCACGACGCGCCAGAGTGACAGGCTCGTGCCTTGCAGGTTGTACGCCTTGCCGCCCGAGATCTCCGGCTGCTCGAGGGCGAGGGCCACCGCTTCGGCCACGTCTTCCGCGTGGACCACGCCGATCTCGGTGAACACCGGCAGCGGCGCGAGCGGCAAGCGTCCGAGCGTGCTCAGCGCGCCCACGAGCAGGGGATCGTTGGGTCCGCTGATGCCGCAGGGCCGAAAGGTGGTGAGCTTGATCCCGTGCTCCGCGCTCATGCGCCGGGCGAGCCGTTCGGCCTCCGCCTTCGACGCGCCATACGCATTCCACGGCGCGAGCGCCTTCTCGCCCCTCAGTCGGCTCTGTTCGCTGCGCACGAACGGCGAGGGGCGGTACGCCGAGGCCGACGAGATCACGATCGCGCGCGTGATGCCCTGCGCTGCGATCGCGCGAAACACGTTCCGCGTGCCCTCCACGTTGGTCTCGCGGAGCTTGTCGGACTCGGTGAAGGTCACCACGGCGGCGTTGGAGATCACCGCGTCCGAGCCGCGGAAGGCCGCGCTCAGCGCCTCGGGTTGAGCCAGGTCGGCCTTGCGTATCTCCACGCCCCTTTCACGCAGGTTCGCGGCCTTGTCGGGGTTACGCACGACCGCGATCACGCGCGCGCCGCGCGACGTGAGCTTTTCGACCAAGTAGCCGCCCAGAAAGCCGGTGGCTCCCGTGATGGCGATGGTGGATCGGTTCAAGTTCACGGCGCCGGACATAGCGCGCGAAGGCGCGTTGGACACGCCGGAGTGTTCGGGGTAGCAGCGTGGTCATGAGAGCGATGCAGGTCGACCGCTGGTGTGAGCCGAAGGATCTCAAGCTCGTGGAGCTGGAAGGGCCGCGGCCTAAGGCCGGTGAGGTCTTGATCGACGTCAAGCGAATCGGCGTGAACCTGGCCGATATCCTGATGGTGCAGGGCAAGTACCAGATTCGTCCCCCGTTTCCTTTTGCTCCCGGCTCCGAGGTCGCCGGCGTGATCCGCGAGACGGGCCCGGGCGTTACGGGGTTCTCTGAGGGCCAGCGCGTGCTCGCGCTCTTGCCGTACGGCGCCTACGCCAGCGAGATCGCCGTGTCGGCCGAGCGCGTCTTCGCCTTGCCCGAGGCCATGTCGCTCGAGCACGCCGCGGCGCTGACCGTCGTCTATCACACCTCCTACTTTGCGCTGGTCTACCGCGCTCCCGTGCAGCCCGGACAGACCGTGCTCGTCCACGGAGCCGCCGGCGGGGTGGGGCTCGCGGCCGTCCAGATCGCGAAGTCCCTCGGGGCACGCGTGCTGGCCACCGCCGGCAGCGCCGAGAAGCGCGCGTTCGTACGCAGCCAGGGAGCGGAGGCGGTCTTCGACTCGCGCGATCCGGGCTGGGTGCAAGAAGTGTTGCGAGCAACACAGGGCCGGGGCGCAGATCACATCTACGATCCCGTCGGCGGTGACATTTTCGATTCTTCACTCAAGTGCATCGCCTTCGAGGGCAACCTGCACGTGATCGGCTTCGCCTCCGGACGCATCCCGAGCTGCGCGATGAACCGGGTCCTGCTCAAGAACATCTCGCTCGTAGGACTGCACTGGGGCCCCTACCAGGACAAAGATCCCGCGAAAATTCGCGCGGCCATGGCGGCCCTCTTCGCGATGTACGAGCAGGGCCAACTGGCCATCGAAGTGGGCGCGACCTACCCCCTCGAGCAGGCTCCCCAAGCCCTGGAACAGATCATGAACCGAAAGGCCCAGGGCAAGATCGTTCTCACGGTGTGAGCAGAATGTTGTGTTGCCGGTGAAATGCGGGTCGCCTCCGGTCTAGCGATCTCGGGGCGCGGTCGCTTGTTCCTATGGCGACGGTTTTGTAAAGCTCGTACGCGCGGGTTGCGCTGCCACGAAAGTGCGCGCCGGCCCGGGTTCTCTGCTCGCGCCCCGGGACCCGCGAGCTCACGGCTTTGCGCGGAGGCAGCTTGGAGCGGGAACAACGACAGAGGCCGCCGACAGGGCCTGAGCCGAGCGGAGAGCTGCTGGGTCCGTACGTCCTCTTGACTGAGCTTTCGCGGGGGGAGCTCACCACCGTCCATCTGGCCAAGAAGCAGGGCCCCCACGGCTTTCAGCGCTTGGTGGCGCTGAAGCGCCTGCGACCCGAGTACGCGAAGCAACAGGCGTGCGTCGAGCTGTTGGTCGACGAGGCGCGCCTCACGGCAGGCCTGCACCACGCCAACCTGGTCGCGGCGCACGACGTGGGCAGCGAGGGGGGCTGCTACGTGGTCAGCGACTACGTCGAGGGAGAAAACCTGGAGCGGGTGTTGATCCGGGCGGGCACGGCCGGTCACCCACGCTTCGTCTTGCCGATCCTGGTCGATGCGCTCAATGGCCTGCACGCCGTGCACAACGCGTTGGACGAAGACGACGAGCCGCTCCACATGGTGCATCAAGCGCCTTGCGCGCGGCACATCGTGGTCGGCATCGACGGCGTCGGACGGCTCACGGACTTCAGCCAGATGCGCGCGCGCGACATCGCCCCGTCGCGGGTCCGCAGCGAGCGCTTGCGCGTGGCTTACATGGCGCCCGAGCAGGCCCTCTATCCCGATCGCGTGGATCATCGAGCGGATCTCTTCATCGTGGGGATCGCGCTTTGGGAGGCGCTCACGGGCGAGCGCCTGTTCGCGGCCGAGAGCGACGAGCGGACGTTCCAGAATCTCCTACACCGCCGGATTCCGCGCCCCAGTGAGGTTGGCATGCTCCCACCTCGCAGCTTCGACTCCCTGTGCATGCGAGCGCTCGAGCGCGATCCCAATGCGCGCTTTGGAAGTGCGCTGGAGATGGCCCGGGAGTTGAGGGACGTGGCACTTAATCAGGCGCTCTACGCACTGCCCGGGGAGATCGGCGCGTGGGTCAAGAGCGTGATGGGACGCGAGCTCGTGGAAAGACGCAGAAAATTGGGGGATATGAGCTCCCAGGAGATCTCGCTCGCGGGCATGCCGGGCGAGCATCGCGTGGATCCACGTAAGGACGACCCCTACTTGAACGGACGCATCTACGGCGGCGCAAGCGCCGTTCGCGAGATCGCGACATCTTCGCCGCAGGCTCCAGGCGATGCAGGGTTGTTTCCAATTCAGCGCGACGAAGAGCCCACTGCGCCGAGATACCTGGCGTTTCACAGCCTCAACGAGGTTCCCCGCCCGCCTCGGCGCGCGCGCGTGAGCACGCCGCCCTATGGCGCCTTTTCGGACAGCGTGGTGGCCAAGCGACCCGAGCGCTCCAACGAAAGCCAACACAGCGCCGTGGTGGAGAAGCCACAGGCTTCCGAAGCCGAGGTCGATCTCGAGCAGACGACGCCGAACCGGGCCCTGACCCCCAAGGCCTCATCCGGCGCCGCGCAAGCATCGAGCCCCGGCTCCTACAGTCACCAGGTGGCGAAGCCCCAACGCAAGCGCGTCTCCAAGGCGCCAGCGCGTCCCAGCGCTGCGCCCGAAGCGAGCCGCGCAGAGGCCGACGCGGTATTCGAGGAGTTGACGACAGGGCGGCATCCGACCGTCGCGGAGCGCACAGCGGTCCCCCCCTCCAGCAGTAAACCATCTGCGGTCCCCCCCTCCAGCGGCAAGCCTTCCGCGTTCCCTCCCTCCAGCGGCAAACCAGCCTCGCTCCCGCAGCCCGCGCATGCGGCGACGCTGACCGGCCGTGGGCGCTCGCTTTCCCCGGCTTCCCTGCCTCCGCCGCTGCCCCTTCGCTCGACGCCCGTCATCGAGACGCGGGCCGCCGCCGATCAGCGGCGAGACTCGGTGCCGACCCCGCTCGGGATTCCCGCCGAGCCCGTGGGCGTGCCACATGGCGCCAAGCCGCCTCCCCACGCGGAGCTCTTGCCGCCGACCCTGGAGTCGATGCGCGCGAGCGTGACCCAGGTCGAGGAGCTGGTCTTGCCGCGCGCGCTCGACCCCGGGCCGAGCAGCCTGACCCCACCCAACACGGCGGAGCGTACGCTTCCCCCTCCCGGGCCGGCCAAGCAACCATGGCGTAGCGGGATGGTGTGGGGCACGGGCGCGCTGGCTGCTGTCATCCTGCTCGCCGCGGTGGTCGAGATCCGTCACTGGGCGCGAGGGGAGAACCACGCCGCCAGCGTGAATCCAGCGGGGCACCTCGAAGACACGGGTCCGACTTTGCAGGGGGGCGCCGAGCCGCTTCCGGCACGGGGCGTCCCGCCTGCTGCCGAGCCCGCGCCGTCGACGAACGTGGACCTCCAGCCGGCGCGCGCACAAGCGTTGTCCGAGGCTTCGGCGATTCCAACGCTCGCGCCGACGACTGAGGGCAGCGGTGAAGAGCCCGCGCACGACGATGGCCGCGATCCCTCGAAATCGACCCAGGCGAATGGGCCTGAAAGGGCCCCGCGTCGCAAGCTCACCAATGCGGGGGCAGCCTCGGCGCGCTCGACGCCTGTACAGGACGCGTCGCCTGACCCACGCGAGCAGGCTCCGAGCAACCTCGCGCGCAAGCGTAAGCCGGCTCCGAAGTCGCCCATCCCCGACAATCCCTACTGAAGCCGGTCCCGCGGGGAGGCGTCCGCGGCGCGTCGGCTCACGGGGTGAAGCGGATGTTCACGTCGTGCTTTTCGCCTTCCTTACCTGTGAAGAGCGGCATCTTCGTGCGCATCAGGCCGCCGGTCGCGCAGGCGACCACGCCGGACAGGGCGGGCGGCAGCGACTTGATGTCGGCATCGGGTCGGCTCTCGAAGTGCATGGTGATGCGTACGGCGATCACGCCGGAGGCCGAGGCGTTGCTCTTGCGCTCCTTGGCGTAACAAGAGTCGATCACCTGCATGACGCTGTTGGCCCACGGCTGCATGCGTGGGTCGAGGTCGAGCGCAGCTTGTAGGCCCGCGGGGATGTCGACGCGCACGTTGGCCGTGCTCGGAATTTTGACCTTCCCCTTGGGCGCGCTCGGCGCGGGCGCGGAAGGCGTGGGCGCCGCGGTCGTCGGCGTCGTGGGGGCCGACGCAGCGGTCTCGGGCTTGCTCGCACTGGGTGTGCTCGGCGTGCTCGGCATGGTCGCCTCTCCGCGTTCGACCAGATCGTAGAGCGACGTGCCAGCGCCCTTGGCGTTGCTCGGCTTGCTCTGCTTCGCAGACTCAGCGCTCGCGGCCCCCTTGGCCTCCGCGGCCGCTTCACTTCCCGCGCCCTCCGCGGCGCTGGTTGGGGCAGGAGCGTCCTCCGAGGTCGGCTCCGGCGTCGGCGTGGGCGGTGTGGACGGCGGGGCCACCGGGAGCGGAGGAGGCGGCGGCGTGTGCGTCGGATCGGAGCGGCACCCCGATCCGGCCAGCGACAACATGCACGCGAAGGACATCACGGATTGACGCAACAATGCTCCCATGGGCGCCGAGCATAGCCGCTCGAGCCGCGTGCGCGCGCCAGATTGTCAGCCCGGATGGCGCGCCCCGAGCCTCCGCGCGAGCCCCCCGAGCACCGAGCACGCGAAGCCCGCTCCCACGATCAGCAACCCTGAAACCGCCCCCATGGCGACGAGACCTGCGCCGGCCAGCATGCCCACGGCTCCCGTCCCCAAGAGCCAGCCGCCGATGCGCGGCAGGTCGTGCGCCTTGTCGGGATGGGCAGCGTGCCTGAAACGCGTGTCGTCGGCGGACGTCCCCTTCTCGTTTCCTCTCGAGACGGCCGCGAGACGAGCGTGCGTCGCGAGCTCGTGCTCCGCTCGTTCCTGCCCCGCGCCCCGCCCGCGCGCGAGCGGCTTCGGGGAGCGCGGCCTGGGCAAGGCGACGACCTGGGCATCGTGCGTCGCGACGCGTTGTCCGCTGCTGTCGATCGCCTGCTGGATTTGCGCTGCCACTTCGGCCGGCTCCTGATCGTCGAGCTCCACGTACCAGGTGCGTTCACCGATGACCTCGATGGCCAGGGTGCTGGACGGATCGCGCGTGCTCGGCACGCGGTAGCCTTCGCGGGTGGTGGCGCCGTAGAGCCAGACGCCGCGTTGCTCGGTCCAGTGCAGCAGCATGTCGAGCAGGGCAGGGTGCGGGTCCACCCCTCGAATCCGGGAGAGAGGGCACCGCCGGGGCTTTTCCGACAAGAGCCAGCGCTCGAGCCACGTCACGCGCACGGTGAGCCAGCGATCGTCGATGTCCACTTTCGCCATGGGCTCCGCCTCCGGCGGCCCGCGCCCGGGCCGCACGCGCTCATGGGAGCGCTCCCGAGCCCCCATCTCTTGACAGGTGTCACCCGTGACGAAGACCGCTAGCCTCGGGAGCTCGAAATCCGCAACCAGGGCGCGTTCGAGCGTGCGTGTGCGCGCTCAGCTCTGCTCGGGGCGCTTCACCTTGTCGTAGACATCCATGAACGCGCCCTCGGCGCCATAGGCTTTGCGGACCTGGTGGTAGAGCGTGCCGTCGAACATCTCCCAGAACTGCTTGCGCGTCTGCTCGGTGACCGCGTACAGGCACTGGTATCCGTTGTGGGCTCGCAGCCACGCTTCCATGCGCTTCACCGCGGTGATCCCGTTCCAGGGCTCTTTGCGCTTCACGAACCCCGGCACTTGCCACACGCCCACGTCCACGAACATCTCGCTCTCGACGTCAGGCAACGAGGGCTTCAGCGCCCCCTGCGGCGTGGTCCTGAACACCTTGTGAGGACACAGCCAGACCGGATAGCACTCGAAGTCCTTGTGGAACATGTCGATCGCGTCCGAGAGGTGGCGCAGCGGCACGAGCGCGTCCTGGACCACGTTGCGCTCGTCGCGGTACTTGCGCATCCGCTTGGTCTGCGTGAGGCGCATCAGCGAGACCTTGGGCGGCATCAACCAGCCGAGCGTGTAGCGGAAGAGCGGATGGTTGCCCACGGGAACGAGCAGCTCCCCGTGCCAGTACAAGCTGCGCGTGTAGCGGTGGTAGTAGTCCCGCAAAGGAACGTACTCGGTCGCCTCTCCCTTTTTCAGGAAGCTCTCCATATGCTTGTAGAACCATGGCTTGTAGTAGCGACCGATCCGGTTGGGCTTCTCGCCGGGCGGCAGATCCGCGAAGTCGCCGACCACGATGACGCCGGTGTTCTTGTCGTAGAGCAAGGCGTCCACGAACTCGGGCGGATTCTCTCGGCAGATCAGCTCGCCGAACTTCTCGCACGCCTCAGCCTGCGTTCGCACGGGCACGTAGGTGAGCTTCACGTAGGGCTTGCAAGGGACGATCGGCAGCTCCACCGCCGTCAGCATGCCGAGGGCGCCGTAGCTCCAGGGCAGCGCATAAAAGAGGTCCGCGTTCTCTTCCGGGCTGGCACGAACGACCCGCCCGTCGGCCAGCACGACCTCCATAGACCGCACTGTGTCGGCGAACAGCCCGTACTTGTGGGACGAGGACTCGATGCCGTAGCCCAGGATGAGGCCACCCACGGTGAGATCGTCGAGCTCGGGCACCACCGGCACGGTCCAACCGCGCGGCGCGAGAAAGGCCGTGAGCTGCGCCATGTTCACGCGCGGCTCCACGCGCACCGTGCGACGCTCAGTGTCGAGCTCGAGGATGTCGTGAAGCTTCACGTCGATGCCGCTGGTGGACTTCTTCTTGTACTCGATGGCGCGCACGGAGACGCTCTGCCAGCTCTTTCTGGAGGTGTGCAGGAGCCCCGGGCGACCCGCTTCGTTCCAGCGCTTGATCTGGGCGCCCACCTCGGCCACCCGCGCTTCGTGCTTTGCGACCTCGCGCGTGAGGTTGCGTAGCTTCACGTGACGCAGCTGCCAATAGAGGTCGTAGACCTTGGAGAGCGGGAGCACCACCGGGACCACGCTCGCCCAGCGATGGCGGATCACAAACTCCGTGATCTTGTCGCGAAAGTCCGGTGGCGCCTCTGTGCCGCTTCGTTCGCTCACGGCTGCTCCATTGACTGCCGAGAACGGTGATTGCTGTGAACTCGTGATGGTCATGGGCTTCTCACACCTCCCTGTGCGCCGGTCGCGATCCGATTTGGGTATGAGGCGATCGGCGAGACCTTGCAACGTGAGCGTCTCCCCGTCGCCCCAAGGCGCGAACTCGCCCGATGCACGCGTGCAAGGTCGCGAGAAGTGGGTAGGCTTCGGCAATCACTACCCAGGGGGGGGCGACATGAGAGTCGGCACGCAGGGGGCCAAGGTGGCTGCCAAGCGAGATCTTAAGGCGCGCTACCGGCAGTTCCTGAAGTTGGCAGTGGAGAACAAGCTCGTTTGGGGCCTCTTCCGCGATGGGTGGGCTCTCTCACGAGACGAGCAGGGCGAAAGCACGTTTCCCCTTTGGGCCGAGCGCGAGTTCGCCGAACGCAGCGCCCACGGTCCCTGGCAAGGCTACGAGGCCGCCGAGATCCCGCTCGACGATTTGCTTGAACAGCTGCTGCCGCAACTGGCGCGCGACGGCCTGAAAACGAGCATTTCTCCGACGGCCGACGAGCCGGCGCTCGCTCCTTCCATCGCTCAGCTCATCCTCGATCTCGAGCACGAGATCGATCCGTCAGCGAGCGAAGACGGCGCCTGAACCGACCGCAACTCTCCGGGGACGTGCAGCCGTGCTTGCGTTTGCGCGAAGCGCTCGTTTGCGTGCGCAGTCGCTAGCATCGCGTGCGCGGCGAAGTCATGGTGAATCTGTGCGGGCGTCGTTGTTCGGAAGGTCGATCGCAGGTGCTGCACCGGCGAAACGCTTCTCGGCTCAGGTGGCGAGTTCGCTCGCCTGAACGGCTCTCGCTGACTCACTGTGACGGGGGAACGCATGGCGAGCGATCGTATTGCGCTGGGCGCGAAGCGTGGCTTCGGGCGCAGCGTCAAGGGCGCACTGTGTCTTTCGGCTTTCGTGCTCGGCTTCGCGGCGAACGCGCAGGCTGCGGGGGTCGAGGATGCCCCCGCGGGCGCGGAGGCGCTGGGGCGGGCGGCCAACTACGTCCGCGCGCGAGACTTCTTCGCCGTCTGGCAGAACCCGGCGAACCTGGCGGTGGTCTCCCGTCGGAACGCGGGGCTCGAGTTTCGTTTGCCCGTGATGAACGCCTGCTTCGATCGGGCACGTGATCCTTCGAAGGAGTACAAGCCGTTCGAGTCGTTCAACAAGGTGTGCAACGAGAAGAAGGTCTTCCCGACGGGCAACGTCGGCTACGCCATGTCGTTCGAGAACGGACTTGGCTTCGGGGTCGGCGTGTTCACGCCCTCGGGGGTCTCCAAGCTGAAATTCGGAGACGACACCATCGTCACGCAGATGACAGGGCCCGGGGAGTACGGGCGCACCGAGACCGGCGTCGAGACCGCCAACCGGCAGCTGTTGATCACGCGTGACGTGCTCGCCGCGTTCCTGATGGCCGGCGTCGGCTACCAGATTATGCCCGAGCTGAGGGTTGGCCTGAGCGCAGGCTTCGGCGTCGCGGACATCCGCTTCAAGAACGTGGCCTCCGTGCAGGGCAGCTCCTTCCTGGACCAGGAGGTGCTCACCAAGGTGCACGTGAAAGATTGGTTCGTGCCGCGCGCGACCTTCTCCATCGTGGGTTCGCCGATCCCGGCGCTCGATCTGATGGCGCAGGTCACGATCACCAGCGACATCAAGGCCTCGGGCCACGTGGACGCGCAGGCCAATGGCATCACGGGCGCGCCCAGGGGCAACTGCAAGAGCACGGAGCCTGGACCCTATTGTCGCGTCGACGACGTGACCCTCAAGGTGCCCTACCAGCGCGTGGAGGTGTACATCGGCGCGCGCTACGGCTTCGTGCGTCCGGGCCACACCCACGGCCCCAAGTTCGATCCGATGAAAGACGAGCTCGGCGACGTCGAGCTCAACGCCTACTTCGTCAACACCGGAAGCGTGGACGCCTACCGGCTCAACCTCTACGACGCGGGCGACCCGGACGACCTCGCCCGCGTGAGCTTCTCCACCGATCCCAATGCGCGCGGCGTGGGGCTCCCCGCGCGTGCCCTGATCCCCCACAACTGGCGGAACACCTACGGCGTTCGGGTGGGCGGAGACTACAACGTGCTCCCGTCGCTGCTCTCGTTGCGGGCGGGCTTCTCCTACGAGTCGAGCGCCGTACGGGGCTCCTACATGAACATCGACTACTTCGCGCAGCAAAAGTTCGGCCTGCACATCGGTGCATCGGTGATGATCGGCAGCATGGTCAAGGTCTCCTTGGCCTACGCCCACCTGTTTTACGGCAAGGTCGATACACGCGTGGGCGAGGGGCGGGTGCCCGAGATCGCGGCGGTGCCCGCCGTCCCTCCAGACACCGTCCCCGCGCAACCTGTCAACGAAGGCAGCTACCGCGCGCGCCAGGACATCATCTCGCTCCAGGGCAACCTGATCTTCTGAGCGCGCACGGGCAGCTCGGCCTATTGCGGGTTGGGCAGGCCTGCGCAGGTGTAGAAGTTGGGCGTGCAGCCGTTGGTCTCACGACAGGTGTCACATTCGGGGTTGTCGGAGGTGGCGCATTGGAGCAGGCAGTTCGTGCGCGCGCAGTCGGCCGAGTCGAGGTAGCACGATAGGCAGGCGTCGCTGATCACGTCGAGCTCCGGTGAGCGACGTACGCACTCCTGGGTCAACGAGCGCGCGTCTGGCATCGTGGCGTAGTCGCGGGCGCACGCGGCTACGGTGCGCGTCGTGAGTCCGTCGCAGGCGTAGTAGATTTCGGGGGTGGTACCGCACGCCGCTCCCGGGGTCAAAGCTGCCTGCAGCGAGTTGCTGTTGGTGCCGCAGTAGAAGCCATAGCACTGCCCGTTGGGACGATTGTCGGTGTTCTCGTCGCAGCTCGAGGCCGCTGCGGTGCCGGACACCGGAGCTACCTCGCCCGTCAGCGTGAAGTTGCCGCCTCCGGCGTCGCCATCGCCATCGCCATCGCCATCGCCATCGCCATCGCCATCGCCGTCCCCGTCTCCGTCCCCCGGAGGCGTGTTGTTGTCGTCATCGTCATCGCCGCAGCCAACGCTGCCGAGGGCGATCAGAAGAGCGAAGATCATGGTCGAGCTCTTCGGCGCTTTCATGCTGGACCTCCTCGAGGTGCGCCATCTCAGGCCACCTTCCGATCCTCAGCGTGAGCCGAAATTCTCGCTGTGCGCAGCGATTTCCAGCGACACGCTTGCGCACGCCCCGAAACAGCAGGCTCAGGGGAGCTGCTGCCGGGTGAGCATTTTGGTGGACCCGAGCCAGCCTTTGCGGCGGAAGAAGAAGACCAGGCTCACAGCGGTTATCGCCATCAACGCGAGCGCGAACGGATAGCCGAGGGACCAGCGAAGCTCCGGCATGTTGAGCGGAGACGTGCTCGGATCAAAGTTCATGCCGTAGATGCCCGCGATGAACGTCAGCGGGATGAAGATCGTGGACATGATGGTGAGGACGCGCATGACCTCGTTGGTGCGCAGCGCGACGCTCGAGATGTACGCGTCCATCAGCGCGGTCGAGAGCTCCCTGCAGCTCTCCAGCACGTCCATCAGCTGCGCCGCGTGATCCTGACAATCCCGCAGGTAGGGCACGGTCTTCGTGGAGACGAGGTTTTCGCACGGGTCTCGCGCCAGGCTGCCGATCATCTCACGCAGGGGCCAGACCGCGCGCCTCAAGAGGAGGAGCTCGCGCCGGACATCCTGCAGGGGGGCGAGCACGTGGGCGGACGAGGCGCCGAGGACGGCCTCCTCCAGCTCGTCGATGCGGTCTGCGAACGCCTCCAGCACGGGGAAGTAGTGGTCGACGATCGCGTCGATGATCGCGTAGGCGAGATAGTCAGGGCCCAAGCTGCGGATGCGCCCGCGATTGTGGCGCAGCCGTTCGCGCACCGGCTCGAGCGGGTCGCCCGGATCTTCCTGGAAGGTCAGCACGAAATCCTTGCCGAAGAACACGCTCATCTGTTCGAGCCGCAGCGGGACGCCGAACTCGGGCATGCGCAGCACGCAGTAGATGTACTGGTCGAAGGTCTCGACCTTGGGCCGCTGGTGCAGGTTGAGCACGTCCTCGAGCGACAACATATGGAGGCCGAACAGCTCGCCCAGCTCCCGAACCAGCTCCGCGTCGCCCACGCCCTGTACGTCGACCCACAAGCCGTGCTCCTTGCGCCGCAGCCTCGCCACCTGCTCGGCGCGCTCGACCACATGCTCTTCGAACAGGTCGCTGTGATACGAGAGGACCCGCACGAGCGGCTTGGGCGCCCCTGGGGGGGCCACCAGGGTGCCTGGAGCCGTGCCCGGTGCATGCCTGCGCTTCTCGGAGATCTTCGACCGTCTGCTGCGTGTGCGCCGCGCCAAGGTTGCCTCGCTCGGCCTCGTATAACGCCGCCGAGCGCGCTAGAAAAGGCCTATGAAGGCACTCGAAGGTGTGCGCGTGCTGGAACTCGGGCAGCTGATCGCGGGGCCATTCGCGGGCTCCATGCTGGCGAGCTTCGGGGCCGAGGTCATCAAGGTGGAGCCGCCCGGGACGGGCGACCCCATGCGCAGCTGGCGCATGTTGCACGAGGGCACCTCGCTCTGGTGGTACGGCATCGCCCGCAACAAGAAGTCGATCACGCTCGACCTGCGCAAGCCGCGCGCCGCCGAGCTGCTGCGCGCGCTGATCGCCAAGTGCGACATCGTGATCGAGAACTTTCGGCCCGGGCGCATGGAGGAGTGGGGGCTCGGCTACGAGCAGCTGCGCGCGGACCACCCAGGCTTGATCATGGTGCGGGTTTCGGGCTGGGGACAGACGGGCCCCTACGCGGCCCGGCCCGGCTTCGCCAGCGTGGCGGAGGGGATAGGTGGGCTGCGTTACTTGGTGGGGGAGCCGGAACGACCACCCGTCCGTACCGGGGTCAGCATCGGAGATTCCATCGCGGCGCTGCACGCGGTGATCGGCGCGCTCACCGCGCTCCATCACCGAGAGCGCACGGGGCAAGGACAGGTCGTGGACACCGCGATCTACGAGAGCGTGTTCAACATGCTCGAGAGCCTCTTGCCGGAGTACGACTTTTTCGGGCAGGTGCGCGAGCGCGCGGGACCCAAGCTCGCGGGCATCGTCCCGAGCAGCACCTACAGGTGCAAGGACGGCAAGTACGTGATCATCGGCGGCAACGGCGACAGCATCTTCCAACGCCTCATGCTGGCGATCGGTCGCCCTGACTTGGCCCATGATCCACGCCTCGCGCACAACCCTGGCCGTGTGCAGCACGAGGCGGAGATCGACGCCGCCATCGAGGCCTACACGAGCCAGCACGACTACGACCACGTGTTCTCGTCGCTCGAGCGGGCAGAGGTTCCGGCCGGCCCCATCTACAGCATCGCGGACATCACGCGCGACCCGCAGTACCTCGCCCGCGGGATGTTCGAGGAGGTCAGGCTGCCTGGCGGACGCCCCCTCCAGATCCCGGCCGTGGTCCCCAAGTTGAGCGCGACCCCCGGGCGCACCGAGTGGATAGGCCCCGCGCTCGGCGCCCACAATCGAGAGATCTACCAGGAGCTGCTGGGGCTGTCGGACGCCGAGCACGAGGAGCTCGCGCGCGCGCAGGTCATTTGAGCGGGGCGAGGGATTCGGGCGCGGTCGGGGCGGCTTCAGGCGCGTGAGCAGGCGGGAGCTTGTGCACTTCCACCTCGAACGCGGTCAGCCGCGACATCCCCGAGAGCGGCTCGAGTGCGCTCGCGCCGTCGGACGCGAGCAGGTTCGCGTTCACCCCCGGAACGCGCTGCGCGACCTTGAGTCCGTCTGCCTCGGCATGACCCCAGCCGTGGGGGAGAGCGACCGTATTCGGCTGCATGTCGTCGCTGATTTGCACCGTGACCCGCAGCGAGGCCGAACCCGCGCGCAGCTCGCAAACCTCGCCCTCCGCGAGCCCGCGGCGCGCGGCGTCCTCGGGGTGCATCACCAGCCGATTGGCGCCGCGCTTTGCGTCTCCACCGAGGGACGGAGCGTTGTGCATCCAGGTATTGTGGCTGCGCTTTTCGCGCTTGGTGATGAGCAGCGTGCGTTCACGCGCGAAAAGCTGCGCCTCGAAATCGCCCGCCAGGCCCTGGGCGACCTGCAGGAAGGCCGAGGGGGCGATGCGCGCGCGCTTCTCCTCGTTCAATACGCCGCGCCGCAAGAAATCGGTGGAGCCCTGGGGCTTCAGCAACAGGCCGTGGGGGTGCTTGCGCAGCTTGCGCAGGGTGAGCCGCTCGAGCAAGAGGACCGCCAGGAACAGGAGAGCCGGCGTGAAGCGCAGAAAGCGAGGCAGCCAGTTGCCCGCCTCTTTCAGCGACTGTTCGATCCACCACTGGATCGCTTTGGAGCCGTTGAAGGGCACCCCGCACGCCTGGCCCAGCTTGGCGAAGATCCACCACTCGTCCTTGGTCTCCGCGAGCGGCGGCACCACGGGTTCCACGACCTGGGCGTAGGGGACCGGTTGATAGCCCGAGATCCCCATCGGCATGTCGGAGCGCTCCAAGAACGAGGTCACGGGGAGCAAGTAGTGGGCGAGGTTGCCGGTCTCGTTGCGAAACAGGTCGATGGCCACGAGCAGCTCGAGGGAGCCGAGCGCCTCGCGCATGCGCGCGCTGTTGGGGCAACTGAGCAGCGGGTTACCCGCCGTCACGAACATGGCGCGTAGCTGGCCAGGTCCCGGGGTCAGGATCTCGTCGGCCATCACGCCGGCGGGCAGGCTGTCGATCACCGAGGCGTGCGCGCCAAAGCGCGACCTCTTGACCTGGATGCGATCGCCCGTGGGATAGGCGACCTTCGCGGTGCGTTGCTGCGCGCGGGTCATCAGCATGCTGCCGACTTGGTCGAAGTGGCCGCTCAAGATCTGGATCGCGGTCAAGAGCCAGAAGGAGAGCGTGCCGTGTGGGCCCTGGTTCACGCCGGTGCCCGCGTAGAAAACCGCGCTCTCGGCGCGACAGTAGGCGGCGACCAGCGCGCGCAGGGCATCGGCGTCGATCCCGGTCAGCGGCTCTACGCGCTCGGGGCTCCACGGCGAGACCAGCTCACGGAGCTCAGCAACCCCTGACACCCGCTTCACGATCTCGGCCGAGGGCGGGTGGTCCGCGAACAGCACGTGCGCGAACGCGAGGAAGAAGTACACATCCGTGCCCGGACGGATCGGCCAGTGCTCGCCCAGCTGTTGCGCAGATTCGGTGCGCCGGGGGTTCACGAACACGACGCGCCCCGGCGAGCGCTTGGTCACGGCCTTGAGCCGCTCCATGATGCGCGGGACGTTGGCCATGCTCAGCTGCGAGACCGCGGGGTTCGTGCCGACCATGATCACGCACGCGGCGTGGTCGACGTCCGGGATCGCCTGCAGGAGGGGCGAGCCGAACATGGCCTGGGCCACCACGAACTTGTTGTTGCAGTCCTGCGAGCCCGATGTGTAGAGGTGTCGGGTGCCGAGCCCGGTATTGAAGGCGCCCGCGAACACCATGTGCGGTGGGCTGAAGGGAGCCGGGTTGCCCACATACATGCCCACGCTGTGCGGTCCGTGCTGGGCACGGAGCGCGCGCACCTTGTCGCCGATCTCCTGAAACGCCTGGTCCCAAGCGATCGGCTCGAAGCGGTCGCCCACGCGCTTGAGCGGGGTGCGCAGGCGATCGGGAGACCCGTGGATCTCCGTGTAGCGGACGCCCTTGATGCAGGCGAAACCCTGGCTCACTACGTGCTCGGGATCTGGCAGCAGCTTGAGTACCCGGCCTTGTTCCACCTGCGCCAGGAGGCCGCAGCTGGCCTCGCAAATCCGGCAGAAGGTGACCTTCGTCTGCGGCGTGGGGCGGATCGCCGAGGCGGAGGATGGAGGGGTAGGGGGTTGCATGGGCGGGCAGCGGCGAAAATGGGCGCGCAGCAAGAGGTATCGCCCAGACCCCGGTGTCGAAGCAAGTGCTGGCTCACCGGGAGCGGCCGGGTCGGCCCCTGCGGCGGGTCGGCCCGCTGGCGCGGAACGGCCGCCTTCCGGCCCGATCTGCCTGTTGCCGGACCAGAGGCGTGGCTCAGTGTACGCTGCAGAGTGATGAACGACGCGGCCGGTTCGGACAAAGCCCAGCCACACAGCCGCGGGACGCTGGCCTTCTTCGCGGTGGTGCTGGCGTTCGCGCTGTACTGGTTTGGCTATCTGCTGTGGGACTTCGTGACCGACATGGTGCTCGGCTTCCTGATCGCCGGCGGCTGTCGCCCCTACTATTTGCGTCTGGTGTCGAGGCTATCGGGCAACCGCGCCCTGGCCGGCGGCATCGTGACCGTCGCGGTGGCCGTCATGATCGCGTTGCCGACGCTTTGGCTCGTGACGAGCCTCTCGCGCCAGGCCGCGAGCGCCTACGAGGCGGTCAGCGTCGCGCTCACCGATCCGCCGGTGCAGGAGGCGCTGCGCGGTGAGGGCTGGGTCGGTCGCCACGCGCAAAACCTCGGCGAGCTGGTGGGCATCGAATACACCCCGGAAACGTTCCGACAGTCCTCCGCCGCGGTCGCGGGCGCGATCGCCGGCTTCCTCAGCCAGCAACTCAACGGCCTGGTCGCCAACGTGCTTTCGGCCCTGTACCACTTTGCGCTGATGCTGGTCGTGGTGTTCTTCGGGTTGGTGGACGGCCCAGCCATCAAGCGCCGCGTATTCGACCTCTCGCCGCTCCCCGATGTCGAGGAGGAGCGCATCGTGACGACCTTTCGGAACGTCGGCGGCGCCATCCTGATCGGAAATGGCGTGGGCAGCCTGTTGCAGGGGGCGCTCGGGGGCGTGGCGATGTTGGTGGTGGGGCATCCTTCGCCGCTGTTCTGGGGCGCGGTGATGAGCGTGTTCGCGTTCTTGCCGCTGCTTGGCATCCACGTCGTGTCCATTCCGGCCACGATCTTTCTGCTCCTGCACGGGCGCGTGACCGCAGCGGTCGGCTTCTTCGTGTTCTGTCTGGTGGAGAGCCTCGTGATCGAAAACCTGCTCAAGCCGCGCTTGATGGGCAGCCGCATGCAGATGCACAGCATGCTGATCTTTTTCGCTGTGCTCGGAGGCATCGCCTCGTTCGGGCTGGTGGGGCTGCTCTATGGGCCGCTGATCGCAGCCTTCTTCCTCACCGTCCTGGACCTCTACGAGCGCTCGTACCGTGAGCAGTTCTTCGGGGGGACGCGCGCGACCCCTGCACGCGCTGGCCCTGTAATGGATCGCCCGGCCGCTCCGTCTGCAGAGCTGGAGCATGTCCATGAGCACGACGGCTGAAGATCAGCACCGAACGCGCGCGCGCCTTGCGGCGATCACCGCGAAGTACCAGGAGTTTCAAGGCTTTTTGGAGCGGAGGACGGGCGACCGCGCGCTCGCGCAAGAGATCCTGCAGGACGCCTTTCTGCGCAGCCTCGACAAGGTCGCGAGCATTCGCGATCAGGAGTCGGCGGTGGCCTGGTTTTACCGAGTGCTGCGCAACGCGGTGATCGATCACGTACGGAAGCGCACCTCCGAGCACCGCGCGCTCAGCGCGCTGGCCGAGGAGCTGAGCGCGGAAGCGCCGGGCGCGTCGCCCGAAGGAGAGACCCAGCGGGCCATCTGCACCTGCTTGACGGGGCTCGCGCAGGGATTGAAGCCCGAGTATGCCGAGGCCGTACGGCGCGTGGACCTCGAGGGCGAGAGCCTGGGCGAGTACGCCAAGCGCGCGGGCATCACCCCCAACAACGCCGCGGTGCGAGCGTTTCGGGCGCGCGAAGCCCTGCGCAAGCGCGTGCGTGAAGCCTGTGGCGCGTGCGCAGAGCGGGGTTGTCGCGACTGCTCCTGCGGCTGAGCCGGCGAAGCTCAGGCCTCGGTCGGATTGGTGCGCGAGTCCTTCAGCATCACATCGTGCACGCCACCTTCGTGGATGCTCACCGTGCTCGCGACCGTGAGCCGCGCGCGTTTGTAGAGCTCGCGCAGGCTGAGCGAGCCGCAGTTGCACATGGTGGAGCGCACCTTGGCCAGCGTGACGTCGAGGTTGTCCTTCAGCTTGCCCGCGTAGGAGACGTAGCTGTCGACGCCCTCCTCGAACTCCATCTGGTCTTTCTTCTTCTTGTCTTCGCCGTGATCGTAGCGTTGCCAGTTGCGCGCGCGGTTGGAACCTTCGCCCCAGTACTCCTTCATGAACTGGTTGTTGACGCGGACCTTGCGGCCGGGCGCCTCGTCGAAGCGCGCGAAGTAGCGGCCCATCATGATGAAGTCGGCGCCCATCGCGAGCGCCAGCGTGATGTGATAGTCCTGGCTGATCCCGCCGTCCGAGCAGATGGGCACGTAGATGCCGGTCTTCTGGAAGTATTCGTCGCGCGCCTGGGCCACCTCGATCACGGCCGAGGCCTGACCGCGCCCGATGCCCTTCTGCTCGCGCGTGATGCAGATGGAGCCGCCGCCGATGCCGACCTTGACGAAGTCCGCGCCCGCCTCGGCCAGGTACAAAAAGCCCTCGCGGTCGACCACGTTGCCGGCGCCGATGTAGCTGCTCGGATGTTCCTTGCGCACGTACTCGATGGTGTCGCGCTGCCACTCGGAGTAGCCGTCCGAGGAGTCGATGCACAGCACGTCGGCGCCCGCCTCGATCAGCGCTGGCACGCGCTCCCGGAAGTCGCGCGAGTTGATGCCCGCGCCGACGATCAGGCGCTTTTCCTTGTCCACGTTCTCGAGCGGGTGCTCCTGGTGGGACTCGTAGTCCTTGCGGAACACCAGATACTGCAGGTGTTGGCGCTCATCGATCACGGGCAGGCAGTTGAGCTTGTGCTTCCAGATGAGCTCGTTGGCCTCTTCCAACACGATGCCGACGCGGCCCGAGTGGATCGACTTGAACGGGGTCATGATCTCGCGCACCGGCGTGCTGATCGGGGTCTTGTGGGCCCGGTAGTCGCGGCTGGTGATGATGCCGAGGAACTTGCCGCTCGGGCTACCGTCCTCGGTGATCGCGATGGTGGAGTGCCCGGTGCGCTCGCTCAACGCGAGCACGTCCGCCAAGGTGGCGTCGGGCCGCAGGTTCGAGTCGCTCACCACGAACCCGGCCTTGTAGTTCTTGACCCGGCGCACCATGGCCGCCTCGTCTTCGATCGCTTGCGAGCCGAAGATGAACGAGAGCCCACCGCAGCGCGCGAGGGCGATCGCGAGATCGGCCCCGGACACCGATTGCATCAGCGCGCTCGTGATCGGCACGTTGATGGTCAGCGGGGATTTGCGAGGATCGAACGCCGGATCGGCGGGGTCCGCCCGGAAGCGAACCACGGGCGCCTTGAGATCGACGTTGGCCGGTAGGCACTGCTTGGTCGTCAGATTGGGAACGAGCAGGTATTCGCCAAAGGTCCTGCTCGGCTCATCATAGATGAAGGCCATGGCGTCGCTTAGTTCGCCCCCTCGCGGCTGTCAAATCGGCATGGTTCAAGGACATGCTTCGCCGCGTGATCCGGCCCGCGCGCTGCTTCAACGGAGCCGTCCGAACAGGAGCTCGAGCATGCGATGTGTCAGGCCCCAGACCAGCCGGCCCTGGACGTCGTACGCGGGCAGGGCGATGTGCTGACCCTCGAACTCGTAGGGCATGGTGGTGGCGAGCGACCCGCGGAGCATGGGATCCAGCGGTGCCCACAGCGACTCTGCCACCTCATAGTTGGGCTGCAGCGAGGTCTCCTCCGTGAGCTCGAACACGAAAGGCGAGATCACGAGCCCGACGCGGCGACCGCGCGCCACCGCGGGCAGGACATCCAGACGGCCCAAGAGATGCGCCGAGCGCTGCAGGTCGAGGCCCACCTCCTCGCGTGTCTCACGCACCGCGGTGGCGATGAGGTCGGGATCCTGGGGCGCCTCGCGCCCGCCCGGGAAAGCCATGTGGCCCGACCACGGATCCTGGGGGTTGTCCGCGCGCCGGATCAGCAGCACCTCGGGGCCAGCAGACCCCTCCCGCAGGATGGTCGCCACCGCGGCGCGCTTGCTGGCGCTCGTCAGATCGTGCGCCCCCTCGGGCGCGAGCCACAGGCGATCTGCCGGGGGCCGCGGATCGTGCGCCGCCAGCCGCTCCCGGATCAAGGACATGCTCAACGGTGAGCGGGCTCCGGCAGGGGATTCCTTCACGTACTCAGGGGTAATGTCGCGCCCCTGCAGCGTCAACCGTGGCGCGATCGAGGCGTGCGCGAGCGTGCCCGAAGCGCGCTCGGAATGGCGCTGTTCCATGGCATCTTCGGGGCTCGGTGCTAGTTTCGGCGCGCCATGATTCCGCGCTATACGCCGAAAGATTTCGCAGAGCTCTGGTCCGAAAAGCGCAAGTTCGAGACCTGGTTCGAGGTGGAGCTCGCAGCCTGTGAGGCGATGGAGCGCGCGGGCATCGTCCCGCTCGGCACGGCGCGCGAGGTCAGGCCCGCGAAAGCCAGGTTGATTCCGGCTCGTATCGACGAGATCGAGGCGGTCACGCGCCACGACGTGATCGCGTTTCTGACCCATGTCGAGGAGCTCGCAGGGCCTCCTGCCCGTTGGCTCCATCGCGGTATGACCTCCTCCGATGTGCTCGACAGCTCGCTCGCCATCCTCATGCGCGACGCTGCCGACGCCCTCATCGAGCGCAGCGACAAGCTGCTGGCCGCCTTCCGTGCGCGCATCGAGGAGCACCGCAAGACGCCGCTGATGGGCCGCTCCCACGGAATCCACGCCGAGCCCACCACCTTCGGTGTGGCGCTGGCGGGCCACTTTTCGGAGATCGCCCGCGCCCGCGCCCGCCTCTCGCAGGCGCGTGAGGAGGTGGCGGTCGGCAAGATCGCGGGAGCCGTCGGCACCTACGCCCACCTCACGCCCCAGATCGAGCTTGAGGCCCTCACGCAGCTCGGGCTCAAGCCGGAGCCGGTGAGCACGCAGGTGGTCGCGCGCGACCGTCATGCCGCCTTCGCGGGGGCCATGGCCAGCATGGCCGCGGCCATCGAGCGCTTTGCCACCAACGTCCGCCACTGGCAGCGCACGGAGGTCGGCGAGGCCGAGGAGTTCTTCAATCCGGGCCAGAAGGGCTCGAGCGCCATGCCCCACAAGCGTAACCCGGTGCTCACCGAGAACCTCTGCGGTCTGGCGCGCGTGGTGCGCGCCGCCGTGGTGCCCTTGCTGGAGAACGTGGCGCTCTGGCACGAGCGGGACATCTCGCACTCCTCCGTGGAGCGCATGCTCTTGCCGGACGCGAGCGCCACCCTGGCCTTCATGCTCGATCGCGCCCGCGGCGTCATCGAGAAGCTCGTGGTGTACCCCGAGCGCTTGCGGCAGAACCTGGAGCGCACGGGCGGCTTGTGGGCGAGCGAGGGCATCTTGCTCGCACTGGTCGGCACCGGCATGGGACGTCAGGACGGCTACGTGCTGGTGCAGCGCAATGCCATGAAGGCGTTCCGCGGCGAGGGCGAGTTCCGCGCGTTTCTCAAGGCCGACGCCGACATCCGCGCCCGCCTGAGCGAGGGCGAGATCGACGCCCAGTTCGACCTGCAGCACGCCCTCAAGCACGCGGACGCCATCATCGATCGCGCGCTTCAGACCTATTGATTGCCGCGTCCTCACGGGGCGCTCAGGCTAGTGACGTTCCCGCAGTGAAAGGCAAAAACCACCATGACCGTTAGCCAGCAGGTCCTCTTCGACGGACTCCAGAAGACCCTCGACGGAACCAACTTCCCGGGGCTCGGGAAGCGTTACGAGGGCAAGGTGCGTGACAACTACACCACGGCCGACGGTAAGCGCATCCTGGTGGTCACCGACCGCATCAGCGCCTTCGACCGCGTGCTCGGCACCCTCCCGTACAAGGGGCAGGTGCTGAACTCTTTGGCGGCCTGGTGGTTCGAGGAGACCAAGGGCATCGCGCCCAATCACGTGATCTCAGTCCCGGACCCGAACGTGATGATCGGCGTCGAGTGCGAGCCGCTCAAGGTCGAGATGATCGTCCGCTCCTACGTGACCGGCAACACCTCCACCAGCATCTGGACCCATTACGAGAAGGGGACCCGGGTGTTCTGCGGCCACCGGCTGCCAGACGGCTTGCGCAAGCATGAGAAGCTGCCCGAGCCCATCCTCACGCCCAGCACCAAGGCCGAGCACGGCGACCACGACGTGAGCGTTTCGCGCGATGAGATCATCGCCATGGGAGCCGTGAGCGCTCGGGATTTCGACGCCGCCGCCGAGTACGCGATGGCGCTGTTCAAGCACGGTCAGGACGTGTGCCGAAAGCGCGGGCTCATCCTGGTCGATACCAAGTACGAGTTCGGCCGCACCGAGAGCGGGGAGATCGTGGTGATCGACGAGATCCACACCGCCGACTCCTCCCGGTTTTGGCTGGCCGACACCTACCAGGCCGCCTTCGAGGCGGGTCAGGACCCCAAGAGCTTCGACAAGGACTACGTGCGCCGCTACCTCGGGTCCCAGGGCTACAAGGGCGACGGCCCCGTACCCGCGATCCCGGACGAGGTCCGCGTCGAGGCCGCCCTGCGCTACATCCAGGCCTGCGAGACCATTCGCGGCGAATCCTTCGTGCCGAACACGGAGCCGCCCCTGCCGCGCCTGCGCAAGAACCTCGGGATCTCGGGCTGACCTACCCGGGCCCACGGCCTTCCCGCTCCCAGCTCCCCTGGTGAGGAATTGCAGGTAGGTCGCGCGGCGCGTCCCCAGGCGGCCACATGTGGTGTTCCGCGCTCCGTACACGCACCTCTGTGGAACGTCGCAGGTGACGCGGGATTTTTTTGCGATCGCAGCCAGTTCTGCTCAGGATGAGGAAGGATTGGAGCTGCACGTTGCGTCCTCTCGGAGCCTTCTTTCTTTCCGCACTGACGCTCGCGCCGGCCACCGCACTCGGCTGGTCGGGCGAGTCGTTGTGCGCGCTGTCCGAGGTCATGCTGGATGGCGCGGGCCACGCGGCCTCTGCGTTCGACGACGCCGCCGGGATTTGCGAGCTGCCCCGCTTGCACCTCCCGAACCCCACCTTCGATAGCTGCGCGCCGATGTCGGGCCGCGAGAGCGCAAAGGAAGCGCCCCTGGTGGCTGCCCGCGCCCTCGCCCGTGCGCGTGAGCTCGACGCGCGGGGCCTCCATGAAGACGCGCTGCTGAACCTGCGCGTGGTGGAGGCCACCATGCCGCGCATCGCCGACTATGTGGCGTTGATGCGCGCGGAGCTGCACGAACGCCGCGGCGATGCGGTGCGCGCCGCGGCGGCCTATCGCGAGGCGCGCGAACGCGGGCAGACACAAGATCTCGAGGCCCGCGCCCACGTGGGGTACGTGCTCAACCTCTTGCGCGCGCGCGATCCGCGAGCAGAGAGCGAACTTTCGGGCCTCATGCGCCGCTTTCCGGAGCTGCCCGAAGGGGCCACGCTGACTTTCGAGCACGCGCTCGCGCGCGAGGCGGCGGGCCAAACACGCGCCGCGGCGGCCACCTACCGCACGCTGGATCTCACGCTGCCGGGCTACCCGGTCGCCCGCAAGGCCCGAGAGCGCCTCGCCGCCCTCGCCACCATCGGAGTCACGGTGGCGCCGCTCAGCGATCAGGAGGTGCTCGCGCGCGCGGAGCGCTTGCTCAAGTCGGGGCCCATCGACCTCGCGCAACAAGCGGTCGCCGAGATCGCCGACCGCCCCGTGGCCAAGTCGCTCCTGGCCCAGCGCGATGGCCTGGTGGTCGCGCTGACCAACCTCGAAAACCGGATGACGGTCTCCTCCGAGCGCACGTTGGTGAGCGCCATGGGCAGCGTGAGCAACCCGGAGCGAGAGGCCCTGGAGCGCAAGATTCGCCTGCAGCTCGTGGACAAGAAGAAGCTGGCCAAGCAGCGGCCTGCGTTCTTCCTGCAGTGGCTCTATCCGGCCTGCGAGATGCGCCTCTCAGACGTGGCCGACGAGTTGATCGAAGGGCTGGTGAAGAAGGCCCAGGCGGCGCCGGCCGACGTTCGCTTCAAAGCGCTCACCGTGGCCGCCGGGACGGCGAGCGAGGAGACGCTGATCTCGCTCGCGGACACACTGGTTCATCACCCGAGTTTGGCCGCGGCCGCCCGCTATCACCGCGCGCGCGCGCTCGAGCGCCTGGGGCGGATCGATGAGGCCAAGCGGCAGCTCGCGCAGGTGCAGAGCGTCGACACGAGCGCGACGCGCTTCTATGCGAACTGGGCCGATCAACGCTTGCGCGCGCTCGGTGCAGCGAGCGACCAGCCCGTGTGTCGGGCACCCGGGCGGCGTGCCGAGTGCAACAAGGAGCGCGTCGACTCCGTCCTCGCGCGCCTGGAGGCGTACCCGGGCATGGATGTCCAGGCGGCCATCCGCGGTCTTGCGCCGATCGCCGAAGAGCACGGCCTCGCTTATCCCTGGCTCGCGCGCGCGCTCGATCTCCTGCGGCTCGGTGAGCTCGATGCCGCGGGGGACGAGCTGCACGAGGCCTACTTGGCGTTCCGCTTCGTGTCGCGGCGCGGGGCGCGCGGGGCCCTGCGCGCCGGCCGTCAGGCCGTCTATCGCGCGGCGAGCGTGCAGGTGGCCACCCAGGATCCCCAGCTGCGACGTCAGCGGCTCGCGTTGGACATGCCCACACGCGAACGGCTGGCCAAGATCGCCAGCGACATCGGCGACCATGGGACGGCCGGATTGTTCGGGGGGGGCAGCTGGATAGACACCCAGCCTGAGCCCTACGCGCACACGGTGGCCCGGGTGGCCCGCAAGTACAACCTGGATCCCGACCTCCTGTTCGCGGTCATGCGGGTCGAGAGCGTTTATCAGAGGCGCATCATTTCCCACGCGGGCGCGATCGGGCTCATGCAGATCATGCCGCGCACGGGCCGGCTGATCGCCGACCAGCTCGGGCGGTACGACGCGACCACGACGGATCTGCTCGATCCCACCACCAACCTCGAGTTCTCGGCCTGGTACTTGAGCTCCCTTTTGGAGCGCATGGACGGCCGCTTGCCGCTGGCTATCGCCAGCTACAACGGCGGGCCGCACAACGTGCGCCGCTGGATCCGCGAGTATGGCGCCCATGTGCCGCTCGACGCGTTCTTGGAGCGCATCCCGTTCGCCGAGACCAAGCGTTACGTGCGGCGCGTGCTCGGGTTCTACGTGCGCTACAAGGCCCAGCGCGGTCAGAAAATGGACCTGATGGCGGTCACCTTGCCTGGAGAGAAGCCGAGCGAGATCGCATTCTAGGGCGCCGTGTCCCCGGGGATCTTTCGCTCGCTCTTGTCTGTGCATGCCTGGTCGCTGCTGCTGCTCGTATGGGGCTGCCGCGCCCCGCGGACCCATGGGCCTTCGGAGCCAACCGAGCCAACCCGGTCGCAGGCCGAGCGCGCGTGGGACCAGCCCGCCGCTGACAGCACGCCTCGCGCGCGGGCCAAGGAGGACCCCCTCTGCCGCGGGGTGGGACCGGGCGTGACGCGTGGCAAGCTGCCGACCCGCGGCCTCGACGAGGTCTCGGGTCTCGTCGCGAGCCGCGTTCAGCCGAATCTGCTCTGGGTCCACAACGACTCGGGCGACGGAGCGCGCATCTACGCGATCGAGACTTCAGGCGAGCTCCGCATGCAGGTGGATCTACGCGGCGCCGACGCCGTGGACTATGAGGACATCGCGTGGGGCCCCGGCCCGATCGAGGGGCAGAACTACCTCTACGTGGCCGATATCGGGGACAACCTGGCGCGGCGCCAATGGGTACAGATCTACCGGCTCCCGGAGCCGGACGTCGCGTCACGGAGCGAGCGCAAGATCACGGTCCCGGTCGAACGCATCGACCTGGCCTACGAAGGGGGCCCGCGCGACGCCGAGGCCCTGATCATCGATCCGCAAAGCGGCGACCTCTACATCGTCAGCAAGGGCGCGTTCTTCGCGCGCAAGGACGCGCCGATGCCCGTCTTCCGCGTACCTCGCGGCGAGCTCGAGCGCCGCAAGGTCACAGCCAAGCTGGTCGCCACTGTGGCGCTCGGGCCCGTGACCGCGGCCGACGTCCTGCCCGATGGCAGCGGGGTCGCGGTGCGCAATTATAAAAGGCTGCGCTTTTGGCCCCGGGCTTCGGGACAGCCGCTGTTTGCGGCGCTTTCGGGCGACTTTTGCGAGTGGCCCTTGGCGGACGCGAGAAAGCAGGGCGAGGCGTTCGGTTTTCGGGCCGACGGTCGCGGGTACTTCACGATCTCGGAGGGCTCGCAACAACCCATCTACGAGTTCTCGTTCGAGTGATGGCGCGCTACTCGGCCACCTTAGGATGCTTGCGCATCTTGCGTTCGAGCTGCTTGCGCCGCTTCTCCTTGGTCCGCGCATCGGGGGCTCGCCCTCTCAGCGGGCGCTGCTCGGCATGGTCCTCCCACTGGGCGCCAGCGTGCGCGCCGAGCTCGAACATCGCCACCTCGCGACGCCCGCGGGAGCCCATGCGGATCGGCATGACGGCGGCCCCGATGCCCGCGCCCACGTAGACCGCTCCCTTGGCCTGCGTGCGCGTCCTGCATCCGTACAACCCGTGCACATACTTGTGGCCGACGATGCGGCCCAGGAAGAGCTCGTGCATGCTCGCCAGCGTCACTTGTCCCGCGTGCGTGTGCCCGGAGAACACCAGGGGCACGCCGTACTCCCAGAGCGCGTCGGCCTCCTCTGCGATGTGCGAGAGACCGATCGTGGGGAGATCGCGGCGCAACCCTTTGGTGGCCTTCTCGGGGTCCGCGTGCCCCGTGTACGCGTCGTCGAGGCCGACTACCTGGAGGCGCTGGTTGCGCAGCGTGATCACGGTGTGCTGGTTATCGAGCACCTCGGCCCCCGCGCGCCGCAGCGATCGTCGCACCGCGGCTGCGCCCGACCAGTGGTCATGATTGCCCAGCACGCACAAAACGGGCGCATGGAAGCTCTCGATCACCTCCTCCAGCTCGTCGAGGTACTCCTGGCTGTGACACACGAAGTCGCCGGTGATCACCACCAGGTCGGGCGCGCTGGCGTTGGTCATCAGCATGGCGCCGCGCTGGACGGCGTGGGAAGTGACGCGGCCGAAGTGTTGGTCGGTGAGGTGCGCGATGCGCAGGTGCGAAAGGTGCTCCTCGTGATCCACGTGCCCCGCGAAACGCCGCAGCTCGATGCGCTCGGCGTTGACCTTTGGAAGAGCCCCCGGGAGCTGAGAGAAGCGCGGTCTCGGAGGCGGCAGCTGGCTATCTTCCATGGGTCGAAGGCTCCTGGATCCTCTTGAGGTGGCTTGCGGAGTGTGCGCCGGGGGGCGCGGCCGCGAAGCAGCAGGGCAGGGGGCCCAGCGCAGGGCCCCTAGGCCAAAACCTGTACATCCTTGCCACCTCGGGCAAGGGAGGAATGACGCCCTGGCCAGGTTTGGTAGCGGCCAGTGCCGCGAGCTGCGACAATCCCATACGGCTACTACGAAGTAGCATGCCCCCTCTTCGGGTTCGGCTATATTGGCGCGCCATGTTGAAGGTCTTTGTGCCGAAAGAACGCCGCGCCGGTGAAACTCGCGTCGCGGCCACGCCCGACACCGTCAAAAAGCTCGTCAAAGAGCAGCTCGAAATTGTCGTGGAGGCAGGCGCCGGAGAGGCCGCCTCGTTCCTGGACAAGGCCTACGAGGCCGCCGGAGCAACGCTCACCAAGGACCTCCCCGCGGCCTGGTCGTCGGCGGACATCGTACTGAAGGTCACCGAAGCGGCGGAAAACGCCGACCTGGGTAAACACGAAGCGGACGCGATGAAGCCCGGGGCCCTGCTCGTGGGCCTGATGTCGCCGCACCGCAACGTGCCCATGGTCAAAAAGCTCGTGGCCAACAAGGTCAGCACGTTCGCCATGGAGCTCGTCCCGCGCATTACCCGCGCCCAGAGCATGGATGTGCTCTCGTCGCAGGCGAACATCGCCGGCTACAAGGCGGTGCTGCTCGCGGCCGCCAACCTGCCCAGGTACTTTCCCCTGCTGATGACCGCGGCCGGCACCATCCAGCCCTCGCGCGTCGTCATCATGGGCGCCGGCGTGGCAGGGCTTCAGGCCATCGCCACCGCCAAGCGTCTCGGCGCCATGGTGGAGGTCAGCGACATTCGCCCGGCCGTCAAGGAGCAGGTGCAGTCGCTGGGCGCCAAGTTCATCGACCTCCCCAACCTCGAGAGCGGTGAAGGGCAGGGAGGCTACGCCAAGGAGGTCAGCGCCGAGTTCCTGCAAAAGCAGCAGGAGATCATCAAGGCGCGCATCGTGCAGGCGGACGTGGTGATCACCACGGCGCTGGTGCCCGGGCGTCCGGCGCCCAAGCTGGTCACGGCGGACATGGTGCAGGGCATGAAGAACGGCGCCATCATCGTCGACATGGCGGTCGAACAGGGCGGCAACTGCGAGCTCAGCGAACTCGGCAAGACGGTCGTGAAGCACGGCGTGAAGATCATCGGCGAGGCCAACCTGCCGGCCACCATGCCCTACGATGCGAGCACCCTGTTCGCGCGCAACGTGCAGTCTTTGCTGATGCTGGTCGCCAAGGGCGGCGAGCTCAAGCTCGATCTCAACGACGAGGTCGTGAAGGGCACGCTGCTCACGCACGATGGTGCGGTGATTCACGGGCCGACGGCGGAGTTGATCGCGAAGACTTGAGAGGGAGAGAGAAGAGACGACCGGGGACGTGTACGGGCGCGGACACGGGCACGTGGTGGAAGGCGCTGACGGAGTCAGCGCCTTTCTTGTTTTTTGGGGGGGGAGAGAGGTCGATCTCCGGCCAAAAAGCGCTGACGACGTCAGCGCCTCCCCTTGCCTGTGCCCGTTTCGTGAGGCGTGCGCAAGCTAGTTGCCTCGCGCACGACTGATATGGTCGGACCCTTCAAGGGGTGAGACGTTCTTTTTCTCAT